>CAZLZS010000001.1:0-44084 GCA_964564105.1 uncultured Candidatus Saccharibacteria bacterium
AAAGTGGCAGCAATATTTATCAACAGTGTCACCCCTTGAGGTTAACTAAAGGGATTTGCCTGTGGCTGGGAAGGGTGTTAGGATTTAGCTATGGTTGTTCGGATGAGGCATACCCGATCGCAGACGGGCCAACGGCGCTCGCATCACGCGCTGACGCCGCCGCGTCTGTCGAAATGTCTCAAGTGCGGCGAGCCGCACTTGAGACACCGCGTCTGTCTTAACTGCGGTACTTACCGCGGCCGGATGGTCATTGATGTGACGGCCAAGCTCGCTAAAAAAGAGAAAAAGCAAAAGGCGAAGAATCAATCTCGTTGAAAATTGACATTTAAATAATCATGGCCAACAGGCATTTGTCACGGAGCCTCGTGGTGCAATCCCTTTTTGAGTGGGATTTTAATTCTTTGCCGCCGCCGGCGGTGCGGGCGATTTTTGAACGGAATCAACGAGAGTTCGCCTCCGGCCTCGAAGATGGCGGTTTCAGTCAACGGCTGGTTGACGGTGTGATGAGTCATCAGCCGGAGATTGACAAAATTATCGCTAAGGCCGCGCCCGAGTGGCCGCTCGAGAAGATCGCCATCACCGATCGTAATGTTTTGCGTCTTGGTCTTTATGAACTCTTGTTTGCCGACCGGCGCGAGGTGCCGGCGCGCGTAGCCATCAATGAAGCCATTGAACTGGCCAAAGCTTTCGGCGGCGAAGCGAGCGGTAAATTCGTCAACGGTGTCCTCGGGACCGTCTACAAGGAGCTTGGCGAACCGGGTAAAGACGAAGTGCCGGTCAAGAAACGCCGCATCAAGGAGGCGCGTTACGAAGACTTGCCGGTGGAGACCTTGGGCGGGGCGGTGATTTACGCTCGCCGGCCGAACGATGGAGTCCTGCTTGTGGCTTTGGTCCACGACATTTTCGGTTACTGGACTCTTTCTAAGGGGCATATCGAACCTGGTGAAGACGCTAGGACTGGCACCCGGCGAGAAGTCAGAGAAGAATTATCGCTCGAGATTAAGATTAACGCCGAGATTGGCTCTAACGAGTATCTGGCCAGCGATCCAGCTAAGGGTAAGATCAGAAAACAGGTGACCTATTTCCTGGGTGAAGCTGAAGATTTGAATCAGCTTCATTTGAATAAAAATCAGGGATTGGACGATGCGCGCTGGTTTCCAGCCGAAGACATCTTGATGTTAAAAATGTACGATGATATTTTACCGATTGTGACTAAAGCGATTAAATTAATATCGGACGACAAGCAAACATGAATCACTCGCCGGACTTTAACCAATTGGCTGGGCGTCTGCAACTGACTTTCCGCGAACCGAAACTGCTGCGGCAGGCCCTGACCCATCGTTCGTTTTTGAACGAACATCGCGAAGCCGACTGGGAGCATAATGAACGTTTGGAATTTTTAGGTGACGCGGTGCTCGAATTGGTGATGACCGATTACCTTTTCCGCCTTTATCCGGAGAAGAGCGAGGGCGATCTGACCAGTTACCGCGCGGCGCTCGTCAACACTCAAACGATTGCCGAAGTATCATCCGAGCTTGGCATCAATGAGTATCTTCTGCTTTCCCGCGGCGAGGCCAAAGACACCGGGCGCGCCCGCGCGGTCATTCTCGCCAACACTTTTGAATCGCTGATTGGCGCCATCTATCTTGATCAGGGTCTGGAGACAGTCAGGCAGTTTACTGAAAAACATCTGGCCAGCCGAGTGTCGGCGCTGGTCGCCGAACGGCGCTGGCAGGACGCGAAAAGTTTTTTTCAGGAGCGGGCTCAAGCCATGGCTGAAGTCACGCCGACTTATCAGGTGATGAATGAGGCCGGTCCGGATCACGATAAAATGTTTACCGTTGGGCTGTATCTGGGCGAGGCGCTCGTGGCTACCGGCACCGGTCATTCCAAACAAGAAGCGGAACAGCAAGCGGCCCGGAACGGCTTAACGGCCCGCGGCTGGCTGAAATGAATTTATGCGTCTGGAACGTTTAGTTCTGGCCGGTTTTAAGTCATTCGCCAAGAAAATCACTCTGGTTTTTGACGCGCCGGTGGTGGCGATCGTTGGTCCGAATGGTTCGGGCAAGTCAAATATCGCCGAGGCCTGCCGTTGGGTGTTAGGGGAGCAGTCGCTGAAATCATTGCGCGGTCGGCGGGGAGAGGATTTTATCTGGCATGGTAGTCCGGCTGTGACCCGCGCCAATCGCGCCAGTGTGGCGATTGCTTTTGATAACCGCGATCAGATTTTTCCGGTGGCGACGTCAGAGATTGAGATTGGCCGCGAAGTCTATCGCGATGGCGCCAACCATTATTTAATTAATCAGTCCGAAGTCCGCCTCAAGAATTTGACCGAATTGTTGCATCAGGCGGCGCTCGGGCCGTCCGGTTACCATATTATCAGTCAAGGCGAGGCGGACAGAATCTTAAACGCTAGCCCCCGCGAGCGGCGGGAGATCATCGAAGTTGCCCTGGGCCTTCGACTTTACCAATGGCAACTGGCCGAAACCGAGAAGAAACTGCTGAAAACCGAGGAGAATTTGCGGCAAGTTGACCTCTTGCGCCAGGAGGTGGCGCCGCACTTGCGGTTTCTTAAGAAAGAGATGGAAAAATTGGAGCGGGTGCGGGTTTGGCGACAGGAATTGAAAGAGCTGGCTCTAGATTATTTCGGCCGAGAAGCGTCTCACTTGGCGTCCGAGCGCCAGCGTCTCGCAGCATTTGAGTCCGTGACGCGGGCCAAGTTGGACGAGTTGACTCGGCGTTTCGGCAGTTTGGAATCTGGCTCGCCGGTTGGAGAGACAGATGGCCGGCGGGAACAATTGATCGCCGCCGAGAAACAGTATCGTGAATTGCTTAGCCAGCGCGAGACCCTCACTCGGCGTCTTGGTCAGATTGAGGGGTTGCTCGAAGCGGGCAAAAAGTTCACCGCGGTTGAAGCCGAGGCGATGACGCCGGGCCGCGTCCGCGGCTGGGCCGCGGCGCTCGAAGCGGTGATTAAGCAAGTCAAAAATTTGCTCGATCTGAATCTGATTCGCGCCGCCTGGGGAAAAATCACCGCCGTAATTGAGGAAATGAAGCAGGCGGTTCAAGAACAGAGCAGTGGTGAATCTTTGGACTCGCCGTTAAAGACGGAATTTCGGCAGAAACAGAGTGAACTAACGCAGATCAATGGAGAATCGGTTCGCGTCGAGGCCGAACTAACGTCGCTCAGAAAAAATCTTGAACTGGCAGCCGTCAGCCGCGGCGAGAACGAGCGCGCGCGTTTCGAGTTGAAATTTGAGATTTCAGCCGCGCAGGCAAAACTTGAGGTGGCGCGCGGCGAACGGGAACGGTTGGAGATTCTTCAGGCGGAATTTGATCGGGAACTGGCCGAGGCCGCGGCTTTGACCGATCGTGAGCTCTTAGATTATCAGCCATCGGTTGCGCCAGCCGTCAGCGGACCGGAGGCACGCGCCGAGCAGACGGCGCGGCAGAAAACAATGGAACGACTCAAAATGAAATTGGAAGAGGCCGGCGCGGGCGGTTTCAGCGCCGTCGCCGCCGAGTACGAACAGGCGGCGGCGCGCGAGGCGCATCTCGCACGCGAAGTTGAGGATCTCGAAGCGAGTATAAAATCATTAAATCAGGTGATTGCAGATTTGAAGCGGAAAATTGATGATGAATTTACCGGCGGCCTCCGGCAGATCAATCATCAGTTCCAGGAATTTTTCGTCCTATTATTCGGCGGTGGCCGGGCAACCCTTGATTTAATTGAAGAAAAGCGGGAAGAACTAGAAACCGCGGTCAACAACGAAACCGGAACTTTTTTTGGTCTAGAGATTGATGTTAATTTGCCTCGGAAACGGACTCGGGGTTTGGAGATGCTTTCCGGCGGTGAACGCTCGCTCACCTCGATCGCGCTTCTCTTCGCGCTCTCGCGGGTGCACCCACCGCCGTTCATGATCCTTGATGAAACCGACGCAGCGCTTGATGAAGCCAATTCCCGAAAATACGGCGATATGGTGGAAGCACTAGCCAAAGAAACCCAGTTGATTTTAATTACTCACAATCGCGAAACTATGTCGCGAGCCGATGTGATTTACGGCATCACTATGGGCGCGGACGGCGTCTCGCGCCTGCTCTCCATTAAATTCGACGAGGCCGTCGAATACGCTAAAAAATAAAAAGACCCGGTGGCAACGCACCACCGGGCCCGGGTTTGGGATGTTCTGCCCGTTTCTCATAAGCAGAACGTCATTGATTGTATTCCTAGACAAACGCAAAGTCAATCATCCGTTGGGGAAGATTGACGGCGGCGATTTTGATTCGGACGCGGTCACCGAGGCGGAAACGGCGTTTGGTGCGCTCGCCGATCATGGCGTAATTTTTCTCGTCGAAGATGTAATAATCGTCGTTAAGCTCGGACAAACGCACCATGCCTTCGGCGAGCGTCTCTTGTTCTTGTACATAGATGCCCCACTTGGCTAGCCCAGAGATGACACCGTTCATCACCCGACCTATCTTGTCTTGCATAAATTCGGCTTGCTTGTATTTGATGGATTCGCGCTCGGCATCCTGAGCTTCTAATTCGTTTAGAGAGCAATGAGAGGCTAGTCGGCGGTATTCTTTGAGCCTTTCCGGCGACGGTTCTTGGCCGGCGAGATAAGTTTCCAGCAAACGGTGAACCATAATGTCCGGGTAGCGCCTGATCGGCGAGGTGAAGTGGGTATAGTAGGGGAAGGCTAGTCCGTAGTGGCCGATATTTTTCGTGTCATAGACCGCTTTGGCCATGGCTCGCATCGCCGCGGTTTTGATCATTGCTTCTTCCGGTTTGCCGGCCACGGATTCCAGGAAATCATTCAAGTCGCGGCTGGTCACTCGCCTATTTTTCGTTGGCAGATGGTAGCCGAGCGGCCGGAGAAAAGCCGCCAATTGCTCTAGTTTTTCTTGATCCGGCAAGTCGTGGACACGGTAGACGAATTTGTTGTCGCCGTCGTTAACGAGGCGCGAGACATACTCGGCCACAGCGCGGTTGGCGAGAAGCATGAGGTCTTCCACCAAGAGATGAATCGCCGTGCGCACTTTTTTATAAACTTTGAGCGGACGGCCGGCGGCGTCGAGTTCAAACTTAATCTCATCATTTTCAAAAGTGATGGCGCCAGCCGCGAGCTTTTTCTCCCGCAGGCGCTCGGCCAGGCGATTCAAAGTTTTCAACTCGGCGGCGAATGGTCCCTGGCCGGTATCAAGCGCGGCCTGGCCTTCTTCGTAAGTGAACCGTCTGGCCGACCGAATGACGGTTTTGGCAAAACGAGTATTAAGGATCTGACCCTGTTCATCCAGAATGAAAATGGCCGAGAAAGTCAGTTTGTCTTCGTTAGGATTTAAACTGCAAAGATCATTGGCTAGAATCTCCGGCAACATCGGAATCGTACGGTCCACGAGGTAAATTGAGGTGGCGCGTTTTTTAGCCTCGTTATCAAGCGCGGTGTCGGGCCGGACATAATGGGAGACATCGGCAATATGCACTCCCACTTCCCACTGCCCGTTTCCGGCTTGTTTGATTGACAGGGCGTCGTCAAAGTCCTTAGCGTCAACCGGATCAATGGTGAAAGTCGGCGTTGAGCGATAATCCAATCTTTTTTTGATCTCGCCGCCCCGCCCAGCCAGTTCTTGCTTTTTGATTTCTTGCGCTTTTTCTTCTACTGCCGCCGGAAAACCCGTGCGGAAACCGCGATCGAGCACAATGGCGCGCATCTCGGTCTCGTGCGCGCCCGGCCGGCCGATCACCTCGAGCACTTCGCCGAGCGGGTCTTTTTTTGGATCGTCCCACTTGCTGATTTTGACCAGCACTTTGTCGCCGGCCGTGGCGGCGGCCATTTTATCTTTGCTGATCAAAATGTCTTTGTAAACGCGCTTATCGTCCGGTACCAAATAAAAGAAGTCATTTTCGGCTTCCAAGACGCCGACGAATTCAAGTTTTTTCCGTTCGATGATCGCGACAATCTCGCCACTTTTGTTGCCTGAATCTTTGAGGGTTGGCTGGATTAGGACCTTAACTCGATCGCCATTGAGGCCGGTGTTTAGATCGGCCGGATCAATCTCAATTGACTCCTTGATCTTGCTGTTGTCTTCAATCCCGACATAGCCAATGCCTTTGATGGAAACCTTGAGTGTTCCTTCAAGATATTTTTCCTTCACGCCTGTTACGATAGCATTGATTGCACCATTTCTCAAATTCAAAATTTGCCAAAAATTAAAGCCGGTGATAGTTTGAAGATTGGAGAGTTTGGACGAGAACTGGTCTTTTTAGAAATGGAAAGGCAGGGCAGGTATGAATCAAATGGATCGAGTGGCAAGGGAATTACCTTCAGACGAAATCGTTGTCCGAAACGGTCGAGTCGTCAGCCTCCAAGAGTGGTGCGATTGGAACGGGTCTCACGAGATTGTACTCGATGCGAGAAAGGAGCCAGACGGTGATTACACTGTGTTTCCGTTTGATCCAGAACACGGAGGCACCTCACTTCAGCGAGGAAAGACAATGGCTGAAGCGGCCGGGAAGGCGATGCATCCTGACATAGCCAAAAAGCTAGGCTCGCTCTTCGATCTTCTGAATCCTACCGAGCGGCAAATCCGTCAGATACACTATCGAAAGGGTAGTGGCCTGAAAGTCATTTTCCAGTGAATGAAGCAACGAATATAGGGTAAGGGCCCGAAACACGACACTTATGTTACCGGGCCTTTTTGTTTGCCGTTTTGGTGAGCGTGGTGATTACAAAGTGTTGCCAATAACGAGCGTAGTTTGCTATACTCTGAGTATGAAAAATCCCTATGTTTTTAATCGGCTTTTTGCCGAACCCTCATTTTTTGAGGGGGTGGCGCGAGTGCTTGATCTAGGAACGACACTTCAAGAATATAATGTTTCGGAGACAGAACAAGAGGCGGATATTGAAGCACTAAAAAATGATTGGCGAGCGGTTGGCGATGACTTGAGGTCTTCTATAAAAAACTATGAACAAAGATTTGCCCAATCGGCATAATCCAAACAGCGTCGTTGCTCGTCAGAGTTCGACATTCTCTGGACAATTTCCACCGCCAGAAATATGGTTCAAAGACACGAAGCAAAGAAAGGCAAGAAAAAAAGACTGAAACATAATTGCCGTTTTAACAGGGATGTGTTAAGGTCTAACTTATGTTGATGATTCGCTTACAGCGGGTGGGACGAAAGCACGATCCGGCGTTTCGGCTGGTGGCGGTGGATAGCCGGCGCTCGACGAAAAGCGGTCGCTTCTTGGAGATTCTCGGTTCTTACAATCCCCATCGTAAAACTGTGAGCGTTAAGGCCGAGCGCGTTAAACATTGGCTGGCGTTCGGCGCTAAGGCCTCAGGCACGGTCCATAATATTTTGGTGGATCAGAAAATTATTGCAGGTAAAAAGGTGAATGTTTTGCCGTCGCGTCCTAAGTCCGTTAAGGCGGTCGAAGAAAAAACCGATTTGCCAAAAAGCGAGGTGTCAGTATAATTCAAGACAGCCGTGGTGATTAGTCGAACGAACGGCGGAAATTTAGCAGGTTATCACTCAGCATTAAACGATTATGGCAGAAAAACACAGGGATCAGGAGTTTCTTGAGTTTGTGGTTAAGGCCTTGGTGGATCATCCGAGCGAGGTCAAAATTAGCCGCAAGGTCGATGAGATGGGCGTGTTGATGACGCTTGATCTCCACCGCGAAGACATGGGCAAGATCATCGGCCGGCAGGGGAACACCGCCAAGGCGATCCGCACCTTGCTCCGCGTCGTGGGGATGAAGAATAACGCTCGGGTAAACTTAAAAATCAATGAACCAGAAGGCGGAGCGCGAGAGGGGCGAGCCGCTTCGGCCACCGCGTCAGTTGACGAGGTTATGAATGACCTCAAGGAATAAGGTCGGCCATCTGACTTTTCATTTAGTCACTATTTTTCCCGAAATCTCCGCCAGTTATTGGCGGTACGGGGTAACCGGCCGCGCCGTGAGGCGCGGCCTGGTTCAGATTAAAGTTCATAATCTGCGCGATTATAGTTCGGACGGAAAACGGGTTGACGATCGGCCCTACGGCGGCGGGCCAGGGATGGTGTTTCGGGCTCAGCCGATTGTTCGAGCCGTGGAGAAAATTAAACGAAAAACGAAAAACGAAAAACGAAAAATAATAATTTTATCGCCGGCCGGGAAACAATTTACCAATCGTGAGGCCGCGCGTTGGGCCAAACATTGCGATCAGTTAATTTTGATCGCCGGCCGTTATGAGGGTATTGACGCCAGAGTGCGCCGAATGATCCCGGGTGCCCGGGAAGTCTCGGTCGGGCCTTATGTTTTGACCGGCGGCGAGCTCGCGGCGATGGTGATTATCGACGCCGTGACCCGGCATCTCCCCGGGGTCTTGGGTGATAACGAGTCGTTGGAGGAAAGGCGATCAGCCAGCCACGAAGTTTACACGCGGCCGAAAATCATTACTCATCGCGGCCGGCATTACCGCGTGCCGAAAATCCTCTTGTCTGGCGATCACGCTACGATTACTGCTTGGCGTAAAACTGGCGTAAAATCAGGCCGAAAGGTCGGAGCCAGCTAGATGCCGTGTGTCTCATTGCATATAATCTAGTTCCGTTTATTTGTATTATTCCATTTATTTCCGATCGCTAATATACGGAATAATAATTTAGATTAGCTCAAAATAAAGTTTTAAATCGGCGTCGTTGGTCAGTTTAGTCACTTCGCTGTAGCGCACGTACGGTCTGACCTCGAAAAATTCAACGATAAAATTAATCTCGTCTTCGCAGGGGTAGGGGCAGACGAAAACCGAGCGCTGAAGATTTTTAAATCCCAATTCTTTTAATTTATGACGCAGGGCGTGACGCGCCGCCTTTTTTCGTTCCGGAATATCAAAAAATACGATCCGCCACTTTTTATCCCATTGCTTCGGTTTGTTTATGGTCATTGAATCTACCTTGAAAGAAATAGTCTTCTTTCTGCCAGCTTCAGTCAGAACTATATCGATGGTGCCATCTTTTTTCTCTTGATAATCAACTAGACGATCATGGTAAAATTCGGAAATTATTCGGTAAAGATACTGTCGGTCAATGTCTCGCCAGGCCCGTTTGACCATACGGAAAACCCGTTTAGGCATGGCTGGCGAGCTAGACAGGCCGATGATCGCACCGGCGGCCAGGAGGAGCAGAACTTTCTGTTTAGTCGGGCTGGTGATGGTTTGTTTGTTTCTAGGCATATTTTTATTATACCATTTATTATCGATCGCTAATATATGGAATAATGAAACTCATTTGAAAATTTGAAACATTTTTGACGGCTTGTTCTAAATAAGTTCAAGACCTTTGCATCACTTCGAGAGGAGTCTGATAATTAATTCCCATGTGCGTGCGTTCGGTGTTGTAGTAGCGCAAGTACTCGGGAATCGCTAGCTGGAAGGATTCCAAACTGTGGGTTGTGCGGTCCAAACACTCTTCCTGGATCATCCGATTGAATCTTTCAACATGAGCTTGATCATCTTTCTGCCTGACGCGGCAGTGACGATGTTTGATTCTCCAACCCAAGAGTGAATGGGTGAACCAGATCGAAAACTCGCTACCGTGATCAGTTTGGATCATGGTGAACTTGAACGGCGCGACAATTCTCGCTCGTTCGATGAACGCCACACTAGCCGTGGCGCTGATCCGTTCGACCACCTCAGCATAAGCCCAGCGGGAATACAAATCAATCAGGGTGTAGACGTAGATCCGTGAGCCATCCGGGGCAATGATGTGAATGGTGTCGCATTCAACTAGCGCTCCAGCAAAGGCTGGTTTCGGTCTCTCGGTATAGTCGTGCGGTCGTTTCCAGGGTGGTTTCTTCTTTCTCAAACCACAGCGATCGAGTGTGCGTTTAACCGAGGATAACGATACCGCTACCCCATTTCTTTTGAGAGCGTGGTAGATATGCTCGGCACACCGACGGCGGCCAATCCGTTCCTGAATGATCTGCGACACTAATTCCCGAGTAAAGATCGCGGATGCTTCTTCGGCCGCGCTGACAGAGTCGGGATGGCCCCGTAACCCCATTGTCTAGTCTTCTTTACCCAACGGACGATGGTGGCTTGATTAAAACCGAAGTATCGGGCGACTTCTCTGGTACTCTTACCCCGCCGCACCAGTTCGGCGGCCTGCCCTCTTACCCGGGGCAGGTTAGGATTCTTGGTATAAGCCATATGCTGGAATCTTAACCTCTCAGGTGATGCCAAGCTATTGAACCATTGCGGGGGTTGACTTTTTTAATTCAATATGCTAGGTGTGTGAACGGAGTAAGTTCTTTGAAATCAAAACTCCAAAGTCCAGAAACGCGTGTTTTCTGGGTCGGATTCCTCACTCATTTAGCCCTTAAAATACCGGGGCGAAAGGAGAAGATTACGGAATGAAGCCTTGGGAACTAGAACCTGTCTCTAAACACGAAAGGAGGCCAGAAATGGCTCAAGAAACGGCCTTGGGCGTGCCCTTGTCAAAGCACGCCAAGAGGAAACTCGGTGGAAACAGAGATCTCTACTGCCTAGCGACCGGCGTGGTCGGTGTGTCAAGTTTTCTTATGGTTTTTCTCGGATTTGTCATTTTTGTCGCGGCTAAACCGCATAGGCCCGAAGATGGGGGAAATTTTCTGATGTTGTTGGCGGCGTGCGGCGGCGCACTGACGGTCACCGTCTTAATCTCCTGGCTTCTGTGGCAGAGCCGGGGCCGGCCGCGAAAGCAGAAGATTTACGAGGACAATGCCGAGGACTATGCCCGGGCCGAGTGCTTGAGGACGCAGATCTTCTCTCGTTTTTCGGTCACGCGCTCGGATAAGTTCCCATTAAGGGAAACAGAGATAGCCGGCGAATGGCGAGCTTTTAAAGTTGAGCACTTTGCGAGCCAGAGTTTACGCGGCGACATCACCGGCAAGATCTGTTTGGATATCCGTTCCTTCTTTACCGGCAACGGCGGCCAAGTGAGCGCCAAACTTAAACAACTGGCCGTGCCTGACCTTCTGGACATGAGCTCGGTGGTTTTCCTTGAAAACGAACGCGGCGAGACTTTACGGCTACTCGTGCCCTCGCCGCGGGCGACTAAGGAAACGCTCGCCCGCCTCGTTGAGCTTTACATTGGCAAGAAGCAGTATGGGTCTTACGAAGGCGGCGTCATATCAACCGACACCCATGTTCACAAGGCCCTTCAGCAATTCACTGTCGAGGAAAACACACTCCTCTCGCCAATTTCCCACCCGGCCTTACTTGACCGTTTGGACGCCGCGACGCAGAAGCCGGCCGCGGTCAGACCGGCGGTGACCGTGATTGGTGAAATGGTCCAAAACGGCGTGGCCCTGGCGACGGCGCTCGCGGTAGACGGGGTGAAAAGAATCTTTTTTCCCTCGGGTTACCTCGGCGAGTTTGCCTCGGGTGTGGCTTTTGCTCTGGACAAGGAGCGTAAGCCGGCCAATCTGCTTGAGGCCGTGAGATAGATGACAGAGTTCTAATTCGGGCCGGTGCGACAAGTCGCGCCGGCCTTTTTTCTTTGACTTATCCCCAGCTTCTAATTGACAAGGTTGACAGAATCTACCGATACGCTAGAATGGTTTTTCATCATTGTCTGATTGCGTTGCGATGGCGTGGTTGATTCGTTTTAAAGCTTAGTTTTAGCCGCCTTTTCGATATTTTAATCTCGCGGCCTAATTTTTTCTGTTTTTTTACCCATCTAAAATCTAATGGAGAAAAAATATTTTTCTAAATATCAAGAGCCATTGTTGGCCCTGCCTGATTTGATCAGAATCCAAAAGGATTCTTACCAGTGGTTGGCGACCGAGGGTTTGAAAGAGCTTTTTCGTGAATTCTCGCCGATTAAAGACTACTCGGAGAAAAAATTTGAATTGTCCTTTCTCAATTTTGCGCTTGACCCGCCGAAGTTTGACGAGTATTACGCGACGGAGAATCAACTTTCTTACGATACGCCGCTACGGGTGCAAGTGCGCCTCGTTAATAAAATCTTCAAACAGGAGAAGGAACAAGAAATTTTTCTGGCTGATTTTCCGCTGATGACCGATCACGGCACTTTTATCATCAACGGCAACGAACGAGTGGTTGTGCCGCAGTTGGCCAGGAGTTACGGCGTTTTCTTTACCGAGAATGAGATCCGCGGCCGCAAGTACTTTGGCGCTAAAATCATTCCGTCCGGCGGCGCCTGGGTAGAGTTTGAGACCGAGGCGGACGACTGTATCTGGGTGCGCATCGACCGCAAGCGCAAGTTCCCCTTTTCCTATTTGCTGAAAGTTTTTGCCGATTTGGCTGGGAAAAATTTGACTAATGACGGTATTAAAAGTTTGTTTGCCGAGATAAAGAGCGAGCGTCCGTATGTAGAGAAGACGCTCGCTCGTGACGTTGTGAGTTCGACCGACGAGACCTTTCTGGAAATCTATCGCCGCTTGCGCGATTCCGATCTCGCGTCGGTGGCTTCGGCGCGCGAATTTATCACCGCGCTTTTCTCCCGCGAAAAATATGACCTCTCTGCTATCGGTCGGATCCGGCTCAATAAACGTTTCGAGCGGCCTGGGCCCGAAACCGCGGAGACCAGAACTTTGAATCTCGAAGACTTAGTGGCCATCGTTCGTCACCTTATTGAATTGAACAATACTCCGGACGCCGTTGGGGATGACATTGACCATTTGGGTCTCCGCCGCGTGCGCTGTGTCGGTGAAATGCTGCAGCAGAAGTTGCGCGTTGGTCTGATTCAAATGCGACGCAACATCCAGGACCGAATGTCGACTATTGATTCCAACGCCACCTTGCCGGTGCAGTTCTTGAGCCCGCGGCCGCTCCAGGCCCGTCTCAAAGAATTTTTTACCACCAACCAGCTCTCGCAATTTATGAATCAGAAGAATGTTTTGAGCGAGCTGGAGCATTTACGAACACTCTCGGCTTTGGGACCGGGCGGTCTGACGCGTAAACGTTCGGGCCTCGAGGTGCGCGATGTTCATACTTCCCACTACGGCCGGATCTGCCCCATCCATACCCCCGAGGGTCCGAACATCGGTTTAATTTTACACCTCGCCACTTACGCGCGAATCAACGAGTTTGGCATCATCGAGACGCCGTATCGAAAAGTCAAAAACGGTCAGATCACTCCCGAGCTTGTCTACTTGAACGCTCTGGAGGAAGAAAATTACGCCATTGCTCACGGCAGTGTTCTTTTTGATGACCGTTTGCGTATCGTTGAAGATCAGGTGGAAGTTAGACGAGGCATGCGTCCGACTCTGGTGCCGCGTCGGCAGGTGGATTTTATCGAAGTGGCTCCGTACCAGCCGTTCTCAATGGCGACGGCACTCATTCCTTTTCTCGAACACGATGACGCCAATCGGGCGCTGATGGGCTCCAATATGCAGAAACAGGCCATCCCTTGCGTCGCCTCGGAATTTCCGTTGGTGGCGACCGGCATGGAAAGTCGGGTGGTGCGCGACTCCGGCCGGCCGGTGTTCGCTCGGTCCGCGGGCACGGTGAAAAAAGTTGACGGCCAGAAGATTGTGGTGGCCACTGCGGGTCAGGAAGAATCTTACCAGCTGGTCAATTTCCGCAAGACTAACGATAATACTGTTTTTAATCATCGGCCGGTGGTGGCACTCGGGCAGAAGGTTAAACGCGGCGACCTCCTGGCCGACACCGCCTCTAGCGTCAACGGGCAATTGGCGATCGGTCAGAACATCTTGGTTGCTTTCATGTCTTGGGGCGGCGCCAATTACGAAGACGCGATTATCATTTCCGAGCGACTCGTTAAGAAGCATATTTTTTCGAGCGTCTACATTGAAGAGTTTAAGACTAATGTCCGTGATACCAAGCTTGGACCGGAGGTGACGACGCCAGACATTCCGAATGTGGGCGAGGTTAAACTACGGAATCTTGATGAAGACGGCATTGTTCGAATCGGCGCCGAGGTCCAGCCGAACGACATCCTTGTCGGTAAAATTACCCCGAAGGGGGAAACCGAACTCACGCCGGAAGAGCGTTTACTCCGCTCAATCTTTGGCGATAAGGCCCGCGATGTGAAAGATACTTCGAAGCGGGTGCCGAACGGCAAAACTGGCAAGGTGATTAGCGTGCGAGTTTTTTCTCGTGATCGGGGAGATAAATTGGAGTCCGGCATCACTAAACGGATTCATGTGGAGATTGCCGAGTTACGAAATGTCTCGGTGGGCGACAAACTTTGCGGTCGCCACGGCAATAAGGGGGTGATTGCCAAAATTTTACCCGAGGAGGATATGCCATATTTAGCTGACGGGACGCCGGTGGATGTGATTCTGACTCCTTTGGGCGTGCCGAGTCGGATGAACCTCGGTCAAATTTTTGAAATGCAATTGGGCTTGGCGGCTAAAGCCTTAAACTATCAAGCGATCACCCCGGCCTTCTCCGGCGTGACTGAGGAAGAAATCAAGTCAGAGTTGGCGCGCGCTGGCTACTCCGAGACCGGCAAGGTTAAATTGATCGACGGACGCACCGGCGAACCGTTCAATCAGGAAGTGGCCATCGGTTATATGTATTTGTTGAAGCTCGACCATATGGTTAAGGATAAAATCCATATGCGCTCGGTCGGCCCGTATTCACTGATTACTCAACAGCCCTTAGGCGGCAAGGCTCAGCGCGGCGGTCAACGGTTCGGCGAAATGGAAGTTTGGGCACTGGAAGGTTATGGCGCGGCCTACACCCTGCGGGAGATGATGACGGTTAAATCCGACGACATCGTCGGCCGCTCGCAGGCCTTTGACGCCATTATCAAAGGCGAGCCGATCGCTGAACCGCATTTACCAGCTTCTTTTGACGTGATGCTTAATGAGTTGAGAGGTCTCGCGCTCAATGTGGAATTAAAGAAAATCTAAATTTGTTTATGTCCGAAGCCACTGATTTTAACGCGATTTCCCTTAAGCTCGCTGCGCCCGACGATATCCGCGGTTGGTCTCACGGCGAAGTGATGAAAGCTGAAACGATCAATTACCGCACTGGTCGTTCCGAGCGCGGCGGGCTTTTTGACGAACGGATTTTCGGCCCGGAGAAGGATTACGAGTGTTATTGCGGCAAGTATCGCCGGATCCGTTATCGCGATATCATCTGCGAGCGCTGCGGCGTCGAGGTGACGCGCTCGATTGTTCGACGGGAGCGGCTAGGTCACATTGAACTGGCTAGCCCAGTGGCGCACATTTGGTTTTTGCGTAGTGTGCCGTCGCGGATCGGTTTGGTGCTCGATGTTTCGATCAATGATCTCGAGAAGGTTATCTATTTTGCCGGTTACATCATCACCCAAATTAACGAGGTCGAACGGGCGCGGATTCTCAAAGAGATTGACAACGAATACAAGACCAAGGTTAAGGGTTTGCAGGACGAACGGAGTCGTGAGAAATTAAAAGAAACTCTGCTTGAGGCCAAAAGGCAATTAAACCGTCTGGCGCCCGGTCAAGTGCTTGATGAGGTTACCTATCATCGTCTCTCTCTCAAGTACGGGTCGGTGTTTGAAGCGGGGATTGGCGCCGAGGCGGTCTGGCAAATTTTTAAGAACCTTGATCTCGATGTCGCGATTAAGAAATTGGCCGGCCAATTAAAGCAAGTCAGCGCCGCCGAGCGTCTACGTTTGCAACGTCGCTACAATCTTCTGAATTCAATTAAGAAGGCCGGTCTCAGGCCGGAATGGATGTTCTTAACAGTGATTCCAGTCATTCCACCGGACCTCCGGCCGATTGTGCCGCTCGATGGCGGCCGTCATGCCACCAGCGATATTAATGATTTATATCGCCGGGTGATCAATCGAAATAATCGGCTGAAGAAATTGCAGGAGCTCAAGGCGCCGGAGGTGATCTTGCGTAATGAGAAACGAATTCTGCAGGAGGCGGTGGATGCCCTGATTGATAATTCGATTCGTCACGGTCAGAGCGCCAATCTGATGAATCAGGCGCAGCGTCGCGCCCTTAAATCTCTCTCGGACGGCTTGAAGGGTAAACAGGGACGTTTCCGCCAGAATCTGCTTGGCAAACGGGTTGACTATTCTGGTCGTTCGGTGATTGTGATCGGGCCGGAGCTTAAACTCTCGGAATGCGGTTTGCCCAAACAGATGGCCTTGGAACTTTTTCGGCCCTTTGTTATTTCCAAAATCCTGCAGACGGAACTGGCTTTTAACATCCGGGGCGCCAACCGTCTGATTGATGATCAGATTCCGGAAGTTTGGGAGATTTTGGAACAGGTCATTAAAGACAAATATGTGTTGTTAAACCGGGCGCCGACTCTGCACCGGCTCGGCATTCAAGCCTTCCAGCCGATTCTGATCGAAGGTGACGCTATCCGGATTCACCCTCTTGTTTGTGCCGCTTTTAACGCCGATTTTGACGGCGATCAGATGGCGGTTTATGTGCCGCTTTCCGTCGCGGCGCAGAAGGAAGCGCGCGAAATCATGGCGGCCAATCGCAACATCTTAAAACCTGGTAACGGACAGCCGGTCATCTCGCTCAAGCTCGATATTATTCTTGGCTGTTACTGGGTCACCCGTTTTTTGCCGTCCGATGTCGGCGCCGGCAAGGTTTTTGCGGATTGCCAGGAGGCGATCACGGCTCATCAGTTTGACGTCGTATCGCTTCGGGCGCCGATCAAAATTATAAACAGCGGCGTCGACAAGTGGCGCGGCTTGACCGATCGTTTAATCGAAACTTCCGTCGGCCGGATCCTGTTTAACAATACCCTGCCGCCCGATTTCCCCTTCCTCAATTTTGAAATGACCGTCAAAGATATGACCCGTCTCGTTGATGATCTGATTGCCCGTTACGGCATCGAGCGAATCGCTGAGATCGTTGATCGGATTAAGAATTTCGGTTTTGTCTACGCCACTTACTCCGGCATCACCTGGGGGCTTGATGATGTTTTGGTGCCGGCCGGTAAAGAAACGCTCATCGGGGAAGCCAGGGCAGAGAGCGCCAAACTTGATGAAACTTACAACGAAGGACTTCTGTCTAAAGACGAAAAGTATCGTTTGGATATTGAAATCTGGAGCCGCGTCCGCAGTCGAGTGGAAAAATTACTGCCCGAGACTCTGGATCTCAACGGGCCGGTTATGCATATGTTGAATTCTGGCGCCCGCGGTTCGCTCTCGCAAGTGGCGCAAATGTCGGCGATGAAAGGTTTGATTACTAGCCCGGCTGGCCCGCTAATCGATTTTCCAATCGTCCCGTCTTATAAAGAGGGCTTATCGCCGCTCGAATATTTCATCACCACCCATGGCTCGAGGAAGACCTTAACCGATACTGCTTTGAATACTGCCAAGGCCGGCTATTTGACCCAACGGCTCGTTAATGTCGCGCAGGAAGTTATTGTTACTGAAGCGGATTGCGGCGAGAAGCACGGAAAAAAATTAACCAAGATTAATATTTCCAGTCTCGAAGCGGGTTTAGCCAATATTATCCGCGGTCGGGTCCTGGCGGCTGATATCCAACCAGCCGACGGCCGAGTGTTGTTTAAAAAAGGTCATCTGTTGTCTAACGCCGAAGCTAAACAAGTTGAGGCTGCTGGAGTGATGGAAGTGGTGATCCGCTCGATCCTCACTTGTCAGTCAGTGCGCGGGGTCTGTCAGCGCTGTTACGGTGTTGACCCAGGCCGCGGGATCTTGGTGGAGATCGGCGAGGCGGTTGGCATTGTGGCGGCCCAGGCGATCGGCGAACCGGGCACGCAGTTGACGATGCGGACTAAGCATTCCGGCGGCGTGGATGTGGGCGGCGATATCGTCGGCGGTTTGCCGCGAGTCGAAGAAATTTTTGAGCGCCGTCTGCCTAAACATCCGGCGGTGATCTCGGTCTCGGCCGGCGTCGTGGCGGAAGTGCGTCAGGCCGATAAGGAAAACATCATTGTGGTTTTGCCGGCCGGCCGAGGCAAAAAAGCCGCTAATCAGACGCCGCTCGAGTATAAGTTTTCGCTGTTCCATACCGCGCTGGTGAAGACCGGCGATCAGGTGGCGGCCGGACAGCTGTTGACCGACGGTCCAGCTGACCTCTTGGAGCTTTTTCGTTACGCTGGTAAAGATGCGGCCGAAGAATATATTATCAGCGAAATTAACAATATTTACGAATTGCAAGGCGCGTCGATTACTCGGAAGCATCTTGAGGTGATTATTCGGCAAATGTTTTCCCGCCAGCGGATCAAAGAGGTCGGCGTCACCCCGTTTGAGGTTGGTGAGATCGTCGAGCAATCCGACTTGGCCGAGGCCAATCAGGAGGCCGCTAAACGCGGTTTGGACCGGGCAACGGCCGAGACCATGCTCCTCGGGATTTCTGAGGTATCGCTAACCGCTTCCAGTTTCTTGGCGGCGGTTTCTTTCCAGCAATCGACTAAAATGTTGATTAAGACGGCGCTCCGCGGCGGACTCGATCGCCTGCGTGGTTTGAAAGAGAATGTTATCGTCGGCCGGCTGATTCCGGCCGGCACCGGGTTGAAAGCCGATTACGCTCCGGCCGCGTCGCCGATCGAACATGTCTTCGACTCTCGAACAGGTTAAGACTCGACTCGCGATCGTCGAGGTGGTCAGAGGTTATTTGAAATTGGAACGGGCCGGCGCCAACTATCGCGCGCGTTGCCCATTCCATCAGGAGAAGACGCCCTCCTTCTTCGTTTCTCCGAGTCGCGGCACTTACCATTGCTTCGGTTGTAACCGCGGCGGCGACCTTGTCAGTTTCGTCGAAGAGATCGAGAATCTTGATTTTATCGGGGCTTTGAAGCTCCTCGCCGAGCGCGCGGGTGTGCCTTACCGCCAGTCGAATCCGGCCGCCGCCAGTCTGAAGGGTCGGCTTTATCTTGTCCACGAGGCCGCGGCCCGTTATTATGCCGAACAATTGCGGTCTAACCCGGCAACCCTGAGTTATTTGGCCGAGCGAGGTTTAACCGAAGCCACGATCAAATCATTCCGTCTCGGTTGGGCGCCGCCGGGCTGGCGTCATCTTGGCCCGGCCCTGACCGGGTCTGGTTTTAAAGAAACTGAACTGATCTCAGCCGGACTCTTAGTTTCTCCACCGGCTGGATCGGGTAAGTCTGCCTATGATCGTTTCCGGAGTCGGATCATGTTTCCGCTTATGGACACGGTCGGGCGGGCGATCGGTTTTTCTGGACGAATTTTTGGCGCTGACGACGATGGCAAATCGGCCAAATATCTCAATTCGCCGGATACCCCGCTTTACGATAAATCAAAAATTCTCTATCTTTACGATCAGGCACGCTTGCCTATGCGGGCGACCAATCGCTGTGTCTTGGTCGAGGGACAGGTTGACGCCGTGTTATCTCATCAGGCGGGTTTGCCGGAAACAGTCGCGGTTTCCGGCACCGCGCTTAGCTCGGCTCACCTGGCGCTCATTAAGCGATTGACCAATAATTTGATCATGGCTTTTGACGCTGATCTGGCCGGGATCAATGCCGGCAAACGAGCGATCGGTCTGGCGCTGGCGGCCGGGCTCGAAGTCAAGATCGCGATTTTGCCAGCGGAACGCGATCCGGCCGACCTCATCCGCGAGAATCCGACAGCGTGGCGGCAGACGGTTGCCGACGCGGTGCACGTGATTGACTTCTTGTTCTCAGTTTTAGAACGACAATCGCCGGAACGTCGGGCGCTCGCTCGCGCGATTGAACAGGAAGTCTATCCGTTCATCGCTCGGCTCGCCAATCCGCTTGACCAAGCCCTCTTCATTAATCAGATGGCCACTCGGCTGGGTTTGCCGGAAACGGTAATTCGCGATGGGGTGAGCCGGGTAAAATTTGATCAAGTTGAAGCCAAGAGCGATACCGGACAGCCTACTAGTGTTGGGCCGCGCTCGGCCACTCGTCGGTCGCGGTTGGAAGAAATAATTTTTGGCCTCGTATTATGGCAGGCTAGTGGAAATTTGAAACAATTAGTTAGCGACCGCTTTGGTCCGGAACGGTTTGCGGAAATTTGGCGGGAGCTTGAGCCGCGCCGCGCGGCCCTCGCGCTGGCGGCTGAATTGGCCTATAGTCAATCCGAGCGACTCGAGTCAGAGCTTAACGAGCTATTGGATTATTGGCAGACCGAGACTTGGCGAGAGGAATTGGCGACGCTTTTGGCTCGAGTGAAGCAACTTAACGGTTCACCGTCGGCGTTAATCCAGCCCTATCTTATTAAATGTCAGGAGCTGTCAGAGAAAATTAACGGTCTGAAAAAGTTATGAGAAAAAAAACCAGTTTAAATTTAAAAAAGAGGCCCCGCGTCTTGTCGGTCAAGACGGTTAAAAAAATCCCGAAGAAACGTCTGGCCAATGAGGTCAAGCTTGGGCAACTGTTGGGGCGTGGCCGTCAGCGTGGTTTCATCACTTACAGCGAATTGCTCAAAGAATTTCCCCATATCGAAATGGACCTTGAATTTCTCGACCAGATTTATGATCGGTTCGAACAGGCGGGAATCGATGTCCTCGAGGAAACCGGTTTTCTGAACGAAGTTGGCGATGAGGAGCTCGCCGCCAAAACCAAAATCAGCCGTTACGGTCCCACTTCGCTTGACTCGGTGCAGATGTACTTAAGGGAAATCGGCCGGCATAAGCTGATTAGCGCGGCCGACGAGCGGGAGCTGGCGAGAAAGATTCTCGCCGGCGACGAAGAGGCGAGACGGACGCTCGCGAGCGCCAATCTTCGGCTCGTCGTTTCCATCGCCAAACGTTACATCGGCCGGAGCAACAATCTGACCTTGCTTGATTTGATTCAAGAGGGCAATCTCGGTCTCTTCAAAGCGGTAGAAAAATTTGACTGGACGCGCGGCTATAAGTTTTCTACCTATGCCACTTGGTGGATCCGACAGGCGATTACCCGAGCTTTGGCCGATCAGTCACGGACGATTCGGATTCCGGTGCATATGGTCGAGACCATCGCTAAATACAAACAGGTGGTGCGGCGGCTTCTGCAGGATCTTGGCCGCGAACCCTTGCCTGCGGAGATCGCGACGGAGATGGGGGTGGAACCGGAGAAGGTCGCCATCATCGAGAAGATTGATCAGGCCACAACGTCGCTTGACAAGCCGACCAATAGTGATGAGGAAAAGTCAACGATCGGCGAATTTATCCCGGACACTAAGCTGGTTAGTCCGGGTGATGACGCCGCGCGCCGGATTTTGCGCGATCAGATTCGAGAAATTTTGCAGGATTTGACACCCAAGGAGCGGAGAATTCTCGAAATGCGTCATGGTTTGGCTGACGGTATTATGCGGACGTTGGAAGAAGTCGGCCGGGAGTTTGGCGTTACCCGTGAGCGGATCCGGCAGATCGAGGCCAAGGCTCACGAAAAAATCCGCCAACACGAAAAGATTAAAAAACTAATGGGCTATTGAAGGGAGAGGCGATTACTTCGCCGTTTGCGCGAGGAGGAGGAGACTGTCAACGAGTTGCTTCATACCATCGAAGGGAATAGCGCCTTCCAGAGCAAATTTTTTGCCGTCTGGCGCGATGACGATTGGGAAAGGCGTGCCGCGGCCGCCGGCGTCAAGCGCGTTTTGGTAATCGGCGTCCACCCGTTCAGCTTGACGGCCGCCCGCGAGGCAGGCCTCAAAATTTTGCCGATCTAGACCAACTTGTTCGGTGATCTCCGACAATTTGGCCGGATCCAGACCATTATTTGACGGTGTGATCTCAAACACCTTGTCGGTATAAGCCCAGAATTTTTCATTGCCGCCGAGCTCGTAAGCGCATTCAGTGGCCTCGGCTTCTTTTCTGGCCTTGGGATGAAGTTGGTCAAGCGGAAAATGCCGATAGACCCAAGCCACTTGTTCGGGATAGGCGGTCACTAACTGATGCATGGTGGCATGGAAGTTTTTGCAGAATGGGCATTCCAAATCAGAATATTCAACGATTTTAATCGGCGCGTTGGAGTTGCCGAGGATGTGATCGTTTGAGTCTATTGGGCGCAGATTCTCAAGTTGAGCCGAGTTATCGCCGGCGCCAACCGCCGCCGGCTGGCCGGCATTGTCGGCTGGACCGCTGCGATAATAGACGGCACCGGCGATAATCAAACCGGCAATGATAATTGCTCCCGGAATGGCGTAGGGCGATGGTTTGTTGTTTTCGTCCATATTTTTTCTGTTATTATTGATAATGTTTAATTCTAGCATCTGTTGTTGTGGATAACAAGACGGATAGGGTCTAGCTGGTTGTTGTATAATGAAATGGTTAATGAAAGAGGTTGAATTGATTGAACTCTCGGCGCCCGGGTGCGCGCATTGCCAAGCATTTCAGGAATTTTGGCAGTCGGTGGCGAAAGATTGGCCCCAAGTGAAGTTTCGCGAAGTCAGCGTGACCACGGTAGAAGGTCAGGCGTTAGCCGCTAATCATCTGATTTTCGCTTCGCCCGGCATCATCATCAACGGCGAGCTTTTTTCCACCGGCGGTGTGAATAAAAACGAGTTGCTTAATAAACTGAAAACCCTTTCAACATGAATCGCTTGAAACCAGAGTTTGTTCTGCGCTTGTCGCTCGCCGCGATGTATGTTTACTCCGGTTACAGTTTACTAATGAGCCCCAAGAGCTGGACGCAATTCGTGCCGTTGGGGTTGAAGGATTGGTTGGGCCGGATTAATTTTCCGGTTACGACTTTTGTCCAAGTGCAGGGCGCGGTAGAATTATTCATCGCGGCGGTTTTCCTGCTTTGGTTTTTACCGCGCCGGCTGGTGAAATGGCTGGCGTTTTTAGCTGCCTTTGAGATGGCTCTGATTCTTATTTTGGGCCGGGTTGATTTGGTCACTTTCCGCGACATTGGCCTTCTGGGTGCATTTTTAGCCCTATTCTTAATTTATGCTCGGAAATAAATTTAAACAGATTTTAGGCGGTACGGTCATCGGGCTTATTTTGCTGATGATTTTCGGTTTGCTCTGGGCTTTTGTCGGCAACCAGGGCACAGCCGGCCTTACTTCCGGTGGCTTTGGCTGGTATCTCTTTAGTTACGCCATGGGCCTGACGATGATTGTGCTACCTTGCACTCTGCCTCTGGCCTTTGTGATTGTGCCGATGGTGTTGAAGAAAGGCGCGGCTAAGGGTTTTGGTTTGGCGCTTTCTTTTGGTCTTGGCGTGGCTATCACTTTGAGTTTATATGGTCTCGCCGCCGCCGTCATAGGTAAAACCGCAATCACTGGTTTGCAGGCGCCGCTTGAATTAGTTAAAAACTGGGTTTATTTTATCGCCGGCATTTTTGCTTATCTTTTCGCGCTAGGCGAAATCGGCCTCGTCAAATTTCGGATGCCGAGCTACACCGGCGCCGCGCCGGCTTTTATCCAGAAGCAGGGTGATTATCTGAAAGCGCTTTTACTCGGTTTGTTTTTAGGTAATATTGGCGTTGGTTGTCCGCATCCGGCGACGCCGCTCATCCTAACCGAGATTGCCAGTTCCGGCGATCTCTTTTACGGCTGGTCGCTCTTTTTGGTCCACGCGATCGGCCGGATTATCCCACTTTTGATCCTGGCCTTCCTCGCCATCTTAGGCGTCAACGCTCTGTCCTGGCTCGTGTCTAAAAAAGATAAGTTGGAGCGGGCGACCGGCTGGGCCATGGTTTTCGTGGCTGGATTTATTCTGACTCTGGGACTTTTTACTCATGATTGGTGGGTCAATTCCGGTCAGCATACTCTGCTGGAATCTTTGACACAGGAAGAATTTTTGACCGAACGTATTGCTAATCAGCTTGGTGTCGGAAACTCGCACGCTCACGGTTTGGAAGAGGGGATTGGTTTATTTGGCTTACCGCTAAATTGGGGCAATTGGTTTTTGGTCTTTCTGTGGGTCCTGCCGCTCTGGTGGTATTATAAAATGAAGAAAAAAGAAGTTATGGATAAAACCTTATTGCGTTGGCGTTTCTGGACCTATCTGGCGATTACTCTGTTTCTGATTTCCACTTTTGTTTTTTATCTGCCGACGCGCTTTCTGCTTCAGGCGCAAATGCCGCATGATGAAATGATGATGGAAGACGGGATGATGATGGCGCACGATGACGACCATGGCGAGTCGGTTTACCACGAGGAAAGCGCGGTCGCGGCTGGCTTAGCCGTTAATTTTTCCCTTGGTTCTTCTCCGCCGGCAGTTGGCCAGCCGACAGAAATGAGATTTTTCGTTAACGATCGGCCGAGTGGCGCGCCGGTGCCGAATTATGTTTTGGAAATCGAACACGAAAAATTGATGCATGTGATCGGTGTTCGGGATGATCTGGAACAATTTTTTCATGTTCACCCCCAACCGATGACGGCACCTGGTGTTTTTACCGTCAATCACATTTTCCGCGCCCCCGGCGATTATAAAGTTTGGTCAGAGATTAAGCAGGGCGGAACCATTCACGCTTTTGGCCACGCGCCGTTTGGAGTCAGCGGCGCCGCTTCCGACATTGAAAAGCCTCAACCAAAAGATTTTTTCCGCCGAATAATAATTGATGGCGATAATTTTTCATATGATGTTTCTTTAAATCTTAATGAACCGGTAATCGCCAGTCACGATCATGATTTATCTTTTTCGATTTTAGAATCAGACGGTCGTTCAGCCATTCTCGACAATTATCTGGGGGCCCAAATGCATTTGGCGGTTATTAAAGATGACCGGAGTCAATTTTTGCACGTCCACCCTGAAGATGATGCTCATACTCACGCCGCGGCCCCGTTTGAATTCGTGTCCCGGGCTCTGGCCAATGGCGGCGGACACGAGAGTAGAGAAAGTACCGTCGTGGCTGGTCAAGGCAGTGTTAACTTCCACGTTAATTTTCAGACCCCAGGTCTGTACCGGGCATTTGCGCAATTTAGACCGGCCAGCATCAATTTGGCAGCAGACGAATATCTCCTTGCCGCTTTCTGGATTGAGGTTAAAGACGCGGCTCAAATCGGCGGTGTTTCTGTTACTGAAGGATCAAGAACTCTGGCCGGGACTGGTAGCGGCGTCTGGTGGGTGCGGCTAGTCGTTAGCCTCATAACCATCGTGATTTTGAGTTTGTTGATTAAGCGATTGATCAAAGTATGAATCTCGTTAGAAAGTCTGTAGTCGGTTTATGGTGGGGTATTATTAAATATGTTAATTTTCTAACGTGATGAATAAGTATGTAATTTTAATTATTTTAGCGGCAGTGATTGTTGGCGGCGGCATTGTTTATCGCAGTTTTATTCAAGATGAATCAGCGAAGGGGATTGATACCGGGCGCGTCCGCGAGATAACGGTCATTGCTAAAAAGAACGAGTGGCGTTTCGTGCCCGAGGAATTCGAAGTCAATCAGGGCGATACCATCAAGATGACGGCGATCAATGAGGATGATTATGATCACGGCATTGCCATTGAAGCCGCCGGCGTGTCGCAGAAAATGCCGGCCAATTCCACCGTCACCTTCACTTTCAAAGTGACTAAAGCCGGGGATTATCCATTTTACTGCTCGGTGCCCTGCGGCGAGGGCGAGGTGAACGGCGTTCACCGTGGTCATGAAGATATGATCGGCGTCATCCATGCGCGGAGTGTGGTTCAGACGCAATAGTTTATCATCACTTGATTTTATATCGAGTTGGTCTATAATGAAAAACATTATGACTACTGGTACTCTTGTCAGAAAATTGAATAAAGAAGTCAGCGAATTGAAAAGCGATGTTCGAGAGATGAAGCGTTTTATTTTTGCGCCTCTGAAAGATCCCGAAGGGAAGTATAAAAAATCTTTCATCAAGAAAGTCCTTGCCCGAACTCAAGGCGCCGGACCATTTTATAGATTCTCAAACAAAGAGTCTTTTTTGACTCATGTCCGACTACAGAAATGAAGTTTTTCATGATCAGGATTTTCTTCGTGACGTTCGACGACTCCCGATAGAAACGCAACGGAAATTATCTGGATTAATTGAGCTTCTAGAAGAAGATGCTTTTGATCCTCGTTTGCACACTAAACCCTTGAGTGTTCCGTTGCAAGGAATTTTCACCTTTCGGATTACCAGAGACTATCGTGTCGCGCTTAAGTTTCGTGGCGCTCATTTGATCCAACTTTTGTTAGCCGATAAACGTGACAAAATTTACGAACGGCTTAAGAGAAGGCAATAAAAAAACCGGAGCGCCCTGCGCTCCGGTGGTTCGGACGAACCGCCGGTCATTTTTGAGCCGGTTTCTTTTTCTGCCGCGTGTTTGCCTTTATCACTTCCACCTGCAGTTTATGACCAGCGTCGCTTAGCTCTTTAGCATAGCTGGTCACAAACTGGCGGTAGCGACGAATCGAGTGTTCATCGTAAAGCTCAGTAACAGGTTGACCATCCAGAAGAACCGAGTGCTCAGACATCATGTTGCCTCCTTTTGTTCCAGTTTTCTGTTCAAATTTGCCCAACCTCTCCAAATTTAATGTAACGCAAGCAAAATTTGGCGTCAATAAGAGGTTTGGTGATAACCCTGAAGATTGGCAGTAGATAATGGTAAACTAAAGGTTGCCCTTGGTAAATTGAAGATGTGGTGTAATTTATGTTCAACACCGAGTGTTGAACAGTTGAATAGTGTTGAATATATCTCAAGGTGGGATATAATAGTGGCATGGCAAACTTAACGGCAGTGTACAAAAAAAGCGGCCGATGGTATCTGGGTTGGATTGAAGAAATATCTGGCGTTAACACTCAGGGGAAAACCATCAAAGAGGTCAAGGAAAATCTCAAGGAGGCTCTTAATCTGATTGTTGAAATCAACCGTCTTGTCTCGCGTCAAGAAAGTCGAGGGCAGGTTAGGCGGGAAGCGATGGCTTTGCCGTCTTGATGCGCCGACGATTACTTATCCGACATCTTGTTCGGAATGGCTGCGTCTTTGTTCGTGAGGGTTCCAAACATAGTGTTTTCTGGAATCCGTTAACCCGGCGCAGTTCTACCGTGCCGAGGCATAACGAAGTTGACCGACATCTGGTAATAAAAATCTGCCGCGACTTGGGTATTCCCGACCCGCGGTGAAAACAACGGTTTAGATCGTCCTTATTTTTCCATCTTTCGCGCCAGTTTGCTTCCGGCGGTGGCGAGGATCAGGGCTAAGATAACCGCTAGCCAACTCACCCACAACGGGATGACGAAACTGCCGATTTGAGCCTCGTAACCCTTAATGATCCGTACCAGGTGCAGAATGCCGATCAGAGTGAAAATCATCGACGTAATCACGAAATATTTTCGCGGTTTCATATTCAATACATACTATAACACCATTAACGCGATGTTGTGTCGTGGTCGCAATAGTTCAATTGGGGATAACTGCGCGCGGGCGAGGTATTTGGTTTGCTATAATTACAAAATCCAATGACCAAACTCGTTTTGAAAGTCAAAGGCATGCATTGCGCCTCGTGCGCGGTGTTGATTGATAAGTTAATCGGTAAGCAAGACGGCGTCGCTAAGATCAACACCAGTTACGGCGCGGAGAAAGTGACGTTGGAATTTGATGAAGCGAAAATCCCCCTGGCCAAAATTGACGAATTAATCAATCAGCTTGGTTACGATTTGATCCGGCCGGACGAGTCGGGAAGCACGGTTGAAGAAGAGGAACTGAAAGAAGCCAAGCAAATCAAAGAAGCCGGTCGGCGCGTTTTGATTGCTTTTACCATTTCCGCACCGGTGATTGTCTATTATATGTTGATCCACATGTTTAATCTCAAACATGTGCACGAGCTCTGGGGTCTTGATCTCAATTATGTTTATTGGGTACTCGCCACGCCGGTGCAATTCGTGATCGCTTGGCCGTTTTACCGCAACGCTTACACGGCGCTCCGCGTCGGCGCGGCCAATATGGATGTTTTGGTCACGCTTGGCACCTCGGCGGCCTATTTTTATTCAGCGATCGGCTTTCTCTTTTTCAACATTGACCACCCGTTTTGGGAATCGTCGGCGGCTCTGCTCTCGTTTATCTTGCTTGGCCGCTACATTGAAGCTCGAGCCAAAGGCAAAGCCAGCTCGGCGATTAAGGAGTTATTGAAATTGGAAGCGAAAGAAGCTCATCTAATGCGCGACGGTGAAGAAATCACCGTACCGCTTAATGAAATAAAAGTCGGCGACATTGTCGTGGTTCGACCCGGCGAGAAAATTCCGGTGGACGGCGTGATCATGGAAGGCAAAACTCATATTGACGAAAAGGTGATCACTGGCGAATCCTTCCCGGTCGGCAAAAGCGTCAACGACGAAGTGATTGGCGCGACTGTCAATCAAGATGGCCTAATCAAATTCCGCACTACGAAAGTCGGTAAAGACACTTTGCTTTATCAGATCGTCAAAATGGTGGAAGAAGCTCAGGCCTCGAAAGCGCCGATCCAGGATTTGGTGGATAAAATCAGCGAGTACTTTGTGCCCGCCGTGGTGGTACTTTCGGTGATTGTTTTCGTCGGCTGGGTCTTTTTTGCCGGTTTGCCGTTTCGCGCCGGTTTGATGAAAATGATCGCCGTGCTCGTAATTTCCTGTCCCTGTGCTATGGGACTGGCGACGCCAACGGCGCTGGTGGTCGGCATCGGCCGGGCGACCAAATTTGGCATTATTTTGAAAGGCGGCGAGGCGTTGGAAAAAGCCTATCGGGTGAACACGATCGCTTTTGATAAAACCGGCACTCTGACGATCGGCGAGCCCAGGGTGACGGACATTGTAACGACGTTTGGCATGGATCGCCGTGAGCTTTTGCGTCTGGCCGCGGCGGTGGAAATCGGTTCTGAACACCCGCTCGCCCGGGCCGTCATCGCTAAGGGGAAAGAAGAGCTCGGCCAACTACCGGCGGTCAGTGATTTCCGTTCACTCCAGGGTATGGGAATTGAGGGAATCGTGGAAGGGAAGAAACTGGTTATCGGCAATACCACTTTGCTCGTTAATTTAAATCTAAACGGTAGTGAACTTGGCGATGCCTTCGAACGTTTACAGGCCGAGGCCAAAACCGTGGTTTATGTGTTTATTGACGGTAAGCTAGCTGGCTTGCTAGCGATGGCTGATACTTTGAAAGAGAGCGCTGCCGAAGCCATCGCCGCGCTTAAAAAAATTGGCAAAGAAATTATTATGATTACCGGCGATAATCCCAAGACTGCCGCCGCGATCGGCAAGCAGGTCGGAATTGATCGGGTGATGGCGCAAGTTTTGCCGCAAGATAAAGAAAAGGTGATTGCCGGTTTGCAGGCCGAAGGCAAGGTCGTGGCCATGGTTGGCGACGGCATCAATGATTCACCGGCTCTGGCCAAAGCCGATCTCGGCATCGCCATCGGCTCGGGCACGGATGTGGCGATTGAAACCGGTGAGGTGATTCTCGTTAAAGACGATCTGCGCGATGTGGTGACGGCAATCCAACTTTCTGGCAAAACTATCAAAAAAGTCTGGCAGAATCTCTTTTGGGCCTTTATTTACAATTTGGTGGCGATTCCGATTGCCGGCGGCGTGCACCTTTTGTTTACTCAATCATCGCTCGGGGTGGCGGCGCCGTGGGTGGCCAAGTTTGCTGATTCGGCCAGTCGGTGGGGCCGGGTGTTTTATAATTTTTCCCAAGCCACGCTCCGGCCCGAAATCGCCGGCTTTGCCATGGCCTTCTCCTCGGTGTCCGTAGTGTTTAATTCTTTACTGCTAAAACTTTATACCCCAGCGATTGAGAAAAAATAATTATGCAAAAATTGGAAATGCAAATTGAGGGGATGCACTGCGGGGCGTGTCTGTGCTAGTATTAAAACATGGCAAAAGATTGGACTAAAATATACGAAAAATACAAGGGTTTGTGGGTGGCTTTGGCAGAGGATGAAGAAACTGTTCTGGCGGCTGGAAAAACACTAAAACAGGCCTTGGAAGAAGCGCGTCAAAAGGGTCACAGGCATCCCATCATGACTCGGATGCCTGAAAAATTAGTGGCTTATGTTGGTTGGGTGATATGAAATTCAGATATGCGCGTTATGGTCGCATACTGCGCCCGGTTATTCCAATTAGAATTACTTCCGGCAAAGAAGCGGTTGATTATCAGGTACTGGTCGATTCTGGCGCCGACCTTTGTTTATTTAGTGAAGAGGTTGGGCAGGCCATTAGCTTAGATGTAAGGTCTGGAAAGCAATACGAGGTTTTCGGTGTCGGTGGCAAATTTTCTGTCTACTATTTGCATAAAGTAAAAATTGAGGTTGGCGGCTGGAATTATGAGATTGAAGCTGGATTTATGCCAGAAGTAGCAGGTCGGGTGATGTCTTACGGCATAGTCGGTCAGCGGGGATTTTTTGATAATTTTGTAGTCAAGTTCGATTTGCTAAAAGAAGAAATCGAATTAAAATTAAGAAAATAATTTTATGGAAAAATTGGAAATGACCATTGAGGGGATGCACTGCGGGGCTTGCGCCACGGGAATTCAGATGCTGACTTCGCAACTTGACGGCGTCAAGTCGGTCTTTGTGGATTACAACGGCAAAAAAGGGATTTGGGAGATTGATCCGGAAAAGGTGAATAAGGAGCAAATTCAAAAAGCCATTGCCGAATTGGGGTACTCGACTTCTTAAAACATCTCGCTCTCCATATCTGATATCTGAACCGTTTCTATCGGACAATTCACCGGCCCAATAAAGGACGCTTCTTTTATAGGACATCTATAAGACATCTTAGAACAATCTTGTCCTTTAGCCGCTATTGATTTTTTAACCGCCTTTTGTTAGTTGTGGAGCCAGATTTTTGGCTCTTTTTGATTTGTTCTTTGGCTGTCAGTTTTTATTATTCTGTCAAGCTCTAGAGCAAATCAATGGTAAAAAGCGTTAAATTTGGGATTTTTGCCCACGCCATAATTTTATGGTGTCTTTTTGCTGGGTTTGTTGTGTCGGCTAGGGCAGAGGAATTGGCGATCAGCGAAGAATTTACCGGCCAGAGCGAACCAGTGTCCGAAAGCCAATTTACCACCCGGCCGGCGCCCGAGACATTGTCGGGGACTGTTAGTCCGTTGCTGACTGTGAGTGAGGAGTTTTCTTTCCGAACCGCTACCGCCACCAGGACCAGACCAGTTGGTTCGCTCGCGATTTCTGATGAGTTAATGTTAAAGACTCTTGACGAGCCGGTTAATTCGCCACCAGATAACAATGGCAATGGCGGCGGTGGGGGAGGCGGGGGCAATGGCAGCGGCGGTGGTGGGAGTAGCGGCGGAGGTTTTTTCCAGCCGTCTCCCGCACCGGGCGTAGTCGAGGGGTGCCCGATTTATCTGACAAAGTTCATTAAATTCGGTGCGACTAATGATCCGACCGAGGTGCGTAAACTGCAAATCTTCCTCCGTGATTACGAAGGTTTTAATTCACTCGCGATCACTGGTATTTACGATCAGGCCACTTTAGCGGCGGTGATGATTTTCCAAACTCGTTACCGAGATGCAATCTTAAAGCCCTGGGGTATTGATTATCCGACCGGCTATGTCTATATCACCACTTCGCTCGCGATCAACAATCTTTACTGCGAGCGCGATCCGGTCAATGATCTGGATTTCCGGATTCGCCGTGGCGAGTTCAAATTATCGCCAATCGCGACCAGCACCGCCACGACCACCTTACCCCTACCAGAGGTCGGGGTTCGCGATCAGAATCTGTGGCAACTGGCGGCGCTGGGCCTCTTGGATTTTATAAGGAATCACCTCTGGTTATGGTTCTTATTTTTAATCGTTTTGATTCTGTTGCTCGTTTTTTGGCCGAGCAAGAAAAAAGATGACCTTGCTTAATTTTTCTAATTTGCTAGTTTGATTAGCAGATAGGTCCTTGATGTGTGTCGAGGATCGCAGGAGACAAAAACTGGAAGTCTGGAGAATGACCAATGGTTCTGAGTGAAATTGGCTGGTGGCCCTTGCTTCTTTACAAGATTCTTTGTCTTTTCGGTTGGTTTTTCTTGTCGCCTCTTTTGCTGTGCGGTTGTGGTATTCAACCGCAGGATCTGGTGGTGGATGATCTGACGGTGCAGGGTAACGCCGCGATTGCCGGCAATGCCGCGGTGGGCGGCAACCTCGAGGTCAGCGGTTCGGTTAGTGCCGCTGATGATGTGAGTGTCGGTGATGATTTGTTAGTTACTGATGACGCAGTAATTGAGGATGATCTCGAAGTCGGCGGTGATGAGACAGTGGTTGGAAACGAAACCGTGGAAGGTGACATTGAAGTCGGTGGCGACATCGTGGAATTACTAGAGCCGTTTCCTCCTCCGCCACCTGTGTCCCCGCCCCCTCCGTCTCCCCCTCCGTCTACTCCACCCCCGTCACCTCCTCCGCCAGTGCCAGAACCCGAGCCGGTTATCTTGACGGCCACGATTTACTCGACTGACGGCCGCGCCGAGTTCGCGGTTGGCGAGGATGTCCGTATGACAGTGCAAGTGGTCGGTGGAAAAGCGCCCTATGATTTGCGTTGTCTCTGGCCAGACGCCGCTTTCACGATCATCAATGATTCGAACGGCGGTTTATTCCAGTTCAAAACCGTTGGCGGCGTAGTGCGACGGCTGATCGTTGTAGGGGTGGTCGCCGAGTTTGGTGTCGAGTCGGATAAGGATAAGAATAAAAAGGTTGTTGCCATCCCCGGCACCGGCACGATCAATTGCCAGGTTACGGCCGCGGACGGTCAGATCGCCAGCGTCTGGTACGTCATTACCGTCGAATGATGGTTAGTGTCAAAGACTGCCCTTGACACGCCGTTTACCTAAACCCTCGGTCGCCGCCGCGATCGAGGGTTTCTTATTGCATAATTTCCCCGTTTGTGCTAGGTGTGAAGGTTATGAAAAACCAGCGTTTTTTAGCCATCATTTTGGTTCTCGGATTGATTCTATTGAGTCCGGCCCAGGCCCAGGAAGCGATTGAGACGTCGGAATCGGATCCGGCAGTCGCGAGCGCGCCGTTCACTGCCAGTATCACTTTTCCTCATGCCAATTCTACCTACAATGTGGGTGATAAGATCAATTTTACCGCTGCGGCTTCTGGCGGTCAGCCGCCCTACGCTTACACTTGGGATTTCGGCGATAGCACCCAGGCTTTTGGACAGAGTTATGAAAAATCATATTCGAACGCCGGCGTGCAAACTACTACTTTGACGGTGACTGATTTTGCCGGTCACACGGCCACGGCCGCTATCACCGTTACGGTTAGCGCGCCGGTCTCGCCGCTGTCTCTAATGATTACCGCGCCGACGGATAATAAGACAGTGTTGGTTAATCAACCAGTTATTTTTTCCGCGGCCGCAACCGGCGGTCAGCCGCCCTACGCTTACACTTGGGATTTCGGCGACGGAACGCAAGGTTTTGGTCAAACTTTCGAGAAAACTTATACCCAAACCGGTGTCAAAACCGTTACCGTCCGCGTTAAGGATTTTACCGCGGTCGAGACCGCGACCAGAATCACGATCACTGTCACTGCTTCACCGGAGCGCGAAGAGCCACAGCCCACGCCTGGACCAACACCGATCCTGCCGCTGACCATTGCCAATATCCGCGTTACTGATTTGACTCACAACAGTGTGATTATTCGCTGGACTACTAATCGACCAGCCACGAGCCGTGTCATTTACGACCCAGTGTCGCATGCAAGCATTGCTGGTCAGCCCGCGCCTAATTTCGGTTATGCTTATTCCACGGCGACAACAGACGTAGAAACAGAAGTTACCGAGCATGTTGTTACCGTGAGCGGTTTGGCGGCTTCCACCACTTATTACTTCCGCGTTATCTCGCAATAGTTTTTTGCTATAATTCAATTCATGAAGGGTAGGTGGGAAATAATTTTTATCGCCGTGATAATCCTGGCGGCGTTGGCTCTTATTTTTACCCAAATATATTATTGATGAGTCTGCCCTTGCGCCATAATGTCGCGCTCGCGCCGCTGACCACTTTCGGTGTCGGTGGCCGGGCGCGTTGGTTCGTTTCGGTCTCGGCTTCGAAACAATTGGTTGAGACAGTGAGGATAGCGCGAGCGAAAAATTTGCCTTATCGCGTTTTCGCCGGCGGGAGCAATGTGGTCTTTAGCGATAAAACTTTTCCGGGATTGGTAATCCAATTCAAACCTAAGGCAACGCCTTGCCGTTGGCAAGGCGTTGCCTTGACATGTGGCGCCAACTTGCCGCTGGCCAGTTTAATTAAAACAGCTATCAGTCATGGCCTCGCCGGTTTGGAAAATCTGTCTGGCATTCCGGGCACAGTCGGCGGGGCGATCGTCGGCAACGCTGGCGCCTACGGGCAGACGATTTCTGATTGTTTAACTCGGGTAGAAATATTTACCGGGCGGCAGATTAAATGGTTGGACAAAAAACAAGCTCAATTTGCTTACCGGGAAAGCATTTTCAAAAAACTGGCCTGGTTGATTTTACGGGTGGAATTTAAATTGGAAAAAGGCGTCAAGAAAGTGCTAGTTAAAAAATCGCGGGAGATTATAAAAATTCGGTCAGAGAAATACAATCCGAGTTTGCGCTCGCCGGGCAGTTTTTTCAAAAACGTTTTGGTCAAAGATGTGTCAAGGGCGACCTTGGCTAAACTTGATCAAACGAAAGTCAGAGACGGTAAAATTCCGGCTGGTTACTTGTTGGAAGCCGTGGGGGCAAAAGGAATGCGTCAGGGCGGTATTCGCGTCGCCGACTTCCACGGCAACTTGCTAATTAATGACCGCCGTGGCACTTACCGTGATATCGTCACTCTCGCTGCTAAATTAAAAAAGCTAGTTAAGAAAAAATTTGGCATCATTCTTGACGAGGAAGTGCGGTATCTTGGAGTTTAGGTATGCTATAATATCGGCGCGCTTGTTATTTTGTTCATTGGGTTTATAGTTTATCAAACAACTATCATGACTAAAACCTTGCGTTTGACCAGTTCAGTTTTTACCCCCAACGGTTGGATTCCAGAGAGATACACTTGTGACGGTGGCAATGTTAGTCCGCCTCTCACTATTAGCGGCGTGCCGCCGGCCGGCGTCCTCGGGCTCGGCACCGCTGGCACTGCCAATTATGAAGGCCCGTGCCCGCCCAGTGGTATTCATCGTTACTTCTTCAAACTTTACGCTCTGGCTATAGAATTATCGCTTGCGCCGGGCGCGGCTAAGGCCGAGGTGCTGGCGGCGATGCGCGGTCATATCTTGGACCAGACAGAACTCATCGGCCGTTATCGCCGGGTTCATTCGTAAATCAATCGCCGAACATGCACATTAACTTCAAAGCGACTAATCTGGAATTGAATGAAGCGCGGCGTGCTTACGCGATCGATAAACTGACGATGATCGAAAAGTTGATTGACGGTTACGGGACTGGCGACAAAGGTTTGGCCGAGGTCGAACTTGGTCGCGTCAATCAGCATCATAAGCACGGCGCTGTTTTCCGCGCCGAGATCAATCTGCACTGGTCCGGCCGCTACTTCCGCTCCGAGTCTGAAACCGGCGATCTCCAGGCGGCGATTGACGAAGCCAAAGACGAATTGCTGCGGGAAATTAAAACTTGGCGTAAAAAGCAGGGGACGATGTTTCGCCGCGGCGCCCGGGCGGTCAAGAAATTGTTAAAAGGGATTTACGATTGGCGAAAATAGATATGATTTTTAATCCCTCGTTGGAAATCGGCATAAGGCATCTCTCGCCGGCCGGCTGGTTTGACCCGGGTAATAATGAACTGGCCGTTGGCAAATTCGGCGCCCGTGATAATCAGACGTTGATGATTGAGAAAGCAATAGGTTCCCGGCCACGGATTGAGCGCCAAAAATTTTCGGTAGTTGATGAGTGAATCATCAGTGAGATCAATCAGGCCGTCGGTTTTTTTAAATTTCTTCGTGTCAGTGGCTTGCGAGTGGTCCTGCGGCCGCGGAACGATTTTTCCGGCTAGCCAGTCGGGCAGGATCTCAACAAATAGTTGCGCCCCGATTTTGGCCAGTTGATCTCTCGCTTGGATAAAGCTTTTAGCTTCTAGCTTTAAGCTTTTAGTTTGCAAGATCGGGCCGTGGTCAACTTTTTCATCAACGAGCATAATGGTTATTCCGGTTTCTGTCTCCCCGGCCAAAATTGCGCTTTGGATCGGTGTCGGGCCGCGGTATTTCGGCAAAAGCGAGGGATGGATATTCAAGACGCCGCGGTGGGGCAACGATAAGATTTCTGGTGGCAAGATTTTGCCGTAAGAGGCGACGAGAAAAAGTTTTTTTCTGACAAGGTCAGACCTTAAAGAAGTCTCAAGGTCTGACCTTAGATTTTTTGGCTGAAGATAGGGAATATGACGAGCTTCAGCCCAGACTTTAACGACCGGCGGTTTCAATTTGTGACCGCGGCCCGTTGGAGCATCTGGTGTGGTGACGATCAATATTGGTGAACAATTCAATGCCGTCAGAGTTTCAAGCATCGCCCTAGCGAATTCATCGGTGCCAAAAAAGACAAAATCATTTGACTTCGGCGAGGTCATAAGCTTTGTCAATAAACAGAATCCCGTCTAAGTGATCAATTTCATGCTGGACGACTTGAGCCAGCAATCCGGTGGTGTGGCGGGTGAAGCGCCGGCCGCGCTCATCAAGGGCTTGGACTGTCACTTTTTCGGATCGTTTGATGTGTCCGTAGACTTGACGGACGCTTAGACAACCTTCGACGAGTTCCCTTTTGCGGCGCGAATGTTTGACGATGCGCGGGTTGATGAAGACGAAGACTGGTTCAGCCGGCGGCCGACCTAAAGCTTTGGGGCTGACAATAAAGAGGCGGAGCAAGACGCCAATCTGCGGCGCGGCCAACGCCACCCCGTCTTCTGCCGCGGCGAGCGCGGCGCTCATCGCCGAGATAATTTTATTGATTTTGGCGCTCGGGAGAAGCGCGGTCACGGCTTTCGCTCTTTGACGCAAAATCGGATCAGTTTTTTGTCTAATTGGTTTAGGCATGCTCAAGCTAAAAGATTTTCCGGATCGACGGTGACCAGATATCGCGGCGGCAGGGATTTTAGAATTTCTAACAGTTGAGGATCTGGCCAGTCCGAAGTTTTTAAACGGAGAATTAAATTGGCCGCGATCTGCCCCGGTCGCTCGCCGGGGCCGGACAAGCTGTCTAATTCGTATCCGTCGAGGTCGTGTTCGAGCGCCCGCATCGCCGGCAGAACATCTTCTCGTTTGCCCGCGAGGGTAATTTTAATAAAAAGTTTGAACGGCGGATAGCTGTACTCTCGCCGCTCGGCCAGTTCCAGTCGATAAAAGTCAAGCAGTGAACCGCGGCTGGCCAGATCAAATAAGTGACTTTTGACGTTTCTCATCTGGATCAGAAAGCTTTTGCTGGCCAGCGCCCGGAGTCTGAGAAGCAGATTAAAGACCCGTTCGTTGATGCGATAATCGGGCAAGGCGAAGAGTGAGTCAATGGCGGCCACGGCCGCGTTCTCAATTTTTTCGCGCAGGTAATACATTGCCATTTCCGTGCCGACGAGAACGCCGCCGGGCGTCGCCAGAAATTTTTTGACCAGCGTCTCGGCTTGGCGCCCGGAACGGATTCGGTCGCTGTCGAGTTTGAAAAGTTTGACCAGCGGCAGCTGCTCGGTTAATTCTTTGGCCACCAGATCAAGGCCGATACCCAAGCCGATTAAACGCCAACTGCCGCAGACGGTGCATTTCTCGGCGGCGCTCCGGCGATCGCCGCAGTGATGGCAGAGTAAGAGATTTTCCGCCGCTTGATGAAGACTGACCGGCGATTGGCAATTGCGGCAAGTGACGGCGGCGCCGCAGTCTTCACAAACGACGAGCGGCGAGAGGCCGCGGCGGTGAACAAAGAGGAAAAATTTTTCGTTATTTTGACTGGCGCTGGCCAGAGCGGTGATTAAATCATCGCTCAAAATTCGGAAGCGCCCTGGTGGGCTTTTGACGCTCACGATTTTTTGTTCGGCGCCGGAGACGAGATGGTGTTTGAGCGGCGTTAAGGATTGGCAGAGACCCTGATTGAATCGGTGAATCGTTTCGACGCGCAGAATGGAATCGCCGAGCACCAGCCGTTGGCCGCTGGCTTCGGTCAAGAACTCAGCCGCCAAGCGGTAATCAAGAAACGGACGAGTGAGCGCCTTGTAGGCCGGCGAGTTTTCCCGATCGACAATAATGGTGCTTAGATCGGCGCGCGGCAGGGCGAGCCAGCTCGGGGTGGCGACAATGAGCACCGGATGGTCACTCGACAAGGCGCGTTGCCAGCCGTCGAGGAGCCAGCGCCGGCCGAGTCCGTGGTAACAAGCGATGGTGTAGTCGGCAATGCCTCGTTCCAGCGACGCCAGCGCTTTTTTAATATCGGCCGGCGTCGGCAAACATAAGAAGACGGACGCGCCCCTGGCAAATTCCTCACGGATTAAACTTTTGTAATAAATTAACCGTTCTTCATCGGATTCTTGGAGGACATATTTCTCGCTGGCTAACGATTGACCGCGGGAGCGGGGGCTTGGTCGCGCCGCCGGGGCGACCGTCTCGTTGGCGCTGGTTAAAATCTCGCTCGGCACCAATCCTTTGAGGGTTTGACCTAAGGTGCTGGCGAAGTAGTCAGCGAGCCGGCGCGCGGCGATTAAAAATTCCGGTGTAAAAAAAGAGACCGGTCTGACGCGCCCAACCTTTCTTAGCGGGAAGGCGGCGGTTCGCACCGCCGCCTTAGCCGCCTCGACCGGCCGGCAAGCGACAACGAGAGCGTCAATCGTCCGTTGGCGGACCGGGACGCTGACGATTGTCCCGGGTGCTATCGTCTGGGCGGTAAAATAGTCCAATTCTTCTTTGAAAACGCCCCGCGCGATCGGGATAACAGACACGATTTTCATTCACTTAAAGTATCATATATAATTAGATAATGGGAGAGGAACGTTATGTTTCGATCCGAACCGTCGCCGCCAGACACAAACTTTCTCCGGCCAAATTGATTGCGGCTTGCCGACAACAGCGGCTGGCGGCCAGGGAGTTTGGCGGCGAGTGGTACATTTCCGAATCAGCCAGGCCGGACGCCAGGGCTTTTGACGAGCCGCCGGCGCTATTTGATTGGCGTCACCCCCTCCTCCGGCCGCTCCTCGCCCTGGTCCTCCTGATTTCTGTCACAGCCGCGTCTGAATCTCTCTGGCGGGTCAGGGCCTGGGAATATTTCGCGGCGGGCACTGAATTAACCGCCGCCGCGGTCGGCCAATCGTTCGCCGCCGTCACGCGCTCGGTCAGATCGGCTCAGCCGGCCGCGGTTTTCTCCATTGTCGAAGAGGATTTGACACGTTTGTGGTTTGCGGTTTTTGACTTCTGGCAAACGCTCGTCGCCAATCTTGACTACGGCTGGCAGAAAATCGTTGCCGCCTGGTCAGGATTCCTGGGGCGCTCGCCGCCGATCTCGGCCAGTGAACAGCCGATTCTTGACTCCGTTCTGATCGCCCGGCTGAAAGCCGAGATCAAGGAAGAATTAACTAGAGAATTATTATTAAATGCCGGCGCTGTCCCGAACCGCGAATCGCCAGGCACGGGTTTAGTGGTCCTGCCGTCTTCGGGCAACCCCGCGACCGACAGCGCCCTGGCCGAAGAATTGGAACAGGCCTTTTCCGATCAAGTCGAAGTCCGTTTTGACGCGAGCGGTCAGACCGGTCTGGTTACGCCGATTTTCCCCAGCGGCCGAGGCGGGGACTATCTTTTCGTCATCACGCCGATTAAGAAAAAAATTCCCTGATCTTGTAAATATTAAATGTCAGGTTGAACCTTGCCGGTGATTAGGTTTACAAACAACTAACAAAATCTGGGCTTACGCTTATTTGAAATGATTGTGTAAAATCAAGAACGTTGTAAAAAACTGATTTGGAGCTACCAGAACTGTCAACGCACCAAGCAAGAGCGGAATTGGTCTTAAGAGGAACGGCGACGGCCCAGCTTTTCATGCCGCTAGAATACATGCAAGGGCTTTGCGTAGGATAAGATGACAGTTTTCTAGAGGCAATCAGTATATCTTGAATTTTCTGATTCGCGAAGACTATAGGAGAAACAACTGAACAACTTATCTCGCCGCCACTGAAAGCATGGCAAGGGCCTGGTGAGCCATCAGTGTAACAATCTAATGCTTGATCATAAAGCAATCCTGCTTGTGAACGGAGACTGACTAGATTTTCTTTGATCGCCGCGTCAGCAGCTTTCGCCCGCGCTTGACCGAGCGAGGCCAAAACAATACTGGACAAAAGAGAGATGATCGCGATAACGACGAGAAGCTCGATCAGGGTAAAACCCGAAACAGCTTTTAGATTATCACTTCTAGTTTTTAGGGGAAACATTGGCTTAATCATAATTATACTAGGTACGTTAATAATCAGACAAGGTCACTAATCCTTGAGTGAGATTGAAATACGCACTCGGCGCCGGAGAAATCTGAGGGCAAAAAGGATAATAAGCATCGTCAGAACAAAGCCAACCGTCCACCAGATTGGCGCGGCATAAAAGTTCAGATTGGCGCTGGTTAAGACTTCGCCGGCGTCGTTAAGCACGGCCGCCGCGGCCGTATAGCGGCCGAGCAACAGTTCCTGATTCGGCCAAGCAATCTCCCATTCTCTGACGCCGCTCGGTAAAACCGCCGTGCCTTCAATCGGCACGTCGCCGACTTTGCGACCGAAGAGATTGCTGATCCGAATTGAACCCCGCGGCTCGAAATGAACCGTGCCGGTATTGGTGAATTTGATTTTAAACCTCACCGGTCCCCGTTCGACAAAGCGGGGAGCGGAAAAACCAAGAATTTTCCCCTGTTGGAGACGATTACCCGGCACGGTAATGAAGACCAGTGTCCCCACCTGGGTGCCAATTTTCAGCGGCTCGGCGCTATTCAACCTGGTGGCCTTGAAAAAAATGACGCCGAAATGACTGCCCGGTTCGGCGTCCGGCGGCGTAATGATATCGTAGGTGATGTCGCGAGTCTCGCCTTGTTTAAAGATCAGAGACTGGTCGCCGCGAATACTGATCCAGTCGCGGACCGTGGTAACGCCCTCCGCCCGGCCGACAAATTGCAGACCTTCGGCGCCGGCCAGGGGCACAAAATCTTCCACCTTGATTGCCAACTGGACGTCTTCCGAGCTGGCGTTGGATAGTTTAATCGTGCCGGAAAGTTGGCTGCCCGGTTCCAGAGTTTGGGAAATTTTGACCGGTTGAATGGTCAGGCCGGTAGTCGCGTTGGCGACTGGCGCGGCCAGAGCCAAAATCAAAATGACAACGGTTTTTAAATTCACGATGGGGTTTTAGTTGGCGGTGGCGGTGAAAGTTAAGGGGCAGGAATAAGCGCCGGACTGCTGGGTCGCCGGCACATCCAGGTAATAAAGGACGGTATTGAGATGGTCTGAAGCGCTGTAGGAACCGGTGCCGGCATTGCCGACCTGACGCTGAATCGTGGAACTGGCCACTCCGGCCCAGAGCGTACTGACGCTGTCCGCATAATTGTCGGCTGAGCCCCACCAGGTGGCGGCTCGAAACGGCACCGAACCCGAGGCGGTCATCACGCGGAAGGCCAAAACATCGCCGGAATTATCCAAGGCGCTGATCCGAACCGCGTTGCCAGCCGTGGTCGTGGCGGCGCCGGGGAGCCATTCGGCTTGGTCGGTCAGACCGACGCCCTCATTGCCCGCGCCGTCCAGATCACAGACCGTGTTGGTCGGGCTTTGATCATCGCCGTAAAGAGTCACATTCCAGCCGGCCGTATTATTGGTGTTGACATTTAAGGTCGTGGTCGCGAATTTGGCCGTGCCCGCAGACAGAGAACCAAAATTATCGGTCGAGGCGGAAAAAGATAATGTCGTGGACACTGTCACAGTTAAAATTTCGGCTTCGCTGTAAGCATAATGGCCGTAGCCCATCACAAAGATTGCGGTGGTAATTAAAAAAGCGACGACCCACTGTTTCAACAGAGCAAGCATTGTCTTAATTATAAATTAACCGGCCATAATAACATAGTAGTGAGGTTATCCACCTTCTTAAATCATTAAGGATTAGCGGTAGCGGTGAAAATCAATTCGCCGGAATAATTGCCGGACTGCTGGGTCGCCGGCAATTTTAGGTAATAAAGAACGGTGTTAAGCACCGGAACGCCACCGCTCGAGACATTGGTGTTGCCAATCCTTAAATTAGCGGCGCTGGAACTGGCGATCCCGGCCCAGAGCGTACTGACGCTGTCCGCATAATTGTCGGCTGAGCCCCACCAGGTGGCGGCTCGAAACGGCACCGAACCCGAGGCGGTCATCACGCGGAAGGCCAAAACATCGCCGGAATTATCCAAGGCGCTGATCCGAACCGCGTTGCCGGCCGTGGTCGTGGCGGCGCCGGGGAGCCATTGAGTCTGGTCAGTTAAACCGACGGCTGGATAGTCATCGTGATCCATGGTGGTATTGCCGGTGGGCGTACCAGTATCAGTGCCGTAGAGCGTCACATACCAGCCGGTCGAGATATTGGTATCGGCTGACAAGGTGGAGGTGGCAAAAATCGCGCTCGTGCCCGGCGTGATCGCCGGGAAGCCGTTGGTGGAAACACTGAAGGTGAGATAGGGGAATCCCCAATTGACATTATTGCCGCAATCAGTGCTCGTGCCGTCCGAAGCGTTAATTGATAGACCGGCCGAGGCATCAGAGCGAGAAACATTAACATAAGAGACCGCGGTTTGAGTGCCGGGGACATCCAGTCGCCAGGAACCGGAGGCGGCGGAGTTCCGGAAATAGATTCTCGTGCCGGCGGCTTGACCGTTCCAATTTACGTTCTGGAAAGTGTAAAGCGAGCCGGAGTTGTACTCCACTTTGACCGAAGCGGTGGTGATGGTGAAGTTGTTGGTGGTGGAAGCAGCAGCGGCGAAATCTACCGACGGCACCCAGCCGGTGATTTCGCAGTCCGAAGGCGCGGTGCCGGAATTGTTAGTAATGGTGAGATTATAGAAAGCGCCGGTCGCGCCGACCATGGCGCTGTTCACGGTTTGTTTGCCGGAACCGTTCAAAGTGAAAGTGGAACTGCCGGCGGTTAAAGTGCCGGCGCGGGTAATGTCACCACTGACCGTAATCACCGAGGCCGAGCTCCCGGCGTCCAAGGTGCCGTTAGCGGCAATATCCAGAGAACCCGTGGTCAGATTATAATCAGTGGCCGCCGGACGAGTGTCCAAGACCGAGGTGGCTGGTCCGGCGCCGGTACCGGTGATCGTGGTGGTCTTGCCAGCCGCCACGGTGATGGCCGCGCCCAGGTTGACCGTCAGAGCCAGGGCCGAGGCCGCTGATGGATTGATGGTGAAGTCGCCGTTAATCTCAATCGCCCCGCTGCCAAAGGTGTAGGTGAGTCCAGCTGTAAGGGTTGGTGAAAGAGTCAGGTTCCAGAAAGCATTGCCGCCGGTAAAGGTGCCGGAAGTTAAGGTATTATTCTCGTTGCCGGTGATGACCACGGTCGAGCTGCCAGCGGTAAAAGTTCCGTTTCTTGTGAAGACGGTCGACGCGAGGCCAAACAAGGTAATCGTTGAACCATTGGCCGTCAGGGTCCCGCCGGTGGCGATGTTTATGAAGCCAGTGTCCAGGGTATAGTTATTAGTCGTAGTGTTTAAATTAGAAGTGGCTGAACTACTGCGGGTGATGATGGTGCTAACACTTGTAAATACACCCCCTGCTCCTAGATTGACCGTGAGCGCCCGGGCGAAGGCCGCTGACGGGTTAATAGTGAAATTGCCGTTCACGGTAATCGCCCCGCTGCCAAAGGTGTAGGTGCGATCGAGGGTGATCGTTGGCGAGAGCGTCAGATCATAGAAAGCATTGCTGCCGGTAAAGGTGCCGGAAGTTAAGGTGACTGCGCCGTCACCGTTAACAACCACTGTGGAAGAACCAGCCGTAAAGGTGCCGGTTCTCGTAAAGATAGTGCCACTCGTGCCAGTCAAGGTGATGGTGGAATTATTAGCCGTTAACGTGCCGCCAGTGGCGATGTTCAAGAGACCAGTGGACAGTGAGTAATTACTGCCAGAAACGGTATCTAAATTAGCGGTGGCTGAAGAAGTGCGAGTAATCGTCGTGGTTTTGCCAGCCGCCACGGTTATAGCCGCGCCCATGTTGACGGTCAGAGCCAGGGCCGAGGCCGCTGATGGGTTAATGTTGAAGTTGCCGTTAATCTCAATCGCCCCGCTGCCAAAGGTGTAGGTGCGAGCGAGGGTGATCGTTGGCGAGAGCGTTAGGTTCCAGAAAGCATTGCTGCCGGTAAAGGTGCCGGAAGTTAAGGTGACACTGCCATTACC
>CAZLZS010000001.1:44184-94466 GCA_964564105.1 uncultured Candidatus Saccharibacteria bacterium
AGAAAGCATTGCTGCCGGTAAAGGTGCCGGAAGTTAAGGTGACACTGCCATTACCGTTAATAACCACCGTGGAAGAGCCGGCCGTGAAAGTGCCGCCGCCGCCGACGCTTCGGTTGAATGCGATCCCAGAGGTCCTAGTTAAGGTAATCGTTGACCCATTGGCCGTCAAGGTGCCGCCAGAGATAATGCTCAACCCACCAGTGGACAGGGCGTAATTGCTGCCAGAGACGGTATTTAGATTAGCAGTGGCTGTGCCGTTACCGATCTGCGTGATATTGGTGCTAGCCACGGTGATGCTTGCTCCCAGGTTAACGGTGAGGGTCAAGCCAGAGCCTGACGCCAGGACGCTGAATAGGCTATCCACGGCAATCGCCCCAGAACCAAAGGTATAGGTGCGATCCGCTGTAATGGTGGGTGTGATCTCTAGTTCCCAGAAAGCATTACTGCCGGTAAAGGTGCCGGAAGTTAAGGTGACTGCGCCATCACTTTCGATTTGCACCTTGGAATTACCAGCCGTAAAAGTGCCGACTCTGGTGAACAATGTGCCGGAAGTGCCTTTTAAATTTAAAACGCGAGAGTTATTGTCCGTGGTCAAGGTGCCGCCAGAGCCAATGTTTAGGCTGGCGATTTCGTTGGAACTGACATTGAGAGTTACGGTGTGCGCGTTTATCAGCACTGTATCGCCGGCTTGAGGAATGGTGCCGCCACAGTTGGTCCAGGTGCCGGCCGCGTCCCAGTTGCCGGTGGCCAGCGATTCACAGGCGGCGTCAGCAGCGATTTGCCAGGCCCGCGCTTCCTCAAAAACCGCCGGCCCCTGGCGCTCCGCCGATTCAGCGCTGAAGCGCAGCGGTCCGACCAGGTAAAGCTGGGGTGAGACGGCCGGCGCCCGGTAGGTGTAAGAAAATTCTTCGGTGGCGCCGGCCGGCAGATTAACCGCGGCCACCAATCTTTTTTCTTTGGCGCTCTCGTTTTCCGTTCTGAACTTGACACTGGTCACTTCAAAACTATTGGGCACGGTCTCGGTAATTTCACCGGCAAAATCCTGCCGCGCCGTCACCTTAATTTTCATGGTGTAGTCGGCTCGGAAAGGATTGATCCGGGTGGCGGCGATCCGTTCCACCTCAAAAGGCACGGCGGCGCGGACCTCGAACGAATCGTTAATCAAGTAACCGTTGTCTTCATTGGTCAGTTTTAGCTCATAGCGTCCCGAGACCGTTGTTTGATAATAAGTAAAGTAATCCGGTTCGTCGGTGACGTTGTTGACGCCGCAAGTCTCGCTCGCGGTCAGGCCGTTGTCCGCGGTTCTAAACTCGGTCATGATGCCTTGCGGGTCAATGATTTCCAATTTTAAGTTGGCGTCACAAATGGTGTGGCCGTATTCGTTGAGCGCGGCCAGCTGCAAATAAGCTTTGGCGCCCGGGAGATAAATTGACTGGTTGGTATTAATCGCTAAAACACCCCAGACAAATTCATGTTCCACCACCTGCCGCTGGCCGGCTTCCGAGAGTTCCAACTGGAGCGTGTAGCGGCCGGGACGGAAACTGCCCTCCGGGACGAACGATAAACGTTGACCGCTTTCAGTCTGTTGAGTTACCACTTTAACCGGCGTCTCACGGCCATTCATCGTCAGTAGTTTAATATCCGTGATTGCCCGATTAGCAGCCAAAGTCCGCGGTACCCACTCAGCCAGTTTTGCCTGAAGCCATAGCAAAACATTGCTCTCGAGCGGTTCAGGCGCCGGCGATTCATCAGCTTCAATCGCGTCCGTCGTGGTGCCGGCCGTAGTCGTGCCGGCCGCAGGCGGCAGATCTGGCACAGTCGTGGTTGCGGTGGTGGTCGCCGGTGGCGATAACAATTCTTCATCAGCTTCAATCGCGTCCGTCGTAGTGCTGACCGTGGTCGTGCTTACCGCGGGCGGAAAGTCTGGCACAGTCGTGGTTGCGGTGGTGGTCGCCAGGTTTATTTCACTCGCCGGCGGCTCATCAGACTCTTCAGACGGCAGAATCAAAGAAATGCCCGGCAGTAAATCGAACGACGGCAATTCATCGGCTTGGAAAACCGTCCGGGGAGCGCGAAAAACTTCAACCGCGGCTGTTTCGGTTTGTTCGGCCGAGTCGCCGGGCGGTACCGAGGCCCTTGAATCAACCCCCAAAAACGCCAGCCCGACAAGAATCGCGGCTAACAAAACTGCAAACCAGCGCAAAAAAACTTTCATTGTCCAATTAATTATAGCAGATATAATTATGGGGTGAGAATCCGAGACGGTTTTCTTTTGGGACTAATCGGTCTGGTCGTTTTTAGCGCCGAAGCAGTCATCGTTGACGCCGCCACGGCCGAGCTGCAAGTGACGATTGAGGCTGTTCCCGGTGATGATAGCGGCGGCGCCACTCCAGGTGGCGGCGGCGTTCCGACACCACCGCCACCGGCAGGAGTGGCTGGTTGTACTGATCCGGTAGCAACCAACTACAATCCGCAGGCGACTAAAGACGATGGTTCGTGCCAGTATCCGGTTGTCGTGCCCAATGTCAGCAATTTCAGCGCGGTTTACCAAGCGACGTTTAGGCGCGCGGCGCTGACTTGGTTGAATCCGGATTTTCCAGATTTGGCGGCTGTGCGCCTGGTGCGTCAAACCGGCAGTGTGCCGGGCGGCCCGGCGGACGGAATTTTGATTTATGACGGGGCGGGCCAGGCGGCGTTTGACGCCGCGGTCCGGCCCGGCCAAATCTATTTTTATACCGCTTTTGTCCGTGATTCGGCCGGGCGCTATTCCTCGGGTGCCGTAGCAGTACTCGTTGTGCCGACTGAATCGCCGCCGGAACTGCCCGGGGAAGAAGAACCGCCGCCAGTCACTGAATCGCCGCCAGGCGGCGAAGAAACTGCTGAAGAGTCGCCAGGCAGGGAAACTCCCGGCGGTATCGAACCAGCGATTGATCCCTTCCAATTCTTTCCCCAAGTTTTTGATCAAGATCCCTTAGTGCAAAGTTTGGCGCTCGGCGACTTTATTTTTTTTCAACCCGGGGAGCGGCAAAAATTTTTCCGCGCCGGCGCCACCGTGCCGGTGGTCAGCGGCAAAGATTTGTCGGTCTTAATCAATTACGACCGCCTGCCCGAGGCGCTGAAAATTATCGGTCTGACGATCGTTGATCCGGATGACCACCGGCGCTCGTCCTCGTTTATCCTGCGCCTGAACGAAAACAAAACCGCTTATCTGGCCAACCTCGGCGTCTTGCTTAAAAGCGGCGTCTACCCGATTTACATCTCGGTCGTCAATTTTAAAAATCAGACGGTTAAACGTTTGTCCGGGCAACTGCTGGTTGCCGGCGGCGGCAGGCAAACACTGGCGGCCCGGGCGAGCCGGGGCGCGGTTCGGACGGCCGAGCCCGTCCTCACAGTGGTTGGCCTTGGCGCCGGTTTCTCGCAAGCCCTGGCCTTGACCGGTCAGATTAATTCTCTGGCTGATCTTTATTTATTTTTGGTTCATTTTTGGTCCTTAGTGCTTCGAGTTTTGAGATTGAAAAAACGGTCTCAGTCCTGGGGCGTGGTTTACGATGCGGTGACCAAACGACCGCTTGATCCGGCCTATGTGGTGGCGCGCCGGGGAAACGAGGACGCGGCCACGGCGATCACCGACCTTGACGGCCGGTACGGTTTTTTCTTGCCGGCCGCCACCTATACCTTAGTCGCCAATAAAACGCATTATCGTTTTCCGTCCCTCAAACTCCAGGGCAAAAACCGCGATGAATTGTATGAACAGCTTTACTTCGGCGAGCCGCTCGCAACGGAAAGCGGGGAAGTGATCAACCGCAATATCCCGCTTGATCCGATGGCCTTTGACTGGAATGAGTTTGCCAAACAGCAGCAGGGCTTTTTTATCCTTCATTCGCGCCGCGAGCGGCGGCGCGCATTGATTTATAACAGTCTGTTCGGTTTTGGCGCCGGGCTCGCGCTTTACCGGCTTTTGTTTGCGCCGAATTGGTTGAGCATCACTGTTGCCGGTTTTTATTTGGGAGTTTTTTTGCTGAAATATGTTTGGCGGGCGCGGCGACCGGCCGTGGCGGTGCGGCGAGCCGCCACGGGCCAGCCAGTGCCTTTTGCCGTAATCCGGGCCTTTGTGCCCGGGGTGAATCAGCAGGTAAAATCCGTGGTCGCTGATATGTTTGGGCGTTTTTTCCTGCTGACGCCGCCCGGCGAGTATTATCTGACGGTTGAAGAAAAACTGCCGGACGAAACTTACAAAAAAATTTACCAATCGCCGCCACGGAAACTCGATCGGGGTATTTTGCTTAACGACTTGATCGTCTAAAGGCACATTGTAAAAAAGCCTGCTGCGGCCTACAATGACGGCTGTGGCAGGAGACACGTTAATTATTGAAGGCACCGCTGGTCGGCGGGTGATCAATGGCTCGATTCGCGTCAACGGATCGAAAAATGACGCGGTGCAGGCGATTGCCGCGGCTTTTTTGTTTAAAAACGGTTTAACTCTGACTAATCTGCCGCAGATTGACGATATGCAGAAAATGCTGGCGCTGGCGGGAAATCTCGGTTGCCAAGTTGCTGTCGGGCGTAATAAGGCTACGATTAAGGCACCCCGCTTGCTGTCAAGGGCGACCTTGGACATAGCGCTGGCCGAGAAAATTCGGGCGTCAATTCTTTTAACCGGCCCCCTGCTTGCCCGTTATGGGTCGGTAACTTTTCCTCATCCCGGCGGTTGTGTGATTGGCGAACGGCCGATTGATTTTTTCCTCGCCGGTTTTCGCCAGCTGGGGGCGAGCGTTCGCCTACAGAGCGGGAGTTATGTTGTCAGCGCGCCCGGCCGCGGTCTCCGCGGCGGCACAATTTTTTTCAAAAATCAAAGTGTTACCGCGACCGAAACTTTTTTGATGGCGGCAACGCTCACTCGCGGCCGGACTATTCTCAAGAATTGCGCCTTGGAACCGGAAATTGAAAATCTCGGCCGTTTTCTCCGCCGCGCCGGCGCCCGCATCTCTGGTTTGGGCACACCGACTCTCATCATTACTGGTCGGGATTTGCTGATCGCTCGTCGGCCCTACCGGGTGCTGCCTGATAGAATTGAAGCCGGCAGTTTCGCCATCCTTGGCGCCCTGCTGGCAAAAAAACTCCTGATTACTCATTGCCGACCCGAGCACCTCGAGGCTCTGCTTACTCTCTTGATGGAACTGGGAGTGGGGGTCAAAAGTCATGGCCAGACGATCATTGTTTCGGCGCCGCCAGTCGGACTACGGGCGGTTAAAATCAAAACCCATGAGTACCCGGGTTTCCCGACCGATCTTCAGGCGCCGCTGGCGGTGCTCTTGACTCAAGCCACCGGCGCCAGCGTTATTTTGGAAACGATTTTTGAAGGCCGCCTTAATTATGCTAAAAACTTAATGAGCATGGGTGCAAAAATTAAAATTCTTGATCCGCATCGTCTAACGATTATCGGTCCCGGATCTTTGACCGGCCGACCGGTGACCAGTCCTGATCTCCGAGCCGGATTAGCTTATCTCTTGGCTGGTTTAATTGCCAAGGGTCGAACGGTTGTTCATAATGTTCAGTATATTGATCGCGGTTATGAGCAGATTGACGAACGTCTGCGGACGCTGGGCCTGGCGCTTAAACGTTTCTAACTATGCCTTTATTCATTAGAAAATTAGGCATTGATTTGGGCACCGCTAACACTTTAGTTTTCGTCCCCGGGAAGGGGATCGTGCTTAACGAGCCGTCGGTGGTGGCGATTTCCAAATATGATCGCCGGGTGCTGGCGGTTGGCGCCGAGGCTAAAATCATGATTGGTAAAACGCCCGAGAGCATCAACGCTTATCGGCCGATGAAAGACGGGGTGATCGCTGACTATCGGGTAACCGAGATTATGCTCCGTTATTACATCAGCAAGGCCCTGGGCCGTTTTAACATTTGGCGGCCGGATGTGATGATTTCGGTGCCGGCGGCGGTTTCTTCCACCGAGCGCCGCGCCGTCATTGAGGCGGCGGTCAAGGCCGGCGCGAAAAACGCTTATGTCGTCAAGGAGCCGATTCTCGCGGCCATCGGCGCCGGCGTGCCGATCCATGAGGCGCGCGGGTACATGATCGTGGACATCGGCGGCGGCACCACTGATGTCGCCGTCATCTCCTTGGGCGGCATCGTCGTGTCCACTTCGGTCAAATGCGCCGGCAATCGGATCGATCAAGCGATTATCGATCATATCAAAAAAACTTTTAATTTGGGTATCGGCGATAAAACCGCCGAGGAAGCGAAGATCGCCATCGGTTCGGCGGTGCCGGTGGAGGAGGAAATGGTTTATACGATCAAGGGCCGAGATTTGCTGACTGGCTTGCCGCGCTTTGCCGAGATCAAAACCAATGAGATCGTGCGGGCGATTGATCGGGAATTGAAGGAGATTATTTCGGCGATCAAAACGGTTTTCCAAGACACGCCGCCGGAGCTCGCGGCCGACATCATTGATCACGGCGTGATTATGACCGGCGGCTCGTCGCTTTTGCGAAATCTGCCAGAATTGGTTTACCGTCGGACCGGAGTCAAAGCCGTTCTGGCCGACGACGCGCTCTATTGTGTCGCCAAGGGCACGGGCATTGCCCTTGATCATCTGGCCGTTTACAAGCGCTCGATTCTGGCCAAACGTTAAGCTTATGCGATTGGATCATCATGCCTATTTATTTATTGGCCAGCGCGTGGCGCTCGCGGCGCGAGTCCGGGCGATGATCGACGGTGACGGCGATCAAGCCGGAGAAACTTATTGGCTGGAACGGGAATCGTTCGGCATCGGCGACAGTCGGCAGATTATCGAAAGGCAGGAACGCAAATCATGGACGGGCAAACGAAAATTTTTCGTCGTGGCGGCGACCAATCTGACGCTCCCGGCCCAGCAAGCGCTGCTTAAAGTTCTCGAAGAGCCGACCGCCGGGACGCACTTTTTTCTGATTTGCCCAGACGAGCGTAATCTTTTACCGACTCTAAAATCCCGCTGCCAGATCATTAAGAGCCAACCAGCGATCGAGTCGGCGGGGGCGCGCGAACGGGCTCGGCGCTTTTTGTCCCTTAGCCAGAGTGAGCGGTTAAATTTTATTCGCGGGGCGCTAGATGCTGAAGGAGAATTTTCCGGCGCCGCGGAATTGCTTGAAACCTTAGAATTAGCTCTTCACGAACGGCTTTTGGCGGCCCGCACCGCGGCCCTCGCCGACGCGCTCGCGGCAATCCGCCAGGCGCGCGGTTATCTCGGCGATCGCTCGGCCTTACCAAAATTAATTTTTGAGCATCTGGCTCTGACTTTGCCGGTTTTGTGATATTATTATCGTTAATGCCAAACGATTTTAAGCCGATCAAAAATAAAACAACGGAGGTTGCCAATTGGTTGCGGATTGAATTGTCTGGCGTCAGGACCGGTCGCGCCACACCGCAACTTCTCGATGGAGTAATGGTTAATGCTTATGGCGGTCGGACACCGCTGAAACAGTTGGGCGCGTTGAGTGTGGAAAATGGGCGCACGGTGCGGATCAATGTTTGGGATCAGAACCAGCTGAAAGAAATCGAATCCGCTATCGCGGCGGCTAATCTCGGCGTTTCGGTCAGCGCCGACGACGCTGGCCTGCGGATAATTTTTCCGGAATTGACCGCTGAAAGCCGTCAAAAATTAATCAAGGTAGTTCGAGTCAAGCTTGAAGAGGCCAAGGTGAAAGTGCGGCAAGCGCGTGATGAGGTTTGGAGCGAGATTCAAATTAAAGAACGGGACGGTAAAATTTCCGAGGACGAAAAATTTCGCCGCAAGGACGAACTGCAGAAAATCATTAACCGCGGCAATGAGGAATTAGACACCATCGCCGCCAAAAAAGAGATGGAGATTTTAGGTTAGGTAAAAATGACCATCATCATTTTTTTGATTGTTCTCGGCGTGCTCATTCTCTCGCACGAGTTTGGGCATTTTCTGGCGGCTAAGCGGGCCGGGGTGCGCGTGGATGAATTCGGGCTCGGTTTTCCGCCGCGGCTCTTGGGTTGGCGCCGCGGCGAGACTGTATACTCGTTAAATCTCATTCCCTTCGGCGGCTTTGTCAAAATTTATGGTGAGGATCAAGAAGAAAGCGCTAAAGTCAGTTCGGTTGACGCTAATCGTTTGCTGACGGCCAAATCAAAATGGTCCCAAGCTTCAATTTTGGCCGCCGGGGTAATTTTTAATTTGCTCTTGGCCTGGTTGCTGTTGAGCGCGGCGCTGGCCACGACTGGTTTGCCAACCAGTGCCCGCACCGCGCCGACTGGTTACGAGGTTCGCGATCCGCAATTGACGGTGGTGGCGGTTGCGCCCGATTCGCCCGCCGAGCGCGCTGGATTGAAGCCGGGCGACATCGTTGTCTCACTGCGGTCAGGTCGAGATTACCTGACGCCGACCACGGCTGAAGCGGTTTCCGATTTTACCGGACCGCGGGAAAATCAGGAGATCGTTCTTGGCTTTAAGCGACTGACGCCTAAAGTTAAGACCGTCGTTGAGGAAGTGGCAGTAACGCCGGTCAAGGGATTGGTGCCGGAGCGCGCGGCCGTTGGTCTCGGGCTTGAGACCGTCGGCCAATTGCGCCTGCCGGTTCCGCGCGCCGCCTTAGTCGGCGCCCGGATGTTGGCAAGATTGACTTGGCTGACAGCCGGGGGGCTCTATAATTTTCTCGCTGGACTCTTCCGCGGCGAGAGTGAACTTTTAAATCAAGTGGCCGGGCCGATCGGTTTGGCCACTTTGGTCGGCACGGCCCGGGCGCTCGGCCTCGGTTACCTATTTCTGTTTACGGCCGTTATCTCCATTAATTTGGCGATTTTGAATCTATTACCCTTGCCGGCGCTTGACGGCGGCCGGTTGTTTTTTTTACTCATTGAATCACTCCGGGGTTCGCCGATCAAACCCGGCGTGACTCGGGCGCTTAATTTAGGCGGCTTTGTCCTACTCATCATTCTGATGCTTTTTGTCACTTATCACGACTTGCAGAAGATCGGATGGTTGCCGTAAGATAGCGTTATGCGGCAGTCTGAACTTTTTACCCGGGCACGGCGCGAGGCTCCGGCCGATGAGACGGCGAAAAACGCCAAACTTTTGATCCGAGCCGGTTTTATCCATAAGGAAATGGCCGGCGTTTATTCGTATCTACCTCTGGGTTTACGCGTTATCAGGAAGCTCGAAAATTTGATTCGGCGCGCCATGGTCGCCCTACCGGCTCAAGAAGTGCTTTTGCCGGCACTCCAGCCCAAGGAGTCCTGGCTTCTCACCGGCCGCTGGGACAAAATGACCGATCTTTACAAACTCCGCGACGAGAGCGGCCGCGAGTTCGCCCTCGGGCCGACGCACGAAGAGGTCGTTACGCCGCTCGTCAAAAATTTCCTCTCGTCTTATCAAGATTTGCCGCTCGCGATTTGGCAATTCCAAACTAAATTTCGGATGGAGCCGCGGGCCAAGTCCGGACTCCTGCGCGGCCGCGAATTTTTAATGAAAGACTTATATTCTTTTCACCGCGATGCCATTGATCTCAAGCGGTTTTACCAGGGGGTGATCAACAGTTACCGCACGATTTTTAAAACTCTGGGACTTGAATCAAGCACTTACCTGACGCTCTCTGGCGGCGGCACCTTCGCCGAATTTTCGCACGAGTTTCAAACGTTGACCGCGGCGGGCGAGGATCTGATCCGAATCTGCGCCGATTGTCACCTGGCGGTCAATGAGGAAATCAAAAATAAACAGCCGGTTTGCCCAAGCTGCGGTTCTCCGCTGTCCCAAACTCAAACGGCGATCGAGACCGCCAATATTTTTGAATTGGGAACTAAGTTCAGTCGCGCCTTTAATCTGACTTACCGCGATCAAGCCGGGTCCGATCAATTGCCGTTTATGGGCTGTTACGGCTTTGGGGTCAGCCGCTTGCTCGGCGCGTTGGTGGAAATTATGGCTGACGAGCGCGGTTTGATTTGGCCTCCGGCGGCCGCGCCTTTTAGGCTCCATCTTTTGTCTTTTGGTTCGGCGAACGGCCGAGCGCTCGGCACCGCTCGCGAGCTCTACGACCGGCTCCAAAAAATCGGGTGTGAGACGCTTTGGGATGACCGAGCGGCGTCAGCCGGGGAAAAACTGGCGGAAGCTGATCTCATCGGTATCCCTTACCGTGTTGTCGTTTCGGATCGGACTTTGGCGGTTGGCGATAAGGTCGAGCTAACTGAACGTCGGGACAGCGAGGAGAAAAGATTCGTCACGGCCGATGAACTATGCGCCTTCCTTGGTTAGACCGATTATATAAATTTTTCTCTCATGATGTCGGGATTGATCTCGGCACCGCCAACACCTTGGTCTACGTCAAGGGGCACGGCATTGTTATTGTCGAGCCCTCGATCGTGGCGATCAACACCAAGACCGGCCGGCTGGTGGCCATCGGCGCCGATGCTAAACAAATGGTCGGCCGGACGCCGGCGCATCTCGAGATCGTCCGGCCCTTAGTTGACGGCGTCATTTCCAACTTTGAGGTAACTCAGGAGGTTCTCGCTTATTTTCTAAGACGGGTAGCGCGGCTCGCGCCGCGGAAGTTTTTCCGGCCGCAGGTGGTGATCGGTGTACCTTCGGGCATCACCAATGTGGAAGTGCGGGCGGTGCGGGACGCCACCCGTCAAGCTGGCGCCAGGGCCGTTGAAGTGGTCGAAGAACCAATGGCCGCGGCCATTGGCATCCGTCTGCCAACGCGGGAACCAGTCGGCAATTTGATCGTGGACATCGGCGGCGGCACGGCGGATATCGCCGTTATCTCGCTCGGCGGCATTGTACGTTCAAAAAACTTGCGCTTGGCTGGCGATCGCCTGAACCGCGATATTATCGCTTATGTGCGCGATGAGTTCAAAATTTTACTCGGCGAGAAAACCGCCGAAGAGGTCAAAATCGCCATCGGCTCGGTCTGGAAGCAGCCAGCACCGCTCGAGGCCACGATCCGCGGCCGCGATCTGGTCACCGGCTTGCCCAAAGAAGCGGTGATCACTGACGCTGACATTAAAGAGGCGATCGGTCTGTCGATCAGCAGTTTGGTTGATGCGATCAAGGAAGTGCTCGAATCAACGCCGCCGGAAGTGGTGTCGGACATTATGCATCAAGGAATAATTTTGGTCGGCGGCGGCGCTCTGCTCGCCGGCATCCGCGAGCTCCTGGTTCATGAATTGAAGATCCCGGTCAATATTGCTGATGATCCTCTGACGGCGGTGGTGCGCGGTACCGGAATTATTTTGGAAAATTTGGAGGCGCATCGCGACATTCTTTTGCCGGACGAGGATGAATTACCTCGCTAAGAATTTCTTCGGTTTCAATCGCCAGCGCCGCGGTTTCCGCCGCTTCTTCCGTTCGCCGTTGGCGATTATCGTTATCGGCGCGGCGCTGTGGTGGCTTATTAATCAGCCGACGGTCTACCGTTTCGGTCAGGGCGTGGCGCTGGCGCTGGCGCGCCCATTCTGGTTCATCGGCGGATCAGTGGCCGAAAGTATCAGCCAGGCCGGGCGTTTTTTCGACAGCCGCCGGGCGCTCGTGGCGGAAAATAATGACTTACGCCGGCAGACGGCCAAACTTGAAGCCGTGACGCTTGAACGCGATCGTCTGATTCTTGATGTTCAGGCTCTCCGGGAGATCCTGAATCACAGCCCTTCAACGATTGCGACAAGGATCACGGCCACCCGCGTGTTGACGCGGCCGAGTCAGTCGCCGCTCGGAGTAATTATTCTTGATCTCGGTGCCGCCGTTCGCCAGCCGATCGCGCCTGACGATTTGGTTATCGGCGCCGGTGCGGTGGCGCTCGGCCGGGTGGCGGCGGTCTATCCGCGCACCGTCGCCGTCAAGCTTTTCTCGGCTTGGGGCGAGCGATTGGAGGTGCTGATTGGCTCGGAACGGATTCCGGCCGAAGCTCGCGGCCGTGGCGGCGGTAACTTCACCGTTTTCCTGCCGCGCGATCTCGCCGTGGCGGCCGGCGATCCGGTGATGATGATTCGCGGCGAAGTCGAGTATTCACTCGGCCGGGTCAGCGCGGTTTCGAGCGATCCCGCCAGTGCCTTCCAAGAAATTCTTTTCCGTTCGCCGGTCAATCTTGACCTCTTGTCTTGGGTGGAAATCCGCAGTGATCAGCAGTTTCAAGAAAATAGAAATTAATGTTACAATCATCAGGTATAGATATGAAAAAACACCTTCTCCTCGTTCTCGCTCGCCTTGGTCGTTGTTGGGGCGGTGATTGTAAAAGATCTATAAGGTGATATGATTAGTTTATGAAAGAAATTATCCCAAGAATCACGGTGGATCAAAGGATTCGTTTCGGCAAACCAGTGATCAAAGGTACACGTGTGCCGGTAGATTTAATCGTGGGTAAAATCGCTGGCGGTATGAGCATAGCCGAAGTAGCCAGAGAGTATGACTTGAAAAGAGATGACATTCTGGCGGCTCTTCAATATGCGGCTCGCGCCGTGAGCGAAGAATCTCTTCTGTATGCCTAGTGACAAAATGGCGGCAGTTATTGATGAGGATCTATCTCGTTCCATCGGTGTGCTTTTAGGTGAACTTGGTTGGGAAGTCAAAGACGTTCGCGATGTCGGTCTACGGGGCAAAAGCGATAAGCTAATAATTAATTTCGCTAAGAAACGCGGGGCGGTGTTATTTTCCGGTGACTGGGGTTTCGCCAATATTTTGGAATTTCCGCCGCGTAATTATCATGGTATCGTTATTATTAGTTTTCCGAATGAAGTTCCAACCGCCATTATCGTCTCCGAAATGAAGCGACTGATTGGCAAACTGAAACCGAGTGATTTCCGGGGCAATTTGATAATTATTGAACCCGGGAGAGTAAGAATTAGAAAAGGAACTTAAAATATACAAGTATGAAAAAACACCGGCTCATCGTTCTCGCCTTAGCAATTGTTTTATCAGCAATTATTCCTTTTGGTTCCAGTTCAGTCGGCGCGGTGGTGACAGGTAAAGATTTTAAACCAGATTTTTTTGAGCCGCCAGTCGCCAAAGGATTCATTGTTGAATTACGCGACTTATCTTTAGTTGAGAGGCAAATTGAAGTAGAGCGGCTGATTGCCATAGGTCGGCGCTTGGATTTAAGGACCGAGCTGAATCGCTGGCGGACGCGGCTCACGGCGCAAAGAACTTCTTTCCGGACCCGTTTAGCCGCCGCGATCAGACAACGCAATCCCAATCCTCGTTTCTTTACTAATGTTTTCAACGGTTTAGCCCTGGATATTACCGCGCCCGAAGCCGAATCCCTTAAACGACTGCCAGAGGTCAAGGCCGTGTTCCCCAATTATCAAGTCAAGGCTGATCTGCTCCAATCAGTGCCCCTAATTGGCGCTGATCGAGTTTGGCCGCTCCATCAATTTTTCAATAATTTCGCTAGTTGTACGCCTGGCTCCAATGCCTGTTTAACTGGCCGCGGCGTGAATATCGCTATTATTGATACCGGTGTTGATTACCATCATCCGGATCTTGGCGCCGGTAATTTTTTTGGCGGTTACGACTTCATCAATAATGATAACGACCCCATGGATGATATGGGACACGGCACTCATGTCGCTTCTATCGCCACAGCCGGTAGTAGCTTTTTCGGAGTCGGTGTTACCGGTGTGGTCAAAGGGGTCGCGCCTGATGCTGATCTTTACGCTTACAAGGTTTTAGATGCGGGTGGCTGGGGGACTTGGGAAACTGTGATTGCCGGCATTGATCGGGCAGTGGATCCGGATCAAGACGGCTATTTTGCCGATCGGGTAGATGTCATTAATTTAAGTTTAGGCGGTGGGGGCAATCCCGATGATCCGGTGTCGCGGGCCGTGGATAATGCCGTGGATGCTGGTTCGGTCGTGGTGGTCGCCGCCGGCAATTCCGGACCCGGACAATTTTCCATTGGTTCGCCCGGCACAGCCAGAAAAGCAATTACCGTGGGCGCGAGCGATAAGCAAGATCAGCTGGCTTGGTTCAGCTCCCGGGGTCCGGTGGAGTGGATAAACGGTCAGGGCAATAAATTGACTTTGGCTAAACCCGACATTGTCGCCCCGGGCGTGGAGATCTGCGCCGCCCAGTGGCAGGACGCTTGGCTTGACAGGCAATGTCTGGATCAAGACCACACCGCCATCTCGGGCACCTCAATGGCCACGCCGCATGTCGCCGGTCTGGTAGCTTTAATCAGGCAAGCTCATCCGGCGTGGACCCCGGAGCAAATTAAAATGGCCTTGAGAAAAACCGCCAAACAGTTGCCGGATCTTGATTATGTCAATCAGGGCTACGGCCGAGTTCAGGCCTGGGAAGCGGTGCGCTCACCAACTTTACCGGTGGCTCTCTTGGCGCCGGCGCTGGTCGCGAGTTCCGGTAAACTAGATATCATCGGCACGGCCGAAAGCTGGAATCAGAATGGCGCCGATGGCCGATTCACTTTGGCTTACGGCAGTGGCTTGGCTCCGTCATCGTTTACTACCTTTTACACTTCTCCGCCTTACACCAGTATTCCTGATGAGGTCCTCTATTCTAATTTTGACAACACTTTACTTGGAGAAGGTTACCATACAATCAAGCTGATTGTTACCAACAGCGCCGGCCAATCCAGCGAAGATCGTTTGCCGGTTATGGTTGATAATCTTGAAATCACGCGGCCGCAAGGCAATGATATTTACCGACCGGGCGACAGCGTCCCGATTTCTGGTTCAATCCGGCCGATTGGAACGACTTTTACGGTAAAATATTGTTTTTCGGATTCCAACACCGGCTGCGTTCCGGATAAAATAATCGGTAGCGGTTCCGGACCGGTTGACAACGCTACTTTGGCTGTTTGGAACACGGCCAATCTTGCAGAGGGATTCTATAATTTATCGCTCACCGCTCGTTATCCCAATGGTCGGGAGGCGAGCGAGGAGGTTCGCGGAATTTATTTGGATCCAACTTTGAAAATCGGCTGGCCGCAGAGAGTGCCCTGGTATTTTGAGAAATTCGGCGGCAACAGTCAAAGTTTGGCGATCTCGGCCGACACCAATTATTTTGTCCTGCCGCCGCGGGCCGGGGCGACCAATCAATCAAGCAATCAGATCCGGCCCACGGTGTTGACCAAAGAACAACTCAAGCAACTTTCTAGCGGCGGTCTGTTTAAGGTTTTGTCCGGCGATGGATTTTACTACTGGGGCGGGACGCTGGAGCCGGTGGCTTATGATTTGGACAACGACGGCAATAAAGAAATCATTGTTTACCGCGGCGGCAATCCGCCGGAAGTGCTGGTTTACCGGCAAGACGGTTCTTTATTCTGGTCAAAAACTTTTGGCACTTTTGATGTGCCTGGCGGCAATCTAACCATCCCCTTAGTAGGTGATTTGGACAACGACGGCTTCGGTGAAATTGTGACACACAATTTTGAAGGCCCGATGATACCATCTTCAAGTTTAACGGTTTTTAACCACGACGGTTCAGTCCTCTGGTCTATTCAGGTGCCAAGAGATTATCACCCGACCATGCTGATGGCTGATTTGGATCTCGATGAAAAGAAAGAAATCATTATCAAAAATAACGATAACGATCAAGTAGTCATTGTTAGTGCCTTGGGTAGAATAGTTAAGCAATGGCAATGGCCAGCCAATCTTGATCATTGGTCTGCTTCAATAGAGTCTTCACCGGCCGTCGGTAACTTTGATGCTGATCCGGATTTGGAAATTGTCTATACCAATCCAACCGAACGTGCCGGTTTTGATTGGGAGAAGCAGCAGTGGATTAACGAAGCAGCCATCTATGTTTTTAACCCAGACGGTTCAGTCGTGCCCGGTTGGCCGGTCTATGTTGGCGGCTCCATTTCCTCCTCGCCGGCGGTCGGCGATATTGATAAGGACGGCAAAGAAGATATCGTCGTTGGATTTATTTATGCTTCTGATATTTCTCCCGATGAACGATACGGCGGTCTCTATGCTTTTAACCGTCAGGGCCAGATTATGCCCGGCTGGCCGTTTAAGAAAGGGTGGAATTTTTGGTCTACGCCGTCATTGGGTGATGTGGATAAAAATGGCACTTTGGAAATTGCCGTCAGTAGTTTAGGATTTGAAACTCATCTTCTAAATTATCGCGGCGAACTTTTACCAGGTTGGCCGCAGATGACTGCTTGGAATGATTACTACGGCTCGTTAATCGGTGATATTAACAGTGATTCTAGTTTAGATATTATTACTACGGCTGGCGATGGTTTCTTACCTGCCCTTGATCAATATCAATCTGGTGGTGTTTATGCTTGGAATAGTAACGGTAAAAGAATTTTTGTAAAACGCACGGAGGTTGATGCGCAGGCGTCGGCGGTCATTGACGATATTGATCGCGACGGTAAATTAGAATTGATCGCCAGTTCTGATTGGGATTCGGATCTATCTGATTCCAGGAATCCTTCCAAAAACCGTGGTTCCTTATATGTTTGGGAATTGGACGGACAAGTTAATAAAAATAATTCGCCCTGGCCAACTTTTCAGCAGAATACCCAACATACCGGCAGATACCCGTTGGCGCCGACTCAAATTTCTTCTACTACCCCATTAACCTTAAGGATTTTGTCTCCTAACGGCGGTGAGGTTTTCGTTCCGAAGAGCACTCAAACTATCAGTTGGCAAGCGCCAACGACTAGGTTGGCGGAGTATGCTCTCTATTTGCGGCCGGATCGTGGCACGATCGCCAGATCATCATTGATCGCCAAGGGGTTGGCCGGCTCATCATACCAGTGGCGCGTCGGTCTATTATTAGATAAAACGCAAGCTCCAGCCGGTTCCTATTTCATCCGGATCTGCCAGTCCGGCACGACAATTTGCGATGACAGCGACCAGCCGTTCAAGATTTTGGCTCCGTTGACTGTGACCGCGCCCAATGGCGGCGAGATCTGGCAACTGAGAAGTTTGCACACCATCAAGTGGACGCCGTACGATCCCAATGCCAGCATCAATCCTTCTAATGAGATGACCGCTTATCTGGAAAAAATGGTCAACGGTAACTTTGTTACTGTTGGTAAAGTGATAGCGGGCGGTCGAGCCTCCATCCATTGGCTTGGAGATATTGACATTTACGGCAATTTTCCGCCGCCGGGCGATTACTACATTCGGATCGTTCATAATCTCACAAGCGCCTCGGACCGAAGCGATAACCCCTTTACTTTAGTCGCCCGGGACACCTTAAAAGCTGACTTAAAGATTGACGGCTCGGATGGCCCGATTACGCCGCCGCCCGGCGGCGGCGACTACACCGCCTCCTGGACTTCGAATACCGATTCTTGCAACCTTTATAACGAGACTCTGCCTTATGGCAGTGAGGGGTATCAAATATCTAATTTACCGCCGTCCGGGGAGCAGAGGATAAGGATTTTGCCGAACGGTTACCCGTGGGATTTAAGAATCAGTCTCTGGTGCACGAGTGCGCGCATTGAGGGTAGCGCCGATGATTATGTATCGGTGCCGGGCAGTGGCGGAAGCTCTATGGTAACGATTTCACCGACCGTCGCCAAGGTGGTTTCGCCCAACGGCGGCGAAACTCTCAACTGGTCAAGTTCTTCGCGGATTACTTGGAATTTTTCATCAGACATCAGTAATGTTTCTATCGCGCTGTATAAAAACGATGCCTTTTTTGCTTGGATCGCGACCAACTTACCAGCTAGTGTGAGAAGCTATGATTGGACTCCCTCCACCATCATTCCTAGCGATCAGCTTGGAAGCAATATATTCAAGATTTACCTCTTGGGTTACAAAACTGGCGGCGGTACGGTTGAAGACAAGAGCGACGCGCCATTTAGTATCGTGGCGACAGCGCCGGCGCCCTTGCCGACTCCAACGCCAACCCCGACCCCCATTACAAACCCGACTCCCATTTCAACCCCGCTCCTGACCCCGATTTCCCCGACTCCTATTTTACCCTCGCCAACACCAGTACCAATAACCCCCACCCTCACCGCCTCGGCCCCGTCAAAGAACGCCGTGATGGCCCAAGACGGAAGCGGGGTCGGCTGGAAACTGGCAGCCTTGACCTTTTCTGGTGATTTGGGCCCAGACTGGAATAATCTAGCCAACTACGGCATCTCAAGCAGTCAGACCGCGAGCCCCAGAACTCCGGCCCTGACCATCTCAACTGTCAGCGGCTATGCCACCAGACCGATCGTGATTCTGTCGCGGAATCTGGTCCCGGGCGAACGCATCACCCTCACCCACAAGCCCTCTAACTCCTCCGTCTGCCTCGGGTACCTCCCCGGGGATGTGGATGGCGACGGCTGGGCCCTGGCCAGGGACATTGGTTTGCTTAACAGTTGGGTTGGCACCGCGACCGGAGCCAGTCAACCGCTCTACAAAACCGACATCAATCGCGATGGCGTCTTCAACTCGGCTGATGTGACTCGCGCCGGCGAACTTCTCTCCGCGTCAGACGCTCTCCGCTCCCTGCCAGCTTGTCCGGTGCTCCTAACCTCAACCGCTCCCACCGCCAACCAATCCCAATTGGCCAATGCCTTGTCGGCGATGCGGGCAATCTTGATCGAATTAAGCCAATTAATATCAAGGTGAGACCTGGCCAGTGGCAACAGAACTAGATGTTTCTTAATCTATCTTATTCGTTACTGACCGCGGTCGCGGTGCTTTACGCGCCGTGGTGGCTGGCGCTCGGGGCCATCGCCGCGAGCGCCTGGTTCTTCGTTTCGCCGGCGCCCGCGCTCGCCTTGGCCCTGTTTTTCGACTTGAGTTACGGCGTCAACGCCGCGTGGCCGATGGGTCTAGCGGCCGCGGCTGGCGCTGCCTCTTTCAGCTGGTTCGGCCGGCGGCTTATCCGCTTTACTTAACTTAATCGCGCCTTTGTGACTATTGATCCGGACGAAATCTTCTTAGACACTTACAATCTGCCGGCTTTTGATCGTCAGCAGTTGGAAGGTGAATTGGAACAGCCAATCAAGAAGCCGACCCTAATCATTCTGGGCGGTTTTTTCCTTTTGCTCGGTTTGATTTTCCTCGGCCGGATTTATTATCTGCAGATCGATCAGGGTCCGGCGCTGGCGGCAAGAAGTCAAAATAATACCTTGCGTCACACCGCGGTGTTCCCCGAGCGAGGAGTCATTTATGACCGTCAAGGCGAGGAACTGGCTTGGAATGGCCCCGAACGAACTTATCGTTCGATGCCCGGTTTGGCACATGTCCTGGGTTTTGTCGGCTATCCCAGCGAGGAGGAAATCAGCGCCTATGCTTATGAACCATTGGAACTGGTTGGCCGCGACGGTGTCGAGAAGGTTTACAATCGACGTTTAGCTGGTGCCAAGGGGACGCGGATCGAAGAAGTTGATGCCTATGGCGAAATTCATTCAGATTATTTTTTGCGGCCGCCGGCACCGGGCGAGAATCTTTATTTGGCTCTTGACGCGCGCGTCCAGAACAAGCTTTTTGAGCTGATCGCGTCTCTGGCCCGCGACCGCGGCTTTGTCGGTGGCGCCGGCGTGATTCTTGATGTTCGAAACGGCGAACTGCTCGCTCTGGTCAGTTATCCTGAATTTGATCCGCAAACTTTGGCGCGCGGCGAAGACGCGCCGGCGATTAAACAGTGGCTGAATGATTCGGCCAAGCCATTTTTGAACCGCGCGGTGGCTGGTCTTTACACGCCTGGTTCCATTATCAAAATCGTCATCGCCGTCGGTGCCTTAAACGAGGGGGTAGTGACGCCGGAAACGGAGATTGTCAGCACCGGCGTCTTAACACTACCAAATCCGTTTGTGCCGGATCAACCGTCAATTTTTAAAGATTGGAAGGCTCACGGCGCGGTTGATTTGCGTCGCGCCTTAGCCGTGTCTTCGAATGTTTATTTCTATGAAGTCGGCGGCGGTTTTGGCGACCAGACCGGGCTGGGAATTGCCGGGATTGACAAATACGCTCGAGCTTTTGGCCTCGGGGCGCCAACGGGCATTAACTGGCCGAGCGAGGCCGTCGGTGTCATTCCGACACCGGAGTGGAAAGAACGTTTTTTTCCCGGCGACCCCTGGCGCGTCGGCGACACTTATCATACGGCGATTGGTCAGTACGGTTTCCAAGTGACGCCACTCCAGATGGCCCGAGTTACCGCGGCCATTGCCAATGGTGGTTGGTTGGTGACGCCAACGATCTTGGCGGCAAGTTCCACGACAACGATTCTAAAGCCGCGGCCGCTCGATACTTCAATTAAACCAAAGGTGCTCGAGATCGTGCGCCAGGGGATGCGTTTGGCGGTGACGAGTGGCACGGCCGCGGGTCTCTTAGTGTCTGACCTTGAAATTGCGGCCAAAACCGGCACGGCTGAGCTCGGCACCACCAAAGAAGCCGTGACTTCATGGGTGATTGGTTTTTTCCCGTACCAGTCGCCGCGCTACGCTTTTGCCGTGGCCATGGAGCGCGGCCGGCGAGAGAATGTTATCGGCGGCGTCTTTATCATGCGTCAACTCTTCGACTGGCTGGCGGCCGAGGCGCCGGAGTACTTGCAATAAGCAAAAAGACAAGCTATCATTGATGGCTAATGGAAAATGACAAGCACTATTTGAGTCAAGAGAAATTCAATGCTCTGAAACAGGAGTTGGAGAATTTGAAAATAGCTAAGCGCCGCGAGATCGCCGGGCGGCTGGAATTCGCCAAATCCATGGGTGATCTGTCGGAGAATGCCGAGTATCAAGCGGCGCGCGAAGAACAGGCCAATGTCGAGGAGAGAATTAACGAGCTGGAAAGCATTCTGAAGCTGTCGGAAATCATCGCTGATCGCCACAGTCCGTCAATCGGCATTGGCTCAACATTCGTGGTGCAGAAAGAGGGGAGCAACGATGAAAATAAGTATCGGATCGTCGGCCCCGAAGAAGTTGATCTGACCGCCGGACAGATTTCTTACCTTTCGCCGCTCGGTGCCAGTCTGCTTAGTAAGAAAAAGGGCGACAAGGTCGCGATTAAAACTCCGACTGGCGGTGAGATTACTTACCGCGTTATCAAGGTTTCTTAATCAATGGCTTCGCTTGAAGAATTGAGAAACGAGAGATTAAAAAAGGTTTCTCAACTGCGCGATCGATCAATTGATCCCTACCCGATAACGGTAAAGATTGACTACCATTTGGCTGAAATCCAGCGGCACCTGTCTAAATTTAAAACGCGGCGGACCGCTCTTAACCTGGCCGGTCGAGTGATGGGGATCCGCGCTCAAGGCCAGTTGATTTTTTTCGACCTCGATGACGGCACCGGCCGGCTGCAAGCGTTGGCGCGGCGCGAGGCCGTGGGCGAGGAGTCGCTCGCTCAGTTTGAGTCGACGGTTGACCGTGGCGATTTTCTCGCGGTCAGCGGTTCAATCTTCCTAACCAAAACCAAGGAGCCGACTATCCTGGTCAAAAGCTGGCAGCTGATCGTCAAGAGTCTCCGGCCCTTGCCGGATAAGTGGCACGGCCTAACCGAAATCGAGGAACGTTTTCGCCGCCGCTATCTCGACAGTCTGTTCAATGATGAAATCCGCTCACGTTTCCGTCTCCGTTCGCTCATTATCCGGACGCTCCGAGCTTATCTCGACGAGGCCGGATACTTAGAGGTGGAGACGCCGATGCTCCAGCCACAAGCCGGTGGAGCTAACGCCGAGCCCTTTAAAACTCACCAGATCGCGCTCGATCTCGATCTTTACCTCCGGATTTCTCCCGAGCTTTATTTGAAGCAAATGCTCATCGGCGGCTTCCCTAAAGTCTACGAACTCTCCCGTTGTTTTCGAAACGAGGGTCTTGATGTAACGCATCATCCTGAATTCACCATGCTCGAGTTCTATGAGGCCTATAGCGATGCCGATCGTCAGCGGCAATTTGTCGAACGGCTGTTCAAACACTTGGTCAAAAGTTTTAGTCGTGGCTTAACATTCAATTTCAGCAGGCAGAAAATTGATTGTCGCGGTGATTGGCGTGTCGTCAGCTATTATGATTTATTCAAACGTTACGCTTTGATTACTGAACCGATCAGCGTCAGCGAAAAAGAATTGGCGCTCAAGGCAGCCCAGTTTGCCGTGGCCTTACCGGTTGGCGCGTCGCGGGAGAAGATTTTTGATTTAATTTATAAAAAAGTCTGTCGGCCAAAGCTGATCCAGCCGACTTTTGTTGTTGATTACCCGAAAGCTTGTCTGCCTTTGGCCAAGGCCAAGTCTAACGAGCCGGGGCTGGCGGATGCTTTCCAGTTAGTCATCGGGGGATTAGAAATAATTAAAGCCTTTTCCGAGTTGAATGATCCGGTAGAACAGCGGGCGCGGTTTTTGGCTGAGGAAAAACAAAGACAGGCCGGCGATGCTGAAGCTCAGCCGCTGGATGAATCCTATCTCGAGGCCCTGGAGTACGGCTTGCCGCCCTCGGGCGGCGTCGGCATCGGCATTGATCGATTGGTCATGCTCTTGGCCGACACCCCTAACATCCGTGAAGTGATTTATTTCCCCACTCTCCGGCCGAAATCATAACTAATTGATAACTGTGGATAAAATTCGGCTGGGTCGCTGAAAACGGCTAACCAGCAGGATTTTTTCTGTGGATGAATTGTGGATAAGCTTGTTGGCGGGTGGGAAGGAGTGGAATATAATTTAAACGTAGTGGGTAAAAGTGGGTAATGGAAAAATGCTCATCGGCGAATATCGGCACACCATTGATGGAAAAAAGCGCGTGGCGGTGCCGGCGAGCTTCCGGCGTCTCCTCGGACGAAAGATAATTTTGACCCGCGGCCTCGACACCTGTCTCTTTCTTTACCCGATCAGGTCCTGGCAGGCGATCACAGATAAACTGTCGCGGCTGACGCTCGGAGCCGCTGACACACGAAGTTTCGTCCGATTTTTTCTGGCTGGCGCCGTGGCGACCGAGGTCGATAGCATGGGTCGAATTCTCATACCTGATTTTTTGAAAGACTTTGCCCAATTGAAAACGCGAGTGGTCATTGCCGGTGTAAACGATCGGGTGGAAATCTGGAACGAGGATCGTTGGTTGACCCAGACCAGCCAGGTTGAAAAGCAAGCTGATCTTCTGGCCGAAAAATTGGGCGAAATCGGCGTCTTCTAACCCACCGATGCATGTCCCAGTTCTTTTACAGGAAGTAATTGGAGGATTGGCGCTTAGAGCCGGGATCACGGTTTTGGACGGCACGATTAACGGCGCCGGTCACAGTCTTGAAATCAGCCGACGAATACCGGGTGGCTGTTTGATTGGTCTGGACAGAGATTCAACCATCCTAGCCAAAGCGCGCGAGCGTTTGCAGAACGCGTCCTGTCGCGTCATTTTGGAACAGGGCAATTTCCGTCACCTCGACCAGATCTTAAACGCCCGGCAAATCATCTCGCTTGACCGGTGCCTCTTTGATCTGGGAGTATCTTCTGAACAATTGGCGGCCTCCGGTCGGGGTTTCTCTTTCCTTATAGATGAACCACTGATCATGAGTTACGAGGTCGAGCCGGTAACGGTTACCGCCCGGACAATAGTTAATGAAAGCGCCGCGGCCAATCTGGAATTGATGCTTAAAGAATATGGCGAAGAACCCTTCGCGGTTCGAATCGCGCAGGCGATTGTCGAAGCGAGAAAAAAGAAAAAAATCGAGACTACGAAAGAGCTCGTCGCGATTATTCAAGAAGCGGTGCCTAGGTGGTATCGCTCACCGCGCCGGCGCAAACACTTTGCCACCCAAACCTTCCAGGCGCTCCGCATCGCTGTCAATGATGAATTTCGGGCCCTAGCCGAAGGGCTGAATCTCGCTTGGCATTATCTCGCGCCCGGCGGCCGGCTGGCGGTAATTAGTTTTCATAGCGGCGAAGCCAGAATCGTCAAGAAAATATTTCCGGGTCACCGCAAAATTAAACCCACTTGGGCAGAAATTAAAAACAATCCTCGCGCTCGCAGTGCTGTTCTCCGACTGGTCCAAAAATCATGAGTACCAAAGTTTTAAAAATAGAATTATTCCCGCAAAAAATGCTCTGGCTTTTAGCCGGCTGTTTACTGGTGGTACTCGGCCTTTATATTTATTTGGCTAATAATTTGATCTTTGAAGTAACCGAGCGCGCCGCGTTGATTCGAGAGCGCGCCGAGCATCAGCTCGTCATTGGCGAACTGGAGGGCCGTTACCTGAAACTCGACCAATCGTTGACGATTGAACGGGCTTACACGCTCGGGTTTGAAGAGGCCGGCGCCAATCTTTCTTTTGCGGCGGTGATACCGACGCTTTTGGCCTTGGGTACGGCAGGCGGTCATGAGGAATAATTCTTCTTCGCGTCTCTATTTGCTCGCCGGTGTTTTTGTCCTGGTCGGACTCATGCTCGTCGGCAAACTTTTTTTCATTCAGATTGTTGCCGGCGCGGAGTATCGCGAAGCGGCCGAACGGCAATATCGCCAATCGCTTGGTCGAACTTTCAACCGTGGTTCAATTTTTCTAAGCAGCAAGGACGGTACCCTGGTTTCCGGCGCCACCTTGACCACCGGCTATATTTTAGCCATCAATCCGCCCTTACTCACTGAGCCGCAAATGGTTTATGATCAATTACATCAGGTTCTGCCCAATCTCGACCAAGAACAGTTCCAATTGAAGAGTCAACGGCGAAATGATCCTTACGAAGAAGTGGCCGCCCGTCTGGATGAATCGGCCGCCGCCGGTATTCGCGCTCTCAAACTGCCGGGCGTCGAGATCATTGAGGAGAATTACCGTTCTTACCCGGGTCAGGAACTTGCCGCCCAGGTACTCGGTTTTATGGGTTACCAAGGCAATATTTATGCCGGGCGCTACGGCCTGGAAAAACAGTACGAAGAAATTTTAAGGCGACAGGGCGAAGTAACCTTTTCCACCTTTCTGGCGGAACTGCTGTCTGGCTCGATTGGGGGTGGTCGGGCGGCAAGCGGCGTGAGTGGCGATCTCATTACCACGATTGAACCTAAGGTTCAGCAATTTTTGGAAAGCGAACTTGAGACGGTGATGACCAAGTGGCAGGGTCGGGCGGCCGGCGGCATAATTCTTGAGCCCAGGACCGGCGCCGTTTTGGCCCTGGCCGCGCGGCCGGCTTTCGACCCCGGAGAAAAACAGGGTGATTTGTCGGTGCTCCTTAATCCGCTGGTCGAGCGCGTTTACGAAATGGGTTCGATTGTCAAGCCACTGACTTTGGCGGCTGGGCTTGACGCCGGCGCGGTCAATGAAGACACTTATTATACCGACCTCGGCAGTGTGATTATCAGCGACAAGGTCATCAGCAATTACGATGGCCGGGCCCGCGGCCGCGTGCCGCTTCAAGAAATCCTTAATCAATCGTTGAACACCGGCGCCGTTTTTGTGATGCAGCAGCTTGGTCAGGAGCGCTTCCGTCATTATTTCGATGCTTTTGGTCTGGGCCAAAAGACCGGGATTGATTTGCCCGGCGAGGTTAGGGGCTTAGTTAGTAATTTGGAAACCGGCAGTGAAGTGGAGTACGCGACGGCCGCCTTCGGGCAAGGCCTGGCCGTGACGCCGTTAAACATTACGATGGCGCTCTCTACCCTAGCTAACGGCGGTCAATTGCTTAGACCGCGGGTCGTCGAACGAATCCGCTATACCACTGGCGTCAGTGAAGAGTTGCCGCCACCACCGGGCCGCCAGGTGATCAAGGTTGAGACGGCCCGCCGCCTCACCACCATGCTCGTTAAGGTGGTTGATGAGGCACTTGACGGCGGCCGCGCCCGCTTGCCACATTACCAAGTGGCGGCGAAAACCGGCACCGCTCAGATACCGCGACCGGACGGCCAGGGTTACGAAACCGATAAATTTCTCCATTCTTTTTTCGGTTATTTTCCGGCCACGGCCCCGCGTTTTAGCGTTTTTCTCTACACCCTGGAGCCGACGGGTGCACTGTACGCCTCGCAAACGCTGACTGAACCTTTTAGTCAGCTGGCTAAATTCCTGCTTAATTATTATCAAGTGCCGCCGGACCGCTGATTTAATATGTTTTCGATCAAAAAAATAACGCGCGCTTTTGTGGTCTGGCTTCTCACTCTCGAAGCTAGATTGATTTTGCGTCGTTACCAGCCACGGCTCGTTGGTGTGACTGGTAATGTCGGCAAGACCAGCGCCAAGGACGCAATCTACACTATCTTAGCCAAACACCGACGGGTGCGCCGCAGTGCCAAAAGTTTCAACAGTGAAATCGGCGTGCCGCTCTCGATTCTCAATCAGCCCAGTGCCTGGGGCCGTCCGGTGGATTGGTTGAGGAATCTAGCGGCTGGTTTGGCTCTGGCGATTTTTCCCCAAGTTTATCCTGATTGGCTAGTTTTGGAAATCGGCGCCGACCGACCGGGCGATATCAAGCAATTCACCCGGTGGTTAAAATTGGATATCGCCATTCTCACCAGTTTGCCTGATTTGCCAGTGCACCTTGAATTTTTTCCTTCGCTTGAAGTCCTGGTGAAAGAAAAATTAAGCTTGTTGGAAGCACTCAAACCGGACGGCGCCGTAGTCCTAAACGGCGATGACGACCGGCTGGCGGCGGCCAGGGAAGAATGGTCGGAAAAATTCAGCGAGCGGGCGATTCGCGTCATGACCTATGGTTTTAGCGCAAACAACGATCTTCGTGTTCACGGTGAGCATATTTATTACGAGGCTGAGCGTCCCATCGGACTGGTGTTTAAAGTGGATCACGCCGGCCACACGGTGCCGTTTCGTCTCCCAGGACTCTTTGGCGATCATCAGCTTTATGCTGTCGCCGCGGCCCTGGCCGTTGGTGTAATCTTGGATCTAAACCTGATTGAGATGGCCGAGGCCCTGGTTTCGTACCAGTCGCCGCCGGGACGGTTACGGCTCTTACCAGGGGTCAAAGAAACTTTCATTCTCGATGACAGTTACAATGCTTCGCCGGCAGCCATGACCGAGGCCTTAATCACTCTTAAAACAATCAGGGTGCCGGGCCGAAAAATCGCCGTCCTCGGCGATATGCTGGAATTGGGCGAAAAAACAATCGCCGCCCACCGTCAGACGGGCAACGAAGCTGCGGCCAGCACCGATTTATTAATCACTGTTGGGGTGCGGGCAAAATTTATTGCTGAGGCGGCGGCGGAAAAAGGTTTTAAGCAAGAAAACATGCGTCATTTTGATGAGGCGCGAGAGGCCGGAGAAGCTATTGAGCATCTGCTTGCGCCCGGAGATCTCGTGCTCGTCAAGGGTTCACAGTCAATGAGACTGGAACGGGTAGTGGAAGAAATCATGGCCGAGCCGGAAAAGAAAACCGAGCTGCTTGCGAGGCAAGAACCCGAGTGGCAGGAGAGATAAAATGACCCCTACGAGATTTGAACTCGTGTTTTCGCCGTGAGAGGGCGATGTCTCCCGATTTTGATTTATCAAAATCGAGGATCCTCGATTTTCTAAAACGCAATGACGCGTACGGGAGTCGAACCCGTGTTTCTACCGTGAGAGGGTAGCGTCCTAGCCACTAGACGAACACGCCGTAATCAATCGCGTTATAGCTTTCCGATTCTTCCAATGCTTGAGTTGATTTTCCCGGCTACGCGCTTCACCAAGTGTAGGATACTGCTCAGAATATCGCAACATCCACGGTCTATAAGCTTTTGTGCTTTTTACTCTACCATCATTGTGTTGATTTAGACGCTTCTGTACATTATTAGCAACACCAATATAATATCTAGCCGCAACAGATTCAATTATATAAACATGATGCATCATAGCATAAGAAAATCGGGACTGGGCCGCTAGACGAAGGGGCCAATACCCGTAGTGTATAATAATTGTCGGTTGATGAGCAATGATGATTTAGTTTTTGAAACGGTGCGGTTGGTGCCGCGCGGCCAAGTGACGACCTACGGCGCGATCGCAAAATTAACTGGTTTTAGCCCAAGAACCGTGGGCCAGATTCTGCACCGCAACAAGCGGCCGCGGGAAATCTCTTGCCATCGGGTGGTGCGCTCTGACGGAAGTTTAGCCACTGGTTACGCTTTCGGCGGCCCGGCGGCGCAGAAGAAAAAATTGCTCGCCGAAGGAATAATCTTTAAGCACGACCGTGTTCAGTCAGAAAAGTTTTGTTTCCCTCGGCCAAATCGGGCGCTTCAGCAGTATTTTATGTTGCTCCGACAATTTGGCCGGCCGGCGGTTTGGCCCTGGTCAGGCGGGCCGGCGCACACTAGTGAGGAAATCGTGATCGGTGCGATTTTGACCCAGCGGATCAGTTGGCGCAATGTGGAAATGGCACTGGCTAACTTACGGGCGGCGCGGGCGAATAATCTGGAGACTCTGCGACGGCTCGGTAAACGGCAGGCAAAAACATTGGAGAATTTGATTCGGCCGTCTGGTTTTTACCGCCAGAAAACCGAGCGGCTACTGACCTTAGCTCAATTAGTGGCCCGGACCGGCGGCTGGCAGAAATGGCGGCAGCTCGCCATCGTACCGCTTCGCCGGGCTCTGCTTGATCTCAAGGGCATCGGTCCGGAAACAGCCGACACGATCTTACTTTACGCGCTCGGCCGGCCGGTGTTTGTGATTGACGAATACACGCGCCGTTTTGTCAGACATTACCGACTAACGCGCGCCGGCAGTTATGACGCGCTCCAGAAATTTTTCAGCGGGCGCTTGCCGCCCGATCTCCAGCTTTACCAAAGTTACCACGCCCTGATTGTGCTCTGGGGTAAAAAAGCGGTATAATCAAGGCCAAATATGTCTGATTGGTCAATAATTATTTTCGCCGCCGCCGGTGGACTGATTTTGGGTGTAGTTTTGTGGCGGTGGCTAGCTGGTCGAAAACTGGAAGGGGAATCGACCGGCGGATTTTTATTGTTGCAGAATCAGATTAACGAGTTGGTGCGCACGGTTGATCAAAAATTAACTGAATCCAGCCGGACGATTTTTGACTCAATGCGCAACCAATCGAATGAATCCAATAAAATCATCCGCGATATTGTTCAGGAATTAACCAAGGTTGGGGAGGGGCAAAAGCAGGTGATCAATTTCGCCGACCAGCTCCAGTCGCTTCAGGACATTTTGAAAAATCCCAAACAGCGCGGGATCTTGGGCGAGTATTATCTCGAGACCTTACTCAAGAATGTGCTCCCGACTGGCAGTTACCAAATGCAGTATCCTTTTGCCGACGGCGCGATCGTTGACGCGGTGGTTTTTGTCAAAGATAAAATTATCCCGATTGATTCCAAATTTTCGCTGGAGAATTATAACCGTTTGGTTGAAGAACGGGATCCGGCCGAACGGGAACGGCTGGAAAAATTATTCAAACAGGACTTGAAAAACCGAATTGACGAAACCGCTAAATATGTCAAGCCCGACGAACGAACCATGGATTTTGCTTTCATGTTCATTCCTCACGAAGCCATTTACTATGACTTGCTGGTGGCGCAAGTCGGCGCCGTTAAGGTGAATACCCGCGATTTGGTGGAGTACGCCTTCAAGGAAAAACATGTAATCATTGTTTCGCCGACCTCGTTTCTGGCCTATTTGCAAACGGTCCTGCAGGGTCTAAAAGCGCTGCAGATTGAGGAATCAGCGAAAGAAATCCGGACGCGCGTGGAAAATCTCGGCCGCCATCTCGCGTCTTACGAAGAGTACATGAAGAAGTTAGGCGGTTCGCTTGGCACAACGGTCAATCAGTATAATCTGGCGTATCGCGAATTGAAAAAGGTGGACAAGGATGTAACGCGAATTACCGGCGAGAGTCCCGGCTTAGAAACAATTATGCTTGATAAACCGAGCACGATTGAGGAATAATATGGGGGTATGAAAAATTACGACAAAACCGGAGGGAAAAAAGGCAAACCGGCCTACCGCACGCCGGCCTGGTTTAAAAACTCGCCCAAGCAAAAAAGATTTAAACCGCCCTTTCGCCGCCCGAGTGTTTAAAACAAAGATCAACGGCCAAGCCGTCTGGCGGCGAGTTTAACCGCCGCCGCGCGCGGCGATTGGCCGGTTTTTGACGCCTCGCCGAGGACGGTTTGGACGCTAGCGGTAATTTTCTCGGTTACCAACCTAAACATTTTCTCAATTGAAAAGCCGCGGTGTTCGGCGTAAGAAGAAATGACGCCGCCGAAAGGGATACCGGCCAGGACGTTTTTGTAAGTCATGGCGCGGGCGAGCCGCGACACCACATACCGCGGCCCAATATCAGCTTGCTGAAACATAATAACTATGCTTATAATCTTATATGAAATTCGCGGTGATTAAAACCGGCGGGAAGCAGTATCGAGTGACTGAAGGTCAGAGGCTCAAGATTGAAAAACTGCCTCTCGCTAAGGGAGCAATGATCAACTTTGACCAGGTGTTGTTAACGAACGATGGTGATGACACTAAAATCGGCACCCCGACCGTCGCTGGCGCCAAAGTAACCGGTGAGATCATCGATCAGAATCGGGCCAAAAAATTACTGGTGTTTAAATACAAGCCGAAAACCCGCTATCGCGTGAAGCGCGGCCATCGTCAGCCGTTCACCAACCTTAAAATCACTAAGCTCGATTTTTAAGGGCATTTTTTAGGGTCGCGGCGTCCGAGTATTCCAATTCGGTGCCGGTGGAGAGGCCGCGGCCGAGGACGGAAATTTTTAGTCCGGCCGGTGTTAGGATTTTCTGAAGATAATCAGTGGTGTTATCACCTTCGGCATTGGCCGCCAGGGCGATGATGATCTCTTTCAACTGGCCCTGATTTGATTTAAGGCGCGCCCGGAGTTCCCGGGCGCGGATTCTTTTTTCCGGTTCTGGCTCAAGAATCGGTACCAGGCCGCCGAGGATAAAAAATTGCCCGGCGTACTGACCGGATTTTCTCACCACTTCCAGATCAGTATCTTTTTCAACGACCATCAAAGTGCTTAGGTCGCGCGTCGGATCTTGGCAAAAATCGCAGACGCCGTTAATTTTTGATTTCGTCCCGACAAAAAATCTATAGCAGTTTTGGCATTGATTAATTTGTTTTTTCAATTCGAGCAAATCCTTGGCTAAATTTTCTACGATGCCGGCATTTTGTGCCAGAAGATAGTAAACAAAACGGCGCGCCTGGCGCGGCCCGATGCCCGGGAAACGTAGGAACGCGCTGACTAATTTTTCAATTGGCTCGTCCATCACGGCAAGTTAAAACCCGCCGAAGTCACCCTTTTCGATCGAGGTGAAGCAGACGCGCTTATCGTCAAAATAGAGCTCGACTGAGCCGGTGGGGCCGTTGCGATGTTTTTCAATCATTATCTCGGCGATGTTTTTCTTGTCCGAATCCTCATTATACTTATCCTCACGATGGATGAACATTACCACATCAGCGTCTTGTTCGATGGCGCCAGAATCGCGGAGGTCGGCCAACCGTGGTCGACCGCCGCGCTGTTCCACTTGCCGGTTTAATTGAGACAAGGCTAAAACCGGAATATCGAGTTCGCGGGCCAGAGCTTTCAAGGAACGGGAGATTTCGGTTACCTGCTGGACCAGCGAATCGCTCTCCCGTCGCGGCACCATCAGCTGCAAATAATCAACGATAACGAGTCCCAGGTCGTGCTCACTTTTCAGCCGCCGCGCCACCGATTTCATCTTGGTAATGTTGTTGGAGGCGTCATCGTCAATAAAAATCGGCGCCTTGGCCAAAATGTCAAGCGCGTCGCGGATTCTGGCAAATTCGTCATCGGCCGTTAGCCGGCCGGTGCGCAATTTCCACGAGTCCACATGACTCTCGGCGGCGATCAGCCGGTCGACGAGCTGTTGCGAGCTCATCTCGAGCGAAAAGACGCAAACCGGCACATTGCGTTTGGCCACTTGGCGGGCGATATCCAGAGCCAGAGAGGTTTTGCCCATCGAGGGTCGAGCGGCGAGAATCACCAGGTCGGAACGTTGGAGTCCGGAGAGACGATTGTCCAATTCCTTGAAACCGGTCGGGAGGCCGCGGATGCCCTCGCCGGATTTATGCAAACGCTCGAATCGTTCCCAGGCGTCAGCCAGTGTGTCTTTAATGGCGGTGAAAGTTTTTTTGGAAAAATTGGCCAGACCGAAAATTGTTTTCTCCGCTTTTTCAAAAATCGAATCGAGCTCTTCTTCCTCGCGGTAACCAAGTTCGGACAGACGCTCGGCCGAATCAATCAGCCGCCGCAACTGGGCTTTCTTGCGAACAATTTCGCCGTAATATTTCAGATTGCTGGCCGAAGGCACGGCATTGACGAGTTCGACCAGATAGCCCGAGCCGCCGACGGCCTCGAGTTGTTTAGCCTCGGTTAAAGCCGAGGTTAAAGACACCAGATCGATCGGTTGGTTTTTGTCAAAAAGTTTGAGCATGGCGCGGTAGATGCGGCGATGACGCTCGGAGTAGAAATCGTCGGGCGCGATGATCGTAATCAATTCATTCAAACCGCTCGGCTTGATCATAATCGAGCCCAAAAGAGCCTGCTCGGCCGTCAGGTCTTGCGGCGGCACGCGGATCACTGGTTTAACAAAGGGGGCTTCGGTCGCCATGCCCAAAAGTGTAAAGCGATCAGCGCCGAATGTAAAACACACCAGTGGATTAGGGGTGAATAAAAAAGGGCAGGCGTTGATAGCCCACCCCTTTGCACTACTAGAGTTTACTTCTCGGTGACCCGATTTACGGCTGAGTTCGAGAAACTCAGGTCAAGTGCCAGATCCCTGGCGGCCTTGACCGTCAGAAGTTGGACAAAATCGGTCGCGCCTGAACCAGCCGCGCCGATTTGATTACTTCCGTTCGAACCCATCACTACGCCCGGCACCCAACTACCCCTGTAGTCAGACATGGCTTTAGCATAAGCCTCATTGATCCTAACGAATGCCTCGAGCTTCTTCTCAAGCGCTCCGTCCGCCTCCATCACTAATCGCCGTCGCGCGGCTTCTCCCTCACCCAGTAAGGTCTGCTCGATCTTCCTTTGTCCGGCCGCAGCGGCGTCAGTCCTCGCCACTTCCAACCTTTGTTTAGCTTGAAGGGTGGCGACGTCAAACTCTTTTTGAGCATCAATCTTAGCAACTGAGGCCTGCTGTTCAGCCTGCGTTATCTCTTTCGCTTTGACAACTTCCTGTTGCCATTTGGCCTCGGCGGCGGAGGCTTTCCCTTGTTCGGCCACTGTGATCGCCCGTTGCTCAGCCTTTTTGGCATCGGCGATTGAAGTCTGGACATCCATTGTGATCTGCTGTTGCTGTTTGATTTGCGCTTCGACCGCTTCATCATAAGGCATCTCGGTGATCGAAAAATTGAAGGGGCGGATACCAAAACTCGTCAAAACGGCCTCTTCCTGACGCTGAATCACTCCACTAGCGTCAGTAACGATCTCGACCAACATCCCGGTCTTCTCAACGCCCGTAATCGGATCTTTTATCCTAACATCACGTTGAGTTGTCTTGTATACTCCACCATCTACTTGATCTTCCACGCAGTGAATCAAGGTATTACGCTTTTCGGCGTATGACTCTTTGGAAGACATCAATGGCCCGGTCATGTAGACCGATTTGTTCGTGACGGTTTCGATCAATTGTTTCTGGATGGCTTCGGAATTTCCGAAGCGAACATGAAGGGCAGTGAGATGTTCAATATCCAGAGGCATCTCATATTGGATACTCCCCTTCATCGTGGCATGCCCGCCATCGTTGAACCGAACCGGAATTTCGAACTTGTAGAAGGAACGACGAGGATAGGTCGTCACCTTCCCGAAACCCTGCCATTTAACGCCAGGGGTGGTATACCAGGTCAATTCGCCCGAGAAGGGGGCCTGGACAACCATGATTTCGTCAGCGTTAACACTCTCCATTAGTTGACTACTTAAGGAGAGACCAACGACTATAACGAACAGTGACACAATAAGTGTGAACACCTTTATCGGCGTCCACTGAAAACTTTGTGATTCTGATTCCACACTGCCGCGATTGACCATTCTGTATCCCTACCTTTCCTGCTCGGTAACGAGCAAAAACTAAGACTGTGAGCCGTGACGCACGTCATCGGCTTCCACATACGTTTGAGTTACTTCCTTCTCCAACCTCGCTTCATCAGCATATTCTCGTGCTCGGCGAAGCTGGGCTTCGAGTCGTCGCCGACGGTTGAAAAGTGGGAAGATCGCTGTCCCTCGAAGGATTGGAATAATTACTTGCGTGATCACAAAGGCGGGTATCAAAACCCACAAAGCAGACTCAAACAACCACACCAGGATCATTTTTCCTCCTGTTCTGGGTTAGCTTAATCCCGAGAGTAAACTGTCAAAGAACTATTGCAATAGAGCCATTCTCTAATTGCAATTACCTATTGATATAGTATGCATATTATTAATTACCCGTCAACATCAACGGCCTAAAGGCCGGCGCTTGATCGGGGGATAAAAAAAGAGCCCGCCGGCGCGAGCTCTCAAAGTGAGCGGGGGAGAAACAAATCAGGCAAACAAGACCCGATCGCTGACTTTTTTCAGAAAAGTGTCCGGCAACCTGATTCGCACTTCTTTTAAACTATCCTCGCCGCACCCTCGGTATCCACCATTATGCACCCAGAAATGATCAAGTAGTTCCAAGGTGATTTGGTAGGTCTCCGGCTCTGTGTCGTTGACCTTGATCGTCTTGATTGAGATGACCTTCACATCGCCGCCGCCGCCAGGACTGCCACTCCTAGGAAAGGGCTCGGAAGTCAATCCCTTCGGAGTAAAGTCAACTTTCACCCCATAAAAATCATTGCCCTCCAATCTGGGAAGATCCCCAAGACGCAAGTAGGCCTCGCGGCTGTGGACCAAATCCAGAACTTGCCTTAAGCCCTCGCCCGACACGCCGTCATACTTTACAATCACCAGGCACCTCCTTCGTTTTGCCCCGCCTCTGGTGGGGCTGTTCACCGAACGCGACGCGGGAACATCCCAACGTCAACCGAAATCATAATAGCACAAGGGTAAAATTATTGCAAGTTTAAATTCAAATTTTATTCACATATCTACCTTTTCATTTTCCGTTTGATTTTCGGACCGGTCGGTGTGTCATCAATAGGGTAACCAGCCAGAACGCTGGCTCGACGCAATTCATCAGCTTTTTTCCAGTCTCCTTTTTGTCTGGCAATTGCCCGCTCGGCCGCCAGTTGCCTGACAGCTTCGGGGATGTCGACTGGCTTGACCGCAGCGGCTAAATCAAGTCCCAGCACTTGGTCAAAATCAAGCAGGGTCGCCAGTTTATCGCGCCGTTTTTCTTTATCATCTTTAGTCATAGCCCAAACCGCGGCCAGGGCCTGTGGCAGATTTAGATCATCGTCAAGCGCCGCGTTGAAAGCGCGTTGATATTTAGGCATAATTTTTCCAATGCCGCCGGCCGCGGCCCACTCACGCGCGAAATTCTGCAACCGTTCGTAGGCCGCCGCGGCCGCGGCCAATCCCTCCCAAGTAAAATTAAGCCGGGTCCGATAGTGCACCGTTAACAGGAGATAACGGTAATCCAGGGACGAAAAATCTTTGGCCGTCAAATCAGCGAGCCGGATGACGTTGCCTTCTGATTTCGCCATTTTTTCCCCCTGGATGTTGACGAAGGCCGAGTGTAGCCAATAACGCGCTAACGGTTTGCCGGTGATGGTTTCGGACTGGGCGTTCTCATTCTCATGATGCGGGAAAATCAAATCCGTGCCGCCGAGATGAAGATCAATTTGCTCGCCGAGCGCGGCGGCGATCATCGCTGAGCATTCGATGTGCCAGCCCGGCCGGCCGCGGCCGAACGACGCGTCCCAGCATACTTCACCGTCCTCCGGTTTACAAAATTTCCACAAGGCAAAATCACCCTCCGTGTCCGGTGATTGAAATTGCCCGTAGCGCGGGAAACTGGCGATTTTAAAATAAATTCCATCGGCGGCGCGGTAAGCTGCGTCGCGCTTCAACAATTTTTCGATCAAGACGATCATCTGGCCGATGAATTCCGTCGCCCGCGGCAAGGCGGCCGGCCGGCGAATATTCAAGACCGTCAGGTTCTCGAGAAAAGCGGTTTCATAACCGGCGGTAAAATCCTTAAGCGTCTCGCCGGCCGCCCGCGCGCCGGCAATCGTTTTGTCGTCCACATCGGTGATGTTCACCACTTGGCGGACCGAGAAACCGAACCGTTCCAGCACGCGCCGGATCAAGTCGCTCATTACAAAAGTTCGCAGATTGCCGATGTGCGAGCGATCATAGACTGTTGGCCCGCAAGTGTAAAACGAGACGGCTCCGGGCAGAGACGGCTTAAACAGTTCTTTTTGCCGCGTCAGAGTGTTGAAAAAGGTTAGAGCCATCGACGGTAACGCGCCCAGGTTAGCATCACGGCCATGACCAGAACCATGAGGCCGAGCACCGCCAAGTAATCGCGCGGCGGACCGACGAGTGGCAGATTGGTGTTCATACCGAAGAATTGCACCACGATTGTGATCGGTAAAAAAATAAACGCGAGCACCGTGAGGAGCTTGATCGTCTCATTTGTTTTGATGGAAAGCAACGATTCATTAGTTTGTCGCAGGTCGAGAAAAGTATCGCGGTTATTTTCCAGCATATTCCAAACCTTTTCGTACTCGCCGGCAATGGCTGCCAAATAATACTTAAAATGATCACCGAAGAATTCGCGGCCGGCGACAAGCAGAGAGTCGAGCGCGGGCCGATGAGTCTTGAGCGCCCAGCGAAAATCAAGCAGATTGCGATTGATGTCGGCAAGCAATTGAACCGTCGCTCTTTGCTCGTCAGCGAAAATTTGCCGTTCCGCTTGTTTGAGCACGCTATTGGTATAATCTAGCTCGATCGTCAAAGAGTTATACAGATGTTTGATCAAAAAGTAAAAAAGATAGCCGGCGTGGATCTTATCGCCGCTGTCCGACAGCCGCGAGGTCGTAAAAGTTTTCAAGAATTCGACCAGCACCTCGACCGGCTGGTAATGAACGGTCACCAGATAATTTTTGCCGATGATAAAATCAACCTCCTCGGCATCATGATCAGTAGACGATCTGACGCCGTAGCAAAGATTGCAAACGGGAAAATGCAAAATCAGATAGATAAAATCGGTGTAAAAATCAACCTTGGAGCGGGAAGAAGGGAGGGCTAATTCCGCGGCCGCCAGCGGATGGAGGCGATAGTCAGCGGTGATCTGTTTGATCTCAGCCTCAGTCGGCGCTTCGAGATCAACCCAGATTAAACCGTCATACTCTTGCTTCCGCGTCATGTTATTTATTATACTAATGAGCACACTCTGATGCAAAAGATTTTCTGGCGTTTTGTCTTACCCTGCCTCTTCATCGTCGCGCTGGCGGGCGCTTTTATCACCGGGGTACTTCTCGGTTATGCCGACCGGCCGGCCATCAAGCAAATCACGAGTCTCGTCAATCAAGAGACTGGCCGCCCGGCGCCGGTTGATTTTAGTCCGTTTTGGCGGGCCTGGCAGATTGTTGATGAGAAACACATTGATAATGTTTCAACCACGACAACAAAACGCGTTTGGGGCGCGATTGCCGGCATGGTCGACGCGCTCGGCGATCCCTACACCGTCTTCCTGCCGCCAGTCGAGAAAAAGAATTTCGAGGAAAGTGTCAGCGGCCAATTCGGCGGCATCGGCATAGAAATTGATTTGCGCAATAAAATCTTGACTGTGATCTCGGCTTTGCCCGAAACGCCAGCTAGGATCGCCGGCCTCAAACCCAAAGATTTAATTATTAAAATTAATGAGCAAAGCGCTACCAATCTGAGTTTGGAAGAAGCCGTTAGTTTGATCCGCGGCGAGATCGGGACGATTGTTAAATTAACCATTGCCAGAGAAGGAGAGAAGGGGCCGTTGGAGTTTAATTTACGCCGCGCCAATATCGTTATACCGACGATCAAAACTGAATTAAGCGACAACGTTTTTCTCATTAGACTCTTCAGTTTTAGCGCTCAAGCTTCGGCTAGTTTCCGTAACGCCCTGCGTGAGTTCGTGGCCGCCGGCACCGATAAACTGATCATTGATCTGCGGGGTAATCCGGGAGGCTTGCTCGAAGCCGCCGTGGATCTGGCAAGCTGGTTTCTGCCGGTCGGAGAACCGGTGGTGATGGAACGCGGCCGCGGCGGCGAAACTGAAAAGATTCATCGCAGTTACGGTTACGATATTTTTACCGAGGAGCTGAAATTGGCGATCCTGGTGGACGGCGGCTCGGCTTCGGCGGCTGAGATTCTGGCCGGGGCCCTGTCTGAGTATGACCGAGCCATTTTGGTGGGTGAGAAAACTTTCGGCAAGGGCTCGGTCCAAGAACTGGTCAATGTTACAGATGACAGCTCAATCAAAATAACTGTCGCCAAGTGGTACACGCCTAAAGGGGTAAGCATTTCCGATAACGGCTTGACGCCGTCGGTGATCGTCGAGCGCGGCAAAGACGAGACTGAAGATAAAGACTCTCAACTCCTCAAAGCCATCGAGATTCTTAAACAATGAAAGAGATGATCGAAAAAATTTTGGCAGCGAGTGTGAACGCGCCGTCGGGAAGCAATTCCCAACCCTGGCGGTTTGAGATTCGCGGTAACGAAATTGATCTTATGGCCGAGCCGGAAAAAGATCATCCAGTTTTGAATTATCGGAATCGCGGCACCTGGCTGGCTCACGGCGCACTGATTGAGAATATCAAAATCGCCGCGGCCGCTTCGGGCTACCGTTCCGAAATCAACATTTTTCCCGCTGCCGGCAAGCCTAATTTGACTGCCAGAATTAAATTATGGGAAGCGGCGCCGGTCGAAGAAGAATTATTTCAGATTATGCCGCAAAGAACCACGAATCGGAAAAGGTATGATCTTAGACCGCTGACCGCTGAACAGAAAAAATATCTGGAGCAGTCGGTTGACGAAGTCAGCGGCGAGGTAAAAATAGTCTGGGTGGAAGAGAGAACTTCTATCAATCGTTTGGGGCAAGCGGCCGCGGCTAATGAAATCGTCACTTTGGAAAATCAAAAATTGCACGGACTGTTTTTTGACGAAGTGGTCTGGAGTCGGACAGAAGAGGAGAAGAAGGCGCGCGGTTTGTTTGTGGCGACGATGGAGCTTAAGCCGCCGGAGAAACTGGGGCTCAGATTGTTTAAGCGCTGGCCAATTATGAAGCGGCTGGCCAAGTTTGGCGCGGCCCGCCAGGTGGCCGCGAGCAATGCCAAGAATTACGCGGCGACGCCGCTCATGGGTCTGGTGATCTTAAAAGATCGCGACTGCGACTTTATCGTCGCCGGTCGGGTGATTGAGAGAATTTGGCTCAAGGCGGCGCGGCTCGGTTTTGGTTTTCATCTGATCACTGGCACGATGTTTTTCTGGCAGGGGATTAATTTGGGCGGTCTGGATATTTTTTCCAAGCCGCACCGCGAGCTCATCAATGACGAATATAAGACCGTGGCGGACCTGGCTGGCATTAAGGAGGAGGGTATTATCGTTACGGCGATGTTTCGCGTCGGTGCCGCTAACGCTCCCAGCGCCCGGTCAATCAAACAGCCGCCAGTCATCAGCTTTAAATAATCAGTGCTAATCAGATGTCTCTGACGATGATCATTGCCGCTTCACTGCTTCTTAAATTTTTCCTGGACCTAATCGCCGATAGGCTCAATTTGCGATCTCTTGATCAGGGCTTGCCGATTGAATTTAAAGATATTATTGACGACTCAGCTTACAAAAAATCGCTGATTTACACGGCGGCGAAAATCAAATTTGGTCTTCTGATCTCGGCTTATAATCTAACCGTTTTATTTGCCGTTTGGTTTCTAGGCGGCTTTAATCTTCTCGACCACTATCTGCGCGGTTTTAATCTTTCCGAACTGGCAACCGGTCTCTGGTTTATCGGCCTAATTTTCCTCGCTAATTATTTCCTGCTTTTACCGTTTAAAATCTATCATACTTTTGTGTTGGAAGAAAAATTTGGCTTCAACCGAACAACAATTAGAACTTTTATCTCCGATGGCTTAAAATCTCTGGCCTTGATGATTATAATCGGCGGACCGATAATCGCTCTGGTGCTTTATTTGTTCCAAGCCGCCGCCGGCTGGGCTTGGTTCTATGTTTGGCTGGCCGTGTCGGCGAGTTTTCTATTCTTAACTTATATTGTGCCGCGGCTCATTATGCCGTTGTTTTACCGTTTTACGCCCCTGGCCAATGGTGAATTAAAAGAAGCGATCACGGCTCTGGCGCGGACGGCCGGTTTTCCGCTCGCGGGCATTTTCGTTATTGACGGATCGCGCCGTTCCAGCAAGGCCAATGCCTTTTTCGTCGGTCTAGGGAGATTAAAAAGGATCGCTCTCTACGATACTTTAATTGATCAGCAAACCGTGCCTGAACTGGTCGCGGTTCTGGCTCATGAGATCGGCCATTACCAAAAACGGCACGTTTGGCGTCATTTAGCGGCGGCGATTATTCAATTTGGTTTAACCTTTTTTCTCTTTTCTTTTTTGGCAACCGGCGCGGCTCTATCCTTAAGCTTTGGTCTAGCCCAACCGTCGCTTTATGGCAATTTACTTTTCTTTTTCATTGCTTACGCTTTTCTTGATCGTTTATTCAAGATTGCGAACAATATTTTTTCTAGACGCTATGAGTACGAGGCCGATGCTTTTGCCGCCCGTCTGACCGGGCGGCCGGAATCCCTGATCTCCGGTTTGAAGCAGCTGGCGAAAAACAATTTAGCCCATCTCACTCCCCACCCGTTTTATGTTTTTATTAATTACAGCCACCCGCCGCTCTTAGACCGATTCGCTGCTCTCAGAAATAACCTCTAAATCCTCTCCTAGCAAGAACGCCTCTTCGCCAGAGTTTTTCCGCCGTCGACAAAAAACAATATAATCATCGTCTGGGGCAAAAATCCGTTCAGTGCCGTCTCGGCCAATCAGTTCTCCCTTTTTGAGCCCTTCAAAATCGGCGAATTCTCTCGCCGGTGAAAAATTTTTCTTGGTGTGATAGATAGAGTGAACGCGGATAATTTTCGGTCGTTGTTTTGAAGGAAAAATAGATATTTTGCCTTCGGTCAGTCCCATCAGGTTTAAGAAATCAGATATTGTTCTTTTGGCTCTTGCGACTGACAATGAATCGTAGTGATAACCACATTCAATGCAGAGTCCGATTTTGCCCATTTTATTCATAAAATAATCGGTGCTGCCGGGCTCCAATTCGTCCCAACCGCAAGAAATAATCGGAAAAGATAATTGTTTGGCCACCACGAATGAGGGCGGTTCGCAAATTACAAATGGGATGGTGTTTTTACTCTGACTGGCGTGAAGATCCAATAGGGCGTCGCTTTGTTCAAGGAATGGCATAATCTCTAAGGCCCGTTTTCTTTCGTAACTTAGTTTTTCTGCGTCGGTTAATTCTTTTTCTGGAAGGAACGCTCGATTCAAATTCATACCTGTTTGGCGCACGACTCGCGCGATGGCCAAGGGGTTGCCGTAGATAAAGTGAATTTTGCCGGCGGTGATTTTTATTTTTGGCAAAAGTTCTTTTATCGCTCTTACCCCACACTCTTCATTGCCGTGGACCCCGCCGATTATACTGACGGTTTTGCCGGTTTTTGGGCCGGTGATGGTAATTACGCCTTCAATCATCGTACGATTGTTAGTCATCATAGGATATTAAATATAAATGAGCCACAGATTTATTTCTAAAGCTGCGGCTCATTGTCGTTTCAAAGTTTCAAAGGAGAGCGTCCAGACCGTGAAGATACCTCCCGAGGACGACCCGACCGTCGTTATCTGGATAACGGGCGATGATCTTATACCCAAGCTTTCTGGTGTACCAAGAAAAAGTAACACTCGGTCTCGGCTTCTCTCTGGTTCGTACAACCCCTATCTGGAGGCCCTGGGTTAAAAAGTCAGTGAGACGTCTTCTAACCATCGCCGTGGCGATCTTGTGCTGACGCCAATCATGGTGCACGCCGACCTCGTCTTGATAGGCGACACGCGATTGATGAGAGAAATGCTCCGCGATGGCCGCCGTTAACGGCAGATTCAGTTTTTGTTCAAGGTGTCGAGGAGTGATCGGGTAACCCCAGCAAAAACCAATGACTTGATCGTCGTGCTTGGCCAACCAGCAAGAGGCCTCTGGACTGATTTCTGATCTGATCTCTGCTTCAATCTGTTCTGCAGGCCAAAAAGGAATGAGTTCAACGAGGCAAACTGGGCAGTGGAAATTTGTTTCCTTGAGCATCTTCTCGTGTCTTTTTCCCCAATGGTCATGACAGTGGGGACATTTAACCCATTCGTTCCAAGGTTCGTCAGCAAAACATTTTTGGTAACAGACCACTAGACTCGGGATAAGCTCGGGGTTTTCGTCCGGCCAAAATGGTGCAAAATGGACCCGACCGTTCGTTTCGGTATTAACATTGGGAAGGTGAATTGTCATCTGTATTCTCCCGTGTACTTTGCCAAAGAACTAGGGGTTACTGAACATTCAGCAACCATCATCTTCCAGTTTAAATCCTAAGTGAGTATTTTGTCAATCGCTGAAGTGCTTATCAGATTCTTAATTTCTGCCACATCCTTGCTTAGTTGCCGGTCCACTAACAAGGGAGGGACCTTCTTACGCACTAAATCATAGACTATTTTGTTGATCTGGCTTAATCTGTGGGGGCCGCGGAAGTCCGCGGCTTGACAAGCGGTTAAAAGTTCTATGGCCAGCACGTTTTCCGTATTTTCTAAAATTTGTATCGCTTTGCGCGCGGCGATGGTGCCCATGCTGACATGATCTTCCTGGTTGGCTGAGGTAGGAATAGAATCAACCGAAGCGGGATGAGCGAGGACCTTGTTCTCTGACACGAGCGCGGCGGCCGTATATTGCACAAGCATTAAACCGCTATGCAATCCGGCTTTCTCTGGCGCGATTAAGAAAGCCGGTAACCCTTCACTGGTTGCCGGATCAAGCAATTTGGCTGTTCGTCGCTCAGAGATGTTGGCCAGTTCCGCTAGGGCGATGCCCAATGAATCCATAGCAATGGCAATCGGTTCGCCGTGGAAATTACCGGCAGACATCACCCGATCAGGATTGGTGAAGATCAATGGATTATCGGTTACGGCGTTTAATTCTCTTTCTGTTACTAATTCAACATGGTCTAAGGTGTCTCTTACAGCACCATGAACCTGCGGGGCGCAGCGAAGCGAGTATGCGTCTTGAATGCGATCTTTCACAGAGTTAATTAGTTTGGAGCCGCTGGTAAATTTCATAATGTTGGCGGCGGCAGCTCGTTGACCGGGATGTGGTCGTAGCCGATGCACTTCCGGTCGGAAAGCGTCGGTGACGCCGCGAACTGCCTCAAGAGTCAACGCACAAGCGAGATCGGCTGTGGTGTTCAATCTTTTTGTCCTGGCCACAACTAAGGCGGCAATGCCAACCATGACCGCCGTGCCATTATTGAATGCTAGTCCTTCTTTGGCAGCGAGCTTCACTGGTTTGAGCCCAGCGAGTTTTAAGGCCTGATGTCCGGCCATCAATCTATTTTGATACCAAGCTTGACCTTCACCCATTAGAACTAAGGCAATGTGGGAAAGAGGGGCTAGGTCCCCGGAAGATCCGACCGAGCCCTGCGAAGGAACATGGGGAATTACCTTTTTGTTTAAGAGATTAGTTATGGAATCAATCAGTTCTTGACGCACTCCGGAGTAACCTTGAATTAACGAATTCAAACGCACTAAAAGGGTGGCGCGCACTTGTTCTTGGGTCAGGGGTTCACCGACGCCAGCGGCATGGCTTCTGATAAGATTTCTCTGGAGTTCGGCCGCGTCTTTAGTATTTATTAACTTGTCCTTAAAATTACCGAAGCCGGTGGTTATCCCGTAGGCCACTCGGCGGTTTTTTACCAGCCGCTCAACTACCCCTCGTGATTTGGCGATTTGTCGGCGGGCCTTAGGGGAGATAATGATTTTTATCTCCGGTTCTCGTGCTACTAGCTCAACCATTTCGGCGGTCAAATTGTGGTCCGGACCAACTGTCAGATATTTGGCCATTTAGTATCAGCATAAGATTTTTTCTTAGAAAAATCAATTTTTTAAGCCACCACGCGCGCGCTTCACAACCAATTTAGGAGGTGGTATAGTGTAAATATTATGAAAACTGAAATATCTCACAATCCTAATAATATGGGATTAAAAACCGCAGTTCGAGTGGCTAATTTTGTTCTTAAAAATGTCCCTGCCTATAAGAATTTTTTACAGAGGAAATATAAAATAAAAAACGATAGGTTTACCATTACTGAAAAAAATTTTCACACCCTCCCCACTATAGAAAAAACAAATTATCTCCATATTTATAATCTGGAAGATTTGTCAGATTCTAGAAAAATTCCGCCAATGATACATACCAGCTCAGGTTCTTCCGGCCGGCCAACTTATTGGTTTAGAACAGATCAACAGGAGGCCGGTGGTTCTTCTCAAACTGAACAAGTGTTTAAAAATAATTTTGACATTCACCCAAAAGATAAAATTCTGATGGTCAATTGTTTTGGTATGGGAACCTGGGTTGCTGGAACCTACATGTTAGAGGTTGGAAGAATTTTAGCCAGGCGATCATTCAATATTTCTACCGTGTGTCCTGGCATAGAACAAGAAGATATTGTTAATGTTCTGAAATATCTTCCGGAAATGTTTTCTAAGGTAATAATACTCGGTTATCCGCCATTTCTCACTAATATATTTCATATTGTTAAAACCAGAGGGATAAAAATAGATGGAGACAAATTAAGAATCATAACATCCGGTGACAAATTTTCTGAAGAATGGAGAAAACAAATAATGAGAATTAATGGAATAAGAAAAGGCAAATATATATGTTCGTTCTATGGCTCTGCTGATGTCGGTATAATGGCCACTGAAACTCCATTGAGCGTGTGGTTGCGTGAAAATTTAGAACAAAATCCAGAACTAAAGAAATCTTTTGACATTAAAGGTAACGAATTACCAAGTTTATTCCAATACGATCCATCTATAATTTATTTTGAAGAGCAAAAGTCAGAACTTCTACTAACCACTAACGGTGGTATACCGCTTGTGCGATATGGCATAAAAGATACTGGGCACGTCTTTTCTTTCACTGAGTTGAAAAACCTTTTCGAGAAAAATAGGCTATACACAAAAACTATGCCTTTAGCAACCAAACAAACTCAACAACCCCTTCTAATTTTAACTGGTAGATCAGATGTGATGATTTTATTTTATGCAATAAATATTTTTCCTAAATATATTTATGATGGTTTAAAAACCGATAATACAATAAATTTAGTAACGGGCGCCTACGTAACTTACACTGAGGGTGAGTTAAAAAAACAAAAATTATTCATCAGGGTTGAACTTGCTAATAATATTGACATTACAGAGAGAAACAAGCAAATAATTAAACGATCAATTATTAAAAGTTTGCTGAGTGCTAGCTCAGAATTTCGTAAGTTGCACGGGACTTATGGAAAAACAGTAGAACCCAATATTGTTTTGTTTAAATTCCAAGATTTAGGAATGTTTCGAACAAACCATAAGTCGATTATTCAAATTACTGGGAAAAAACCGAGAATGTTTTTGGGTAAAAATTAATTAACTGAAATATGAAAAAACCAATAATCATTGATGGCAGAAAATACTTGAAGCTTGACGATTGTCACGAAGTTGCTCGCAACATGACCGACGTCATATTTGAAGATAAGAAATTAGCGGAAAAATCCCATAAAATTTTGGAACAATTGCAAGATAAAAGAATGCCCATTTACGGATTAACTACACAGTTTGGCAGCCAGGGACATATTTTTGATAATAAACTGGAGGCCGAGGATAAGATGTACCGGCAATCTATCAAAGAAAGACAGGAAAATCTCATCAAGTCTTTTGAATGTGGTTTGGGCGATATTATGCCAATAGATGTTATAAGGGCCACTATGCTTTTAAGAGCGAATTGTTTAGCTCGTGGTCGTTCTGGGGTCAGACCAGAAGTTATAGACATGCTTGTAAAATTTCTCAACTACCATATTCATCCTATCATTTATCGTTATGGTTCAATAGGCGCTAGTGGCGATCTAATACCACTATCGGCTATTGCCTCTGTTTTATTTGGTTTTAGCGAATACGCGCTATTAGGGAATGAAAAGAAAAAGACATATGATATTTTTAAAAAATTCGGTATTAAATTAATAAGTGTCGAGTCGAGAGATGGACTTGCCTTAATGAACGGTACTTCTTTTATGACGGCGATTTCTTCTTTAGCAATGCATGATTTAAAAATACTTTTTCCTCAACTTCTCTGCGGTATTGCTATAACTTTAGAATCTTTATGTATCTATGATGACGGATATAAACCGTTTGTCCATCTTCAGAAACATCACGAAGGACAAAAAATAGTGGCGGGTTTTGTTAGAGATCAATGGGCGGGCAGTAGTTTAATTAGAACTAATAATAAGAAAACTCTAAACAGAGAGATAGGCCTTCAAGATTATTATTCATCACGAGCATTAGCTCACGGTCTCGGTCCTTTTTATGAAAATTTACAGACAGCTACTAAGTGGATAGAGGATGAAATGAACTCAGTAAACGATAATCCTATATTTGATGATAAATCTACTATTTATCATGCCGCAAATTTTATGGGTTATTATATTACAGAAGCGGCTGATATAATGAAAATTGATATAGCACAAGCATCATCTTGGATTCACGCAATATTAGCTAATTTGTACAATTCTCGAAAAAGTGGCGGACTGCCGGATAATTTAGTTATAGAAGAAAATACCCATCACGGTTTTAAATCTATACAAATACTCTCAGCCGCACTCGTGGTTCAAAATAGAAAATTAGCGCACTCACAACAAAATTTTATGATACCAACAGAAGGAGATAATCAGGATGTTAACAGTCTAGGAACACACGCGGCTATTGATTTTTACGAAGCTGTAAAAAATTTAGAACGGCTCACTGCTATTGTTTTTTTGTCGGCTACGCAGGCATTGGAAATTCGAGGGATTGCAAAGACGAGCAAAGTTTCTCAAAAAGTGCATGCGCTTATTAGAAAATACGTGGCATTTTTGGAAGAAGATAGAAATATGCGTGTAGATATAGAAAGTGTGATTGAATTAATACGAAAAGAAGAATTTAAATTTTAAAAATCGATAATGGAAGTAATTTTTACCTCCCTTCTTTCTCTTATTTTCTTAATAAGTCAATTATTAAGTTTAATCCTAGTTATAGGAGTTTTTTTTTCAAATAGGAAATCTAATAGCAACAGAGTATTTTCTTTTTTGGGGTTAAGCATAATACTTTGGTTGAGTGCTAATTACACTGCTTTCTTGCCAACAGTTTTGGAAAACAAAAATCTATTTTTGATACTTGCTCGTTCCAGTATAAGTTTCGCCGTCTTAATGAGTTTAGGTTTCTTGCTTTTAGCAAAAGTCATACCGGAAAATCACTCATTTATTTCTAGGAAAATCTTAAACACACTGTATCTAGTAACATTTGTTGTAATTTTAATTAATTTATCACCTTTTTCTTTCAAGGATGTAGATGTAGAAAAAGGATTGGCCGGAATCGAAACAGGTTGGGGTATTATCCCATTTACCATATTGTCAACTTTTTTTAGTGTTTCGGCAGTTGTTGAATTATTACGAAAAACATATCGTTTCAATGAACCAAATCAAAAGAACCAAATCAAACTAGTCTTTTTTGCGCTATCCGCGTTGTTTCTATTAATTGTGTTTACTGTTTTGTTGCCAATAATAATTTCAGGATTAACCTTTTTTGTACCATTTACCCCACTTTATGTACTTCAGTTTCTTGGAATTACCGCCTACGCCATCACGCGTCATCATCTTTTCAACATCAAAGTCATTGTTACCCAGCTCTTAGTTTTTGCTTTGTGGTTGGTGATTTTAATTCCGACTTTATTGTCCAAAACGTTCACTGATTGGTTAGTTAACGGTCTGACCCTAGCACTAGTGGTGGTCGCCGGTCTCTTCCTCATCCGTTCCGTTAAAAAGGAGGTGGACCAGCGGGAGAAGATTGAGGGATTGGCGCGCGAGTTGGGGCATGTCAATAACCGGCTGTGGGTGGCCAATGAAAGATTGAAGGAATTGGACAAGATGAAGACCGAGTTCGTGTCTATGGCCACGCATCAGTTGCGGTCGCCGCTCACGGCTATCAAGGGTTATGCTTCGATGATTTTGGAAAATTCTTTCGGCCCGGTGGCCGAGAAAGCGCGCGGAGCGGTGGATATTATTTTTCAATCCAGCCAGAAATTGGTGACTGTGATCGAGGATTTTTTGAATATCAGCCGGATCGAGCTCGGCACGATGAAATACGAGAAAATCGAATTTGACCTGTGCGCGCTCGCGGAGACGATCATTAAAGAACAGCGTCCGAACATCGAAAAGCGCGGATTGCAATTATCATTTGAATCAGAGCCATCGGAAAATTACAAACTGGTTGGCGATTCTGGTAAGTTCTCCCAAGTCATCAATAATCTGATAGACAATGCGGTTAAATATACACCGCAGGGTTGGATTAAGATAATGTTGAATCGAATTGATGGTAAGATTCGTCTAGTTGTCGCAGACTCTGGTGTCGGTATTCCGGCTGAAGTGATACCGAAACTATTTCAGAAATTCATCCGCGCCGAAGGCGCGGGTAAAATCAATATCCAGGGCACCGGCCTCGGGCTCTATGTGGCCCGACAGATCGTCGAGGCTCACGGCGGCAAGATTTGGGCGGAAAGCGATGGCGTGGGCAAGGGCAGCCGGTTTGTGGTGGAGATTTGAAATTTGTGATATTCTGTTAAATGGAGAATAGGACCTTGAAAGGTTCTGAGTGATTGATTGTCAATTTGAAAACCGAAAGGCAGGAGAATAATGATGAATGGTAGAGTAGGGTTTTTGGGCGGGGTAGTGATCACCGTGGCGCTGATTTGGCTGGCCGGTTGCGCCGGGCCAAGCGGCATCCGCACCGAAGTTGATCGGACCGAGGCGCAAGCCGCGGCCAGTCGGCCAATCGCCACCGAAGTGGCGCCGGCGAGCATTCCTTTTGATCCAGCTTTGCCGATTTGGGTAGTAACGGTGGAGCCGTTTATGATGGGGGCGAGCGGCGTGACTTCCGGCACTGGCTGGTCCGGCGGCCTGACGATTGTGGCGCCGGGTGCCATCCACCCCATCACGCCGCCAACCGGTATGCCGATAACGAACCCGGGCGAGCAGATTGGTCCGGGAATGGCGGCGCAATTGGTTTCCGCGCTGCAGAGAGTAGGCAATGTAGCCGTAATTGATTACGCCGCTTTCGTCCTTAACCCGGGGAAGATCGCCGACGGCCTGAAAGAGGGCGAACAAGGCCCTTTCATCATCAAGGGCGCGGTGACCGAGTTTTCCGAGACGGCCGATGTTTCAGGTCAAGGCGAGAGCCAGGGTCCTAATTTGGGTTTGGCCTTGATCCCTTATGTCGGCGGCATTGCCGCTTATGCACACGGTACCCGTTCGGCGAGCGAGACCAAGCGACTGGGGATGGTCGGTTTGGATGTTCAAATTATTGATCCGAGCACCGGGCGCTTGCTGGATTCTTTTACCGCCGAGGGCAGTTTTACCGCCATCGGGACGACTAAGGTACGGACCAAATGGGGCAAAACCGAGACCAAGACCGATTACGCTTCCAGCGCCATCGGCCAGGCCCAACGGATTGCCTTGAACAAAACTATCACCCAGATCCATGCGACGTTCGCCCGACAAGCCCTCCTGGCCAAACGCCAGTAATAGTGTGTTTGGAGAAATGTTAAAAAGCCCCGCCGCGTCTCGTTCAAGAGACCGCGCGCGGGGCTTTTTCGTTCCCATCACTTTAATATTCCAAGTCAACAATCATCCTGACGCAGTCAGCGCACGCGGCAATGCATTGGTGATCCCAACAACTCTCGTTGCAGGCCTGGTAGCCGACTCCCAAAACTTGATCTCTAGGATAGCCGAGGTCATGCGTTTCCCTGACCACATTCATCAGGGAGATGATATCGGCATCAGTGCCGACTTCGCGACAACGAGCTATTGTCTGTTCCCGGGCGTTCGGTGATTGACCGATTCCCGAACCGCAGCCGCCGATCGCCAAACTGGATAAGATCACCAACACCCGTCTCATCATCATTGGAAGTCTCCTTTGCAAAAGGACCAGGGTTAACCAGCTCTGAAAAGAGAATAACAGACAAGAACTTTTTCCGCAATACTACGTACAGTTAACCTTATGAGGTGACATTTCTGCTAGATTGGGGTAACAAAGGTTAACCGCCTTTGATTATCAACCCAAAATCATATGGCTAACAAGAATCAACCGCCGTGCTATCCGGCGAAAATGAGGCAGAAATGGTACTTCTTGGTCGAGAAAGCGGGAAAAACCGTCAATGAAAGTGTTGCTCGTAATCATCGCAAATATGCCTTGCCCCGTTTGTT
>CAZLZS010000002.1:0-52030 GCA_964564105.1 uncultured Candidatus Saccharibacteria bacterium
TAATCGCGGCCGGCTCATCTCGCCAGAGTAAGGCCGCGGCCGCGAGCCGCAGACGATGGCCATCCAATCCAAATTTATCCCCCTGATCAGCGTAGGCAGTCGTCCGCCATTGGCCAGACAAATCCTTGATCAGGCCGCCACTAAAAACAACGATTATTTTTTTCATCTAATTTTGAAAATATCAGTGATCGGGGCACCGCGGAGCGCCTCGCGCAGATGATTAGAATCGAGTAATTTTTTTAACCTTTTAAAAACCTGCTCATAGGTCTTGAGTAAACGATCAAAATCCTGCTTGGTGTGGCGATAACTCAAATTATGTTGCCCCAACCAAAGAAAACCGGCTTGGAGCAATTCTTGTTGAAGGTAACTTTTGATCTCCAGGATCGAATAGCCAGCTACCGGTTTGATCATAATTATTTGCCAAACCGGCTTACCCTCGACCGAGAGACAATCAGCCAAATCAGTTTCGGTAATCAAAGCCTTAGTTTTAGTCTGTAAATACTCGCCCAATCGCCAAAGTTTTTTGATCACTGATTTTTTTTCCAACTCTCGAATCGTAGCAATGGCCGCGGCGAGGGACAACGTTTCACCGCCAAAAGTCGAAGAAAAGAAAATATCACTGACCTTCTCCATATATTTTTTCCTGCCAACCAACGCAGAAATCGGCATACCGTTAGCCATTGATTTGCCAAAAGTGGCTAAATCCGGCGTCACCCCAAATAATTTTTGGGCGCCGCCCAAATCAAATCTAAAACCAGTAATAATCTCGTCAAAAATTAAAAGAGCGCCATGCCGCGCGGCTAAGTTTTTAACTCCTGACAAAAATTCTGGCGCTGGTTCAACATAATTCATCGGCTCCATGATGACGGCAGCCAGTTTATATTGCTTCATAATTTTTTTAAGTGAATCAGGATCGTTATAGATAAACCGGTGAGTCAATTTTTGCGTGCTTTTAGGCACACCGAGATTACGAGTCGTTGAACCAATAAACCAATCGTGCCAACCATGATAACCACAAACAGCAACGTGTTCACGGTGAGTGACAGCCCGAGCTAATCTAATCGCGCCAGTCGTCACATCCGAACCATTTTTGCCAAACCGAACCATTTCCGCACAAGGAACATGCTTAATCAGTAATTCGGCTAATTCATATTCGAGCGGCGCCGGCAAAGAAAAAGTGATGCCTCGCTTTAATTGCCGCCGAATCGCCTGATCCACCGCCGGGTATTGATAGCCTAAAATCACCGGCAGCAAACCATTGATCAAATCGAGATAACGGTTACCATCAATATCCCAGACATAAGCGCCGCGGGCACGGTCTAAAAAAAGCGGCGCTACCCCTTTGACATACTGCAGGTAGCTTTTACTGAAAGTCTGAGAAGCTAAAGGAATGACCTGGATCGCTTTTTTAAACAGTCGATGATTTTTAGTTAAATTTTTCATGCTAATATTTTAACCGCCACGCCACGGCGGTCGGCGCTTTGTTTAATAGACATTAAAATCTTTAACACCCGTAAAGCATCTACCCCAGTGCCGCGAGGTTTAATTTTACCCTTAAGACAACTAACAACATGCGTTCCGACGGCGCGATACAGACTTCTCAGCTTCCCTTCTCGGATTAGCTTGTCAGACAGCTGGAAAAAACCATCAAAAACTTGATTTTTTATTTTTTTCCGATACTCAACCGTAAAGCCGATATGGGTCACCTCGAGTGCGCCTTGATCACCAATTAAACGCAAACCGAACAAACCATAATTCGGAGTGACCGATTGAAAAGCAATCATCAACCCTCCGGGAAACTTCAAAAAACCATCGGCATTTCTATCCTCTGGATCTTTAGTTGTCCGATCATTCCAGCGAGCCGATACCGTCTCCGGCAAGATACCCACAAATGAAATTATCAGATCAATTAAATGAGTCCCGGAATTCATCAAGCCGTTGTAATAATCAGCCTGTCCTTGGAGTAAATCACCGAGTAGGCCCTTTCTGACTCGGGCCGCCCACTTGGCTAAAATCGGATCGAAATGGCGTTGATGATTAACAAAAAGTAAAACTTTGCGCTCACGACAAATCTTAATCATCTCTTCAGCCGCGGCGATTGACAAGGCAATCGGCTTTTCGCAGAGAATAGCCTTGACTCCGGCTTCGGCGGCCATGATCACAAACGGCCGATGAAGATTTGAAGGTGTGGCGACGGACACAATGTCTGGTTTTTCTTGGGCAAACATTTCCCGAGCATCGAGGTAAAGACGGGCGGCCGAGAAATGGCGGCTGGCGCCCCGTAATTTCTTTTCGTCAATATCCACTAGAGCGACGAGCTCCGTGTTCGGGTTACCAGACCAGACGCTAGCGTGAGTAATCGGCTTAATCCGCGGGTCGCACTTCCTCTCCTCGGCACCGATCCGTCCGCATCCGATCACGGCCGCCTTAAACTTTTTTTTCTTTAGGATCATTTCATAGGTTTTTGCTCGCAATGTTCATTCAATTTCGCCACTTCTTGATGCTGATCAAGATAAACCAAGACCGACGGGACATGAATAATCTCAGCCTCTTTATTGAACACCTTGTAAATTTTCTCGAGCAAAAGAAAATCCTCTGGATAATCCACCACCAATCGATAATCTCGTCGATATTCCAGCGGAGCCATAATCATTGGACCGATAGTAAAATGGCCCTTTTTGTTCTGCCAGATATATGGGGTAACATGCTCGGTTTCGAGATTTTCAGTCGCCTTCTCAAACGCCGTCCTCAAGGTAGAAAATGAAAAAACTTCCACGTCGAGTCCTCTGGGGAAAGTTCTGTCGCCTGGTAAAACATTACTGATATAATCGTATTTATTTTTAGCAAATTCGTTGAGACAGAGATCGATAATCACCGGATCTATCAACGGGCAATCGCTAGTGATTCTCACCACAACATCGGCCCTGATCTCGGTCGCGGCCCGGTAGTAACGTTCCAAAACATTGGCCAATGAACCTTTGAAGCAAGGGGTGCCCATTTTTCGGCACAGCCCTTCAATCACTGCGTCCTCCGACCGCTCGGTGGTGGCGACGATCACTTGATCAGCAAGTTTCGACTTTTGGCAACGGGCAATCACCTGCCAAAGCATCGGCCGGCCGGACAAGTTTTTCATCACCTTGCCCGGCAACCGCGTTGAACTCAGTCTGGCTTGAATAATGACGACGGTTTTCTTCATAATCTAGACGCGATAATACTGTTTGATCACATTCACTATATATTTGACTTTGGTTTGTTTCAAATTTGGATAAAGCGGCAGAGTCATCGCCGTTTGGCTGTAATGATCGGCCTTGGGACAATTCTTAATTTTAAAATCGAGTTTTTGATAATAAGGCTGAGAATAAACCGTTGGATAATGGAAATTAACACCCACGCCGTTTTGTTTCAAAAAATTATAAAGGGGCAGACGATCTTTAACATTTTTTACCCGGATGACAAAAATATGCCAAGCCGATCGCGAGTCGGGGAACTCGGCCGGCAAGACAATCTCTTGACAATCGTTTAGATACTTTCGGTACCAACCAACCACCTGCCGCCGTTTAGCGATAAACCGATCCAGCTTTTTTAATTGCGAGAGGCCAAGCGCGGTTTGAATGTCAGTTAGCCGATAATTAAACCCCAGTTTAGTCATCACATTGAAACCGTTCTGGTCTTTCTCTACCCCGTGACTGCGGAGCAATAAAAGCTGATCGTAAAAATTTTTGTGGTTGGTAAGCACAGCGCCGCCTTCACCAGTGGTAATTGATTTAACCGGGTGGAAGCTAAACACGGTCAGATCGGCGAAGCCGCCGATTTTCTCCCCTTGGTAAGAAGCGCCGAGCGCATGGCAAGCATCGGCGATAATTAGAAGTTTATGCTTCTTGGCCAGCGACCGGATCTTTTGGTATTCACACGGCTGGCCGGCAAAATCCACCGGCACAATGGCTTTGGTTTTTTTAGTAATTAATTTGGCAATTTTACTTTCGTCGAGGTTGTAAGTGTCCAACCGGATGTCGCCAAAAACCGGCTTGGCGCCAAGGACTAAAAGCATATTCGTGGTGGCCACAAAAGTGTTTGGCGTCGTAATCACTTCGTCGCCTTTTTTAAGACCAGCTGCCAAATAAGCCAAATGGAGCGCGGCGGTGCCGCTCGACGCCGCCACGGCATATTTAACGCCGCAATAATTAGCCAGACCATTTTCAAACTCCTGAACTTTCGGCCCCTGGGTCAGCCACTTTGATTTAAGAGTGGTGGTAACGGCTTGAACATCATTCCGGTCAATTGATTGTGAACCGTACGGAATCATAAAACCAGACGGCCGACAATTTCCGCCAGTTCTTTTTTCGTCAGACAGACATTATGATTCTCACTGGTAAAGCAAAAATCAGGATCAAGTTTTTTACCGATCTTGACGAATTTCTCTCCGTTCCGCCGCGGAATTTCAGCGTGCTCTGGCAAAACCACAAAGTATTTTCCCAAATCAACGGCGTGCCGCGACTCCTCGCGCGTCAACAAAACCTCGTGCAATTTCTCCCCGGGTCTAATACCGACCACTTTCCTTTTAGCCTTAGGCACGATGGCGTCAAAGAGATCGGCCAGTCGCATCACCGGCGCTTTGGGGATAAAAATTTCTCCGCCGGTCATCTGTTCGAGGGCAAACAAAACTAAGGCAAAGGTCTTCTCCAAATCAAGCCAGAACCTGGTCATCCGTTCGTCGGTAATATGGACGGTGCGAGCATTCTTACTTTTCAACAAAATCTCAACGATGCTGCCGCGGCTGCCGATGACGTTACCGTATCGAACGCAACTGAACTTGGTCCGCCGGCTAGCGTAGACGTTGCCGCTGATAAATAATTTCTCGGCGCACAACTTGGTCGAACCGTAAAGATTGATCGGCTGAGCCGCTTTGTCCGTGGAAATCAGGAGTGCCTTCGAGACCCCCTGGTCAATCGCGGCCTCAATCACATTCTGACTGCCGAAAATGTTGGTCTTGACCGCCTCGAACGGATTATATTCCAAGATCGGCACCTGCTTTAAGGCAGCGGCGTGAATCACCACATCGACGCCATGGAAAGCGCGCTCGAGCCGTTGCAAATCCCGCACATCGCCCAAAAAAAATCTCAAACGTTGGTCAGCCGGGAATTCCTTAGTCATCAAGTGCTGTTTGAATTCGTCGCGACTGAAGACGATGATTTTTTTTGCCTTGGAATTATTCAACAAATATTTGATAAACCCGCGGCCGAAAGAACCGGTGCCGCCGGTGATCAGGATTGTTTTATTTTTTAGAAAATCAGTTTTCATTTTTGATCAAAGATGATCTTACTTAAAGCGGCGGCGGTCTTGATCTTGATAATTTGCCTGAACGGCAAACGACATTGACCCGCCAAACCAGGCCGGAAACTGACAGCCGGCTTGCCGGCCAGTGCAGCCACGGCGAGCGCCAGGCTCTCGATACCGACAACTAACCGACTTTGCCCCATATCTTCAGCTAAACTTCGGTTGAGAGAAATTTCTACGGGAACAGCACTCGGCGATGATTCGACAATCGCCCAATATTGGCTGGGGAGTTCTCGGGGGTGCGGTCGAATTATGATCTTACAATTTATTTTGGGTTCAGACAAGACGGACAAAAACTTTTTCAAAACCATGGGGCCATGCGGCGGCTCGCCCAAAAAGAGAATCGAATTCGATTCTGCCTGACTAAATTGTTTTATTTGCTTTTTCATTTCTTCGAAATAAAGATTGGGGACTAGAATGATCGGCCGTTTAAACAACTTTTTCGCCAACAGCCGGGCGGCTTGATCACCGACCCAAATCTCGTCGGGCAAATTTTCCCGCCAATTTTTCCCGGGATAGCCGAAACGCTCGCGAAAGTTAACCCAATGGTCTAAATAGACAGCAGATTTGATTCCGTGCCTTTTGGCCTCAACAACAAAGAGCCGCTCAATGACTGAATGTTTACCGCTCGTGGCCGCAAGGAGTAATGAAATGCCAATCTCTCGATCGAAAATTTGCCTCACTGCCATAATACTCGTCGGCGCTGGTTGAAAAACGATGGCTCGACGAGCAAAAACTTTTTCCGCCGGGCCAGAAATGTAAGAGGAAAAATTATAGCGCTTAGCGTTTTTATTAACGTACGCACCAACCACCTCGGCCCCGCCGGCATCGTGAGCCACCACGATTATTTTATTTTTAACTCTGGTCTTCATTTATTAACTCTTGCCGGTGTTCATAAACTTTTGCAAAGGCGGTCACCACATCGGCTAAATCTTTCTTGGTCATTCCCGGCCGCATCAATTCGTGGAAAAAAAGTTCTTTTTCATAAAGACGCTCGGCGGTCAAACATAGATCTTTAGACGCCCTGTTTGCAAAAAGCGGCAAGTGATAAAGGGGTTTAACATAACCGATATTAAGCAACGGGCCATGACCCTCGCGGAGTCGCGATTCCGGTAATTCGGCTCTCACCGCCTCAATGAAGCGGTCGCGAGGCAAGCCCACGATCGACTCATCATAAAGGAACGGCTGGACATAATAAACATGGGTCACCCCTTCTCGGACTGACGCAGGTTTGATGCCCGGAATCTTGGAAAGTTCTTTAACGAAAAAATGACAATTCCTCTGGCGTTCTTTAATTAGTCGAGGTAGCTTCTTTAATTGTTCCTGACCAATCGCCGCCTCAATTTCAGTCATTCGAAAATTAAACCCCACCATATTAGTTAAATCGGCGACCTTCTTACCAACAACCACATTCTCGGCGTGATTCCTAATCAACCGGACTCGATCAGCTATATTATCGTCATCCGTCACAACCACTCCGCCCTCTCCAGTATGAATATGTTTGTGATAATTGAGGGAATAGACGCCAACATCACCTAAAGTTCCGGCAAATTTACCACCATATTTAGCTCCCGGCGCTTGAGCGCAATCTTCGATAACCCTTAGCTTGTATTTTCTGGCAATAGAGTTTATGGCCAAAGCGTCATAGGGCTGACCGAAAAGATCAACGACGATAATGGCTTTGGTTCGAGACGTGATTTTATCTTCGACCGACCGCGGATCGAGACAAAAATAATTCGGTTCAACATCGGCGAAGACCGGCCGGGCTCCGTACCAAAGCGGCGCGGTGACTGAAGCCACCATGGTGTAGGGCGAAACGATCACTTCATCGCCAGGCGAGAGGCCCACTGCGCCGCAAGCGGCGATGAGACCAGAAGTGGCGGAATTAACCGTGATGGCGTGTTTGACGCCAAAATGCTTCGCCCAAGCTCTTTCCAGCGCCCGAACTTCTAGCCCGCCGTAGAAATCCTTATGCCAAGTACCCAAGAAACCAGACAAAACGCCGCCTTTAATCACCCGCCGCGCCGCTCTTTCCTCCTCCCGGCCAATGGTTTGGTAAGCTGGAAAAAGCTTGGTCCGCACCCCTCGCCCGCCGTTAATGGCTAAAACCTCCTTCGTTTTATTTTTCATTTTTTAACAGACTAAGCATGACTAAATCGTGGTAGGTGCCACGATGATAAAAGTAGTCGCGAAGTTTACCATCAGCTCTATAGCCAAGAGATTTGATCGCGGAGATCAGTTTAACTTCGTCGTCGGAAAAAGAAAGATAAATTCTATGCAGATTCAATTCGGCAAATCCCCAATCAGTCAGAGCGGCGACCGCCTGTTTGATCATTAGCAGACGATTTCGTTCGCCAAACCGCAAAAAACCGGCCAATTCCGCCGATTGAGAAATGTCGTCGCGTTTATAAATACCGCCGACACCAATGACCTTACCCAAGGCCACAAATTCAAAGAATCTATCGCGAGAAGGCAACGAGTTAACAGACAGCGGCGGCTGTCCACGCCAAAAACCAAACCACACTCCCCCAGTCGGCGGCGAATCAAAAAACTTTAGAGGGAGAGTAGGAGTTAAGCGCAATTTGATTTGATTATTTTTATTTTTCATCTTGTCAAAAATTATTGGCAACCGAAACGTTTGTAATAAAAATCGCGGACGCGCGGGTAATACTCGCGGCGCAAGATGTCCATCGTTGTACCATCGTAATATCGGCCGTTGCGGTAAAGAACTTGACGTTTAACACCTTGAAATTTGTAACCGAGCGACTCGAAAAACTTGGTCGCTCCCCGATTATCCGGACGACTGGTGCCTAAATAAAGCATATTGAGGTTCAAACGATCAAAACCAAAATGCGTCAGGAGAGCGCAAATTTCCATCCCCAGTGAACCATTCCAGAACCGGCGCTCGCCAATGACAATCCGAATCTCACCGTGACCAGCCAAATAATCAAGGTCAAAAATGCCACAGAATCCAATCGTCTTGGCGGTTGACTTATGAACAGCCATGAAAACAACATCGTGATCATTGCCAATATGTTCCTCGAGCATTTTTTCAATTTCCGAGATGGTTTTCGGTAATCGACCGTAAAAAAGATGGCGGGTGATTTCCGGATTATTCAACCAACCGACGACCAGGTCGGCGTCGCCTTGTCGAAGTGCCCGAAGACCGATATTTTTTCCGCTGACAAATAATTTATTTTTCATTGGGATGATTTAAAACATAACATTGCCGCCATTAATCGTTATATTGACACCGTTTAAATAGCCACTGCTTTCATTGGCGAGAAAAAAAATTGTTTCCGCTACATCGGCTGGCCGGCCAATCCGCCGCATCGGGTTGCCGGCGGCGGCGGCGGCCACGATTCTTTCCGGAAACGCCTTAAGCAGAGGTGTGTCCGTAAAACCGGGAGAGACGATATTGACCGTCGAGCCCCACTTGCCGATTTCCACCGCCAAACTCTTAGCTAAACTTACTAGGGCAGCCTTGGCCGAAAGATAATCGGCGAGATAGGCCGCCGGTCGGCCAATCACCCCCTCGGTCGCCACAATGATAAATCTGATCTTTTGACCGGTTTTAATTTTAGGCATCAACTCTTGAGACAAGACAAAGAGGCCGGTAACGGAAACGGCGAGGTGTTTTTCGAAATCACTCCATTTTTTCTCAGCCAAGGGTTTGGGCGAAAACGGCGCACTGGGCGCGAACACTACCGCCTCCGGCCCACCAGATTCTTGATGTACGGCCGTGACAAGCCCCTGAACATCTTTAACTGAGGAGACGTCACCTAAGATCTCAAAAAATCGGCTGTTATCTTTCTGAGAGATTGAGTCCGCTTTTTGCTGAAAATTGAAAACCCGCCAACCGGCCTTTAAAAAGACGTTGGCGGTGGCTCGGCCAATGCCGCCTGAACCGCCAATGATTATCACTGATTTCCTATTTTTTGTGACACCCTTTTTCATTTTATGTTCATCTCAACTGAAAAGCACTTGGGCCTCGCCAGAAACAACGATTCGACCCTTCCTTTTAATCAAAGTCTGCATGGTGATGATCTTGACGCTGTCGCTTTTAGCGATAATTCGTCCGCAAACCGAGATTGTCTCTCCCACATAGACCGGCGAGCGAAAAAAGAGTTTCTGCTTCAAATAAAGATGTTTCTCGCCCGGACAAAAATTCCCGATCAATGCAGAAAAAAAAGAGCCCAGGAGCATGCCGTGGGCAATGGGTTTTTTGAAACCCAACCGACGAGCCTGCGCCAAATTTAAATGAACGAGGTTTCTATCGCCGGTTAGGGCGGCGAATTTTTTCAAATCGGACGGAATAATTTTCTTTTCGAAAGAGGAGAGGTCACCGATTTTTACATCACTCCATTTTAATTTCCTGCTCATAATTGTGATTTTAAATTTTCACGCCGTGACGACGTAAAACTTTTTTTATATCGCCGACATTTTTAACTTTCATCACCTCGGTCATAGTAAAGTTTTTACCAAAGGCATCCTCAATTTCCGAAACCATCAGGAGGGCGTTGTAAGAATCCCAAGTCGGGGTATTCTGCGGCGAGGTCTGATTATTAATTTTTCTCTCGTCAATTTCAAGAATCCTGGCTAAAATTTTAGTGAGTTTATTCATGTTCGTTGATAATCTTTATGAATTCAGGCTTAGGATAATTTTTGTGGGGCAGAGATAAAACATAATCAATTTCTCCGTTCTTTTTTCTTCCCGCTTCGACAAAACCAGCCTGTTTGTAAAAATTTTTAGCGGGATCGTTTTTGGCGGTCGGAATAAACCGACCGAAAATATTTTTTACCTTAACCCGTCTGGCTTGATTAATCAAATAAGCCATAACGGCAAACTCTATTTCCTTGCCTAAAATCCGACAACTTAGCAGAAAATCTTCCACTAGCCAATCCTGGTCCGATTTTTTAACGATCAGAACGCCAGTGATACCATAATCGCCAAAAACATCCTCAATTTGGAAAGCCTTGACCAAATAATCTCTGGCTTGAACCATCTGACGCACAGTTTCTTCGGTCAAACGTCTGGTTGTCAGATTAAACTGGTTAGTTTTTTGAGTCAATTGGGCAATTCGAGGAATCGTCAACTCGTCGGCCGACAACACTTTTAGCTTCAGATTTAAAGAGTCCAAAAAAGATCGCAGATCGGCCGTCGAGGTCTTTAGGCTTCGCCTCTTTTTTTCGGCTAAGTACATAAGACCGCGTTTCTTGTCTTCCTCGGTTAGTTGAAGCACGTTAAATTCTTTGATAACTGAGACTAAAATTCCCGGATAAAAAACCGGGTCGGCCGGTAAGTCAATAACCCTGACCGTCGGCAAAAAATTCTTAACCAGTTCGCGGTTAGTTGGATCGTCGTCAAAAAAAACAAGGCTGTCTAAACCGAGATTCAGTTCTTCGGCCAACTCTTTCATGTTTAAAATTTTGTCTTGCCAATTAATCCGCCGAGCCAGAAAATCATCTCTTTTTAGGACCATATGGGGGTGTTTGGCAAACACTTCTTCAACTTCCGCCAGGTTATTCTTGCTGTTAATGGCTAAGATAACACCGCGTTTGGTCAAGGCGGAAAGATGTTTCTGAAATTCCCAAAACGGTCGACCTTCAGGCGTCGGCCCCAATTTTATTCCGCCCATCCCCTCTTCTCCCAACACGCCGCCCCAAAGCGTATTATCCAGATCGAGAACGACACACTTTTTCGAGAGAGCGAGCAGTGGTTTGGCGTAAGCCAGATACTCTCCGGCGAGCGCCGGCAAATGTTTGACCGCGATTCTGGTATCTCCCAAGTAATACATTTTTGGATCGCCAATCTCTTTTTTACCCAATCGAGAAACAAAAGCATTATAATCAAAAACAAAAACCTGATTCGACGATCTATAATTATCACGAAGATCCGAATTCAGCCGCTCTACCATCTCCACTAAGCCGAAAGATTGTTTATTTTCCAAAATACCGAGCGGCGAGTGATCCGGCACTTCAAAATTATGAATCACGATTTTCGCACCGGTGTTGGCGGCCCGAGATACTAATTCATCCAATCTTTTAAGGATTTCTGACACCACCCGACGACGTTCCGAGTCATCGATCTCGTAGGGCGAAAAGAAAATTTCATTCAAAATTGATCTGGTATCCAAAAACAGAAAAATCAAATCTGGCCGGAAGCGATGCAGACCGCTGTTTTTATTAAAAATTTCCTGGGTGTATTGATCGTATTGACCGAGATAAATTTCCGGCTCAATACCGAGTTTGTTCGCCGTTTCCTTAAGCGTTCGCGGCAAGCCAAGTAAGGTAAAACTGGAAAGCACGGCGATTTTTAAAGATTTCTTCATAAATTAAAATGACTCGGCCAGCGCCGCGGCTAAGGCAAAGTATTTAGTATGAGCCAGACTAACCAAAACTCTAACCCCGCGATACCGTCTATTCTTAATCATCACCCGCGGCCAACCGGCGCCCAATCTCTTAATTTCGATGTCGGAATAAAGAAGGTTGATCGGCCGGCCAAGACAGGTTGACAGGGCTTTGACAACCGCTTCCTTAGCGGCAAACCTGACGGCCAGACTCTCGGCCGCGGCGCCGCCCCTTGAAAAACAGTACGTTCGCTCATTCTTTGAGTAAACTCTTTGGAGGAATCGCTTATTGGCCTTAAGTGAAAGGGGTCTGAAGCGCCCGACCGCCTCCAGATCAACACCGATTCCATAACCGATCTTCGTCTTATTGATTCTTAGCATGTTTCTTCGCCTCCTGAAAGGCTTGGCTCCTGATTTTGTTTACAATCGTAACATCAACCCTGTTTCGATTCACTGCCAGTAAGGTTGGCTCCTGATCTAATAATTTTACAATGTCTGACAAACGGAAAACTTGACCTTCTCGATGGAGCTTCTCGAACACCAAATTAGCTAATTTGAGATCTTCCGGATAATCAACGGTTAGTCTTAAATGGCCCAGATCATTTTCATTGAACAGATTGACAATTCTGAATTTTTCCGGCTGATCCATAATATTGGCGGTTACCCATTCTCGAGCCAGAGGCTCGGCGATTTCCCGATCCAGACGTTCGAGAGTTCGAATCGGAATTATTTCCAAATCCAAACCATCGGGATAAGTCGGGGGGAAAACATTGGTTAATAAATCGGCGGCGGCCGGGGCCGAACGGTACCGCTCGACCAGCTGATCAATAATATCCGGATCGACAAACGGGCAATCGGCCGTAATTCTAACAATCGCCTCGGCCCCGAAAGCCCGAGCCGTACCCAATAGGCGCTCGAGCAGATCCAGTTCACTGCCACGAAAAACTGAGAGGCCGATTTTCCGCGCCAGTTCCGCGATCGGATCATTCTCCTGATTGGCGACTGTACTGACGACTGTTTCGTCAACCCCTGTAGCGAAAGAGAGTCGATAAGCAATCCATTCGATCAAAGAACGATTTAATATCTGGCTTAGGACCTTTCGTGGTAAGCGAGTAGAGCCAATTCGGGCTTGAATGACAGCGACAACTTTTTTATTCATAGCTGATATACTTTTCATAATTCTTCCCGAACTCTTCGAGATCGGCTCGAAAGACCGATTTAGAAAAATATTTAACGCCACGAAAAAAGTTTGACAAGCGGCCTGGAAAACCCCGTTTGAAAACAGCTATATTTATTTGTTTAGTGTCAGGGTAATAATCAAACTGGGCCGAGGGCGAGGCTGGCTGAGACAACTCAATCACTGTCACCCCACGCCGGCGTAAATCATTCATGGCCGAGAAAATAACCGAGTGATATAAAGGAAACTTGGCAAGGGCCGGTTCATCGGCCCCCGACGCGTAAACGGCTCTGCCATTGGCGATTTCAAAATAGGCATAAGCGGCCGGTCGACCTTCATACTTGAGAGCAACCAAAATTGCCTCCCCTCTCTTTAAACCTTCAAACTGATTATCAAAAGATTCTTTTGATCTAGTTTGCCGGCCAGAACATTTCTCATGAAGCTGGCGATAGATCTCATGCTCCTCGTAAGAATCATTGGCCGAATCATAAATTTCGGTCTTAAATCGTTTGTCGGCTGAAAGTTTTTTAATATCGCAAGCATGACCCTTACGACACAGTTTCAAAAGATCACTCCCGATCTTCAAATCAACGAGGTAAGTCAAAATGGAAGTATCCAGGTAACCATATTTCTCGAGGTAATTGAAAGAATTTAAACTCTGGAGAGGATCGATCTGAAACATAATTTTGGAAACGCCGTTGGTTAGAGCGAGTTTCTCAAGCCTGACAAAAATCGCTTTGGCGACGGCGCGATTTTGGCAAAGCGGCGCCAGTGTATAACCGCCAGAAAAACCTATGAGATAGCCGTCCGCCATTTTTTCAATCGGCAGGAAAGCCGCGGCCGCTGGCTTGCCATTTTCCAAACAAACAAAGCTCAAATCATTTTCCAAGAGACCGGCGCCTTCGGCCACGATTAAAAAACGTTTTATGGCCAGTTCATTATAGCGGGGACCGGCCTTAAGTTCAGCGGCCAATTCTCGCCAATTTTTCCAAAAGGCCGTTTCATTTTTTAACCTAAAAATCAGATTTTCAAATTTGGGCTTTTCCATGTTTATTTCCTCAGATGATACATTTTATAGAAATATGAAGTTTGATCCCTGATCAGTTCTGCTGGCCGACCAATCTCCGAGATAACTCCGTTATTCAAAACAATAAGCGAATCAACGACCATAATCGTAGACAGCCGGTGAGCAATAATCAAAACCGTGATTTTGCCTCGCAGACCATCAATCACTTCCTGGATTCTAAATTCTGATTCATTATCCAGAGCGCTGGTAGCCTCATCTAAAATGAGTATTTCCGGCCGGCGAGCGAGAACCCGAGCAATCGCGATTCTCTGCCGCTGTCCGGCCGAAAGTAAAATGCCCCGATCACCAATGATTGTTTGAAAACCGATCGGCAAAGACATCACAAAATCATCGACATTTGACTGCTTGGCCGCGTTCAGCACATCCTTTTCGCTGATAGTTTGATCGTATAATTTTATATTGTTGAAAATTGTATCATTAATGAGAAAAATATCCTGGGAAACGTAACCGATCTTTCGCCGCCAAGCCGAAAGGGAAATTTCCGAGATCGGCCGACCGTCAACAATAATTTCTCCAGCCGACGGTTCAAACAAACGCATAAATAAATCAACGACGGTTGTTTTCCCGGCGCCGGATGGACCAATGAGGCCGACCATCTGCCCTTTATTGATCTCGAAATCAATTTGACTTAAAACTGGCCGTTTCACTGAATCGTAGAAAAAATTAACCCCCTTAAATTGTAAGGATTTTTCAAATTTAAAGGGTTCTCCCTCGTTTATCCTTTCTGCGGCCGCGAGCGATTTATTCTCATAGGCAATAATGTTTTCAAGATAAGGGATGGAAACGGCCAAAGAAAAAATTTTTTTCTGTAGTTGCTCCACATAAGCAAAAATTTGCTTGATTAAATAAATGACGGCCACCACGGCGGCGAAATTAAAATTGGCCGAACGGTAGAAAAAAACGAAAACCGCACAAATAAGAATGAGGCTCAACGGTTCAAGCATCGAGCCGCTTATGATGTCGAAAAAACCGATCTTGAGCTGGCCCTCCTTGAGCTGGCGGAAATTCTGCCGGCCCGTCTCGGCGACGGCGGCCTCAACCGCCATAATTTTGATTATTTTCATCCCCAACACACTTTCGTTGACATGATGAGAAATGTTTCGGTTGAGAACTTGCAGGGTTCTTGAGACCGCCTGAATTTTTCCAACCAAAAGGCGAAACGCAAAGAAGAGCAAAAAACTCACCAAAACGGTAAACACGGTGGCCGATAGAGAGATGATGAGCGCCACCGTAATATAAACGATCAGACTGACTAAGACCATCGAGATCCCGCCGATCTTTCCCAGAATAGACGAGACATATTGAGTATTGACCATCAAAATGGTGTGCAGGTGCCCGAGTTTTTCCTTTAAAAGACGTGGCCAATTGGATTCTAACATCGCTGAAAATAAACGATTCCTTAATTTCTCCTCGTAGTCACCGACTAGGCGAAGATTAAAATAAGAACTGAGAACAAAAACAATGTTTTTTAAAATTAAAAGGCCAGAAATGAAGACGAGGAGAGGAATGACGCTAAATTCAAGTCCAAAGAGGGAAAAGATTTTTTTAACAAAAACCGTAATAAAATTATCTTCCACGCCAGACACACTAACACCAATAAAGGAAAAAAGCGGTAACAGGGTATTAATGCCGATGCCGCCCAAAATCCCGCTGACAAAACCCAAAGCGGTCAAAACGACAATATAAAATAGATAGCCACGGAATGCTTGGCGGCACAGACGATAGAAGGTGTAAAATCGGCTTAGGGACGGAAGCATTTTACCACTGGTTTATTTCATTCACGACCTTGTTCTTCAATCTTAAATAACTTTTAACCGCCCGTTCTTCAACGGCCGGAGAAACTAAACGTAAAATCTCCTTGCCCAGAATCCGATATTGACCGCCGACCTTATTCGCCCTGATCAACCCCTGTTTAAGAAAACGTTTAATACTGCTGGTGCTAATCTTTAAAAGGTTCTTGGTTTCTGCTGTCGTATAAACAGCATTGGGTTTTATTTCATTATCAGACATAGTTATAACTTTATAATATCTGAGAACAAAAGTTCCCACATAGTAATTATTAAAAAGTAGCATAGTTTCAATTTAATATGAAAAATAAAATAAATATTAATAAGAGGGGCAATGATAGTCTTGCAATTGCAAGCTTTGTTTTAAGTTTAATCCCTTTAATATTAATTATGTTCCCTAAAATTGTTCCAATTGTTTTTGAGAGCGTTTACCCTTCGATATTATTGTTTGATTTACCTATTTTATTATCAATCGTTTTTGGCATAATTTCTATTGTAAAAACTAAGAGAAATAAATCGATAAGAGGTAAGGGCTTCGCTATTGCAGGAATTGTTATATCCGCCTCTGTGATATTGATTGTAGCTGTTTCATTTATTCTTCTCGCTAAATCGTTAAGCCAGTGGTAATTTAGTATGTGAGAACATTCTTTCCGACATATTTATAATCTATAACCTAGCAAAGAGGTCAAATGGTGTCAAATGGTGTCAAACAGATTGACAGAGAGACCCCTGACAACTATTATAAAAAGAAAAAGTTATGGAGCGAGTATCTTTTTTAAGGGACAAAAGGATTTTAATTATCCAACAACGAGGCTGGGGTAAGGTGATCGGCCGATTTTTAGCCAGAAAGCTCTACGCTGAAGGTTGCCGCTTGGCCGCCCTGACTTCAAAAAAAAGTGTCCACGAATTAATCGTCAAACAAGCTGAGGTCAAATACGACATTATTGAAAGCCATGACGCCATCATGGAAAATCCTGACGGTTATTTGAATGGCGAGAGTTTTTCTTTTGAGGAAATCTGCGCGGCCCTGGGGGTGGATTCACTCTGGCGTTTAGTTTATGCCTCACGAATGCATACCAAATCTTATAAAGACAAATACTACTACGGCTTCAAACAAAATGTTCCCGACGAGGGCATAATCCTTTATGTCCAAGCAATTTACAAAAGTATTAAAAAATTCTTCGATGAATTCAAGCCGGACGCGATCATCTCCCCAAACTTTGTCTCTACCCATCACATTATGCTCAATTGCTACGCCAAACAAAAAGGGATTCCAATGTTTGCTATCACTGACAGTAAAATCAAGGGGGCTTACATCTTTTCTTACAATTTTTTGGATAACGAGGGGCCGTTTTATGAACGGATTGAGATTCTAAACGCCGGCAAAACAGTAAGCGCCAATCAAGAAAAAGCTCGCCAATATATTGAAGAATTCAGAAAAAACTTTAAAAAACCAGACTACTTTGAAACACGAGAAGAAATTTCCCGAGCACTTTTGCCTTGGTTGAAATCAGAACTCTCACCCTGGAAACAAGCTCTGGTTTGGTTGATAAAAAAACCAGAAAACTCCATGAAAAACATCGGGGCGACCATTGATAATAAATCGCCCAGAATTATCATCCGCGATCACTACTGTCATAAAATCTATCGGCGGTTTATGAAAAATTACAAATACTCTCCCCTGCCTAAAAAATATGTTTACTTACCACTTCAATTTCAACCAGAGGCTCCCATTGACGTCGCCGCGCCGTATGCCAGTAATCAAATTGAAACCGCGAGGCAAATCGCCATGTCTTTGCCAGACGATTACACCCTGGCGGTTAAAGAACATCCGGGAATGGTCGGTCTTCGACCGCCTTCTTATATTAAAAAAATCGCCAGAACGCCAAACGTCAAATTGATTGATTATCGTTTATCAAGCCAAACGGTCATCAAAAACGCCGACCTGATTATCAGTCCAAACAGCACCACTTTGGCCGAGGCGGCCTTTCTTAAGAAACCAGCTATCCAGCTAGGAGATTTGGGCACTACCTTAAAATTACCGAATGTCGTCAAACATAGTGATCTGACCACCTTAACTCGGAAGATCAAAGATTTGCTCAAACTAAATTTAGACACCGAAGAATACGAAAGGAAATTGGAAAATTATGTGGCCGCGGTCTTTGACACTCAATTGCCGTTTGATTACTTAGGGCTTTGGGAAAAAGGCCGACGCGATGAATGGGAAGCTCTTTGGTCAACTTACAGAAACGAGTTGGCTAGAATTTTCTCGGTATGAAAGTTTTGTGCTTGGCTTTTTGGACGCCGCCGACAATCAGACCGCGAGCCGCGATGGTCGGAAAAATCATACCGGAAATGATTGAGCAGGGGGCCAAACCGATAATCGTCGCCTACGAAAATCAAGGAGGCTGGAATATAGACGCCCCTCTTTACACCGTCCCTCAATTTAAACCGAGGGGTTGGTGGCAGAGAATTCCCATCTTGAGAAATTTAGTCATTGTTTTTCTGGAATGGTATTATTACGAAAAACTTTACCGAATTGTAAAAAACATCATCGAAAAAGAAAGGCCGGATGTCGCTTTTTCTTTTTCCAACCCGCAAGCCAGCAATCTCGTCGGCGCCTTGATAAAAAAACGGCTGAGATTAAGGTTTATTTCACACTTCAGTGATCCTTGGTATGATAATCCTTATCAATCTTTTTCCTTGCTCGGGCGATCAAAAGTTCATTGGCTCGAAAAATTAGTTATCCGGCACAGCGATCTTATCGTCTTTACCAATGATGAAGCCGCCAATCTGGTAATGAAAAAATACCCGGCGAGCTGGCAGGAAAAATCTAGAATTATCCCTCCCTGTTTTGACCCGAAAGAATACCCGGCCACCGCTCCCCCAAACGATAACGATTTTATCATCGCCCACATTGGCGCTTTCTATAAGAAACGCAATCCAGAAGCATTATTCGGGGCGATCCGTTTCATTATTGACACCAACCCGCGCCAATACGATAAAATTATGATCCGGCTGGTGGGCACGATGAACGATTACGCCGGATTCGCGCTGTCCGATCTCCAGACCCTGGCATCCAAATTCAAACTCGAGAACCATCTGGAAATTATACCGGCGGTAAACCATAAAGAAAGTTTGCGATTAATGAGAATGTCTGACTGTTTGGTGGTTATTGATGCGCCACTGGAAATCAGTCCCTTCCTCCCCTCCAAAATCGTTGATTACGCCGGCAGTAATCAACCCATTATCGGCATCACCCCTAAGGGCAGTCCAACTGATAAATTTCTCACCGTCTTAGGTTATCGTTCTTTTGAACATAAAAACTTGGAGGCGATTGGCCATGAGATTGGGAGGATTATGGACAAGACCGAGAGAAGAAAAAGTAACCGTGAATTCTTGAAAAACTTTGAAGTAAAACCGGTCGTCGCCCGGTGGTTCAAACTATTTAATGAGGTTATGAAAAAATGACGCGGCTGAAAACAAAAAAAATTAAACGCTACGCGGTTATTCTTGGAGCGCGGCCGAATTTCATCAAGGCGGCGCCGTTCTTTCGCGAGGCCAAAAACCACCCGGGCGTTAAATTCACCATCATTCACACCGGCCAACATTATGATAAAAACATGTCAGAGATATTCTTTCGAGAAATGGGGGTGCCGCGGCCCGATCTCTTTCTGAAAATCAAAGATGGCCCGCCGACTGAAAAAATCGGGCGGATGCTGAACGAATTAAAAAAAATCTTTGCTCAAAATAGGGTGGACGGGACCATTGTCTTTGGCGACGTCAATTCCACCTTGGCTGGCACACTGGCGGCGAAAATGAACGGTTCTAAGATTTTCCATATTGAATCCGGGTTGCGTAGCCAGGATCGGCGAATGCCTGAAGAAACCAATCGAATGATTGTTGATCATCTATCGGACGTTCTTTTCACTTCTGAACCGGCGGGGATCAAAAATTTGATGAAAGAAGGAATCGCCAGAAAAAAAATCAGGCCGGTTGGCAATATTATGATCGAAAATATAGAAATTTTCTGGCCGAAGATAAAAAGCAGAAAAATCTTAAAAAATCTGGGAGTTAAACCGAAAACTTATGTCGTGGCCACCATTCACCGGCAAGAAAATACTGATTATCAGGAAACCTTACAAAAAGTCCTCGTGATTCTATCCCAAATAAACAAACGTTTGAAGATTGTCTTCCCTATCCATCCGGCCACCGCAAAAAAAATAAAAAAAATGGGCTTTGATAAACTCTTAAATGGCCTCGTTGTAACAGAGCCGCTGGGCTACTTTGATTTTATGAAACTGGTTGTCGAAAGCCGAGGTGTGATCACTGATTCCGGAGGCATTCAGGAAGAAACCAGTCACCTCGGCATTCCCTGCGTCACCCTGCGCGATAACACCGAGCGGCCGATAACCGTCGAACTAGGTTCAAACCGACTTTTTCCGATTAGAAAAACCTCCGTCCAAGAAATCTACTCTCATCTGATCAGAAAGGATTTTAAAAGCCGACACATTCCCTACTGGGACAACCAGGTAAGCAAAAGGATTTTCGAACACCTCTAAAATAAAGCGTAGATGAAAGGCGAGAGGGCGCTGGATTGACTGAAAATGATCAGAACGCCGCTCAAAACGAGTAAAATAATTATTGGCGCCAGCCACCAGACCTTGCGAACCTTCAAAAAACCCCAGAGTTCGCCCAGCACATTTTTATTTTTCGGCTGAAGTTCTTCCATTATTTTGTGATTATACCACGTTTTACCAATTCATCATAAAGCACCTGGGCAACGATAGCATAACCATCGCCATTTAAATGCATGCTGTCGCCGCCAAGAAATAAATCTTTATAATCTGAGCGATCCAAGTAAGGCATGAGATCTACGGCCATAATGTTGTTAGTTTTGGCTGTCTGCAAGATTAACTCCTGCGGCATTCTGGTTAGACCGTAGGAGTATTTTAGCTGTTCTAAATAAGGAAAAATGACCAAAATGAGTTTTTTGCCATCGCCCTTAAGCCGGAAAAACAGTTCAAGAATTTTTTCTTCATAACGTCGGTAGTCAACGAACCACTCTTTCTGAAGAGAGTGGTTAAAGTACTCAAGATTATATTCCTGCCTTTGAACTTTAGACTCCAAATTTTCCAAAACCGCAAGGGCCAGACCGCATAAACGGCAATACCGGCTGACGCGTTGAGACAAGGTGGCTTTGGTGGTTGATTGATTATCACCGGCTTTGAGTAACTGCTCTTGGTATTCTTTTTGTTCCCTAATCATCTGAGCCGTCACTGGCCGGATATCGTTTAACACAATACCCAGAATAACTAGATCAGGATCATACCGGTAGCCCTCGTTCAGATAATAAGCGTACTCCTGATCAAAATCATAACCGTTGACACCGGTCTTCACGACTTCGATTTTATAACCCGCCTCGCCTAATTTTTTTTCAAGCTGGCGAAGGTAAGTATCTTCAAATGAAACCCCGGAACCGAAAGTTACAGAATCTCCCAAACCAAGTATTCTAGTGACGCCGGCCGGTTTTTGATAGCCATGCTCAAGATCGCGAAGGCCTTTCGAATTGATCGCAATTTCAATCTTATTGTAAGGAGCATTAGGGAAGTACCCCTTGAAGCCAGGGCGGTATTTCGAACCAGTAACGTCATCGGGTATATAAAGCCCCGGCGGGTAACCATACCAACCAGCCGGTGGCGGCTGATAGAATAATTGCAATCCGATTTCCAAAACAATCAGAGAGAAAAATGAGGCCAAAAAAAGAAGCAGGAGTTCACGCCAATGGTGAGAAAACCACCCCCCCTTGAAATAAAGGAGTCCGCCAGCCAATGCCAATAAAAATTCAAAAGCGAAAAATATAAACAAAACCGGCAAACTGTCAATACTTTTCCCCAAAATACTTCCGACAAAAAAGGGGTTAGCGATTAGGGCTCCCGCGACCAAAATTGCGCCCAGAATTTTGAAAGAAAGTTCAATCCGTAGCATATTTTTCGCTGTCCCAAGCGTCACGCCGATTGTCTTCCCGCTTAATCAAAAATTGATCCAGGACCAAATAATCAATGCCCGTCCCCATCATGCACTTATAGGCGTCATGAGGGGTGCAGACGATCGGTTCGCCGCGGATATTAAATGAAGTATTAATGAGAATCGGCACACCAGACAGTTTACCAAACTCCTTAATCAGATCGTAGTACAGCGGGTTCTGTTCCCGGCGCGCCGTCTGCAACCGGCCGCTGCCGTCAATGTGCGTCACGGCCGGAATAAACTTACGCCATTTCTCCTTAACCGGATACACCATCAACATGTAATCGGTGATTTCCGGAATCGGCTGGTCGCAGTCAAAATATTTCAAGGCCTCATCGGCGCAGACCACCGGCGCGAACGGCCGGAATTTTTCCCGATGTTTGACCTTTGTATTCAGAAGTTCTTGGGCATCGGGATTCATCGGATTGGCCAAAATACTGCGGGCGCCGAGCGCCCGCGGCCCCCATTCCATCCGACCCTGAAACCAGCCAACCACATCATTTTTAAAAATAAGCTCGGCCGTCTCACGCAACAACTCATGATTGTTTTTAAATTGGCGATAAACGATTCTCTCTTGATCCAAAAATTTCTTTACCGTCGTCGTCGAAAAACCGGGTCCAAGGTAAGGACTGGTGAAAACATAATCTCTTTTCTGACTCAAGATAACCTGCCAAATGTAAGACGCGACACCAATAGAAGTTCCACCATCACCAGGGTCTGGTTGTATCCAAATTCGCCGGAATGGTGTCTGGCGCAAAATTTTTCCGTTGTAAACACTATTTAAGGCCACGCCGCCGGCCAAAACTAAATTCGGCAAACCGGTTTCCCGGTAAAGATTATTCAAAATTTTAGTCATTACCTCCTCCAAGATCATTTGCAGAGCAGACGCAATATCCTTATGCCTTTTAGTCACTTCTTCACTCGATTTTCTGACCGGACCGCCTAAAAGCTGACAAAGTTTTTCCGCTGGCATTCGATCGGCGAAATGATAAATAAAATAATCCATGTTCAACCGATAACTGCCATCAGTTTTAACATCAATAACCCGCTTTAGCTTTTCATAATATGGATTGGACTTTTGGTCGGAGTTGCCGAAGGCGGACAAACCCATAACTTTGTATTCGGAATTGTTGACCGAAAATCCGAGATAAGCAGTGATCGTTGAATAAAGAAGGCCGAGCGAATGCGGAAAGCGGATTTCTTTTAAAAGTTCTATGTCAGTATTACATCCGATGCCCCAAGCCGTCGTAGTCCACTCGCCCACCCCGTCGACGGTAAGAATAGCCGCGTCATTAAACGGACTGAGCAAGAAAGAGCCGGCGGCGTGAGCCAAGTGATGCGGGACGAAAATCATCCCCTTTTGCCAACCGAGTTTTTTCTTAACGGTCCGGACGATTCTGGCTTTCTCATTCACCCACGACGGCATTGAGCTTAGAAAGGTCTTCAAGCTCCGGGGAAACATCTGCAAGTGCTGGAAAAGCACCCGCTCCAACTTCAAAAATGGCTTTTCGTAAAAACCGATATGAGACAGGGCATCGATAGAGATGTTTTCATTCGCCAAACAAAACTTAACGGCGTTGATCGGGAAACTCGTGTCGTGTTTCTTTCTCGTAAAACGCTCTTCTTGAGCGGCTGCCACCACCTTCCCATCTTTTAAAAGAGCGGCCGAGGCATCATGATAATAACAACTGATACCCAAAATGTACTTGGCCATTGATATTAAAACTGTCGATAATAGTGATCGAGTGGCTCTCGACCTAAATTTAAATTGTGCCAGTAAGAATCGGTCTGGGAATCAGCTTCTAGGTCCAGAAATTTTTTACTGAAAATTATAGCGAAAATTGAGGTTAACCCTACGCCAAAAATATAGATGAGGAAAAGTATGACGGTATTAACCACCATACTAATACTGCCGCCGAATTTTTTTATTCCTTCTTGAAAGCCGGCAAAAAAATCTTTCATGATAGGATTTTCTTCAAGCCAAAACCGATTCCAGAAATGATCAGTGCCGCCGCCGCAGATTCCAAGTACACTGACCACAAAATTGGCCAATTAAAACCGGCTCTAATCAAATAAATCACTGTCCCGCACAACCAGAACGAAAAAATAAAACCCGTATAAACACCGATCTTAACCATAATGTTCGGTTTTAAACCTCAAGAAAAGTTCTTTGAGCGATGAGCGGTGATCATAATAAATCAACAGTCATGAAAATAATCATAACAGGGATAAAATTACCTAAACACTTGACTGAAATAGAAAATTATGCTAGCTAATTAACATTCAGTAGCTGGTGTCTTCATTAACGCCAAAGTAGTACCCGCCGGCAATATCCTCCATGATGATTTTCATCCGCCGTGTTCTCGAAAGACAGCACGCGCCAAACTCAAATGGCGACCGAGAATGATTCGGATCTAGCCCTACCGCCAGATGACTTTAGGTCACCTGGCGGTTTTTATTGTACTGATTATCTTCTCAGCTCTTTTTTGCCAAGTGTAATTTTGGACATCTAAATAGGCTTGATCGGCTAATTTTTCTCCCAGCGATGGATCGCGATAAAGCCAGGCGATCGCGGTGGCTAATTTTTTCGGATCACCAGGTGGAACTAGCATCGCATTTCGTTCATTCAAAACTTCGCAGATTGAAGGTAGATTAGTCGCGATGATTGGCCGCTTCGCAGCCATATATTCAAACATTTTAAGCGGCGACATATAATAAACAAAGTGTGTTTGCCGAGGAAACGGCATCAGTAAAATATCAAAGGTTTTTTGATACACAGCCAGGTCGCGCTGACTGACATGCCCAAAAAAGGTAGTTCTGGAGCCAAGAGATAGGGATTCGGCTTTTTTAGTGTACTCGGCAATATCCTCATCACTGCCGCCGACCGCGACCAATCTAACATCAGACGGCAAAAGCTTCAACGCCTCTAAAATATCGTCCAACCCCTTAGCCATGGTTAAAGTTTTGAATCGACCGCAAAAACCGACTATTTTCTCCTCTTCAGACCAACCAAAATGTTTCCGGGCTTCGGCTTTCGTCAGCTGAAGATCGAAAATCGACAAGTCAACAGCGTCGGGCAAAACTAATGATTTTACAACCTTAAGCCGATATTTCCGACTGTAAATTTTTTGCAACTGTCCAGTAGTAAAAAAATAATGGTGGACAAATAGAGTCAAGAATTTATCCGTCAGATAGTCAAGGGAGCTGCGCCCCAAAAGCGCATGCACTTCATAACCGAAAACTAACGGCAGACGAAAATAAAAAGTATTATAGAACACAATAAAAAATAACAACCGCGCTTCCCGAGCATAGAGATGGGTGATGCCGGCCGATCGAGCAAAATTAAGAACTTTCCAGGCCAGCTTCCAGCTCTTTTTTACTCCGAAATTTACGACCTGGTAATTTGAATCAGGCACGCGGATCTCATTGCCGCCCAGAAAAAAACCGTGACCGAGAATACCGCCAAAGGCCTTAGCCATAGATATTACTTGAATCCGATTAGCCAAGGCCGAAGGGAATCTGATTGATGTCGCGTAGAGCAGCTTCATTTGATTGATCTGATCATCTAAGTCTGCTGATCAATAACGGCAAACTGTGATTATTTACAATAGACTGACGGAAATTGCGTCCATATTCATTCATCTGTTCAACCGGTAACCGCAGTATCGCCTTAATTTGTCCCGCCAGCTGAGCCGGCTCATCACTAGTGACTAAAAAAATAGACGGCAAAACCCCAGAGAGAGCGTTATTGGCCACTAAGACCAAGGTCCCGCAAGACATCGCTTCCAAGATAACCTTATCAAATGAACCACTCGCTGTTAGATTAATTAGTAATTGATGACGATTGTAAAAATCAGCTGTCTGCCGGTGGCTTACCCCAGACCAGAAATTAATTTTACCCTTTCGCATTAACGGCTCAGCCAATTTCTTGATTGTCTGTTCATAATGATCATCACCATCAGCAAAATCACCGACCAGATCAAAAGTAAAACTGTGACCCTCGCGATCTAAAATTACTAAACTATTAATTAACAATTCGATTTTTTTGACTTTGGCCAAACGACCTAGGTAAAGAAAAGAGTTGGGAACCTTCCCGATCAGAGGATTAGGTTTGAATAAAGAAGTATCAATACCGACGGGCATAATCTCGGTTTTAGCAAACGGGGCGGTATAGGCGTCGCGGGAGGTGCAAAAAACGCGGTGAGCTAAAGCCACAGCCAGACGAGTGCCTAAATTACCGTAACGATGATTGCGCCAGAGCCAAATTTTCTTGCCGGTTAACCGCCACCACCAGCCGGCCAACAAAACATATTCCTGATTCATATGAACCAAAACCCGCTGATAATTCCTCCGTTCCTGCCAAAGATACTTGGAAAAACGAAAAAGATATTTGGCGTGGGAACGTCCGGTTTCCTTACCTAAAGATCGAACTTTAACATTTGACGGCAGATTAAATTTGCCTTGCTCTAAACAAATGACCAACACCGATTGATAGTCACTGGCCAGCGCCCGCAACCAGCCGATCATAAAACCTAAAGTATGGTCTTCCCGATCTACTTTTTGGGTAATGACTAAAAGCATTATTTAATTAACTTTATAGATCAGCAGATTGTCGCGCTCAAACACTTTAATCAAGAAAGTTAATTGTTCAATCGGCCAACGATCAACGGTTTTATCTTGAACAAAATAGTCAACGCGATATTTTCTAATTTGAATTAGAAAATCGCCTTGTTTGATCGGCCGCGCTCGGGCCAAAAATTCCTCAATTGCGGCCGGCGGATACTTAACATATTCCTCGAGCGGTAAACCGAAAAATTTCCTGACCTTATTTTTACTTTGATTATGGTCGTATAAAGTTTGGTAATGAGCGCCCCAAATGCTGAATTTGTTTTTCACGAGATAATCAGCATCCATCTGATCCCAAAAATTATTCAGAACAAAGCGCTCCCAGATTTCCTCATTGGACATAAAATGAAGACCGGCGAGACCTTGAAAAAAAACATTGTTAGCGGTATAAATTGGGGTTAAGACACTGATCTCATTATTAGCAAAAACGACATCGTCTTTTAGAGTCTGGTTTCGCAACCAGTCAAAAACTGGGGCGTATCTCTGCTCGGCGATGTCGCGAGCCGTATAGTGCGGCCCGCCGTCCGCTGCTAAAGTCGCGATATATGCAGCCGGGCGATAAAAAACAAACAGGGTTAATAAAATTAGACTCAATTTGGACCAAGATGTTTTAAATTTATCTCTCTTCAACCAATTAGCCATGATATAGAGCGAGGTGAAAACAAAAATAAAAACGCTCAACTCCCAATAATGGCTGGAGAATTGAAGATTCTTGCCGGTAATCAAATGTTGATTGGTAACGATCATTGTCGCTAATGTGCCGCTCAAAAGAAATAAAGATTGACGGTTTAAAGAAATGATCTTTCTCCAACAAGCCAAAAAATAAAGCAGAGTCGCTAGGCCGCCCCACATGATAATTTTTCTGCCGGAAGGAAAATGAGTGGTGATCAATCCAATCCGCGTCAGGGTTTCATCATAATAGGCGAGAGACAAACTCTGCCACAGATTGATAAAATAAGGCCCGGCCGCCAACAAGGCGACAGCTAAAATGATGAGATATTTTTTAGCGGGCAAGGATTGTTTGAAAAGACAAGTAAGAAAAATATAAACGCCGAAGAATACGACATAATAAGTCCAATAATAGGGGTAGATGTAGAAGAGTAGACCGAGATTTGAACCGACTAAAATTGCTTTCGCGGTCGTTGGCCGTTCAATAAATTTAAGCCACAGCCAAAACAACGACAACCAGAAGAGAAAGTTGAGTTGAGGACTCGGGGAACGATTAAAAGAATAGAGAAAGAGATTCAGATGGAGAAAAGCGGCGCCCAGAAAACTGACGAGAATGGACCGGGTCAAAAAATAAACGATGCCGTAAGTGAAAATTGTCCCTAACGCCGGTAACACGAAATCGTAGAAAAGATACCCTTGATGAATCTCAATCCCTAACAGCGCCAGTGGCTTGGCCAAAAGATAATCGGGCAATCCGATCTGGACTGGCGGCTCAGTCTTATGCTCATAAAGGTAAGGGTTAGCAATGGCCGTGTGTCCATCAATTATCTCTTTTCCTCTGGCCAGATAATATAGTTCATCATTGTTGACGATTTTGTAGATACCCTGAAAATTAGGCACTCCGCGGATCGCCAAAATCTGCGGTCCGGCAGTCAAAGCGCCAATGGCAACCGCTAAAATTACTACTCCGTAATGCCGTTTGAATATTTGTTTGATCATTTTTTTTGCGCTAACACAAAGATGTTGTCCCGAAAATTAAAGGGGATGGCCACCTTCCGCCACCAACCGCTATTAAAATAACGCGATAACCTATCCCAGATTTTAAAACCTTGCCAATCATGACCAACCTTGAACAGATACGCCAGCGAGAATTTTTTACCAATGCGGCCCCATTGACAAATACGAAAACCGTTGGCCTCGAGCAAATAGCTTAGACTCTTTTTAGAATAATAATAAAGGTGCTCCGGCGGAATCATCAGGTGCCAATGCTTCCCGATCAAGCGCGCCCAAAAACTTTTTATATCTATGGTGTTGATAGCTAAATATCCTTTCGATTTCAACAATCGATTAATGCTCTTAATGTAAGCGAGGGGATCCTCAACATGTTCTAACACATCCCACATAGTCACCAGATTGCAGTTATGTTTAATTTCCAGTAGTGGCAAACGACCAATAAAGATCCGGTGACCACGGCGCCGCGCTTCAGTCGCCGCATAATCAGAAATTTCTACTCCGGCTGTTTGCCACCCTCGGGCTTTAGCCAGATCTAAAAAATAACCGGTGGCGGCGCCGACATCAAAAATGTCTCGGCCGTCAGTGAGCTTTTCAAACTTTGACAGATAATTAACAAATACTGACCGCATCGGTTCTTTATCTTGATCATAATCAATGTAGCCAAAAGGGTGCCTGCTCGCTCGGCCATTTGAGGGGATTTTTTTAAAATAATCTCGTTGGTAGATCTCGGTCAAAGACGCCGGCCGGGGATAAACAAAAATTAAATCACAGTGATCGCAACGATCGAGTTCAAAACCATTCTTTTGAACATGGAAGCTGATTCCGAATGATCCGCAAATGGGACAAATTACTTTTTCCATAATCTTTGCCAAAAGATTTTCAACGGAGTTTTCAAACCTTCACTGATTATTTGATTAGAAAGCTTGGACTCTCCCTCGCGGCGGTTTTTAAAAATAATTGGCACCTCGGTAATGCGCAGGTTGAGCTTCGACACTTGGTATTTAAATTCAATCTGGTAAGCATAACCAGCCGAGCCAATTTTAGAAAAATCAATCCGGTCAATCACTTCCCGTCTGACACAGATAAAACCAGCGGTCAAATCATGAATCGGCAGACCGGTTAGAAGACGAGAATAAATGTTCCCCGCTCGACTCAAAAATTGACGCCACCACTCCCAATTCTCAACCCCGCCGCCGGGAAGGTAACGAGAGCCGATCACTAAATCATAATCCTCAATTCGGGCCAATAGATCCTTGAGATACTTGACTTGATGGGAACCGTCAGCGTCCATCGTGATGATCGCCCGAATATCTGATTGGCCGCGCACTGACGCGTAAGCCGCCTTATAGGCCTCGCCTAAACCATTCTTAATCGACCGGCTAAGCAAATGGAGATTGGGATATATCTTTTGAAGTTTAACTGCCTGAGCGGCCGTACCATCTGGCGATTGATCGTCAATGACTAAAATATGGATACTGGGAAGGGCGGAAAAAATCTCCGGCACCAAAAAACTTATATTGTTCTTCTCGTTATAAGTTGGAATGAGAATTAGATCGCGCATACAAAAATAAAACGCCGATACACAAAAAAACTGCCGATCGCTAATAAACCACCGGCGACAACCTGTCCGGCCAGATATGGTAACTGGATAAAATCAACCAGCGTATAGAGTATCAGGGTGTTTAATCCCAGGTTAGTGATAATTACTAAAACATAAAGAAAAAATTGGCGGTGAGTCCGCCCGGGCGCCCGGTCACGAAAAGTCCAGAATTTTTGTAGAGTAAAACTGACAAGCAACGCTACGGCAAAAGCCACTATTGATGAGTGTAAATACCACCAGGAGAACCATTCGGTTAAAGTGTATAAGGTGGCCAAATTAACTAGAGCGGCGGTGCCGCCGGAAACTATATACCTTAGAACTTTCAGATAATCCATGAACTAGAATAGACTTTTAAGTATAACTGTTTATCATGAGTGGCACAATTTTTGAGCGACGTTTTTTTAGAAGTGAGTAAAGTTTTTTCGATCAGATCGACCAAGTTAGCGTCAGTGACGACGGTGGCCCCAACCTCGCGGGCGACGCCGACATCCGTGGAAACAACCGGGCAACCGCAGGCCAAAGCTTCAACTATCGTCCGGCCATAACCTTCATAAAACGAAGTGACCAAAAACAGATCGGCGGTTTTGTAATATGATGCCAGATCATCGGTCCAAGATTCAAAAATTATATTAGCTTTTAGCTCATAGCTTTTAGCTTTTAGCTTTTTTTCTTCCGGTCCGGAACCGATGATCACTAAACCAGTTCGCGGTCTGTTTTTGATAACTTCGCGCATGGCCCCAATCGCCAAACCGATATTTTTTTCATGAGTCAGTCGGGAAGCCATAAGGATTCTCTTATCAAATTGCGGATATTTTCTGTGAAGATCAACTTTGATTGGCGCGCTCTTAATTTTCTCGACATCGACAAAAACCGGCAGGATGGTAATTTTAGAAGCGGGAAGTTGAAGATGAGAGGTTAGAAAATTTTTGATTCTCGCACTGACAACTCGGATACCATCGGTGCGCGGCAACAAAAAATTCGCTAAGAGATAACGAATTTTATTCCTGACTGACTCTTGCCAAAAATACGGGCTGCCGAGGTCGGTATGAATTTGCAGTTGCCACTTCGCGTTCAAATGGCGACTGACCAACCACGCCGCCAAACCGCACTCGAACGGATCTTGACCACTCACAATCTCAACCCCATGCCTAAAACGACGGCCCAGCCTCACTGCGTCCCAGAGATAAAATAAACGGCTCAGAGAATTGGTCGGGTAAATCCAAACATTACTAGCGATCTTTTCAATCTTGAAGCATTGGGGCCTTCTGGTAAAGACGATGATGTGCATTTCGGCCAGCACCGAGGCCAAAACCGCCATTCGCTGCCGCACTTCGCTACCGGCGACAAACAATTGTCGATCAGAGCCGATGGTAAGAATTTTCATATTTCCTCGCTGAGCGCCAGAAACTCTCCGGCGATCTCTAACCAGGTATGGCTAAAAGCAAATTGTTCAATTTTCTCTTTGGTTGTTTGATAATTTTTTTCATCGGCCAGCCAGATAATTTTATTTTCGATCTCCTTAACATTCAAGGTGTCAACGAATAGAGCGACTTTTTCTAAACGACCGACGAGGCCAGTTTCCTTAGTCAAAATAAAAGGTTTGTTGTATTGCACCGCTTGTAAAACTATATTGGGGCTTATGTCTGAAAGAGACGGTACGATTAGAGCGTAACAATTTTTTATCTTTTCGGCCAATACTTGGGGTGACCATTGGCCGATTTCAAATTGAGCATCAATTTCTTTAAGTTTCTCGACATTTTTCAATTTTAAACGACGGCCGGCACAAAGAAAATTTTTTGTTTTTGGTTGGTTAGATAGTAACTTCGGTCCATAATAATTCTCGATAATCGCGATTCGCTCCAAAACAAGCCCGTACGGATTGCGCCAAATGTCTCTTTGCCAATCAGTGCTGAAAACCAATTTATAACAATGTCTCACGGTCCAACGAGTGAATTTGAAAATTAGTTTTTCCTTCCAATTCAATCTGTTCGATCTCGTACGATAGAAATCACGCAACAAGGCCAAATCAGCGGTTCGCTCCACATAACCCTCCCACAAAAAATCGCCGCCGATACGGATGATGATTTTTTTACCCAACAATCGGCCGGCGACGACTGCCGGCAAACCAACACTAAAAGTATCCAGCGCTAGACACCAGTCGCACCGGCGCATTGCTGATAGGAGTTTTAAAAAATAAAGTAGATGGCGCCAGCCGCTTGGCCAGTACCTAATATCTGTAAACTTGGTCACCGCCACCTCGTGGCCGAGTTTTTGAAACTCTCGCTCCAAATTATATGCATACTCGGCCGGGCCGCCAATATCCGGCGGATAAAGCGGTGTAGCGATAACAATTTTCATATCCACTAATCTAACTCTTTCGAACTAAATTAGCAATGATTTGAGCCATTTTTTGATCAATCAGAGACCAATTGTAATTACGGGAGATTAGATTCTTGGCCTGGATAACCACTTTTTGGACCAGAGCCTGATTGGATTCATCTAAAATAAAATTGACTTTCTCCGCAATACTTTTCGGATTATCCACTTCGCAAAACCAGCCGGTCTCCGCTTCTGTCAAAAAATCAGGGATCCCCCCAACCGGCGTGCCGACCACCGGCACGCCGGCGGCCATGGCTTCCAAAAATGAATTGCCGAGCCCCTCCGAGCGTGCCGGCCGGACAAAAACATCGGCTCGAGCCAGATATCCAAACACCTCATTCGGCGACACCTGACCCAGAAACTCCACTCGTCTGTCAAGGCAACGCCTTGACACAAGTTGCTTCAGTGAAATTTCTTCTGGACCAGTACCTAAAATTCGCAACTGCATGTTGTTCGGTAAAAACCGCATCGCCTCAATCAAAATATCAACACCATTTTTTCTTACCAACCGCGAGGTGGTAATTATGACTTTAGACTTTTGACTTCCACTTTTGGCTTTTGAACTTTGACTTTTGAACTTATCCAAATCCACCCCGTTCGGTATCACAGAAATCGGACACGGCGCGCCCATCTGCCTCGCCCAGCGCGCGAGGTGCTGCGAGATCGCCGTGATCTCGTCGGCGCGCCGGAACACATTAAATAAACGCGGAGCGAGCAAACGCAGACGATACGGCAAACTTTTAAGATCATCGCCTTCTTGCAAGGTCAGCAAGAACGGCACTGACGGAAAGTGTAGTTTGAACAGCGCTGCGGCCATCCCGGCTTGATTGGCCATAACCGCCCAGACCAAATCGTAATTTCTCACTCGGTGCTGGCGGACCGCACGACGATAAGCCCAGAAAGGATAGAGATACTTTGACCAAAAACTTTTGATGTCGGCATTGATTACCTCAAATTCAAATTTACCCGCGAGACGGTCAATAATTTCTCTCACCGCCACCTCGGCGCCGCCAACAAACGGCCAGTCCGCCAAAGAAAAAATCAGTATTCTCGGCCGATGCATCAGTCTACTTTTAATAACTTCTCCAGCTCTTCCCGCGGTACCTCGTTTTTTGGCGGCTCGAGCGGCGGCGGTTTTTTCTCCATGATCGCTTTTAACGACTGGCGTAATTCTTCTTTAGTCCTTTCTTTCTCGGTGGCGCTCAAGGTCTTCTTTTCCAGCGGCGGCCGGTTTTTTAACGCCCCCAGAGAAACACTCGTCTTTTGAACAACCGGCGGGGCGCTGATCGGTGGACGTTGGTTGACGGCGTGCCAGGCGACAATTTCGGTTTCCACCGCGCCGCGCGGCCGGGCATAGGTTTGACGAGAATATTCAATGACTTTAGCCTTCGACGAATCCTGCAGAAGCGGCACCGGCGGCAGAGTGACGGCCGAGAACGGCGGCGAACCGACGCCGTCAATCATCAGCGTCAGGTAGATCTGGGCGAAGCCGAGATTGACTAAATCCTCTTTGGTAAAAGTCGGGAAGAAAATTTTCTCCAGCACTTCGGCGTCAAAGGGTCCGACGCGGAAGGCCACGACCGTGCCGACATTGCCAAAGACCGCCGCCCGCACCTCCTCGGCCATCTGCTCAATGTACTGATGCGCCAGAGTCAGCGACAACTTGTACTTCCGCGCTTCGGACAAAATGTTGGCGAACGACTCGTTGGCAAAAGACTGGAATTCGTCCACAAAGAGGTAGAACGGCGGCAGAGTCCGGAGTTCCGGCCCAGACAGATTAGCCCGCGACATCGCCGTTAGATACAGTTTGGTGATGAGCATGGAACCGAGCAGGTTGGCATTCCCCTCGCCCATCCGGCCCTTGGACAAGTTGACAATCAAAATTTTTTTCTGATCCATAATATCGCGGCAATCAAACGAAGATTTCGGCTGGCCGATGATATTGCGGATCAAAGGATTGGAAGTGAATTGGCCGACCTTATTTTGAATCGCCGGTGTGGCTTCGGCGGCGAACCGTTCGGTATACTTGGCGAACTCGTCCAGCCAAAACGATTTGACCGAGGGATCGGCGACATTATCCACTACTTTTTTCCGGTACTCCTTATCGCTAAGCATCCGGTTGATGCCGAGAATGGTCGAGCCCGGGTACTCGAGCAAGGCCAGCAGAGTGTTATTCAAAATGTATTCCATCCGGGCTGACCAGGCATCCACCCAGATCTTCTTGAAAGCGCTCATCAAACCATTCGCCACCAGATGCCGCTGGTCCTTACCGACATCTTCCATCACATTGAAAGAAATCGGGTAATCCAGATCAAACGGCGCAAAATAGATAACATCTTTAATCCGTGCCGGCGGCACATAGTCCAAAAGTTTTTCCGCTGTTTCGCCGTGCGGGTCAACAAAAGCCAGACCGCGTCCCGACTGAATGTCTTGGATAGCCATGTTCTCCAGCAAGGTAGACTTACCCATGCCGGTTTTACCAATCACATAGAAGTGCCGCGACCGATCGTTATTTTTGATGCCGAAACGGGTTTTTTGACCGCGAAAGTCAGTCTCGGCAAAATAAGCCACTGCCGATTTTATTTCTTCTGACATCTCCGACATAATGTCCCCATTATACCCCTCTTTCTTGACTGACGCCACCCCAATATGCTAGCTTCTAGAAAGATGAGCTCTTTGAGATTTCCGCAAATTTCTGCCCGAATCTGGAACAGCAAGGCCGGAGCCCACGGCCTGACCCGCCACCGCCAGTGGCGGGATGAATAACGAAGTCAGGTGCCTGCGGGTTCACCTGATGGGATGGACAGGAGAGGAACCATTGCCTCTCCTGTCTCGAATCACACCGTTCGCCATTAGGCGGATTCTCAGTCTAAGACTGGGACCGAGGATTTTTGTGGATTTAGGCCCAAGAGAGTCGCGGGCGGTGAGAGGTTCACGGACACCATTCAATCATCTCACTGCCCAAAAATCAGGAGACGACCAGAGAATCCTGCCTCAAACACTCGATTTTCTTAACCGGTCCTAAACCACTAAGGAATTCGTAGGGGTGTGGGGTATCCCCTCGTTTGCGTTTGTTCGCTAATGGTCCTAAACCACTAAGGAATTCGTAGGGGTGTGGGGCTCTTCAGTCAGAAACTAAAAGCGGAGATCCATCTTACCACCTAGTTCACGCTAGGTGGTTTTTCATCAGCAGCGATGGCGGTGTCCCCACCGATAAGAATAGGGTTGCCAGGCCTCTTTTTTCATAATCGCCAGACGTAGACTTACGGCTTCAAACAGAATAATCCTCGATAATTGTGCGAAGCGATTTCGGTACCAAAATTTTCGAGCATACCGCTTGGCTAATCGAGCTAAAATTTTTTTGAACGCACGACTATCTTTCTCAACCGAACTACGACTATGGCGGGAAAAAACAGGAATTATTACTGAATCCGCGGCCAGCACACGAAAAATTTCCATCAAGTCATAGACCAACGGGTCTTGAGAATTGATGCTGTGTAAAATTCCAATTTCCGGCAATAATCGCTCGCGCCGTCGCAAGCGATTCCGGCAGATCCCGATAGTGGACCTGGGCCAGAACAGCGGCGCCCGAAGGGTGATGATGAGTCAAAATTGGCCTGGGCACGATTTTAGCCAAGCACAAAACTCCATTAGAAGCAAAAAAAATTAGCGGGGTAATGAAAAATCCCCCCGAGCAATCTCGAGGGGACAAAAGAACTAGGCGGAGGCCAAACGATTAAGAACGCGCCTGCGAATCTGCCAACCTTCGCTGGTGACCAGTTCGGCCAATTGTCTTGGCGACCCACCCTGCTTTCTTCTCTCTAAGATCTCAAACCCCGGCACCCGCCAAACCGTTACGGGCCTGGGGTGATCCATCGCCTTATCGGCAATGAATTGAGCTAGGTCGGAAAAGTTGAAGCGGGCTGCCAAACGATTCCGCAAACCGCATCCTCGACCTCTCTTCCTAACGCCAACGACTTCTTCGACCGCGAGATCAGCATCGAATTCATCGGCTAAGGCAACGATCTTTCGGGCGGCACTATAGGCCGAGTTACGACGTTCATTTCTGGACGGGAATCTCGATCCGATCGACAAATGATCAACTTCAATAAAATCGGATCGCGGCGAGTATTTCCCATCCAAAAGCAAAAGTGTCCAAAAGAGACAAGTACAGAGGTTGCCTTCAACCTGCACTTGGACGATATGCACGCCCAAGAGATTCGGCCGGGCGATCGGCTGAACCGAGCGCTCGACCGTAATCTGCAAAATGAATTCGCCACCGCGGTAAACCAAGCGCGACCAGCAGACATCATTTCTTCCGGAAAGAGCCCTGACGAAACGGCCGTGCCCACTGGCCGTCAAATCATCACCCAAACGCTTAAGTCGGCGCCGACCACCTTGGATGGACAAAGGGACCAGCAAAATCCTCTGCCGCTTACGCAATCTCTGACCAAAGGCGGGTAACGGCGTGAATTGATCCAGACAATCTCGCCACCAGAACCAATTAACCACCACTGGTTTATGTCTGCCGTCTCTCTGCGGGATATTGATCAGCCGACCCCCATCAGGCACCAGCGGAATCGCCGCGTAAAGACTAGATCGTTGACGCCCGGCTGCCTGCCAGCGGCGTAAATGCACCGTCACATCGGTGCTGTTCACAAACAGGGCGGGCTGAACTTTCACCCGTCGACCGCGCGCCTGCGCCAAGCGCGGGTCAGTATCAATCATCGAAGGTAAACCAACCGATGGCTGATTACTTTGTCCTTCTAATCCCAGACTGGAAAGTATGGCCTGGGCCGCCTCCTGCGCAGCGCCATTTTTCAATATCGGTGGCAGATCATCGAATAGTGGTGGGCGACGAAAACGGGTAATCAGCCGCTGCAGGAACTTGGCTGGGAGAACAGTCATCGCCGTCAATTTTTGACCGGCTAGCGGGCCGCGATCAGCGACATACTGATAAGTTGCCAGCAAAACAAAGACGAGCAAGGCAGGATCATTTTCGAGTGATACCATTCGGTCCAGGCGATAGGCGTTACGGAAAACCGGTGCGGCTAATTGTCTCGACGACGGTTTACCCGCCTCTCTCTTTTTTCTTTTTTTCTCTTCTTTTTCCAGATCCTTGGGCCGGTTTGGATCAAGCAACAGCCTAGCGGTCATTTCATCTTCCGGAGACGCCGCGGGAATAAGCAACTCCGCCCGAGTGATTTTACCCCGATCGTCTTTCGTGACCACCAAACCATTAGTTAACAGTTCCAGCGCTTCACCCTCGGCCCGACCGACTTGAATCAATTGCCGACGAAACCAACCCTTGAGCCATCTCGCCTGCGGATCCTGCTCATTGAAATGCAGAGCTGCCTGTTCTACTCGATTGATCTCAACGACTTTACCCTTCTTTTCCTCAACCACAGTCTCAATTTCCTCATCAGCAGTATCAGTCATCCTAGTCTCACCCACTTGAGGTGATTCTAGTTCTAGCGCCATCTCTGGCCTCCTTTCTTTTGTTAAAGAACTATTGTGTATCCTAAGACATCTTCTAATTTTTGTCTAGATGACTTTTCGAACACTTGAAGTACAATCAAAGCAGAACAGTACCTTGGCAAATGTTAGTGTTTCTGTGTCAGAAACTGAGGCTTAAACCGCAAAACAAGAAAGGAAGGAAAAACATGAGAACCAGAATGGTTTTTTCGCTGGACAAACTCACGCCCGTCCGAATCGCGGCAACGGTGTTTACCATCTCCTCGATGATTTGCCCCTACTCATTCGCGATTGAGCGAGGCAAACAAGTAGCACGGCAGGTCGTGCGGGAAGTTGTATCGGAGCGGTTGATGCGCCTGACGGATTCTTCGGTGACAAGAGAAGACTCCCTCCTCGACCAGGTCATGGCCCTGGACATCGGACCGCTCGCCACGATCGGGACCACCGTCTCGCTCGAGCGACCCGAAGGGACCTATGTTTTTCGATCGGCGTTCAGTGAGGGTACGGCCAAAGGCTTGGTCACCCTGTATGATTCCAGCAACCAAGCCGTAGCGAAAATCAACATCTCCAACCTCGTCGTGACCGACGATAACCGAATTGATTACACCGTTTCCGTCGCGACGGCTGATAAGGATTGGACCGAACAAGGTGTCATCACCGGTATACCCGGAGAACCCGGGGCGGCTGTGGCGCTCGTTGGCGTAAACGATAATGAGACGCGGCCCCTGCTGGTTAACTACAGCGGTCTCGATCTATCAGATCCCGCCCCGACCTCATCTCCGGTCGCCGTTACGGCGCTGGCCGGTTCACTTCCGTCCGCCGGGCAAACGGCCACGGTGATGGCTGGAACCTGCGAACCTGATCCGGAGCGGGACGATATTATTGTTTCGCCGGTTGACGGCGAGGTGATCGCTTCGGTCGCGGGCTGCGCCATCGTGATTATCGTGGTAGTGCTTTTTGTCGTTGTTACCTGTCTCTTATTCGGTTGGTGGGGCTGCTGAGGCCAACGTCGTTGTGTTTGAAAGGAAGGTGCGACAATGGAACAACCGCTGAAATTTCGGTGGAGCCTCCTCATTGTCTTTGCCCTGTGGGTCTTAGGGTTTGCGTGTTTTGAGACTGGCGTGGTCAAGTGGCCGGAATTCACCTTGATCCACACATTTCTCGGACCGGCAGTGCTCCTAATCGCCTTGACTCCTCTTTCCTCAAAAAAGGTCACGGCTGCCAAATGGCTTATGCCTTTTATGGCCGGCTGGGCGGGCGTGGTGATTCCGGCGGCCTATATACCCTTAAGATGGGGCAGCGGCTTCGGGAATCACTGCGATCGAGCTTCGGTGCTCGCGGGAGTGCTTGCTTTTTCTATGATAGCCGTATCTTGGTTAATGAAAATCGTTGGTAATCGAAGTAATCGAGAACGAGCCAGCGTCTTTTGGAACCAGGCTCACGCCTGAGCCAAAGACACTAATGTTTGCCGCTCGCCCCGACTATGGTATCGTCGGGGCGATTTTTTATTCGGGCGGTAAAAACGCGCCTTGATCTGTTCTTGCGCCTCTTCAGCAAGTTATTTATCCCGGGTCAAAAAAACCTCCGTCAATCAACTCGAGGTTGACGGAGGTTTTACGCCTGAGGCATCGCCATTCTATCCCAGAAGGGAAAAGCTTGAATAGCCTCTATGCGTTTTAGAAGTGCATTTTCCCTTACGCCAGTTGTTGACTGGCACGCTCCCATAAGCACTTCCTACTGTGTAATTTATCACTGCCCAAACAAAAAGTCAATCAGACACTTACTAGGGATCGCTGTGGATAACTTCATCTGTTTTCTAATTTTTGTCCAGAGCCGCCGGGGTATAACGATTAGCCGGATCCCAGAGCATCCACGAATTTAAACCAGCATCATAAGTGGCCTGAATTTGTGCCCGCACCAACTCAGCGGTGTAGTCGGCGCCGAGATCGAAATCCTGAAGCCAGGGACGCAGTTTCGCCGGAGTGGAACTCGCGGCCAGAAGGCGCCGGCTCGCTTCGTTCAAGGAGTGACTGACCACTTCATAAGGGTGCGCCGCCGGATTGGCAAAATTCAAAAAACCGGGCGCGAAATGAGACGGATAAAGCATCGGCGCGAGATAATCAAAATACGGCGCGGCCGCCACAAGCATTTGCCCGATGCCGAGATCGTCAAGCGCGGTGGTCGTCAGACCAAACAGATCAGCCGACAAGGGCGCGTCAATGTCCGCTAAACCATTTTTAAGATAAACGAAAAAGCGGGCGAGGGTTTGGGCGCGCGTTTCGGCCGGCGCCAAGAAACGATAAACAATGTCCGTCAGATCGCCGTCAGACGGAAAACGGATGTAATCGAAGTTTAACTCGTCAAAACCAACGGCGTAGGCGGCGCGGGCCAGCCGCACAGTGTAAGCCCAGACTTCGGTCGCGCCGACTTCCAGCCAAGCAATCCCCTTACGATCACGCCAGACGGCCCCGTCCGATCGACGATGGACGGCCAAATCCGGCCGCCGGGCAGTTAAAAAAGAATCTTGAAAAACCGAGATCCGGCCGATCACATAAATGCCTTGATCGTGCAAAGCGGCGATGAATGCTTTGATGTCGGGAATCCGCTCTTCGACCGCGCCGCTATCACCGATTTCTGAATCCGCCACGGCAAAGCTGATCCGGCCGGTATAATCTTTGATGTCAATCACGACCGAGTTTAATTCGGTCCGCGCTATCAGGCTAACGAGTTCGTCCCGGCGGCCGGGCGCGCCGGCCACCCAACTCGTCAAGTATAAGGCCTTAACCGGCTGGGGCGTCGGTAAATGAGCCACCCGGAAGATTGGCACTGACGGGACGGCCACCGCGCGATACTCTAACGCCTGCCAAGTGCCGGGGCCGGCGAACAAACTCCCGAGGAGCAGCATAAATCCCGCGACCGCGACGGCGATAATCAGAAACAATTTACCGTGAGTCGGCTGACGACGCACCTTGACCTTCACGATTATCCGCTAAAGAAAAAAGGATGATCAGCAGTCCGAAGGCGACTGACAAGACCGTTTTCAGACCCGCCGGCAAACCCGAAAATGGCAGAATGATAACTAAAAGGCCGAGCAAGGCGGTGGCCAAACGAAACGAGGAATTTTTAACCATTCCGGCCATGATAGCGTAATTTCTCAGCGAGCGCAAACACGTCGCCGGCGCCGAGAGTCAGCAAGAGATCGCCTCGGCCCAAGCGCCGGTCCAAATATTTTTCCGCCGTTCGAAAACTGCCAAAGAACCTCGCCGGCGTCCCGGCTTCGGCCACGGCTAGGGCCAGGCGGCGGCTACTGATTGTCGAATCAGGTTTCTCCCGCGCGGCATAGATCGGCAAAAGCAACACCTCGTCCGCCTGACCGAAACTGACGACAAAATCATTAAACAAAAGTTTAGTGCGACTATAAAGATGGGGTTGGAAGACAACAACCAAACGTCGTTCGGGAAAACGCTCGCGCGCGGCCGCGAGCGTGGCGCAGATTTCAGTCGGGTGATGAGCGTAATCATCATAGATCGCCGCGCCACGCCGCGTCCGGCCCTTAGATTCGAACCGCCGCCAGAGACCCCGAAAACCCGCGAGCGTCTGACGGGCCAGGCGCTCGGAGACGCCGAGAGTTTTGGCCGCGGCGATCGCCGCTTGGGCATTACGCTGATTGTGCTCGCCGAACACCGCCAGTTTAATCGGGAGTTTAATCCGGCCAAACTTCTTTTCTGTAATCACTTTCCCCACCCGTCTGACTCTTGACGCTAATCGTCCGAAGGCGCGACGGATCGCTTTTAAGTTTTTATAATAATCCAGGTGGTCATTATCAATATTCGTCACCACCAGGATCCGCGGTTTCAGATTTAAAAAAGATTCTCGATACTCGCAGGCCTCGACAACCAGATATTGGCTTTTCCCGACCCACAAATTAGTCCGGCCGCGAGCCATCAAACTACCGACGATCACCGTCGGGTCAAGTTTGGCGCGACGGAGGATGGCTCCCAGCATCGCCGTGGTCGTGGTTTTACCGTGCGTGCCGGCCACCGCGATAGTAAATTTATCTTCCGAAATTAAACCAAGGGCTTGAGGATAAGAAAGCAAGGGGATTTTGCGCCCGGCGGCCCGGCGAAACTCCGAATTGGTAGTTGGAATGGCCAGGGAATAAATTACTAGATTGGCTTCGGCCGGAACCTGCGATGCGCGGTGGCTAACAAAAATTTTGGCGCCAAATTTAGCTAGTTCCGTCAGCACCGGCGATGATTGAGATAGGTCAGAACCGCTAACTTGCTTGCCTTGCAATAAAAACAACCGCGCGACAGCGGAAATTCCGATTCCGCCGATGCCGATAAAATGCACTCGTTGGACGCTGGACAAATCTACGATCATCGAGTAAACATAACATAGCTTTGATCTTTAACTCAAGAAAGGAGACGATCAATGATTAAACCGACCGTGATCTATGAGCTCTTTGGCGGCAAAGTTGAAGTGCGGATTTACGGCAAATCGCCGGGCGCTCTGGAAGAAAAACACCTGCTCCAAATCGCCCGCGATTTAGGACTTAAACACATCTATCAGCCTCAGACTCATGCCTTCAACGGTAAAATTTGTGAGGCCAGAAATCTGACGAGGGTGATCGAGGCCGATGGGGTAAAAATTCATTCCGGCTGTTTGGCTGATGGGGTAGGGATTGATCCGGGAGAGACGGTTTGGTTGCGAACCGCCGATTGCCCAACGATTATCGCCCGTCATAACGTGCCACATAATGGAATGATCGTTGCTCATGCCGGACGAGCGTCATTGATTGACGAAGAATACCTGCGGGGTGAAAAAACCAAACGTCAGCCGGAAAGCGTCGTCCAAACAATCCATAAATGTCTGGACTGTGGACGACATACCTCTGTTGACATTGAGGTCTACTCCTGCTGCGGCATCGGACCGATGCAATTCCGTCATCCGACTAATCATCCCCAGTACGGCTTATTCAATGAAAAAATGAATCGCCACATTGCCCTGCATTACGGCCAAGATTGTTTCCTAGAGGGCAAGGTTGACTGCGGCGCGCTCGATCTCCATCAGCTGATTCGCAATCAATTCGAGCTCTGCGGTGTACCGGGCGACAGTATCCATCACGACCCGATTGATACCGCGCGCCAGACTGACTACTTTTTTAGTCGCCGCGGCGGCGACAAAACCGGACATAACACGATCCTGGTCACGAGACGCGCCTAACTCAAACCCGCCCTACTACCACAAATAATAGGGCGGGGTTTTTATTGCCCCTGAGTCTGCTGTTCTTGATACTTCGTAATCGCCTGGACCACCTGGGAATCGGGTTTGAGCTCTTCAATAAACAGAATGTGGTCGCGGTTAATGGTCATCAGATCCTGCGGCCCATGAAGTTCGGCGCCTAATTTAATCAAGTTGACATTATTGGCCGGCTCGCTGGGCTGAAGCGGCTGACTAACCTGAAGATAGAAAATATCTTTCAGGGTCACATAGGGTTTATTCAGGCCGGAAACTTTGCCAAAATATACCTGGTTGTTGGTTAAAAACACGGCTTGGTAATTATCGGCGGCGGAAACGCCGCCGCGCGGCCGGCCGGCCTTAAGCCACCAGGCCGCGCCGATAATGACCAAGATTATGATGACAAAGATTAACCAACCGCCGCGCCGTTGGGGTCTGGATTTTTCCGAATTGATAATTAATTCTTCTTCCATAATTTTCTATTCTAACATAAGGTCCGACCACTCGCCTAGAGATTTATCCACAGAACGGTTTTACCCCTCGGCTTGCTCCACTTCCCAAATCTCGCGGCCGATATAACGTTCCGCCGCCGCCAAATCTTTAAGCAGCTGCGCTTCGGCGAGTTTCTCCTCCCCGGCTAATTCGCGATTGAGTTTAGCTTTCTTGATGACCGCGAGCTCAGCCGCAATGTCTCGTCGGAGGACGGCAAAACCGCGCCGGACCGATTCCTCGGCTTCGCGGATTTCTTCAAGCAGCCGCGCGCGTTTCTGCCGGCCGCGTAAGCCGTGGATAACGACATAGCCGGTAAGACCGAGCAGCGCCACCGCCAAGATTAAAACGAGGCCAAACAAAACCACCGAGTAACTCAAGCGCGAAACGCCGAACTGAAAGGCCGTCGCTCGCACGACCAAAGCAAACTGCGGGCTCGGCGGGCTCCACTCCTCGCCGACCCGACTTTGCACCCACAGCTGATAGTTGCCGCTGGCCAGAAAGGTATGATGACGGTAGAACCACTCGCCGGCGGCGTCGCTCGTCATCTCAAAACCAGTCGTTTCGCCGGTGCCCAAATTCTGAAGATAGATAACCACCGCGGCGCCGGGCGCCTCGGTTTGGCCACCGACATAAAAAATTTCTTCATTGGTCACTGCCCGCGACACCGTCGTCACCGTGGGCGGCGCGACCGACACCGCCGCTTGGCTGGCCGCGGCCGAGCCGAGCCAGCTAAGACTCAACAGAATGAGCAGCGCCCGGCCGTATTTGGCACGGTACTGTTTAAGCTCCTCAAGTTGATTCCTGATCTCGGCCGGCAAAATTTTCTTAGCCCGTTGTTCATCAAGCGCGCGGTGCCAATCTCTGATTTTGAGGATCATTCGCCATAAAAGTAAAATCGCGGCGAGTAAAAACAGCCAAACCCAGAGCCAGGGTAGAATGAGCGCGCCGCCAACTTCCAGTCCTTGTTCAGCGATCGGTTTAAACAGAGCATTGACGACCGCTAGCCGTTCCACGGCTTCCCGATGGTTGCCGGCGCGATCATAAACGCGAACAATGACATCGTACTGCCCTCGTTCCAAGGGCGGCGGCAAATAGGGACTTGACGCCTCGATAAACAAGAGTTGCGAAGCATTGCCCGACGCCGCTTCCACCGCTGACGGCGTCAGCGGAATCAATTTCAACTCAGAATGATCCGGACCGGACGCCGCGTCGCTCGTCGGCCACTGGATCAAAGGCTGACGCCGCGTGGTCCGCGCCGCCGGCGCAATGTCAATTTTGAATTCCGCCGGCGCCGCCGTGTCCACCAACAGAGCAAAATGCGTCACCCCGCCCCAGACGCCGTCGCGCAATGATTTAAGATGAAAATAGTGCGTGCCGTCGGCCAAATTCTTGTAGACCACATTGGTCCGCTGGCCTTCGGTAATGTCATCCGGAACCGTTGTCGGCTCGTCATCTAAAACATAGCTGTACCCGGCCGCCGGCTCGTCCACTGGCGCCCAGACCAAAGCCGCATTAGCGCTGGCATACCACTTCGTCTGATCCGGATGAGTCGCCGAGGAAACCAGCGGCCCGGCCGGCGGCGGCAAAACTAACTGATAGATGCCGTTGCTTAAATTATCCAAGACTTCGGTTCCCTGGCCATCATTTAATAAAACCTTGGACTCGTCCAAAAATTTGATCACGGCTTGACCAACGGCTTTAACCCGAAAGGTGAGAGTCGTGACCAAACCGTTGGAAGTGTTAAGACCATTGGGCACCAGGCCTTGCAACTCCGCGGTGCCCCGCTGATTGTTGAAACGTGGCGGGGTCGGCCACAGACCGATGATCGAACGGCCGGCCGACGGCGAAACCAACTGCAATTTGTCCGGCGGAAATTTCAAAAATACCGCCACGGCGTTGATTGATTCACCCTCGGTGTCCAGATAAATCGGCGCCTCAAAGGTGCTGCCGACGGTAAAGGCGCCGCTGGCCGGACTGATGGATAAAGTGGCGCCGCGCGCCGCTGGCGGCAGAGTCAAAAGGGCAATCAGCGGTAGGAGCGTCTTAAAACGAAGCGCCATAAAATTATAACGACTATCATACCAAATCCTAAGCCGAAAAAGAAAAGGGCGGGCGGCAAAAATTTCTTCCCCGGCGCCGACTTAATCTCAAGCTCAAGATTTTTAAACGCCAACGGGGCCGCTGTCCCCTGGCCGTCATTAAGGAGCGCCCGCGCCGCCGAGAAAGTCAGAGACGCCCGGCCGGCTGACCGGGTCTTAAACACGGCCGAAAACAACTCGCCGACCGGTTCGGCATAGCCGCCCGGGATAATCCCGGCAAAGGAGAGGCGGCCCGCTTCGCCCGCGAGGAACGGCGGTCTGACCCAAAGGCTGACGATGGATTGATCCTCTTTAACGCCGATCAGTTCCAGCTGATGCTCTGGCCACTCCAGCGCTCCTTCGATGGCATTGAGGCTGGCGCCGCCAGTGGTTAATTTAACCGCCAGCGTAAATTCCTGACCGACGATTATTTCTCTCTCTTTGGTCTCGACCGCAATCTCCGCCGCCAAAGTCAAACTGAAAGCCAGAAGCCAGAAGCTGAGAACTAAAAAAATCTTTTTCATTTAGCCGGTCCAGTGATAAGCGGCAACGCTGAAATCTCTAAGATCCACACGGCCGTCCGGCTCGAGATCAACGGCCCGCGGCGGCTCTCGACGATCCAGCCAGTAAACCAGAATGGAAAAATCCGACAGATTGACCAAACAATCGCCGTTCAAATCAGCCAGCCGCGGGCAGGGTGATTTTAAGACTCTGATGACTGTCTTGGCCCCGATGAACCAGCGGAGAACCCGGCCAAATTGACTGCTTCGACCATCAGCCAGCACCGCGCGAGCGCTCGTCTGGTATGAACCGAGTGGTAAGGCCGCGGTCGCGAAGCGATAACGAAAACGTCCGTCGGCGCCGGCGCGCGACCGCGCCAAAAGCGAGCGGTTCGGGCCGCCGGGCGCCAGCTCAACCGTGGCGCCCGGCGGCGCCTGACCGAAAAATTCTATGGTCTCGCCGGACTTGACTTCTTGTTTATCGGACGAAACCGTCGGCGGAATAATAATCCCCTGAACGCGCGCCGCTAGGCCAACGGTTACCGCCACCGGAAAAGTGAGTAGTGCCGATTGCTGACCGTCAACATCTTCACTGTAGACAGCAAAAATTTTCGTCCCCGCCGTCACAGCTGCGACCCGCGCCTGAAATTCGCCGTTGGCCGCGGCGACCACGGCCGCGACCCGCATTCCGTCTTGGAGCACAATCACCGGCTGGTTCGGGTAAGCCAAACCGGAAAATTCAACCGCGGCGGTGCGGACCAGACCGCCCGAGGCACTGCCGCCGCCAACCTCTGATTCTAGCGCGGGTGTCGCGGCCGGCGCGCCGGCCGCCGGAAAATACAGGAATCCGGCCCGGACGCCGAAGTCAGTCGCCGTGCTCGTGCCGATGGCCGGTTGAGAAACGTTGCCCCAAAGCTGGTAATCGGCCGACGAAGAAAAACCGGCCGGGAACAGGACCGGATCAAGGACCCTGAAATTTGGAGCAGTAAATTCTTGAGCCAAAACCAGTCCGGCGCCCGCGAACCATAAAATAATCCAGACCACGACTTTGACTTGATGAGGCAACATTGATTTTAGAAAAACTGCCAAGTGCCCATAATGTCGGCTAACCAACCGTCCAGATGATCCGGCGCCGTAACTTCAAAAAGATAACCGTCCCGGATAAACCAGACCTCCCGCATTGGCCCGAGCGGCCCCTGGCTCACAAACATAAGCGCCCGCCCGCCGCCGCCGATAATCACTTCAATCGGCTCGGTAAACTCGCCGCTTGGAACATCTCGGAGCAGGCGCGATCGGGTAATAGTCTCGCCGAGATACGGGGTGAAAAAGATTTGGAAACTTTTCTCGCGGGCCGCGGCCTCAAAGACCAAAGTGTAAGTACCGTCGCCTTCATCATACTCCTGGACTGACAATTCTGGCGGATAACGCAGGGCAAAACCGCGGTTGGCATTGCGGTACTCGCGCCAGTCGGCCGGTGTTGATTGAGATTCTGACACTGGTTGCTTTTGTGCTTCTGGCTTGACCCCATTATTTGATCTGTCAGATGACTTAGAAAAATACCTGGCGCCAGCAATGATTGACAGAATGAACAGAATGACAAGAAGCAACGAAAAGATTGTCTTCCCCCTCATATCTCATATTTTACCATCGTCAGACTTCCCCGCAATACCCCGAGGTTCGACCTCGGGTACCTCGGGTAAATTATGGTATGATTATTAAAAGTATGTCTCGAAATATAAAATTTACGCCGGGAGAACTCTATCATATCTATAATCGCGGAACAGAAAAGAGAAAAATTTTCATGCGGGAAAAAGATTACGATCGGTTTCTTCTCCTCCTCTATCTTAGCAACGGTACTAAACCCTTTCATATCAGCGATCTTCCCCGAGGTTCGACCTCGGGAGAGTTATTCAAACTGGACCGAGGCGAACCACTGACAGACCTATGCGCTTACTGTCTGATGCCCAATCACCTCCATTTGCTCGTGCGTGAAAAAACCGATGACGGCGTTAGTCGCTTGATGCAAAAACTCATGACTGGCTACACAATGTATTTTAACACCCGACACGAGCGTACAGGAGCGCTTTTTCAAGGAAAATACAAGGCAACACACGTTGATGATGATAGGTATCTCAAATACTTGCTCTCCTACATCCATCTTAACCCGACAAAATTGATTGAGCCAAAATGGAAAGAAACCGGTATCGCTAACCGGGCGCGAGCGGAAAAGTGGCTCGAAAATTATCAATACTCCAGTTGGTTTGATTACCGCGGCAAGGATCGGATCGAACGACATATCCTCAACCTGACCGCGCTTAAGGAATACTACGATTGTCAGACGCCGAAGGATTTTAAGGATAGCGTAACAGAATGGTTAGATTATCAATTTTCACTGCCATCCCGAGGTTCGACCTCGGGATGGTAGAATTACCGCAAGCGGACCCCTTGGAGCCGCACGGCGTGGAGACGAATGAGCCGCGCCTTTTCCGGCGCGTAAGTAATCACAATGATGCCGTCTTTACCGGCGCCGCTCGTGCCTTCAGCACCGCCGCCGCCGCCGCCATATAGAGCGCCGGTGGCGCCGTTCGCTCCGTCTCCGCCGCCGCCGCCGCCGCCGCCAGAACCATAGGGTGTTTGCGAATCCCATTCAATACCAGCGCCACCAGCACTGCCATTACTAAAAGCAGCACCAGCACCGCCACCGCCCTTGGTACCGGCTGTGGATGCAGATGCACTGCCACCAAATCCTAGACTGTTATTGCCTCCGGTACTGACAGTTCCGGCTGAGCCGCCGCCATTTCCGCCGCCGCCGCTAGAACCGCCAGAGGCACTTGCCGTAGAACCCCCGGCGCCATAAGGCCCGGCGGCTCCGCCGCCACCGCCGCTATAATCAGCAGAAGTGCCGCCGCCGGAACCGCCATTATAAGTAGTAGTGCCGATACTTTGACTAGCGGCGCCGCCAGCGCCGCCAACCCCGGTGTCACCTTGTGTACCACCACGCCCGCCTTTGGCGCAGACCGATGGCAGTTCTTGAGTGGAACAAGTAGTGGTGGCGGTGGGACCCGGGTTAAAAATGGTATCAGTGCCAGGATTGCCGTCGCTGTTGTTGCCTGGCGCCGCGCCGCCGGCGCCGACCTGGATCGTCACCGTACTGCCACGGGTAAGCGTGGTCAGATTAGAGACTTTAGCATAGGCGCCGCCGCCGCCGCCGCCGCCAGCCTCATTGGCCGTGCCATCCCCACCGCTCCCGCCGCCACCGATAACTTCAATGGTATTAGTGTTGGTCCAGTCATCGGGCACTTGCCAGGTGGTGCCCGAGGTGATGAAAACGGTTTTGGCGACAACGAGACTGGGTAAGAAAAACAGGCCGAGACAGAGAAATACGGAAAGCTTACCTAGCTTATCTATTCTATTTTTCCACAGTTTGGGTCTTGACATGGTTTGGGGATTTGCTATGCTCATCGGGTATCCTCAACGGAAAAGATTACCCCTTAAGGTTCCGTCCTTCTGGGGCCTTTTCTTTATTGTAGGATAATTTCTCCTTCAAATCATTCATGAAACGCAGGTATGGGCGAAATATCCGAAATTTGAGCAAGGCGGAAAATTTATGACGATTGGGAATGAGCACTGCCCCCAACTTATTCTTTTCAAGAAGATATTTGACTAGGCAATGGAAATCTCCGTCGCCGGAGACAATTACCGCCTTGGCGTAATTCGGAAACTCAATCATCGCCTGCAAAACTAATTCCGCATCACAATTGCCCTTGGTGGAACCATCCTTGTACTCCAACGTTGGTTTGAAGATACAGACAAAACCCGTACGGATTAAAAAATCATACAAATTTTTGTTCTTCTCAACATAACCGATAAACAAAAACGCTTTACTGATGCTGTACTTCTCTTTAAGGTATACTCGAAAATAAGCGAGGTCTAAAATCCAACCCTGATTTCGAATGTTGAGATTCAAATTCTGGCTATCAATGAAAGCGTGATTATTCTTGTTAATTTTCATGGTTGATCAGTGGGCGTTGGTTCTGGAGGGGAAGGGGCGGGCGGCAACTCGATTAGAGGTTCGGGTTCTGGCATTAGTTCGGGCTCAGGTTCAGGCGTAGGTGGTTCAGGTTCTAACTCGGGTTCAGTGACTTCTTCTTCGGTGGCCGGCGCTTCCTCTTCTGGTTGAGGGTCGGGACTGGGTTCAGGAACCGGTTCTGGCGAAGGCTCAAGTGTGGGGTCGGGCGTGGGGGTAGACACTGGAGAAGCTGAACCGCCCTGGCGCGCCAATTCTAAGAGCGAGCGAATGTCGTCCTTAGTCAAACACTCGTCGTCCACGCAAATCTTCTCTTTAGCGCGGAAGGTGTCGGCGAAGATTTCTTTCAGTCCGTTACCCATATCAGCCAGCCAGCTCGTGACTCGGGCAAAAAGGTTATTGAAAAAGCTAGTGGCAAAGGCTTGCGACCGGGGCGTTGAAGAAGCGGTGGTTGAGGCAATGGCTGTTAGATTAAGATTGAGTTCTTGAATGGCCGCGACCGTCACCGCCAGCACCGCTCGCTGGTAATAATCCTGCGGTCGGCCCTGCTGGTCAAAATCAGTCAAGTTCGTGCCAAATTGCAGATCAGTCGCGGCCATATCTTCAGCAATGAAGCCCCAATAAACTTCTTGTTTAAAACTTTCATCATTATAGACATAGGACGAGGGCTTGAGCGAATTGACGATGGCCAGACCGTTAATGTTTAGTCCGGTAATGTCATGCTTGTAGCGCGCCGAGGAAGAACTGCAGGTATCATCGTTATCCTGGATGACATTGAAGGTGGTCGGGTTAAGGCAGAGAGAATGGAAGGTGCCTTCGGTCTGACTTAGATTGGCGATGGCGACCGAGCCGTCAACCGAGAGCTTGTTGTAGGGTGAACTGGTGCCAAAACCGGTATTGACGGCAAAATTGATTTTGTCGCCAGTGGTGCCAAAAGTTAAGGTATTCACGCCCTGACCATGAATAGTGGATGATTCTTCGAAAACTAGATTCGTGGTGGTGCCGACAGCTCCGATAATAACGTCGGAGGTGTAAACACTGCCAACCGTCACCCGTTCGGAGCCGCTGGTCGTATCAATCTGAAAGAGCGGGCTGCCAGTCGTCGTGGTGGCGATGGTCCAAGCAAACAGCACATTATCTTTGACGGTGGTGGTAGCAGAATTTAAAAAGCTCACTCGATTAGAATCAAAGAGTAAAGTACTCGAAGCATTGAAGACACCAGCCACATGCAAGTTGGCACTGAAGGTGGAGGAAGCGGTAGACAGAGTGCCGGCCGAGAAGGTTTGTAGGGCGGTCCAAGTGTTAGCGGCGCTCAAACTAACGCCACCGCCCCCGCCGCCAACGCAGACCCCATTGATCGCAAAACAGCCGCTGGTCAGATTCCAGCCCTGGCCAGCGGTCGAGGTGGCGCCGCCGGTCAAGGTCAGCTGGGTCAGCGAGGTCGTGGCCGCCACCAGATTGCCCGAGAAAGTGGAAGTGGAATTGCTGCCGCTGACGGTCAAGAAGCCGCGGATGGTTGAGGTGCCAGTGGTCTCACCCTGGAGGGTGGTGGTGGCGTTAGCGCCGATGTACAGGGTGTCAAAGACTGAGAGCCGGGTGGTCGAGGCCTGGCCTGAGAGCGCGGCCAGGCCAGTGACCGACAAGGTGCCCGAGTTAGTGAGCGAGGTGACTGAGCCAGCGCCAGCGGTCAGGGCATTGGAGCCGATGTTGATGGCGCCGAAACTGCCGCCGATTGAGCCGGCGGTCAGGGCGCCGACAGAAGTCAGGGACGAACCAGTGACCGCCGCGCCCAGGGCCGTGCCAGTGAGCACCGCCGCGTTGTTGATGAGGTAGACGCTGCCTGAGGCCAGATTGACATGGCCGGCGGTGAGCGTCAGACCGCCGGAGAAAGTCGAGGTGGCCGAATCGCCGACAATCGTGGTGGTGGCTGTGCCGCCCAGGTAAAGCCGGTCAACAATGGACTGCCGGGTGGAGGAAGCCTGGCTAAACTGCTGCAGGGCGGTCCAGGTGTTGGCGTTGCCGAGATTCAAGCTGGCGACCACGGCGCCGGTGGTCGGCGAAATGGTCAGCGAGGTATCACCGGCCGTCACTGAACTGACGGCGCTGCTGCTACCGCCAACGCAGACCCCATTGATCGCAAAACAGCCGCTGGTCAGATTCCAGCCCT
>CAZLZS010000002.1:52130-86438 GCA_964564105.1 uncultured Candidatus Saccharibacteria bacterium
TGGTGGTGGCTGTGCCGCCCAGGTAAAGCCGGTCAACAATGGACTGCCGGGTGGAACTCGCTTGAGTAAAAGAAATTAAATCGCCAGACGCTGTTGGGCTAATTACCGTACCGCTATCGGTCCAGCCGCCGCCGCTCGCACCGGGATTCGTCCAGCTCAAGTTGCCACTGGCATTCACCTGGAGGAAATCGCCGGCCGAGAGCGCACTCGGCCAAGTGTAAGTCACACCGTTTAATTTAGTCGTACCGGAAACCACCAGATCGCTGTAAAGTGTGGTAGTGGCTGTAACCTGTAACGTTGAAGAAGCAAATAGTCCCCCGCTCGCCGCCACATAAAATAGATTACTGGCCGAAGCATTTTGAATTTGAAAAAGATTAGCCGTCTGACTGGCCGCTCCCCGCAGAAGCAAGGGCACGGCCGTGGTGGTCGTGGCTTCGATGGTGACTTGAGTATTGGCCAATGGCGTGGTGGTACCGAAAGCCGAGGTACTGGTGCCGCTAACTCTCGAGGCCAATTGCGCAAACGCCGCGGCGCTCACTCGTTGCCGCGGTGAAAGGGTTTGAAAAGAATTGTTATCAGAAGATACTCTCACTTCAAGATAAACATCACTGCTGGTGTTGAAATCGTAAGTGAGGGCATCGGGATAACCGTTAGCCGTATCACCGATGTTGACATTGAAGACACCTTGCCGCACGGTGGCCGAAACCGAAGTTGGATCCGTCGTCGGCCACAATTTAGTTCCCGACTCGACCGTCGCATTATCCCAAAAGGAAAACTTGAAGTAATAAGTTGTGCCCGAACCGCCAAGCAGATCGCCGCCGGCGTTGGTTAATCGGCCCTGATAACTTAAAATTGTCGGCGCGCCCGAAGCCGCGAGTGAATGCCGGGGTAAAAAGGTCAAAGCTAAAATCAATAAAACAACCGGTAAAATTTTAGATACGGCAAAAAACTTTGGCCAGGCCATATTTTGAAGAAATTATAGCACAGCCGGCAGTAAATTTGACTGCTGACTTTATCCACAAAAGTCTAAAATGGGCGAGAGAGGACTTGAACCTCCATGGACTCGCGTCCACAGCGCCCTGAACGCTGCGTGTCTGCCAATTTCACCACTCGCCCCCTACGGGTTCTACCGGCGTGAACGAGAGATATCGAGATATCATAGAGGAAAAAAGCTATCTGGTCGAGAGGACCGGCTCCGCATGACGCCCAGCTTCATAACGCGGACGCCGCTCCCGTTTATTGACCTTCTTCAGTTCAATCTGCGGCTGGCCGTCTTTTATTTCCACCGCCGCCACCCCGCCCTGATCAATTTTGCGACTGATGATGAATTCAGCCACCGGATTTAAAATTTTATTCTGGATCAAACGTTTCAGCGGCCGCACGCCGTACTCGGGACTAAAACCGTTTTGAGCCAGGTAATCAAGCACCGGCGGCGCCAACTCGAGTTCAATGCGCTTAAGCGCTAATCGTTCCACTACCTGGCGCAGTTGAATTTCAACGATCTCGCGGATGGTCTCACGCGACAGCGGATTGAAAATGATGATGTCATCGAGTCGGTTAAGGAATTCCGGCCGGAAGTAATTTTTCAAACTCTCCATGATCTTACTTTTAATCTCTTCAAAATCGGTCTTGGCTTCATGATCTTTCGCTTGGGAAAAACCAATTTTGTGTTCGAGTCGATTGATATATTCGCTGCCTAAATTGGAAGTGAGGATAATGATGGTATTTTTGAAATTGGCGGTCCGGCCCTTAGAGTCGGTCAACCGGCCGTTGTCGAGCACTTGTAAAAGCAAATTGAAGACTTCGGGATGAGCTTTCTCGATCTCGTCAAAGAGGAGTACCGAGTACGGCCGATGCCGCACCGTTTCGGTCAGCGAACCACCCTCTTCGTACCCGATATAGCCCGGCGGCGCGCCGATCAACTTCGAGACCGAATACTTCTCCATAAATTCCGACATGTCGATTCGAATCAGCGCTTTCTCATCGTTAAACATGAAGTAGGCTAGGGTTTTAGCCAATTCGGTCTTGCCGACCCCGGTCGGTCCTAAAAAGATGAAGGAGCCAATCGGCCGATCGGGATCCGAGATGCCAGCCCGCGAGCGCTTGACGGCCTCGGCGATCTTGACGATCGCCTCGTCTTGACCACGCACACGCTCTCTCATCACCTCGGCCATCCGCTGAAGTTTGACCGCTTCTTCCTCAAGCATCCGCATCACCGGAATGTGAGTCCAGCGCGCGACCACCGCCGCGATATCTTCCTCGGTAATTTCCTCTTTCAGAATCCGGCGCGAACTCTGCAATTTTTTCAGACGCTGTTCTTTCTGTCCGAGTTGACGCTGAGCTTCCGGAATTTTGCTGTAACGGACCTCGGCGGCACGCGTGAGATCCGTTTTCATTTCGGCTTGTTCGGCTTCCAAACGTAAAGCCTCTAATTCAGCCTTGAGTGCCTTGATTTCGGTGATCGCCTGCTTCTCATTCTTCCAACGCAATTCCAAGTCTCCGGTTTGCTCTTTTAGGTCACCAATCGCCTTGTCAATCTGTTTGAGACGCCCGCGAATCTCTTTATCGTCTTTCAGTTTAAGTTCCTGATTGAGCGCTTCTTTCTCCACTTCCAGACGCATAATCTTGACATGGGCTTCTTCCAGCGACGGCGGTTTATTCTCCAACTGTAGCCGCATCGCCGAAGCCGCCTCGTCAATCAGATCAATGGCCTTATCCGGCAGAAAACGATCGGTGATGTAACGGCTGGAAAGATTAACCGCCGCCACGATGGCGTTATCGGTAATGTGGATACCGTGATGGAGTTCGTACTTTTCTTTCAACCCGCGCAAAATGGCGATCGCGTCTTCAAGGCTGGGCTCTTCCACAAAAACGGGCTGGAATCGACGGGTAAAGGCCTGATCTTTCTCAATGTATTTTTGGTATTCCTTGATCGTCGTAGCGCCGATCATCCTGATCTCACCGCGCGCCAACGCCGGCTTCAACATATTCGAGGCATCGATCGCTCCCTCGGCGGCGCCGGCGCCGATGATGGTATGAAGTTCATCCATAAAAATAATAATCCGTCCCTCTGAACGTTCAATTTCCTTGATAATATTTTTCAGCCGTTCCTCGAACTCGCCGCGGTACTTGGTGCCGGCCAAGAGCAACCCGAGATCAAGCGAGACGATTTCTTTCTCCCGCAGCGATTCCGGCACATCGGCTTTGGCGATGCGGATAGCCAACCCCTCGGCAATGGCGGTTTTACCCGTGCCGGCTTCGCCGATGAGAACAGGATTATTCTTGGTCCGGCGGGAAATAATTTCCATAATCCGCTGGATTTCCTCCTCGCGGCCGATCACCGGATCAAGTTTGTCCTGACGCGCCAGCTCCGTCAGATTCTTGGTGTAGCGTTCGATCGCCCGCAGTTTGCGCGGTTCGCTGAGGTCGCGGATCTTGCCCGAACGCAATTCCTGGAGCACCCGCAGGACCCGATCCTTCGTCACTCGGAAACGTTGCAAGATCTCGTGAGCTTGATTCGGCGTCTCGAGGAGCGCCAACACCAAGTGCTCAATTGACACAAACTCATCTTGGAGATTGACCGCGATCTTGCCGGCCGTATCGAGCACTCGCACCAGATCCGGCGTTAAATAAAGCTGGTAGGCCGGCGACAAAACAGTCGAGGAATCACTGCCCTCGAGATGGTCAATAACATAGTCGGTGAGCATAATCGTGTCCACCTCAATTTTATCGAGCAGAGCGGCAAAAACCGAATCTTCCTGAAGCAGCAGGGCGGCCAAAAGATGCAAGGGATTAACCTGATTCTGACCGCGTTCAATTGCCAATTCCTGGGTTTTCCGAATCGCTTCCTTGGCTTTAGCGGTAAAATTTTGAAACGGCGGCATGATAATTTTAGAAAAATTAAATTTAATTGGTAACAGTCTTAAGCAACGCCAAAACGGTCTCCATTGGAATGGCTAGACCTTGAGTATGGTTGATGCCAACGACCTCACCCTTGATATTAAGCAGCGGCCCACCGACATTATCATGGCTCGCGGCATTGGTCATGATCATCGGCGCGGTCGTCGTGCCGCTGGACAAAAAACTGGAGATGATCCCCACCGCGACGCTCAAATCAGTGCTGTCGGTGGTCCCCAAGGCGATCACTGATTGCCCGATCACCGAGGAACCGGGGGTCAGCTCGAGCGTCGGCCAATCTGGTTTTACCTCTTTCTCAGCCAGACGGAAAACCGAGAGTGGCGAACCGCCAAGCGGCGTTAATCTTTCCAGAGGCCGGCGCTCGCCGCCATCGGCTAGTATCGCTTCCAGAACAACGGTGGAGGTGGCCTCAGAGCCGAAAATCGTGCTGGAAGTTAAGATTCTCCCGCCCGTGATCAGGAAACCCGAACCGAGGAACTTGCCTTTTTCTCCGGCGGCCACAATTCGCACCAGCGCCTTGGCCCCTTGGTTGGTCGCCTTGACGATCAGTTCTTCTTCGGTCACGATCACCGGCACCTCTTTGATCACCGTCGAAACCTGAGTTTCTTTGGGTACCACCTTCTCCACTGTCCGTTCAACGATCCGGTTGATTGTCTGAGTGACGGCCGGCGGCGCCTGATCCATTAAAGTCACAGTCACGATACCGGTGGCGATCGAGGTAATGAAACTAACGAGCAAGGTTAGAAGGACAATCTGATTCTTATTAAGTTCTTCCATATTTTAAGAATATAACATTCAATCTTTTTTTGTCAATAAGGCGGCAAGCGCCGGCCAATTGATAACCTTAAAGAAAGCGTCAATGTAATCAGCCCGGCGATTCTGATATTTCAGATAATAGGCGTGCTCCCAAACATCAAGACAAAGTAGTGGTTGTCCCTGATCAAACGGCGTATCCTGATTAGCCGTGCTGGTGATCGCCAAAGTCCCGTCCCCTCTCTTGATAAGCCAGACCCAACCAGAACCAAAACGATTCAGGGCGGCGTCTTTAAATTGCCTCTGGAAACCTTCAATGCTACCAAAATTTTTTTCAAGTAAGGTTCGACCTTTTTCTGTCAAGGCCGAACCTTGGCCCAAAACCTGCCAGAAAAAAGTGTGATTCCAGTGTCCGCCGCCATGATTCTGCACGGCCATCCGAATCGCCGCGGGCACGGCGTTCAAATGCCGCAATAATTCCTCAATCGGTTTTTTAACCAGATCAGGATACTGTTCCAGCGCCGCGTTCAACTTATCAATATAACCTTGATGATGCTTGGTGTGATGAAGCCGCATTGTTTGCTCGTCAATGTACGGCTCCAGGGCGTCATAAGCGTATGGCAATGAAGCTAAGATATGCATAGGAGACATTATACTCCATTCGGCTTGGCGGCGAAAGGTAAGGGGGAGAATAACCGAACGCGTAATTTCCGACCGGGCGCGCAGTATAAGATAGCTCAAAAGCCAGACCGAGACCGTGGAAATCAGATATCCGCGCGGATATCTGATTTCCACGCTTTATTACCCTAGCGGGAACGAGACAAAATGCCGGGCAGGATTTTGAAAAAGGCGGCACCTGAAGTGCCGCCCGAAAGAACTAATGTGGATCAAGATCAAATCACCATACTCGGCAGCCTGATCTTGAAACATTCATCGGTGCCGGATCTGGCCCCATCGGGACCGTAATCAGTCACCGCCTGGTTCTTATCCACCAAATACTCCATCACCCGACGCGCATCTTCTGGCGAGACGCAGAGCCTCTGACTAAGATCGGTTACGGTCAAAAAGCAGTGCTCTTCCAACAGCGCCCGGGCGACCCGAAACGGCAACCCATTGTAGCGCCAGCGGATCGCCAGTCCGATCGTCACGACCGGTAACCACCACAGCAAAGGCAGAACGCCGTGCGCCGGCGTGGGGAAATTGAAGAACTCGTCTAAAACGAGCATCAGCAATCCGCCCCAGATGAGCAAACGAGAAGAGGTACGCCACCGACCCATGGTTCTCAAGTATTCGTCACGGTTGAAAATCGGCAAGCTAATCACCTCCTTTCATTTTCGTTTTCTGTTCAAGATCCTCGAGGTAATCGAGAATGTCATCGCCGTTGACAAACCAGCGCGCCATCTTCTTTCTGCCCTCCTCATTCTGCAACTTCAGCAATTCCGCAAAGGCCACGGATAAACCGTAGGTGAAGAATCGCTTGAAGATGACCAGAACAATAAAGAAACAGGTCCAAGTAACTACGCTCTGGATAATCCCCACCAGGTCCTTGGGATCAATCATCATGCTCATGCCTCCTTTCAATTGGAACCAAACGGTGTCAGTTTCCGCTGACAGTCCGATCTGATTTGGACGTCGGTTTCGCCGCCGTCAAATCAAGTGCGAGATCGTGCGCCGCTTTCATACCTAAAAGAGCGATGAAGTCCTGAGTCGTTCCCATACTCGTCGGCTGACCGCCAACAGTCGAACCGCCCATTACAAATTGCGGCACGAGCGGCTGTTGGGCTCGTTCCATGGCCTCGGCAAAACGATTCATCACCGCCTGCCAAACATCAAGTTTCAATTTGAGCGCGCCGTCTGCCTCCAGACGAAGTCTGGCGGCTTCGGCCTCGCCCGAACCCAAAGCGATAAGCGCCGTCTTTTTCTGTTCGGCCGCCTGGGCCTCAAGTTTCGCCACTTCAAGCTGACGATTGGCCGCTACGAGCGCTTGTTCCTTGGCCAGCTTTTCCACCGCCAGCTTTTTGTTGGCTTCGGTCTCCGCCACTGACTTTTCTTGCTCGGCTTGAACGACAGCCCTCTGCTTGATGACCTCGCCTTCGTACTTGGCCACTGCGACATTTTTCTTGCCTTCTTCCTCGGCGGTCAAACGATCTTGGATCGCTTTATCCGCTTGGGCCTTGGCCGCCACGGTCTGCATCAGGGCTTCGCGCTTTTTTTGGATCTGCTCGTCAACTTTTTCTTCGTAGTCGATGTCCTTACAGACAAACTGCGAGACCTTGATTTCGAAGTCATCGACGAAATTCTGCTTCCGGAGCGGTCTGCCATCCGAATTGATTTTCACTCGGACAACCTTCCGATAGGTCTTTTCTCCGGTAATTTCATCGATGGTCTCCGTGATCACTTCTTCAGTCAGGTAGATGCCGTTGTCCAACTGATCCCAGGCCAATTCCGAGAACATGGCCCGTTTGGTGGTGTAACTTTCCTCGGCGCTCATGAGAGAAGCGGTTAAGATCACCGTTTCCGTCACCAGCTGTTCCATGCCGTCTTTCTTTAGAGCTTCGTAATCACGAAAACGGCTGTGCATTTCCATAAATTTCTCTTGGGAAGACGGGATGCGAAAGCGGATATTGACGGTGATTGAGGCGGTGGCGCCATCATTGAACCGAACGGGAATGCTCTGATCACCGGCCCACCGCCCACTTTCATCAGGATGTTTTGAAAAGTACAAAATGTCCTCGATGTTGTACATGGCGACCGAGCCGAACCCTTGCCATTTGAGACCAGGTGTTGTATGTAAGGTTAGCCCACCAGTCACCGGGTGTTGGATCACCACATAGTGTCCAACCGTGTTGTACTCGAACAACCAGGAAGCTGAGGACAGCGCCAAAAGCGCCACCACCACAAGAAAGATCAGCAATTTGCTGAAACCACCCAACCGAAAGACCTGCTGTGACATCTGTTTTCTCCTTTCGCCCCGGTATTTTAAGGGCTAAATGAGTGAGGAATCCGACCCAGAAAACACGCGTTTCTGGACTTTGGAGTTTTGATTTCAAAGAACTTACTCCGTTCACACACCTAGCATATTGAATTAAAAAAGTCAACATCATGTACGAGATGCCTAAACTCGGGCCCGGGACAAAATGCCGGGCAGGATTTTGGTCGGCACCGTGGAAATCAGATATCCGCGCGGATATCTGATTTCCACACTTTACACTTTACGGGAGCGGGACAAAATGCCGGAGAGAACTTTCAAAACATAATCCAGGTCACGTTTAGTGGTATCGCGACCAAGAGTGAAGCGGACCGCGCTCCCCGCCCGCTCCGGATCTCCGCCAAGCGCTCTGACCACATAAGAGCTATCTTTAATGTGCGTGGAACAGGCGCTACCCGAAGAACAAGCCACGCCCGCGGCATCAAGATTCAGCACGACAAATTCGCTATCAGTATTGGTAAAAGAAATATTGATATTATTAGGTAGGCGCGATTCAGCCGAGCCGTTCAAAACAACACCGGGCAAGGTCAACAATTTTTCGATAAAATAATCGCGGAGTTTAGCCAGCCGGATTGATTCTTTTATTCTTAATTTAGTACAAAGTTCAAGAGCTTTGGCAAAACCAACGATACCGGGCACATTTTCCGTGCCGCTCCGCCAACCACGTTCTTGACCACCACCGAGAAGAAGTGGCGACAGTTTAATCCCCTGTTTAACATAGAGACAACCGATGCCTTTTGGTCCGTAAATTTTGTCGCTGTTTAATGTCATCAGGTCAACACCGAGTGTTGCCACTCGACAATCTAAAAAGCGCGGCGTCTGACAAGCGTCGGTGTGAAAGAAGGGGCTAGCTTTTAGCTTATTAGCTTGTAGTTTTTTAAAATTCCTAATTAGTTTAGCGATCTCGCGAAGCGGCTGGATGACGCCGATTTCGTTATTGGCATAGGCAATGGAAACCAGAATGGTATCTGGCCGGAGCGCTTTCTTCAATTCAGCCAGATTAATTAAACCAGCGGGTGTGACTGGCAGATAAGTGACGGCAAAACCGTTTCGCTCCAGCTCTCGGCACGATTCTAGAATCGAGGCATGCTCGATGACTGAAGTCACGATGTGGCCTGGTTTATTTTTAACTAAACCAAACAAAGCGAGATTATTCGCCTCGGTGCCGCCACTGGTAAAAATTATCTCCTCGGCTCGGGTGCCTAAAATTGCCGCGACTAGAGCCCGAGCCGAGTCGAGAGCTTTCGCCGCGGCCACTCCTTCAGCATGAAGACTGGAAGGGTTATCAAACCCAGCGGCCGTATCTAAATAAATCCTTTTCATTTTTTACAAAATAAGGTATAATTTGCCGTCATGGAACGGCCACCAGTCATCGTGGTGCTGGGCCACATTGATCACGGCAAATCCACTCTCCTAGACTATATCAGAAAAACAAAGGTCGCGGAGAGTGAGGCGGGCGGCATCACCCAAGAGGTCAACGCCTATGAGATCAATCAGCACGGCAAAAATATCACCTTCATTGACACTCCAGGTCATGAGGCGTTTTCCAATATGCGTGAACACGGCGCGGCGGCGGCCGACATCGCAATTCTCGTAGTCTCGGCCGAAGACGGCGTTAAGGCACAAACGCTCGAGGCCAAAAACGCGATAGAGAAGAGTCAACTACCGTCTGTAGTGGCGATCAGTAAAATGGATAAGCCCAACGCCAATTCTGAACGAGTCAAACAACAATTATTGGAAAACGGCATCTTGCTCGAGGGGTTCGGCGGATCAGTGCCCTGGGTCGCGATCTCGGCTAAAACCGGCGCCGGCGTATCCGATTTGCTCGACCTCCTCCTACTCGTGGCCGAAGTTACGGGATTAAAAAAGGGTCGCCAAGATGAGACCGAGGGTTTTATCCTCGAAGCGCGCGTTGATTCGAGAAAAGGAATCGTCGCTACCGCCATTATCCGCGATGGCGTGCTCCGTCGGGGCGATTACCTGACCGGAGATGGCGATTGTTTCCGTGTCCGCAAACTGGAAAATTTTCTCGGTCGGGATGTCGCCGAGCTCGGGGCCGGCCGGCCGGCGCTAATCTACGGCTGGAACGCGGTGCCAGCGGCCGGCGCGCGTTGGCGCGCCTCTAAAAACAAGATCGAGGTCGAGCCACTGGCCCAGCCAGACTTTTCCCAAAAACCCTTGACGGAAAAGGCGACGGAAGACTCAAGAGAAACAATAGCGCCGCTTGTCATCAAAGCTGACGCGCGCGGCAGTCTCGAGGCGGTTAAAAAAGAAGTCCAGAAACTGGTTATTCCGGGCATTAGGATCAAGATCATCGCCGCCGGGGTCGGCGCGATCACAGAGAATGATGTCAAGCTGGCCAGCGCCGGCCGCGAAACGATCATTGTTGGCTTCAATGTCAAAATAGAAAAGCCGGCTAATAATTTGGCAACCAGACACCAAATTACTCGGGCCACCTTTGACATTATCTATAAGTTAAGTGAGTGGCTGGAAACGGAACTGACCAAACGCCGCGGTCTCGTCGAGGTCGAAACCGTTCTCGGCACGGCCAAAATCATCAAACTCTTCAGTCAAACGAAAAACAAGCAGATCGTCGGCGGACTCGTGCTTGATGGACAGATCGCGGCCGACCGACCGATCAGAATCAAAAGGCGCGAGACACTCTTGGGCGCTGGCGAGATCGTGGAACTCCAGCAACAACAAAGCAAGGTGGACGAGGTGGAAAAAGGCAAGCAATTCGGAGCGCTGGTGAAGTCTCGTCACCTCCTGGCCCCGGGCGACCTCGTGGAGATCTTCCAAATCGAGAAAAAGTGAGTTACGATTTAAGTCATGCGGCCCGGTCGAGACCAACGTTTAGCTTCCCTGATCAAACGGCTCGCGGCCGAGTTTCTGGAACGGGAGCTCGCAACCGAGTTCATCTTGACAGTGCATCGGGCGGCACTCGACCCGGCCGGCCGCCAAGCAAAAATCTATGTCAGCATCTTTCCGGATTCGGCGGCGACAAAAGGAATGAGCGAGGTGCGCCGGCTCCGCCGACCGCTCCAACTTTTCCTCCGATCGCAACTCAGTTTAAAAACCATACCGTATCTGGATATCCTGTTGGAGAGATAACGGCGCGGTAGCCAAGTGGTAAGGCAAGGGTCTGCAAAACCCTTATACGGGAGTTCAATTCTCCCCCGCGCCTTCAGGCCGAGGTGGTGGAATTGGTAGACACGCAGGACTTAAAATCCTGTGGAGGTAACACTCCGTGCGGGTTCGACCCCCGCCCTCGGCAACCACGTTGGAAAAGTCAATGCCTCGCGGCGCGGAACGCGCCGCTCGGCGGTCAAAGCGTATTGCATTTTGGGCTCAAAAACGAATTGGCGGTTTTGCATTCGGGGAAAAGAAAATTTTTTAATCCAAGAAATTAGAAGACAAGAAACCGCAAATGTGCGGATTTTTTGTTGCCCTTGACGACAGGCGTCAATTATGCTAATATAGCGCGAGAGTGATTGAGCCAAAGTGGCTTGATCAAAACCGCACATTCCCAACAAAAAAGAAGGAGGTGTAGCTTGAGTGCAGAAACGATTGGCTTGGTTTCTGGGCTGCTGGTAGTGGCAAGCGTCATTCCCTACAGCATCAGGACCTACCAGGGCAAGGTTCAGCCGAATCTGACGAGCTGGTCGCTCTGGACGCTGATCGGCCTCGCGCTCTTGCTCACCTACAAGAGTTCGGGTGCCGAAGCGAACGTCTGGCCAGCAGTGTTCGGGTTCACCAACCCGCTCCTCATCACCATTATCGTCTTGCGACGACATGGTGGGTGGACGAAACCAAACCGAGTTGAGGTCGCTTGTCTCGTGTTTGGTCTGTTGTCTCTCGGTATGTGGTTGGGAGTTCGCGAAAACAAGGAGATGGCGCAGTACGCCCTCTACCTGGCGATTGTCGCGGATTTGTTCGCGGCGATTCCCACGATTGTGTTCGTCTGGACGCAACCCAATAGCGACCGTCCGTTTGCTTGGGCATTCTTTGCCGTCGGCTACGGATTGGCAATCTTCGCCATCACCGAACACACCTTCGCGAACTACGTTCTTCCGCTCTACATGTTTTTCGGAGCGTTGAGCGTTACGTTCCCACTTGCTCTGTATCGGTGGCGACACAAAGTCCCGCTGTCGGAGTGGGTATGAACCGCAGACAGAGAAGTCATTCGAGGCCCCTCGTGGTAGCAACATCACCACCTGGGGCCTTTCTTTTTGTTTGATTTTTTGATAAATTAAATTCATAATTGAATGCCGCCAAAGCAGTAAATTTTTCAATTAAAAATTTGAAAAATTTACTGGAATGATTTACACTTAAATCATTCAAAAACTTGAAATTGTCCGGTTCGCGGCGAAGCCGCTCATTTTTGCGAGGGGCTTCCTCGCCGCCGCAGGCGGCGAAATGCGTTCGAACTATTTTAAGAATGGAGCACCCCTTAATGTCGACTTAGAAAAACACTGGGATCGGCCTAACCTAAACTGATCTATTACAACCAGCGTCCGCCCCGCTAAGACAGGTATAACTTTTCACCGGTGAAAAATGGGTACTAAAAAATTTGTTTCGCGGGCGGGATTATTTGTAACTATAAAATTGAAAAAGGTCTTCATATCTGTTAGTATAATACTGTGTCCGAAATTAAGCAACAGCAATGTGGTATCAATATATGGAAAGTAATCAACTAGGACAAAAAATAAGGAAGTTGCGACAAAAACAAGGGCTTTCTCAAGATGACTTTGCCCGTAAGGCAGACGTTGCTTATACAACGCTTACCAAGATTGAAACCGGCGTTATTAAAAAGCCGTCGGTTTTTGTGGTGAGTAAAATTGCTAAAGCTCTTGATGTCGCAATTGAGGATTTGATCAAATAATTCTATGGCAATAATGCAACAAATTTCATGGTATACAAAAACAGTCCCCGAGGTTCTTGATTTGCTCCATTCTCATGAACGCGGTTTTACAAAAGAAGAAGCGGCCAAGCGTTTTCAAGAATACGGGTTCAATAAACTTCCCGAAGGGAAAGTAGACAGCCTGCTCCTTATTTTTTTGCGGCAATTTCAAAGTCCACTGATTTATATTCTCCTTGCCGCGGCAGGTATTGTTTTTGCGATGGGAGAAGTTATTGACGCTTCGATTATCTTTGCGGTGCTTCTTTTTAATGCGATTGTCGGAACAATTCAGGAAGGCAAGGCGCAAAACACACTTCTTGCCTTAAAAAGGTTTGCTGAGACTTCCGCAACCGTGTTGCGAGATGGAAAAGAACTTATCATCCCAGATGCCGAGGTAATGCCCGGAGATATTATTGTGTTGCAAGAAGGAGAAAAAGTGCCGGCTGACGCACGAATTATTTTCTCCAATACCCTAAAAGTTGATGAAGCAAGTCTTACTGGAGAATCAGAACCAGCGACTAAAACCGAGACGGTGATGTTCACCGACAATCTTGGGGTGGCGGATCAGAAAAATATGGTATTGAAGGGTACGCACATTTTGAGTGGAAATGGCACTGCTGTTGTTGTGGCTATCGGGCTCGCAACAGAAATTGGAAAAATTGCACAAAAGATTTCCGCCATTGATACCGAGATTCCTTTAAAAACCAATATTCGTTATCTCTCTCGCGTTATTATCGTTACAGTAGCCGTCATTAGCACCTCGCTAATTGTTCTCGGTGTTCTTTCTGGTAAATCCCTCAAAGAAATGTTTACCACTGCGGTGGCGCTTTCAGTCTCTATAATTCCGGAGGGATTGCCGATTGTAATGACTTTAGTTTTAGCAACTGGCGTTCGGAGAATGTCGAAGCGTAATGTGTTGGTGAAACGTTTGCAGGCAGTGGAAGCATTGGGACAAACAAAAATTATTGCTGTGGATAAAACCGGAACACTCACTAGAAACGAGATGGTTATTCAGCGCGTGTATGTGGACGGAAAGATTTTTGACATCACGGGTAATGGATACGAACCAAAAGGCGAAGCAACTTTTGATGGTAAAATTATTGATACCTTTAATCATACTGATTTACTTTTTAGCGGAAAAATCGCGGCGTTCTGCGCCAACGCGCGACTGTCTTTTTTAGAAGAAACTAATACTTGGAAGATTGCTGGCGATCCCACCGAGGCGGCGATGTTGGTGCTTTCTGAAAAGATTGGATTTCGCCACGACGCACTGGAGCAGGAAACACCGAAAATTTTTGAATTACCGTTTGACTATCAAAAAAAGTATCACGCCACAATTCGAGCAGTGGACGACAAAAATTTTCTTACTATCGTTGGCGCACCAGAGAAAGTGCTCGAGCTTTGTAAAAATATCTGGCACAAAGACGAAATCAAGACTCTCAACGAAGAGAAGAAAAAGGAACTCGAAGCAGTATTTCATAAACTGGCGCAAAACGGTTTTAGGGTAGTTGCTTATGCCATAAATCAAGACACTGGGCGGAGCGTTGATAAAAACGCAATGCCACCACTCACTTTTGTTGGTTTTTTTGGCATGAATGATGCGCTTCGTCCCGAAGTTAAAGAAGCAATGCAAAAAGTGCGAACGGCAGATATGCGTGTGGTAATGATCACGGGCGATCACAGTCTTACGGCGCAGGCAATTGCGAAAGAGGCGGATATTTGGCGTGAAGGTGACGGTGTTCTTACTGGGGAAGAAGTCGACAAAATGTCCGATGATGAGCTGGCGGAAAAGCTCGCCAACACAAGCGTCTTTGCCCGGGTTACGCCGGATCACAAACTTCGCATAATTCAGGCTTATCGCAAACGAGGTGAAATCGTAGCAATGACCGGAGACGGCGTGAATGACGCGCCGTCTCTTGTTGCCGCCGACCTTGGTGTGGCAATGGGGAAAATTGGAACCGAGGTGGCAAAAGAAGCTTCGGATACAGTGCTTCTCGATGATAATTTTGCAAGTATAGTTTCAGCCGCTGAAGAAGGCAGAGGGATTTATAAGACAATTAAAAAAGTCATTCTTTATCTTTTTTCCACAAGTGCGGGTGAGGTGTTGGTCATTGCGGGCGCGCTTGTTTTGGGATACCCACTACCTCTTCTTGCCGCTCAAATCATCTGGCTTAATTTTGTTACTGATGGCTTTCTTGATATTGCTCTCGCAATGGAACCAAAAGAACAAGGACTCCTGCAAGGAAAATTTGAGCGACCTAAAAAATGGATTGTGGATGGACTTATGGCGCAAAGGATGTTCTTGATGGCATTACCGATGGCCATTGGAACACTCTATCTTTTCAAAGGGAACTTTGAAACTGACCTTACCAAAGCTTTGACAATTTCTCTCACAGCGCTTGCGATGTTCCAATGGTTCAATGCGTGGAATTGCAGATCTGAAAGCAAATCTATTTTTCAGATGAATCCGTTTTCTAATAAGTTTCTAGTCGGCGCCACAGTGATAATCATATTTCTACAACTTTTCGCGCTCTATACGCCATTTCTGCAGAAAATCCTGCATACCACACCACTCTCGCTTTCAGAATGGCTTGTTATTATTCCAATCGCTTCTTCAATTATCTTAGTTGAGGAAATACGCAAATTCTTTTATCGAAGAAAGTTAATTTAAAAATATATGAGTTGGCTCAAAACCATTAAAGAATATATCCATAACAGACCGAGAATCAAAAAAGCGGTCGGCGTTATTTTAATTCTTATCGGCCTGGCCGCTTTCTTTACCCCATTCACTCCCGGTTCATGGCTGGTAATTATCGGTATTGAATTATTAGGTGTACGAATTTTGTTTTTTGATAAATTTAAATTTTGGAAGAAAAAAATAAGGTAAGTTAGTGTGTTTCGTAACCACGAGAAGCTAGAATATTCTTATAGTTACAGGACAAAAGAACGTTTTCCACTGCGCGGCCAACTTTTTGCGGGGTCGGAAAAATTTTTAATCATAAAACTCATAAGGTTTACGCTATGAAAACAGCAGAAATACTGGTTTTTTTGTTTGGGCTTGACATAATACAAGATTATGCTACACTTTACGTAGTATAATAATCGAGTCGTCGTGGCTCGATAGCAGCACATTCCACAACAGAAAGGAGAGAGACCATGGCAAAAGAACGGTATTCCAACATGAGCGATATGGCCACCTTCGGCTTCCTGGCCAACGCGCTGGACAGCAGGAAAGGTGGCGACGGCGACACAGGAGCGTCGTTTCCTCGCACCGACGCGGAGGACATGAGCAAGGGCGCGCGGTTCATTCCGGGTGAGGTCACGCTGGCTCGTCGAGCCGGCAAGAGGGTCAACTTCGTGACCGAGTGCGGTCCGAACTGCTGGTACTGGGAGATGCCCGACTGCTCTCGCATCTACCACTACGACCCGATGACCTACCACCAGATCGGCACCGCGAACGGCCGCAGGGCGGTGCAGGGCAAGTACGACGACACGTACTTCGAAGATGGTCCCGGCCCCTGCCCTCACTGTGGCAACATCAACACGAGCGGCGGAACGATCAAGCCGTGACCCAGCCCTCAACGCTCCTCCGTCGAACCCGAGCCCCTTGCATAACACGTTTCTGCTTGGGGCTCTACTTTTTTGTAACATTGAAGTTTTTACCACATTCTTTTATTATTTAAATATTCGCTCCGCGAATTATTGAATTTAATTGCCGTCAAAGAAAAACTTGATATTGTCAGTGGTCCGGCTCCGCCACGCTTGAGGCTTTTTGGCGGGGATGCTCGCCGCGCCCTGCGGGTGCGGCGAAATGGATTAGCACTAACTTAAGTATTCTGTATTTCCGCCCATAGCTCAGTTGGTAGAGCAGCTGCCTCTTAAGCAGACGGTCCAAGGTTCGAATCCTTGTGGGCGGATCACATGTCAAGGTGTTGCCTTGACATTGGCCGGAGTGGTGAAATGGCAGACACGTCAGCCTTAGGAGCTGATGAGCGCAAGCTCGTGGAGGTTCAACTCCTCTCTCCGGCATCTTGACTTTTTAATCTAGTCGTGCTAGCATCACAAATAGTTTGAAGGAGCGCGTTGCTTCTTAAAAAAGACGAGGTCTTTGACACTTAATCCGCCGTTTCGGCGGAAGGAGAAAAAGATGTGGTGGTCAATGCTGTTGGCAATAGCGGGAATACTGATTCTTCTTTATGTCTTGTCGCTGATTCTGGCCTACCTTGGGTGGCAGTTCACTCGCATAGAGAAAGGACATACGGTCTTCATCACCCAGGGCGACGACCTGAAAGTTGTTTGGCCTAATGTTGGCAGTCACAGAATGTCTTGGGCCGCCGACTCTAATGGCTGGCACTGGCTGGTCAAAGACGACAACGAGGATAATCGCGATAAGAGTTTTTACTACAAGGTGCTTCCGGGCACGGGCTGGCTGCAAAAACTTTTGTGGACGCGATTGGGCATAAGATTTGTCAGTATCTTGTGGCCTCATATTCGCGTACACGAGTTTAAACCCGACCGAAGGCGAATTACAGCGGATACCGGAGGCGGCAAGCCAATTCGGGAAAGAATCATTGCTTCAGAGGAACAAGGCAAACCGGTGCGCTCTCTGCTCTTTATCGTGCCGCGGCCAGTGTATGTAGACGGAGTGGAGCTAGCCGGAGATAACTCTAAAATAAATCTCTTATTTCTAGTAGTGTTTCAGCAAGTTATCCCGGCCCTTCCCGTATACTACCTTGAGGGCGACTTTTTCCCACTTCTCGACGCGGCCGTCGAAGCGGCTCTTGTTGACTTCGGCGCCACCCACACAATGATGAACGAGGATGACAAACTCAGCTATCTAACCCTGGGGTCTTGGTTAAAACTACCCAAGGCCGAGGGTTCGCCAATTGAAAAGCATCTCCGCCGAATCAATGTCAGCAGAAAGTACTATGAGGATTTAGAGACAGATCATAGTAGGAAAGAGCTATTCGAACACTTGAAGCAACTAATCGACGGGCCACCAGAAGAACTGGCGAGCCCGAAAACTCAAGAGAAAATCGGCAGCGGGATAATCCCCCGCTTCGGTTTTGCTCTGGCCAGCGTCCGACTGGTCGCCTGGGAACCTCACCAAGACAGCAAAGATTTGTACGAGGCCCTGCGAGCCGAAGAAACAGAGCGCCGCAAGGCCGCCGGCTTAATCCAAAAAGCCATCGGAGAAAAAAGGGCTTTTGAAGAGAGGGGAACCGGCGAAGGTGGACGGTATGAACGGTTGCTCAAGGCGCTTACTGATAAAGGGGTTGACCCCCATAAAGCAGCCGAGGTCGTTCAAACCCAAATCGAAATGGAGAAGCTCCACGGCGCGGGCGTCAGTACCTATGTCCGAAATGCGCCGGCCGGAGTAATGGTCCCCGCGTCAGTTTCTACCCCACCATTTTCTCCTTCTAGCAGTTAGCAATCCGCGGTTTCCGAACCGTAGCGGTTGCTCTACCGCCCAAAACAGTTTTGTTAACTGCTTTGGGCGGTTTCTTTTTTATTTGACAAAAATAATTGGTGTGATATAATGACGACCGGAAGTCAGAGAACGGTTCTTTGACAATCAAAAGTACCCAACCTGGAAAGGATTGATAATGACAATCGTGAGTATTCTAGCCCTATTGGTTATGATGTTCACAGCGGGCGGCCTGGTTCATGAGTTTTTTCAACTCAACAAAGACAACGAAAAGACCCAGGCCAAGTTTGATCAAATGTTGGCCAAGGGCGTTGAACTGCTGACCAAGTTTGACCAGTTGACTGCGACACTAGCCACGATCAACACCACCGTTACGGAAGGATTGAGTAAAAAGCCGAGGAAACGGCAAAAAAGAAGGGAACCGGCCGCTGGGCCAGCAGATGGTGCCACTGCGCCCGACCCAACAGCGATCGAACCGAAAGGAGGAAGCGATGAGGACAAGAAAACAAGTCCTGCTACCTAGCGCTTGCGCGGTGGTTATCCTCTTGACCGGGATGGCCATTATCCTGCCAGCGACAACAACGGAAGAACCGGCCGGCACGGAAACCACCACGGCCCTGATAACAGTTGTGTGGTGGGCAATTAGCGTAATTGGCGGTTTACTTATACTGGCGCTGATTGCCGCCGGCTCATTCGCCATGATGAAAAAAAGGAAGGTGCCGCTAGAAGGTTCGGAGGTAAAAAAAGTAACGGGGTCAGGGATGGCGGCGAAGGAGAAGGCGAGGGCGACGGCTGGGGCGGTGGCGGCAGTGATCGTTATAATCGTCGGTATCGCCTACGGCTGGCCGGCGTTCTGGGAATGGTGGCGAAACCAGAGTTTCCTGTTCTGGTGGACTGTGCTTGCCCTACCGGCGCTCGCGGTTGTCGCTACCAAATTCAAATCTGCTTGGTGGCTGGTGATCGGCGGGGTAGTAATCGCCCTTCTTGCCGCTGACTGGATAACTATTCCCAATCCCCTTGATTGGCGACAGCCGAATTTGGCAACCGCCAAAGATGCGGCGGCGAAAAGACAGGCCGCGCGCCCGGCGATGTCCATTAAACCATCAGCCACCCGCTCGCGCGTGACGACAAAAACGATCGTGGCGCGGCCGGATGGGTGGTCGGAATTCATCTGGATCCCGCCGCGTCATAACTACCAAGGCGAGGCCACTGGTTGCATCCAGATCAAAAACGGTCTTGGTGCAATCTTTAATTACTGCCCGGGCGACAAACTGACCCTCAGTAAAAACGGCACGCCACCAGAGGGCCAGTTTACCTTCCGCTCCTTAACCGAAGGCCCTGTAGAAGTTTATGTCGAATGGGGACCAAAATGACGCAAGCGGTTCCCAAACCATGATCCCGCCGATGGCTCATCGCCAAAGGCGGGATTTTTATTATTAGACATAGGGACCTAGTGGAAATCTGACTTCCGCGGAAGTCAGATTTCCACCCGCAGTTTTCTAGCAACTGATCGTCCGGCAGATCAAGTTCATAATCCCCCAAAAGGAAATCATAATGAACATGCCGACGACGCCCCAGAGGATGTGCTGGCGGCCGGTCGTCCGCGCTTCTTCACTCTCGGCGCCGCGGACCAGTTCCCAGACGCCGTAGATAAAGTAGAGAAAACCAAGAATGAACAGAAACGAGATCAGGGGATCAACGATCTCGCTCTTGATTTTAGCGATGAGGGGGAGTTCGGGCATATCTCATTTCCAACTGATAAACTACTTTTCCAAAAAAGCACTTTCTTTTAGACCGGCTTGTAAGAGAATGGATCGGAATGTGCCATAGGGAATTTCTTTCTTGCTTACCTTGATCGTCACTTTATAAGTTTTCTCCTTGGTTACCTTCTCATACCGAGCGTGCGAACCTTTTTGCCGAACAAAATGGAAACCATGATTCTCCATAAAACCGGAGAATCCACCCTTGGGATCACTGACAGAGACGCATCCTCAAGGTGAAGTTCCAATGCTTCTTGAAGAGAGGCCAGGGCGTCTTTTCGACTACTGCCGAAGCTAGAAACTCCAGTGTTGAGATTCCAAGCAACATAGTACTTCCCCTCTTTCCAAACAACATTCTTGAAATTCATCTGACGCATGGATTACAAACCAATACTACCAAACCATAGCCAGATCGTCAAAACGAGATCAGAGGATCCACAATCTCGCTCTTGATTTTGGTGATAAGAGGAATGCGAGCACTATGGCTTAATGAGAAATAATTTTTGTCTGGCGCCCAAATGCATTAGAAACCCGGAGGGATTAACGTACCGGGATCAGGTGCAGGAGTAGTCGTACCACCAAGAAATGTTTGATTTAGTACTGCCACAAGGCCCCAGACCGCGGCCATTACGAAGAGCGCAATCACGCCGTTGATCATAATGGAACGGCCGGCGCCTTTGGCCTCTTCGTCGCCGGCAGACATAATGTATTTGACGAGACCGACAAAGAAATAAATCAGGGCCAAGACCATGATAATCGGTACAATCAAGTCAAGAATGCCCTTTACTTTAATCGCTATCGTACCAAGTTCCTGAGCAAACATCACCAGCGGCACAAAATAAGCCGCGATCGGAATTAAGTTTTTCGTTTTTGACAACATTTTTGTAATAATATTGATAATTTTAAGGTTTTCGACGACCTTTTAAGCTAAATCCAGTATAGCTGATAAGCAACCGGGATGAAAGCGGCAGTGGGGATATTCTATCCAGTAAAATTGTGTTATATTTTCAAAACGGCTTAGTCGTTTAGGGCCTATAGTAAAATGGTATTACGCATCCATGGCATGGATGAGGTGGGAGTCCGATTCTCCCTAGGTCCATTGAGTTAGCCGGGCGACTAGCTCAGTGGTAGAGCGTTCGCTTCACACGCGAAAGGTCAAGGGTTCGATCCCTTTGTCGCCCATTGCCGGAGTGTGGTGTAACGGTAACATGCACGATTCGGGTTCGTGTGACTCCGGGTTCAAATCCCGGCACTCCGATTAAGGGCCGGTAGCTCAGTGGTAGAGCACTGCATTCGCATTGCAGGGGTCAGGGGTCCAAATCCCCTCCGGTCCAAACCGATCCGGCCAAAGTCAAAGAAACAATCAAATCAAAGAAAAAACCCTCCGTCAGAGACGGAGGGTTAGGGTGTCAGCATCTAGTCATTACCTACTCGGCGACGCGGCCTGGAGGCAGGCTGGCGGCCGAGCGGCACGGGCTTCAGAAAGCAGGAGAAATGAGATAACGATCTCTTGAATCCGCGGCCAGGACATAATCGAGGGTTTGGTCAGACGAGCTGTGCGATTGCCGCCAGTGGTTATTAAACCGAGGTTGGGATGAAAGTACCAGCTAGCCAGTCGCCCCTCGTTGGCCAGATTCTCACCCAACGGAACCAAAGCTTGAGCGCGCAATTCCGCGCGGCGCAAATTGGCCACGATCTGATTCATTGGTATAGGGACCTCATGCCGCTTCATCATCGTGACATGACGAGTCGCCGGATCGTATCTTAAAACAAGATACGCGCCACGCATCAGCGCTGTTTTGCACGCATATTCTGACGCTGACTCAATCACGGTCACTTTATATCCGCCGACGCACTGGTGACAACATTCGTCGCCGGCCGCGCGGTCGTACTCTTTCTGCAGGGCGATTTGATCGGCCAGTAAAACTTCAACTGCTGTCCGCCCCCATTCAAACATTAGTTCTGACGACCGGCCGACGCGGTGCATCGCTGAAAGCGTCTGCTCGAGATTCAAGGGGCCGCCGTTACTGCCATGCAGATCTTGATCAGTCACCAATTTGACCAGATAGTTAACTGCCCGTCCTATCGGCGACTGAATCTCCGGGCCAAAACCTAGAGCCTTAGCCACCAAAGAAGTGGTAGATTGCCCGGCCTTACGCTGGATACCGCGCTCGGGACAAGGGTGTTCGTCAAATTGACCAAAACCCTGCCCCAGCGGCAACACGCCATTTTTAACCCATTCGCCAGCCGGGCGGCCGTTAGGCGTCCTACCGCCGTGGGCCCAAAAAACGATTTGGGCCGAACCCACGCCAGGGAATTGCCGCTCGCCACATTTCAACAACACCGCGGCCGCGATTTCATCAAGATGCGGCCCCTCGTGCAAGGCAATCTGTCTCACCCTTACAGGATTGACCATTTCTAGTCCTCCCTATCTTCAACTTTCTTATGCCAAAGGTCTAATTCAGCGAGACCATCTCGCTAAGCCAATGTTACTCTAGAATATTATAAATAAATAGTCAATGTTTTGGACCCTGCCGGATTCGGACCGGCGACCTCCACATTGCAAATGTGGCGCTCTACCAACTAAGCTAAGGGCCCATCAGCGAGTAACCGCCAAAGTAATAACATGGTCGAGAAAATCAGCATAGCTCGTGCCCACGGCCGCGAGTGCTTTGGGCAAGAGCGATTCGCTTGTCAGTCCGGGCAAACTGTTAGTTTCCAAAAGATAGACCCCGTGCGGTGTCAAGATGAAATCAGACCGGGAGTAATGCCTAAGTCCGAGCACCCGGTGGGCCGCAACTGCCATTCGCTCTATCTCCTGCTTCTCGGCTTCGGCAAAGACGGCCGGGCAAATTTCTTCAGTCTCGCCGCTGTACTTATCACCATAAGTCCAAACCGGCTTCCCGCTCGGACGTCTGATTTCGATCACCGGCAAGGGGTAGAAATCTCGCCCGCGGAAATTATCCACCACGCCGCCAGTGGCCTCGCGGCCGCGGAGGTAATGTTCAACCAGCAAAGTGTCTGAGTAGACGCTCGCCGCCGCCAGCGCCGAGGCCAGCTCCCCGACCGTCCGAGCAAAGTAGAGCCCGACCGATGAACCGCGGTCAGCCGGCTTCACCACCCAGGGTGGCGACACTTGCTGGAAAACTTGACGGCTAACAACCGCTAGATCAAACGATTGGCCGCCCGAGGATGCGACCATCACACCCGGTGGCACGCGCAGTTTGGCCTGTCGGAATAATTCCTTGGCCCGATGCTTATTCATTGCCAGAGACGAAGCCGCCAGACCAGAACCGGTGTAAGGCACTTGCAGAGTATCCAAAATCCGCTGCACCTGACCGTCTTCGCCAAATTCGCCGTGCAGAGCGTTAAAAAATACATCAATCTGTTTGACAATCCGGGACGGGGAAGTCGGCAGGCCAGCTAAATGCCAAACCCGGTTCTTATCAATTAGAATGTCGCGGCCTTCATATTTGCCCTCGGGTAAATGCCGGAGGACACTCTCACCAGTCCTTAGAGAAACTTCGTATTCATGTCCCGGCCCGCCGCGCAGGACCCCGACGCGCATAAATTATTTCCGAATCAGCTTGTTAATTTTCGCTACGACATCATCAAGAGTAAAGTTGGCTTTAATGAGAAAGTCCTCCACCCCGAGGGCCTTGGCCTTTTCAATATCCTCTTTTTGGCCGAGGTTGGAAAAAATCACCACCGGCACGATTTTAACGGCGGTGGTGGAACGAATTTTTTTCAGCACCTCAAACCCGTCTTTGCCCGGCAACAGGAGATCCAGCAGAATAATGTCCGGCTTCAGGGTGTCCAGAACCGAAATCGCGTTCTCGCCGTCCACCGCCACCTCAATAGCGTAATTCTCCTTTTCCAATCGCTTGGCGGTAAGCGATCTTAAGAATTCGTCATCCTCAACGATCAAGACTGTTTTCTTTTCATTGTCCATGTTTAATTTTATTAAAACTGATAACTCGTTATCATGGTAATTGTATCACTGAAAGATCGGTAGAGTAAAGTGGAAATTGGTCCCTTCGCCCTCCTTACTCTCGAACCAAATTCCGCCGCCGTGCTTCTCGATAATGTCGCGAGCAATAAACAGTCCGAGCCCGGTCCCGTTCGGTTCGAGCCGGATCGCGTTTGAACCGCGGAAAAAACGGTGGAAGATTTTGTCTTTCTCGACGCCGGGCACGCCGATGCCGGTATCGACCACCATCACTTCAAGACTCGGCCGGGCGCTATTAATTCTAGCATCGCTTAGATTGATTGTCACTCGGCCGGACGAAAGCGTGTATTTAAGGGCATTATCAATCAGGTTCTCCAACACCATGCTGATTTTCACCGGGTCCGCGGCCACGGCCGGCAAACGATCCGAGGATTTGGTAAAACTTATCTTGATTTTCTTGCTCTCCGCTATATTAGTGAATTCGAAAATAATACCCTCAATCAATTCAACCAGATTGACCGCCAAAAAGTTGTAATCAGACTTGTCGGCCTCGATGTAATCAACATTCAAAAGATCGTTGATGATCGCGATTATGCGTTGGGTGCTGTCGTATCCCTTCTGCAGAAAATTCCGTTGTTCGGCGGTGACTGGCCCGAGACTGCCGCCAAGCAACATATGGAAAGTCCATTTGATGGCCGAGAGCGGCGTCCGGAGTTGATGGGTGGTGACGGAAACAAACTTGGATTTGGCCTGCTCAAGATTCTGCAGACGTTTGTTCGCTAATGTCAGCTCCAAATCTTTGTCGAAGAGTTGTTTGGCGTAAGTCTCGAGCTCCTGGTTAAGCTTTTTAAATTCTCCGACCTTGACTTTTTCTTCCCTGATTCGTTCGGCCATCAGACGATCGCGATCGCGATAAAGTTTAGACAAGTAACCAACGAAGAGACCGACGATGATGAGGTAAGCGACTACTGGCACGAGTAAGAGCCAGTGAGGGCCGGTAATGAGGCCGATGGCGTTCAAGATGAGCGCCAAGATCACCGCTAGCGCCACCGTGATCGATCCCCAAAACACCAGCGGGTTGACTGGCAGCTTACTTAATTCCAGCAAATTGATCCGTTCCGGCGATTCCATTCATGATTATTATACACCAACACGATGGCAAGCTATACCGGTAATTTTCTACGGCGGTGACGGTGGAAAGCGAGGGCAAAGCGGTGGGCTTCGTGATTGAGAAGAAAAATCAGACGGCGTTCATTAACGGTCAAGTGCGTCCCGGGCCGAACGAGAATTCGTGTCGGCCGATGGTGTTTATCCTTCATCACCGCCACGACCGGAATCTGACGGCCGGCCGCGGCTAGAACCGCGCGCGCGGCGGCTAATTGATTTGCTCCGCCGTCAACCACGATCAGATCGGGTTCTGACCACTCCTGATGATTCAACCGTCGTTCCAACACTTCGCCCAAATTAGCCAGATCATCGGCGGCAGCGCCAACTTTAAATTTTCGATAATCGCTCTTTTTTAACTCGCTGTCCCCGGCCACCACCATCACGCCGACCGCCTGCCCGCCCGAGAGGTGAGCAATATCATAAGCTTCGATCCGACCCGGCAAGACATCTAACTCCTCCATCTTGATCAAGGCCACATCTTGAAGATGCTTCAGGGCTGAGATTTTATTCCGCCATAACGCGGCCTGTTCGAAATCTTGTTTTTGGACCGCAGAACGCATCAGTTTTCTCAAATCTCTCGACAATGCCTTCTTCCGTCCCGAAAAGAGCAATTTGATCTGTTTGATAATTCCTTGATAATCAGCCGCGCTGATCTTCCCGGCGCACACGCCCGGGCAGAGGCCAAGTTGATAATTAAAACAGGGACGACCTTGATGAGGCAGACATAAATCGCGGAAGGGAAAAATCTTTCGGATGACCTTCAACGCGGCGCGCAATTCGCCGGCGTTCGGAAAGGGACCATAAATAGCTTGTGGCTTAGAGATTGTAGCTTGTAGATTCTTGCCTCGGATCGCCAACACCCGCGGCCAGGCTTCTTCCGTGATCGCCGCGGACCAGAAACTTTTATCATCTTTGGCTTTGACGTTGTATTTGGGCTGATGCTTTTTGATCAACCGCGCTTCGAGCAATAGGGCCTCCAAGACTGAATCCGTCGCCTGGAAACCGACACTGGTCGCGAGAGTCATCATCTGCATTAGTCTAGGCCCGCGGCTGACTTCGAGCTCGGCCGAGGAAAAATAGCTCCGGACCCGATCGCGGAGGGACGCGGCTTTGCCGATATAAAGAATCTCCCGCCCACACTTAAACCAATAGACGCCGGGCCGGTCGGGTAAACTTTTAATTACTTTTTGAGTTAATGCCATATCATTTCTTCTTGAGTACTCGCCTCAAATACTTGGCGGTGTGGGAAACCGGCGAGCGCGCCACGGCTTCCGGCGTGCCGTGGATGACGATCTGGCCGCCCTGACCGCCGCCCTCCGGCCCAAGATCAATGACATAATCGGCTGTCTTGATCACTGCCATATTGTGTTCAATCACTACCACGGTATTACCTCGGTCAACCAGTTTCTGAAGAATCGCCAGGAGGTGACGGACATCTTCATAATGCAGACCGACCGTGGGCTCGTCCAAAAGATAGATCGTTTTCTCGGTGAACGGACGATAAAGCTCGGAAGAAATTTTGACCCGCTGGGCTTCGCCGCCGGAAAGCGTCGTCGCCGACTGCCCGAGCTCCAGATAGCCCAGCCCGACATCCTTTAAAGTTTTCAGCCGGTCGGCCACCGCCGGCACATCACCAAAGAACTCAAACGCTTCTTCCACCGTCAGCTGAAGCACCTCGTAGATATTCTTCTTCTGATACTTAACAGCCAGAGTTTCTTTGTCAAACCGGCGGCCGCGGCAAATTTCGCATTCAACGTACACCGTCGGTAAAAAAAGCATTTCGACGGCGATCAAACCGTTACCCTGACAAGCCTCACAGCGCCCACCCCTAACGTTAAAAGAGAAACGGCTGGCCTGCCAACCTCGCACCCGGGCCTCTTCGGTGGCCGCAAAAAGCTCGCGAATAAAAGTGAGGGTTCCGGTATAAGTGGCCGGATTAGAGCGCGGCGTCCGGCCGATTGGTAACTGGTCAATCAAGATCGCCCGCGACAGGTATTCGGTCTGGTAGATAAATTCGCGACAGTGGAAAATTTCATTCGTCCGATACCGGCGATCAAATCGCGCCTGCAGATTTTTATACAATATTTCATAAACGAGAGAGGATTTGCCGGAACCGGAAACGCCGGTCACTGCGACAAGCCGACCGAGCGGAAGATCAAGATTAAGATTCTTGATATTAAAAACGCTGCCGCCGCGAATCTTGATCACTCCCTTGTGACTCGTCCGTCGTCCACTTGGCGCGGGAATTATTTTGCCGCCGCGAAGATAGTCAAGCGTCAGTGATTGACCGCCGGCCGGCGTTCGGGCCGTCAGCAATTTTTCCGTGTCACCAGCGGCGACAATGCGGCCGCCGTGCCGGCCGGCACCCGGCCCGATATCCACCAGATAATCAGAGGAAAAAATCGTGTCTTCGTCGTGCTCCACCACGATAATCGTGTTGCCGAGATCGCGCAATTCACTTAAGGTTTTGATCAGCCGACCGTTATCGCGCGGGTGCAAACCAATCGTCGGTTCATCAAGCACGTACAAGGTGCCGACGAGACGCGAACCGAGTTGTGACGCCAGCCGAATTCGTTGAGACTCGCCGCCAGAAAGCGTGTGGGCTCGCCGGTCAAGCGAGAGATAATCGAGCCCGACATCAAGTAAAAATTTGAGCCGCGCCTCAATCTCTTTAAGCACCACTTTCGCGATCTCGCGCTCCTTGATCGTGAGTCTGACTTCGCCCAGGAAGGCCGCGGCGGCGGCAATAGTCAGAGCGCTAAATTCAACGATATTCTTCCCGCCGATCCGCACGGCCAGCGCCTCGGGCCGGAGACGGGCGCCGCGGCAAACCTCACATCTTTCCTCGCCGAAAAAATGTTTGGCGCCGAGGCCGCGGCAAGCCGGACAAGCGCCGTAAGGCGAGTTGAAAGAGAAAAGGCGCGGTTCAATCTCCGGATAGGAAAAGCCGTCCTCCGGACAAGCGAAACGGGCGGACATAATCATCTTCTCTTCCCCCAGCGCCACCTTAACCAGACCATCCGCTTCAGTCATCGCCCGCTCGACCGCTTCGGCCAGCCGTCCGTCACTCAACCTGCCTCCTGACACCGGCACATCATCAATGACAATATCAATTTGATGCTTCTTATTCTTGGCTAAAATAATCCGCTCGCGCAATTTCTTCCGCTCTCCGTCAACCATTACTTCCTCATAACCCTTAGCTAAAAGATCATAGAGCAACTGATAGTACTCGCCCTTGCGCCCGCGAACAACGGGCGCCAGAATAGTCAACGGTCGCCCCTTTTTCTCAATAAACGCCACGATCTCGGAGGGCGATAGTTTTTCAATCAACCGGCCGCAGACAAGGCAATGCGCCCGGCCGATCCGCGCGTAAAGCACCCGCAGGTAATCATAAATCTCGGTGATCGTAGCCACAGTTGAACGCGGATTGCCGGAACGCGACTTCTGATCAATGGCAATGGCCGGCGACAAACCACTAATTTCGTCCACCTCCGGCTTTTGCATTTGATCCAGGAACTGCCGCGCATAAGCCGAGAGTGACTCGACATAACGGCGCTGGCCTTCGGCGAAAATCGTGTCAAAGGCCAGCGACGATTTGCCCGAGCCCGAGATGCCGGTGAAAACAATCAACTTATTCCGCGGCAGTTCGAGGTCAATGTTCTTCAGATTATGCGTCCGCGCCCCGCGGATGATGATTTTATCTGGATCGGATTTAGGCATGAACTCCAAATCCTAACACACCAAACAGGATTTGACACATACATTAACCGAGCTTATCGCTCCCCCAAAATGATCTACTGCACGGTGGTGAGGTTGTGGGCTTTTTATTTTCTTAAACCTATCTCTTCTCCATCAATAATTTAATCTCATCCCGCAATAAGGCGGCGGTTTCAAAATCAAGTTCTTTCACGGCCTCGCGCATTTGACGCTCTTTTTCTTTAATGATTTTCCGCGTCTGGCCGCCGTAGGCGGCGCGATCCAATTTGACAAGGTCGGCCAGCGCGCGCTGGCGTTCCGATTCCAAACTCTGGCTAATGTCGGCGATATTTTTTATGATCGTCTTGGGCGTGATGCCGTGTTGCTTATTATAAACGAGCTGTTTGGCCCGACGGCGATTAGTTTCAGCAATCGCTTCTGTCATCGAACCGGTGGCCTCATCAGCATAGAGAATCACCCGCCCCGCCACATTGCGCGCCGCCCGACCGATGGTCTGGATGAGCGAGACCGCCGAGCGCAAAAAGCCCTCCTTGTCCGCATCCAAAATTCCAATCAGGGTCACTTCCGGCAAATCCAGACCCTCGCGAAGCAAATTTACACCAACCAAACAATCAAAACCGTCTTTATGATTATTACTCCCCCGGCGAAAATTTGTGAGAATCTTTATTCTTTCGATGGTCTTAATATCACTATGCAAATATTCGGCTTTGAGCCCTTGCTCTTTGAGATAGCCGCTTAAATCTTCGGCCATTTTCTTGGTCAAGGTGGTGGCGAGAACGCGATGGCCCTTGGCGATTTCAACTTTGGTCTCAGCGACAAAATCTTTAACTTGTCCGGGGTAAGCCAAGGTCGAACCTTGAGCATTTTTAAGGTTCGACCTTAAATTTGGAGAAATCCGCCTGACCTCAATCTCTGGATCAACCAAGCCAGTCGGTCGAATAATTTGTTCCACAATTTGACTGCTGACTCGCCGTTCATAATCAGCCGGCGTGGCGCTAGTGTAAATAATCGGTCCGACCCGCGCATTGAACTCATCGAGAGTCAGCGGCCGATTATCGCGCGCGCTGGGCAGACGGAAACCGTGCTCAATCAACGTCTGCTTGCGACTCCGATCGCCGAGAGACATACCGGCAATTTGCGGCACGGTCACATGGGATTCATCGATGATCGTCAGGAAATCAGATTTCCCGGTGGAAATCTGATTTCCTCCCGCCGAAAAATAAGACAGCAAGGTATCGGGCGGCTCGCCGGGCGCGCGGCCGGACAAGTGGCGCGAATAATTCTCAATGCCGGAGCAGTAGCCAACTTCCCGAATCAACGCCAGATCATAATTGGTCCGCCGCTTCAGACGTTCGGCCTCAAGCAGTCTGCCGGCTCGAATCAAGACCGCCAGCTGCTCTGTGAGCTCGGCGCGGATAAGCTTGATGGCTCTCGTTCTGGCATCAGCGCTGGTGATAAAATGTTTGGCCGGAAACAAAAAAACCGTCTCTAAATTTTTAATAATGGCCCGGCTGACCGCATCAATTTCCACAATCTCCGACACCACTTCGTCCACCAGTTTGATTCTAACGATTGACCGAGCGGCCGGCGACATCACTTCCACCAGATCGCCGCGGACGCGAAAGGTGCCGGGAGTCAGATCAGTGTTCGTGCGCTTGTAATAAACTGAGACCAATTTTTTGATCAAGAGCGCGCGGCTAACGGTATCGCCAATCGCCAGTTTGATGTTTTCCGCCTCATACTCGGCCGGACGGCCCAAACCGTAGATACAGGAAACCGAAGCCACGATGATCACATCACGCCGGGTGAGCAAAGCCTGCGTCGCGGCGTGGCGCAAGCGGTCAATCTCGGCGTTGATCATCGCCTCTTTCTCAATGTAGGTATCGGTCACCGGCAGATAGGCCTCGGGCTGATAATAATCATAGTAAGACACGAAGTAGTGAACGGCGTTAGTCGGAAAAAAATCGCGGTATTCTTGAACCAGTTGAGCGGCTAAAGTTTTGTTATGGGCGATGACCAACGCCGGCCGGTCAAAAGCAGCAATCACCTTAGCCATGGTAAAAGTTTTGCCGGAGCCGGTGACGCCGAGGAGTGTTTGGTGCTGGAAACCTTTTTTCAGACCGTCAATCAAGTGTTTAATCGCCGGCGGCTGATCCCCGGCCGGCTGAAACGGCGCACGCAGAGTAAATAACGGGACCATCGCCCTAGTATACCGGATTGCAAGCAGTGCAGATGCCGAGAGCTTCCAATTTGTCCAAATAAGCGATGACGGTCCGCACAAACTCGGCATGACTCCAAACCAGCGGCGCGACCGAGAGTTGCTGACCAGTCAGCGGGTGCAGTTGCTCGGACATAATCCCCGAGGGCTCGGCATACCGCGCGCACCAATTGAATAGATCTTTGGCTCGGCCGAGCTCTCCCTCGTTCGCGGCCAGATGAATGTAATATTGGGCCAGCCACAAAGTAGTGATAAACCACGGGTTGCCGGCGAGATCGGACGCCGCCCGATTGTAACTGTCGTTCTCATAACGCGCCAAGCCACCAATCCCCGGCCGCGCCACGGCCGCGGCAGGGTACGCGGTTAGAGCCGCTTCGGTCGCCGCCCACGCCCGTTTAACTCGTTCATCGGCAAACGGCAAAACACCAAAGGCCGTCAGGCCATAAACGCTCGAGATATCAATGGTGTAATCGTAAATAATTTCTTCGCGCCCGGGCATAATCATTTTTACAAAATAACCCCGCGACTCGTCATAGAGATATTTAAGAATGCCGTCTTTGATCGCGGCGGCGGCGGCAAAATAGAAATTCTCGCTTTTCACCTTACCTAGGAGACGGGCAAAGTTGCCGGCGGCGGTAAGAGCCCCATAGACGCTCGAGGCAGTGTAGGTGGCCACGCCCCATTTTTCCTCCCAGAGATCGTAACTCGATTTTGGTAAACCCGTCCGTTCGTCCCGATACAAAACCAGGAAATCTGCTACTTTCTTAATCAGAGAATTGTAGACCTCTTCAACGAATTCCAAATCTTTGGCGATCTCGTAATGTCGCCAGAGCGTCCAGAGCACGAGGGCGGTGCTGTCTTCTTGAATCGGTAGCTGTCGCTCGCCGGCGCGGAGCCAGGGGTGCCAAGAACTGCCGAGCGACCCGTCAGGGCTGTATTTGTGCATAAAATAGCCGTCCGGCGACAACACCTGGTTACAAAAAGTGAAGAAGAGACGGGCGACATTGATGTCGCCGGCGGCGGAGAGCGCCAAGGCCGCGGCCGAGGCGTCGCGCGGCCAAACATAAGCATAAGTATCTTTATCTTTCTGCCAAATGTTAGAATCGCCGGAGGCGATGATCGCGCCGTTATGGCTGACATGCGCCCGGATCAGCAAAAGAGATTTGTTGAACAAACGCACCACTTCATGCGGCAAACCGTGGAAACTAAAACGCCGCCGATTGACCCAGGCCCGCCAGAAATTCTTGGTCGTCTCCACCAAATGGCCGGGGCCAAGTTTCAAAACATAATCGTTCAGAGCCGCCGTTTCGCTGATCGCTTTCCCCACCGCTAGCCAGTAATAAAGAATTTTTTCCTCCAGCGGCGTCAACTCGGCCGTCAAACCAATCACTGAATCAACTTGTCCATGCTCAATATTGTTTTTGGCGAGCTGGCCATCCTCGGCATCCTTATGCGTGCCCTCTTTACCCTCGGAACCGAACACCCCAGTCGAGTAATCATCAAAAGGTTTGCCCTCCAGCGTGGCGTTGATCAAGAAGACGCGGCGGTTACGGTAATGAATGATGGCGCGGCTGGCGGGATCAAAGTAGGCCGTGTGCGCCGTATGCGACTCATAAATTTCAAACTGGTGATGGAAAAAAATTTTAATCGTTCTGGATCCACCGCTGACGGACAAATTTTTCACCACGGCCTTGCGGATAAAAATATTTTTTTCGTTATAAACCAAATCGGTCAAGAGCAAAGAGACCCCCAAGGCCCGATTGGTGGCCCGGATCTTACCGGCCAAGACATCATCTTCCGATTCAATAACGATATCCCAAGCCGGATCAGTCAACCACGACATCCGACCGTCAGCGAAAACGCCCAGGCTGTGAGCTAAGTGGCCGCCGATGTGATTCTCCAAGCCGACATACGGAAAATAGAGATCCCTGACTTCGGCCCGCGAGCCGAGATTGATTAAGAGCTTGCCGTTGCCAAGAGTCAGTACCTTAGACATCGTAACGGGCCAAGGCGCGGCGTACGACAGCGAGCGCCGCCGGACCCGTTTTGGCTCGGATCAGGGCGCGAGCGCAAATCTTGTCTTGAAGGATCTCACTCACCCAACGGGCAAAATCATTGCCGCTCGGCTTGACATGGTAAACAAACTGCTCCTCGGTCATAAGTTCAAAAAACTTAGCCAAGTCCCAGAGATTGCGCAGGATCGGTCCTTGGTGAACCCAAAAGGCGCTCGCACCGCTAGCGACCACAAGTTTTGGCTTCTGTTTTGATCTCCTTACAGCCGTCTTTTTAATCTTTTTAATTTTCGACATGATTAAATTTTAACGCCTCCACCCGTAAACGCAAATCATTTAAAGCGTTGGTATAGGAAATGTAAGCTTCGTAGGGCGAGGGATATGGATTAAAGTAAGCATGGACATCGCCGTCGGCAAACCACTTGGTGCACATATAGTAGAAGTGATCAGAGGTCTGGAGCCGGCGCCAAGCATCAATCAGTTCGTCATTTCCAGAAGCGAGCACGGCTGACTCAAGATCATAGAGCGCCGCGAGCGAAGAAGTTTGCAGCTCGTTGCCGGTCCAGGCTGAGAGGTCGCGTTCGGTGTCGGCCCAAGTCACTACTTCCGGCACCGTCAAAGCATCCATCGCCGGATAGCGCGCGCTGGCCTCCTCAACGGTGACGAAATCATTATCTCGATGCTTCAAAATCTCCGCCGGCAACTGACGCAGAAAATGGAAAATGCCCGTCTCGGCCCACTGATGCTCGCCAAAAGTTTCATAATCCAAAAAAAGATTAATCACCTGGCCTTGACCGTTTACCGCATTAACCCACCGGGCAAACTTGGAAGCATCGAGCGGCCACTCGGACCACGAACGTTCCGAGAAGCGAAAGGCGATATCGTCCGAGAGCCGATAATTCTTGAGTAAAAGTTTAATCCGTTTGGTGCCAGGCGGCCGGTATAAAAAATTGGGGCTTTTCCAGCCGAGCACCTTGTCCCAGCCCTCAGCAAGCACCCCGAGGTAACCCGCGCGCTCGGCCCAGCGGCCGAGATTATCGTTATAAGCCAACTCGGTATTGCGAAAAACTTTCGGCTGCAGGCCGAAAATCCGGCGAATCAACTCGCCGTGCGCCACTACCTGATTCTCAAACTCGGCTAGAGAATAGAAAAAAGCCAGGGAATGATGGTAAGTTTCCGCCAGCACCGCCACCCGACCAGTGTCCACCAACCGTTGGAAAGAATCGAGCACCTCGGGCGCGTACTCAGCCAATTGTTCCAACATAATGCCGGAGAAGGAGAAGCTGACGCGGAATTCAGGCTGGCGCTCCAAAAGTTCAAGCAGTAAATTGTTGGCCGGCAAATAGGCTTTGCCGGCCACTTTCCGGATAATCCGGGCGTTGTTCAAATTGCTCTCGGAATTGTCGTTGAAATAGTTTGGCTCGCGGCCAATGTCAAAAATACGGTACTTCTTCACCCGCCGCGGCTGATGGACCTGAAAATAAAAACAAACCGATG
>CAZLZS010000003.1:0-56418 GCA_964564105.1 uncultured Candidatus Saccharibacteria bacterium
GGGATTAATTATCAAACTCCCTTACAGCTGGTTCCAAGGTCTTGAACTTATTTAGTGACGCTGTTGGCAGCCAGTTGCGGGATAATTTCCATGCCGATTTTTTCTCGGCTATTTCAGTTCTTCGGCTTTGCTGTCTTTAACAACTTTAACAATGTAGTTGGCGCCAACTAAATCGCCGTTTTGGTCAAACTTAATTTCTTGAGATGATATTCCGCCGCGATAGGTGGTCTGGTAGAGTTCATTCTTTATCGCCGTACCGTCAGGACCAACTTTAGTCAACACTTGAGCCAAAATCTTCAAACCATCATAGGCCGTAGGTGTGCAGACGGCGATTTCATCATTGCCAATCTTGGCGCGCATACTCGTCTTAAAACTTTCCGAGGGGGCGACTGAAGCTACTGAATACATAGCGCCCTCACCGGCACTTGTCGTTTCCGTCCAAATTTTAGAATCATCCCAGGTATCGCCGCCGAAAATCTGGAGACTTAATTTTAATTCTGCGGCCTGCTTCAACCCCGGAATGCTGGCTTCGGTGTACCCGAGGAAGTATAGAAGCTCGGGCTTGGCCGATTTAATTTTTGTTAAATTAGTTCGCAAATCACGCGCGGTTTGCTCGTATCCTTCCTCGGCTAAAACCGTGCCGCCGAGTTTCTTGAATTCCTGCACAAACACATCTTTAATACCCGTACCCCGATCGGACTTAACATAAAGTACGGCTACCTTAGATTTTTTCAGCCCTTCCTTGATGTATTTTGCGGCAAACGCTCCTTGAAAAGTATCAGACGGATAATCGCGGAAAATATAATCACCAGCCGTAGTCAGTGCCGGTGCCGATGAACAATAACTTAAGACTGTGGTCTGTGTTTGCTCGGCCAGACCGGTGAAAGAAGAGGTCTCACCAGAACAGGCGCCGCCTAGAATCACCGGTACTTTATCAATATTGATCAGCTTATTAGCCGCGTTTACGGCTAATGAAGACCAAAACTTCAGTAAGTATAGAGGCGGGGGTTAGAAAAGTAAAGCGCCCCAAGCAGCAATGGTGAGGATATATTTGGCGAGGAGCCAGGCCGGAGCAGCGATAAGCGGCCAGGGCAGAAGCATGGCTAAAAAGCCGAAAAACATCGCGTAGGGCACTGCCGGCAGAACGATCAGATTGACCGGCAGAGCGAGCCAGGGCACTTGGCCGGTCTTGAGAATCAGCCAGGGCAGCACTGCCAATTGCGCCGCCAGGGTCGTGGCGGCCAGCGCCCGGACGCCACACCGTTCGGTTAAAAAGAGCAACCTCTTTTCCAAACGCGGGGTCAGATAAATGAGACCGGCGGTCGCGAGAAACGACAGCTGGAAACCGAGATCGAAAACAAGCACCTTGGGGTTGACGACGACCATCAAGATGCCGGCCAAGACGAGCGCCCGGCCGGCGGCGAGCGGCCGGCCAGTGGCGACCGCGAGAAGCGCAATGAGCGCCATCACTGCCGCGCGCACGGTTGCCGGCTCGGCGCCGGTCATCATCGTGAATAAAATAATGGCCAAACCCGCCAGAGGCAGACCAAAGCGGCGCGGCAAGGGGCGCAAGACCCGTAAAATTACAGCCGCGATCACCGCCAGATTAAAACCGGACAAAACAACGATATGCGAGAGCCCGACGCGGCGGAAGTGGTCATTCCACTCGCTACCCAGCGACTGCCGGCCGCCAAAGACAAGACCGCCGACGAGCGACGACTCTGGCTCGGGCAAAGCCAGAGCCAATTTCTCGATGAAACTTCGCTTCAAACGAAATAACGAGTGTTTAATGATTGAACCGCCGCGGCCGACAAACATCGTTTCGGGCTCGAACAGCTGAAAGTAAATTTCATTGACCGCCAGATAATCTCGGTAATGCACCAAATTGCCGCCAGTGGAAACAAAATCCCGCGCCGGGGCCAAGTTGCCGACAATCTGCAAACGATCGCCGTAAGAAAATTTCGGATAAGGCGGCGTAATCAATAAAATCTTGACTGGCCAATGGTCCGGCTGGAAAACTAGCTGGCGATTTTGATCACGCTCCAACGGCTCCGTCACCACAGCGCCGACAAGGGTTACCCGTTCCTGATTTCCCGCCGCCTGACGCACCGCGGCGGCGAACGCGGATTGGTCTTTAACCTCAAAACGAATGACCCCGAGCGCCGCCGCCAAGCACAATAAAGCCAGAGCCAACCACGGCCGGCACCGGCTCGCCGCGCTCAAGTGAGATTGAAAGAAAGCGACTAGAGCCAAAAGCGCCAGCCAAAACCAAAAGGCGTCGCCGAGATCGACAAACGATCGGCTGATGACGCCAGTGCCAAACCCCGCCGCCAGCCACCAAAAGTTATTCACAGTATTGCGCTTGCCGACAGTGCTTCTATAATAAACCCATGACCAGTTTACGCGAGGAGTACGACGAACACCAATGTTGGGGGATGGTGGCTTCGATTGATCTCTACCACTGCCATCCCCAGATGATCAAAGATCCGAAAAAAATTCAGGTCCTCATCAACGGACTCTGCGACGCGATTAAAATGAAAAAATTCGGCGACGCACTGATCGAGCGTTTTGCCGAAGGAACGCTCGAGGGTTACTCGGCGATGCAATTCATCGAAACCTCTTCGATCACCATGCATTTCGACGAGGTCAAAAATCGCGCCTTCATTGATATTTTCTCCTGCAAATTTTTCGAGCCCAAGACGGCCGAAAATTTTTGCAAAGAATTTCTCGAAGCGAGTGCGGCCCAAACCCGCCACTACTTCCGCACCTAAAATAAACTTGGCGGTGATGGCAAGCTGTTGTCGTCCATCGCTTGATTGGCCAGACGGTCGGCGGCGCGGTTTTGTGAGCGTGGAATCTGAATAAAAGCCAGGTAGGGAAAATCCGTAACCCGCTTATTCCAAATTTTCATAAACAGCGGCTGCAGGTTTGTTTCTTTAATCTGAAATTTACCAGCAAGCTGTTTGACGACCAATTCACTATCAAGCCGCAGCTCAATCCGAGCCGCGGCCGCCCGGGCCTTGCCCAGCGCTTTCTTAACCGTTTCGAGTCCCAGGATCACGGCCTGATATTCAGCTTCGTTATTTGTCATGACGCCAAGCGCGCGGTGAGCTTCTCGCAAAACAGCGCCGGTTTTATCTGTCACCACTGCGCCCGCTCCCGCCGGCCCCGGATTCCCCCGTGCCCCGCCGTCGGTGTAAATGATAAAATTTTCCATGACTTGATTAAATCAGAGTGATTCCCGCCAATCAACAATCCGTAAACGCAATTCGGAGCGTCCACGATAATAAGATTTTTCTAGATTGGCTAGCAGATCGATCGGTTCGCCCAGATTTGGGAGACGGGCCGAGATCGGGAAAAATTGCACCGCCCGCAAACGTCCCAGCCGCTCGCCCGGTAAGACAAATTCAAAATGATTAGCCCCGTTACCAAAACGCCGCGCGGCCGTAAGCGGCAAACGTGGAAAATGAAAAACGGGTCTGGGATTTTCCGGACCAAAAGGCGCCAATCGCTCGATGACCGCATAGATCTCCTCGCCTACCCTCCCGGCCGGCCACTCCAAATCAAACAGTGAGTCTGTCTCGGCGGCGGGAAATTTTTTAAGCTCGCGATAGGCCTCGGACAAACACGGCGCCAACTCGGGCAGTCGTTCTGGCGCGAGCGAGAAACCGCCAGCTCCAGCATGGCCGCCGTGATTTAAAAATAGTCCACCGCCGGCCAATGCCTCAGCCGCCGCCATCAATTCAACGACGTTGACCGCACCGTCCGAGCGGCACGACCCCCTGATCTCGCCGCGGCCGTTCTGCCCCCACAAGAACACCGGCCGGCGGCGCTCTTCCGCCAGACGGCTGGCGGCCAGACCCAAAACGCCGAGCGGCCAATTCAACTCGCCGGCGACGAGCACGACCCCGCCAGCCGCGGTGGCAGAATCAGAGCGAACCGTTTCTAAAATCGCCGCGACCGAGGCGCGCCGTTCCTTATTCTTAGCTTCCAAATGCCGCGCGAGACGATCAGCTTCAACTTCGTCATCGGCCGTCAACAGCGCGTAGGCCTCCCGACCGTGCGACATCCGACTAGCTGAATTCAAACGCGGCCCGATCAAAAAACCAATGTCGTCTTCAGTAATAAACTCGGGAGTTAAATTAAGAACGCGGAAAAGCGCTTGGAGTCCAAGCCGCGGCGTCCGCCGCAAAACCTTGAGGCCAAAATGAACTAGAGCCCGATTCTCGCCGGTCAAAGGAACCATATCCGACACCGTCGCAATGGCGACGAGATCCAAGAGCCACTTTTCCCAGCCAGGCTCTACTCGGTGGAAATCAGATATCCACGGTTCGTGGATATCTGATTTCCACCAGAACTGCACTAACCCCTGCACCAACTTGAAAGCCACGCCGGCACCGGCGAGCATTTTGTAAGGATAGGGATCGCCGGGACGTTTGGGATTAATGATCGCGTAAGCCGCGGGCGGCGCCTCGGGCACTAAATGATGATCGGTAATAATTACTTCCAGCCCCAGCCGCGTCGCTTCAGCCACTGCCGCGACATCAGTCACACCGCAATCAACCGTGATTACCAGTTTGACTCCCGCCACGGCCAGTTGTGCCAAGGCTTGATTATTCAAACCGTAAGATTCTTCATGCCGATCCGGAATATAGACGGTAAAATTTGAGAAATTGATCCGGCGGAAGAAAGCAGTAAGAATCGCCGCGGCCGGCACGCCGTCGGCGTCATAATCAGCGAAAATCGCGATCCGCTCGCCGTCCCGAACCGCCGCCAGAATCCGCGCCGCCGCCCGATCCATATCCAACATCAAAAACGGATCGTGAAGATCACGTTCGTAATCCGGCGCGAGAAATCTTTCGGCCGCTGACTGATCCGTGATACCGCGGCCCACCAAAAGCTGACGCAGTAAATCAGAATTAACCGACAAATTATGTTCTGCCGGTATCGAACGCGGGAGCCAACTCTTTTGCATCCGGTAATTCTAACATATAATGAGGAGGTGGCTGATTGTATCTTTTGCAAAATTGTGAACAAAGAAATACCGGCCGAGGTGGTGTACGAAACAGAAGACTGGCTGGCTTTTCTTGACCTCAAGCCGGTCAATCTCGGCCACACCTTATTGATACCAAAGACACACCACGAGATGCTGGTGGACGCGCCAGATAAATTATTAAGCCAGGCCATCGTGCTCGTTAAAAAATTAATGATCGCCATAAAAAAAGCCGCGGGCGCCGACTTCACCGTACTTTCAGTAGTTGGTATTGATGTTCCCCATCTCCATTTCCATATTCTGCCGCGTTACCATAATGACGGACTGGCCAATTTTTGGCCGACAAAGACCGCTACCGCCGAGGAGCAAAAACAGATAGCCGCCAAAATCAAAACCGAACTCCAATAAAAAAACCCGCTCAACCATTTATTGTTAAACGGCGAGCGGGTCTAGAAGTCACCGGTCGAACCAAGCCCGGCCCCGCCCCGAAGGGTGGCTGAAAGATCGGACAGCGATCCCACTGGTTCAAATCTGGGAAGGAGCGTTGGCAAAAAGATGATCTGGGCAATCTTCATGCCGTGCCTGATCTGGAAAATCCGCGACGACTCATTCACCAGCCTCACCACCAGTTCGCCGCGGAAATCAGAGTCACCCAAAGACGGGGAATTGCCGATGTGAATCTGCCTGTTTCTGACCTTGCTTGAATGACCGCTACGGGCAATCACCAAACAACCGACCTCGCGAGGCATCTCGAGGACAAACCCGACCCCGACTAAAGCTGATTCGCCTGGCGGCAGGGGATAATCGGTATTTCTATTCATCCCCGCCGCCTGCCACAGAGGCAAAAGGGGCAAACGCAAGTTCGGATGTTGCGGATCCATCTTTTCATCATCCACTACCGCTCGCGCAAACACATCGTAGGCGTTTGCTCCGCGAGAGCCCAACTCCGGCATTCTTCCGCCAGGCAAAACATGGATCTTGACTAACGGATGCCAAAAAGTATCCCAATCCAAATTCACTCACCTCCTTTCAGAAGATCAAAGCCAACTCGCGTCTGGCGTCATCGTAACTTTCCGAACCGTGAACCGCGTTACAGGGCAGGGTCGTGCCGTAACGACCACGAATTGTACTCTCATCCGCCTGCGATGGATCGGTAGCGCCGTTCAAAAAACGCACTCTGGATATTGAATCTTCTACACCGCTTGCACTTACCAAGCGTAAAGCTATAACCAGTCCGCTAGTCATAAACTCGATTAGAGATCCGTAGAAAGTTTGATGGCGATGTGCCGCGTAGAAATTTTCGGCGAGCGGCCGCGACATCACCAAACATCTCACCTCCACCACTTCCAAACCGTGTGTCCTGTAATAATCAATGATTCTGAGAAAATTTCCCGCCGCCACCGCATCCGGCTTGATCAAAACCAATGTTTCGATTAGTGTATGTTCCAACACATAACCTCCTATTCTGGCTCATTGCCATGTTAAAGACCTAGATTCACACAAACCACACTGCTCCTCAAACTACCTGACCCTGATTAAAAAATCAACTCGGGTGGGCCCACAGCAAGGACTCTCCTTGCCGGAGGACTAATGTCACCATGTCAAGAAACCATGTCAAGGCGTTGCCTTGCCGGAGGCAACACCTTGCCGGAGGCAACACTCGGTGTTGAACAGGCAATTGCGCTGGGAAGTGTCAAGGTTTAACCTTGCCCCGGCCGAGCACAATGTCAAGGCGTTGCCTTGCCGGAGGACTGTCAAAAATCAACACACATCGCCGCACAGCCGCCGCCGCTCGCTCTGGTCGCCATACTACCTGATCCCTTAAGGTACCAGTGAGGCTTAGGATTGTTGTTGGTAGCCGGAAAATTCCAAGAATCAGCAGTATTTACAATGCAATCGGCGGCGCCGGCCAAGGAAAATCCTTGTAGAAAACAAACATCGTGAGTTCCTAAATCTTTAACGCCGGTGCCAACGGAGTAAAAGCTGCGACTGAGATTGTTTCCTATCGCTGATAACATAGCATCCAGTGATACCCATTTCGCATCACCGCTAGTGTTAAGAGCAGATAATATTGCGCTACCCTCTGGTGAACCGCCGCTAATTCTTATGCTTCCGTCGACCCTTAAATTACCACTGAATCTGCCGTCACCGCCCGTGCTGAAAGATAGACCGTCATCCGAACTACCATCATAAGTAATCTTTTTAGTTCTAGTTTGTAAATCTAGAGTCATAGTATGATTCCCCAGATTGTCGCCGCCGGTGGTCGAACCGGTAGCATCATCAGCGCACTCCCAACCCTCCAACCCAGCGCCGGTCGGTTTCCATTTAAGTATCTTGCCATTGGCGCAATCTCGGCGCAAAGAAATAATGGCGTCGCCAGCCAAAGATTCTCCGCCCACGGCGGAACCGTCACCAATCGCGGAATCTTTAATCGTTAGGCCGCTTTTAGCCCCGCTTGATTTAACGCTAGTGATATCGCCGGTACCCTGGGCGCCACCGTCATCGAACTCGCAGGTTACAGCGCCGTTCACATCAATCGCCCGGATTGAATAACCCGCATCGCAGGCGCCGCTTACCCGCTTCTGCCAGATATTAGGATCAGTCGGACCGCCACCGCCGCCGCCGGTCCGGTCAGAATCGCATTTGAAAACTCCGGAGCTAGTGTCGTACCAAACCTTGCCGGAGGCGGCGTCACCGCAAGCCACCATATACCTCTTGTCCAGACCAACCATGCCAGTATTGCCGTTAACCGAGGCTGTCAGACCATCCTGCCCGGACAGAGCGGTTATCCCGCCGCCCGGACCGCTGCTTGGCGTGCCCAAGACCACCTGGCCGGCGGAATTAGTGGTCAGGAATTGACCGGCCGGAGCAATCAACGACGGCAGTTTGAGCACCCCTTGGATAAAAGCGCTGCCAAACACGCCTAAACCATTTACTCCCAGCCGGCCAGTTTTAATCTGATCAACATTAGAGATATTGACCGGCGGATGGCAACCAGGAACGCTAGAATCAGTACACGCTGTCGGCGCATTTGGCGGCTCTTTCCAACCCGGTACAATACCCGGCACAATGTCGTCACCGCCACCACCGTCGTCACCAGTGCCATCGGCCGCGATCGCGAAGGTATTACTTTGATCAGAAACCGTAGAGTCGTCTTGTTTACTTAAAGTATAGTAATAGGAGGTGTTTTCAACGAAATTCGGACTGGCCACTGGCACATCATGTTGGCCGTCATTAACGGTATCAGCTTGAGCAACCGGTGTAGTAGGGTCAGCGGCATTAAAGCGTTTTATCCTAATTACATAGTTTGACGGGATGCCGGTACTGGTCCACCGGAGATTGATCGTGTCGCCAATCTGGTACGAAGAGTTAAGCGGCGTCAGATCAATGGCGGCCGGCGCGGGTTCGAAATTAGCATTCCCCCAAAGATCTTGGGTAACGGTAAAGGTAATCGGATTATCAAACTGGCTTTTACCCAATTCTAACAAGAAACCTATATAATCACCGCTCCAAGTCCTAAAATGGTAGCCCGACGCTGGCACAGCGGTTAACGTCACTTGGGTACCCATCGCATATAATCTGGCCGTGGGCGACTCAAGAATTTCGCCTTCAGGTGAAAAATTAACTGCACAATTGTTAGGACAACCTGATATAAAGGCGCGGATGGCCGCTACTGTTTGTTGCGCCGAGACGAAACGAGCAGAGACTAAAAACAAAACCGGGATGATAAAAAGAGACGCCAGCAGATATTTTTTCATAAATTAATACTTATTTTTGTTTTATTTTAACGACTTTAAAATTTCGGCTTTCTCGGCCTCGGTTAAAGGTGGGGTATTGGGCGGGAGTTGAAGAGATTTCAGGATGGCATCTTTCTCGACTTGAGTCAGCGGCTTGGTGCCGGGCGGCAGTTGGAGCGATCTGAGAATCTCGGCTTTTTCGGCTTCGGTGAGTCCAGTCGGCTCCTCGACGACGCTCGGAGCCGGCACGCCATACTGGCGGCCGAGGTAGATCAAACCAGCCGCCAGTAAAATCAGCACGATCACTAAAATTACGATCAGCCGATTTTTATTAGACGACGGCTGAAGGTTATTCTGGTTGTTATTTTCTACGACCTCTGGCGGCATATTACTATTTTATGATAGCATAGCCTCTAGGCGGCCGAAGGCCGTCAGTTGTTGATAACTCTATGATGGATCTAAAGAATCTACGCTCGTCGCTCGAACAACTCGAGGAAGAGCGTGGCATCCCTCAAGACAAAATCCTCGGCGCCATCGAGGATGCTTTAGTCGCGGCTTACAAAAAAGACTACGGCAAAAAAAGTCAGATTCTTAAAGCAAAATTTGACCTGAACACCGGCAAGGCGGATTTTTATCAGGTGAAAATCGCGGTCAGTGAAGAGATGCTCGCGAAAGAGGAAGAAGAGTCCTTGAAAGCGACAAGAGTAAAATTCAACGAGGACCAGCACCTGATGCTTGGAGACGCTCAAAAGATCAAAAAAGATGTTAAACCTGGAGACGAACTTATTTTCCCGCTCGAGACCAAGGATGATTACGGTCGGATCGCCGCCCAGACCGCCAAACAGGTGATTATTCAACGGCTGCGCGAGGCCGAGAAACTCTCGGTGCTGGCCGAATACGCCGACAAGGTCGGCGAGATCCTAAACGGCAAAGTGCAGAAGATCGAGCGCGGCAATGTCTTTATTGACCTCAGCCGGACCACCGGCCTTTTGCCTTACGAAGAACAAATTCCCGGCGAACGCTACCATCAGGGCGAACGGGTCCGGGCCTACCTCGCGGCGGTAGAAGATACGCCGCGCGGCGTTAATCTCCGTCTGTCGCGGGCTCACTCCAAGTTCATTGAGAAATTGTTTGAGCTGGAGGCGCCGGAAATCGCCAACAAGCTAGTAGAGATCAAAGCCATCGCCCGCGAAGCCGGATCCAGGACAAAAATTGCCGTGGCTTCGACCCACCCAAACATTGACCCGGTCGGCGCCTGCGTCGGCCAACGCGGCATCCGCGTCAACACGGTCATTAACGAATTGGGCGGAGAAAAAATTGATATTATCAAGTGGGCCGAGGACCCCAATGAATTGATCGCCAATGCCTTAGCCCCGGCCAAAATCAACCGGTTAATCTTAAACGAGGAGAACCGCGAAGCCGTGGCCCTAGTGGCGCCGGATCAATTTTCCTTGGCGGTTGGCAAAAAAGGCCAAAACGTGCGCTTGGCGGCCAAACTCAGCGGTTGGCGGATTGAGATTAAGCCGCCTTCAGCCGAAGGGGAACCCTTGCCGGAGGAAAAGGCCTCGCCTTCCTCTGAAGGCGAGGCTTTGATATAATCTAAATTATGAATCTTTGGCACGACCTCGCGCCCGGCGAAGCGCAGAAGATCAATGTCATCGTCGAAATTCCCAAGGGCTCAAAAAATAAATACGAAATAGATAAAGAGACTGGTCTCATCGCCCTCGATCGCGTCAGTCATACAACGCAAGAGTTTCCCTTTGATTACGGCTTTATCCCGCAAACGCTCTGGGACGACGACGACCCGGTGGATGTAATCCTCCTCACCACCTTTTCGCTCCTGCCCGGGGTGCTGGTGCACGCCCGACCAGTGGCCGTAATCCGTATGACCGATGACGGCGAATCAGACGACAAGGTAATCGCCGTACCCGTCGGCGACCCGCGCTGGGAAAAAACGACCGATCTTAAAGACATCCACCCCCACACCCTTAAAGAAATGGAACACTTCTATTCCACTTACAAAAAGCTGCAAAATAAGGAGGTGCGGGTCGCGGGTTTTGAGGGTCGGGTCGCGGCCAATGAGATGTTCGAACGCGGCCAGAAACTCTATGATGAAAAATTTGCCAAAAAATAAGGTCGGGATTATAATGATTTATTATTAACCGTTAAAAAATAGAATCATGACTAAATCAAAATACCTTCTGTTCATCGGACTCGCGGCCGGCTTGGCCTTGAACAGTCTGCCAGCACCAATGTCCGCCCAAACACCGAGTTCGGACACGCGACAAAACAGCCGAGACAATCGTGGCCAAACCACGGAGGAGCGGATCAAAAATTTCGGCGAGCGGCTAGAACTTCGACTGACGGCGGCCCTCCAGCGGGCCGACAACCTCCGAGCGCGCGTCGCCGACCGCGTCAGCCAATTCCCGAATCCGAGATTCGACCGAGCGTTAGTGGAACAGAAATTAACCGAAGCGGCCGCGGCGATCGCCGCCGGCCGAGCCAAGGTGGCCACCATTGAAGCCGAGGTGGCGAGAGCGCTAACCGCGGCCAACCAGACTACCGCCTTTGCTAATTTGCGAACGGCCGTGCGGGAAATCATCGGGAGTGTCCGCCTCGCGCATCAAAAAGTGGTGGAAGCGATCCGACTCATCAAAAGCGCCTACCCGACCACGGCAACTACCACGTCTAATCAATAAAATTACCAGCTAAAATCATCACTATGAATGGAGATAACCAAATGAATCAATTCCCGATCGCTGACCGGCCGTCGAAAGGCCCGATGCTCGGCATCATCATTATTGTTTTGTTAATCATCCTCGGTGGCATCTACATTTTGTCTTCGCGCGGCGGCCGACCGGAGCAACCGGCGGATACGACCATCCCGACAGACAGTCCAGCCGGGCGAAACGGTGACGGCGCAACGTCCCCTGACGTCGGACAAACGCCAGACCTGTCAGACCTCGAAACTGAAGCTGACGGTCTCGGCGCTGATCTCCAGAATCTCGATCAAGAAGCCGCTCAGTAACTAAACAATAGTCAAAGAAGCCCCGACTCATAAAACAAGATGAGGATTCGGGGCTTTTTTAGACCAATCGTGGTGGCGGCAGATCACTCGTGAAAAGTAGCGGGACGACAAAATCAAACCTCCCCGCCCCCCTCTCTCTGTCTCTCGTCTGCACCAGAAACAGACAGTCCCGAAATTTACTCGGCCAATCACGGAAACGTAGAAATTGACCATAGGAGAATTTCACGGGCACCCCGCTCGCCGGCAGACCCTTAATCAATCGCTCCAGGGGTACGGCCCGGATCGCGGGTTTAAAGCGATAGACATTGCCGACAAGCAATTGAGAAACAATTCTCAAATGATGCTCTTGTTCCTCAAGGCTTAAATCACTGAACAATTTCATTGAACACCTCCTTTCTGGAAACAGATATTATTGACAAAAACCCTGTCAGTCAAGTAAGATGGCGATGCGATGCTAATTCCCACCGTGATTGAAAAATCGCCTTTCGGCGAACGGGCCTATGACATTTATTCCCGACTCTTAAAGGATCGGATCATTTTTTTAGGCGGGGCGATTGACGACCATGTGGCCAACATCATCATTGCCCAGCTTTTGTTCCTGGAATCGGAAAGCCCAAAGAAAGACATCACTCTCTACATCAACTCCCCGGGCGGCCAAGTAACCTCAACCATGGCGATCTTGGACACCATGAACTATGTCAAATCCGATGTGGCCACGATTTGCGTCGGGCTCGCCGCCTCCGGCGGCGCCATCATCCTTTCGGCCGGGAAACGTGGCAAGCGCTTTGCTCTGCCGAACGCTGAGATGATGATTCACCAACCGCTTGGCGGCACCGAAGGTCAAGCCACAGATATCGCCATCACCGCCAAACAGATTCTTAAAATTAAGGAGAAACTCAATAAGATTCTCGCCAAGCACTGTGGCCAAACAGTCGCCCAAGTCGAGAAAGATTCTGACCGCGATTACTACATGTCCGCCGAGGAAGCAGTCAAATACGGCCTGATTGATGAAATTATTAAAACAAAGGTTTAATCAAGTCGGGCAGACAAACTAAGCAAGGGGTTTTGTTGGGTCTTAGTTTGCGAGGCAGAGCCATTGTTCGAATTTTAAATTTTCCGCCCGGGCGCGTTCGGCTATCTGGCAAGCCGCGAACCTTTCTGGTTCAAGCGGCAAATTATTTTTCAACATCTTACGTCTAGCGGCAAAACCGCGTTTGAGGAGGTAGAAAAATTTTTCTTCACTGACTTGGCGGAAATTATCCCGGCTGATTTTATCAATTAAGACCACCGCCGAGTCCACCTTTGGCCGCGGCGAGAAAAGTTTGGCTGACACGGTTTTGAGATAACGCGGTTCGCCGTAAGCTTTCACGCTGATTGACAGGATACTCCCCCGCCCGTCTTTGGCGATAACTCGTTCGGCGACTTCTTTTTGGAGCATAAGCACGGCGAGTATCGGTTGATGATCGCTCGTTAAAAATTTGCGCAGGAGTCGGCCAGTTAGATAATAAGGGATGTTAGCAATTAGTTTGTAGGTTTTTAATTTATTAGCTTGTAGAGAAAAATCAAGTATATCGGCGTGAATTAATTCTAATTGTTTATTTTTAACCGCGGCGGCAAATTTTTCTTGCAAAAGCGAAAACAGCTGGTCGTCTTTTTCGACCGCGATGACGCGCGCGCCGGCCTCAAGCAGGGCCACGGTCAAAACGCCGGCGCCCGGGCCGACCTCGAGCACTGTTTCGCCAGACTGCAATCGAGCGGCGGCGATTATGATTTTGATAATCTCACGCGAGCGGAGGAAATTTTGGCCAAGCGATTTTTTAGCCCGCATAAATTGTTTCTTCAAACAGCGCCGGATCAAGATCTTGTAGGAATTCCGACGGTTGGTTTAGACGAGTTGAGCCGTAAATGGTTCGCGTCTCGGCGTAAGACAGATAGAGTTTGTCACGGGCGCGGGTGAGCGCCACATAGAAGAGCCGCCGTTCCTCCTCCGGATCGTAATCCGGATCAGCGACCGCGCCAAAACGCTCGTGCGGAAAAAGCGCCTGCTCCAGGCCGATGACGAAAACACGATTGAATTCCAAACCCTTGGCCGCGTGCACAGTCATTAAATTGACAGCTGGTTGATGGTGGAGATCGAGTGAGTCTTGGTCAGAGACCAGCGCCACGTCCGCCAGCAAGGTCGCTACGGCTTCCGCCGGCGGCAACTCGTCATATTTCAGAGCCAGAGTTACTAATTCTTGAATGTTCTCTAATCGTTCACGATCGCTCGCGCTACCGCTAACCAGCGCCTCACCGAAACCTGAAACGCGAATGAGGTGGCTCAGAACTTTGGATACTGGCTGAGATTGGGCCAATTCCGCCAATTCGGTTAGGAGTTTCTGAAAGTCATGGAATGCTCGCCTTTGCTTGACTGGCAAATTATCGGCTTGGCCCGAAAGGATTTTAGCCAACGCCACCTTGCCCAAACCGCGCGCCGGGGCACCCAGCGCCCGCTTCAAGCTCTCAAAATCAGCCGGATTCAGAGCCGCTTTGAGATAAGCCAAAATATCTTTGATTTCCTGACGTTCAAAAAAGCGCGTGCCGAGCACTCGGTAGGGCACGCCGGCTTTAAGCATCGCCTCTTCCATGACTCGCGACTGAAAATTGGCGCGATAGAGCACGGCCATTTTCTCGGGGTGCTCCCCGGCTTCAAGGAGTGTAGCCAGGCGCGCCGCGACGGCCGCGGCCTCCTGCCGTTCGTCAACCGCCACAGCCAGATCAATTTTTTCACCATCGGGACGGTTAGTGAAAAGCGTTTTGGCCAGCCGATTCAAATTTTTACTGATGATCTGATTGGCGGCGGCGAGAATGGCCTTGGTCGAGCGGTAATTTTCTTCAAGGGTAATGATAGTCGCCCCGGGGTAATCGTCGGCAAAACGTCGAAGATGTCGGCAATCCGCTCCGCGCCAGCTGTAAATGGCTTGATCGAGATCGCCGACGGCACAAATGTTTTGGCGCGGGCCAGCCAAAAGCCGCGCCAATTGGTATTGGATAAAGTTAGTATCTTGGTATTCGTCAATCAAAAGGTAGCGCCAGCGCTCGCGATAGCCGGCGAGAATCTCAGGTCGCGTTTCCAACAGGCCGAGCGGCCAGAGCAACAAATCGTCAAAATCAAACGCCAGCCGGCGGCGGAGCGCCTGCTCATATCTTTCCCAAACTGGCCGGACCAGCCGGGGCCAAAAACTCGCTGGGCCGTCGTCGATGACCGCCTCGACATAACGTTTCAGGGTGATACCCCGGCCCTTTTCCCGCGAGATCAGACGGAGAAATTGGCGGGGTTCAAAACGTTCTGAGTTAAGACCAGACTCCTTAATGGCGGCCTTAATTAGTCCCAGCGAGTCGTCTTGATCGAGAATGGTGAAATGACGATTGAATCCCAGCGCTTGGGCATTGTCTCGCAAGATGCTCGCGCCCAGAGTGTGGAAGGTAGAGACGCTCGGCCCGCCTGGACTAGGCCAGACCGGAACGCGAGCCGAGAGTTTGATTACCCGTTCGAGCATTTCGCGGGCGGCCTTATTGGTAAAGGTGACAGCCAAAATTTTATGTGGAGCGATACCGCTGGCAATCAGCTGGAAAATTCGGTAAGCAATAGTTCGAGTTTTGCCGGCGCCAGCGCCGGCGACCACCAGGAGCGGCCCGTCGCGATGAAGCGCGGCGCGGCGCTGGGCCTGATTTAATTCAGTTAGAGCTTGGTGCATCGCTTAATTTTATAGCACAGATTATCCACAGCAACCTCTTTTCTGGCTTTGACCTAAGGCTCTGGTCTGTTAAAATAATAGATAATCTAGAATTGCTGACTGGTTAAAAAATGGCTCCAGACAGCCATTTTCTGATAGAGACGTTAGACAAATCCCTGAAATCCGGCTTATTTTACCTAAATTTAATCGAAAACGCTTATTCCTAGTCCTTTTTTCTAAAGGACTTATTATCCTATGGTTAATAAATATCAATCTTACCCACGCTAGTTACTCTTCCCTTAACTCACAAAATATGTTCCTATTGGGACCAGATTTGGCGCTCGACCCGAACTGGTCGCGCGGCGGCGGCGAAATTACCGTGGTTGACGAGAGCGCCTTAGAACCGGAACTTGGCCCGCTCGGCACGGTTAGCGACCTTAAGGATTTACCGACCAGTGACCAAATCAGCATCTATGTGGTGCGGCAGGGCGATACTTTGTCCGAGATCGCTGAAATGTTCAAAGTTTCGGTCAATACGATTATTTGGGCTAATGATTTGCGTCGGGCGACCGACATCAAAGAAGGCCAGGTGCTCGTGATCTTGCCGATCACCGGTATTCGTCACACCGTCGCCAAGGGTGAAACTCTTCAAAGTATCGTCAAGAAATATCGTGGTGATCTCGAAGAAGTTATCCAGTTCAATGGTTTGGAAACTGACGCCGCGCTAGCGGTCGGCGCGGTCATCATTATTCCTGACGGCGAGCTCAGCGCGCCGGCCGCGGCGGGTCAACCGCGCCTTGTCCGCGGCGGCGGGCCGGAATATGCAGGTTATTACCTGCGGCCGATTCGCGGCGGCGTTAAAACGCAGGGTCTGCATGGTTATAACGGGGTGGATTTGGCCACGGCCACGGGCGAGCCGATTTACGCCGCGGCCGCTGGCCGGGTCATCACCAGTCGGGCGAGCGGCTGGAACGGCGGCTACGGCAATTATTTGGCGATTAAGCACGATAATGGCACCCAAACGCTCTATGCTCACAATCAGAGCAATATCGTTTCGGTAGGGCAATGGGTGGTGCAGGGGCAGGTCATCGGCTATGTCGGTTCGACCGGCAAGTCTACTGGTCCCCATGTTCATTTCGAGGTCCGCGGGGCCAAGAATCCGTTTTAGATAAAACGATCTAGATAATACCCCCCCCGGCGCGCCCCACCAGAGGCGAGTCTCGTTCGTGATACTGGGAGGCAACGCCTCCCAGCAATACTCCCTATTTTATGACTTCTAAGACACCGGGTAATTCGGTTACCCCGTCACTGCCGCTGAAGTGGCCGCGGTTGTGCTCGACGATGATTTTTGCTCCCAGTTCGTCTCCGAAAATCCGTTTGTTCTCTTCCGTGAGGCGAGTAAATTTATCGTTATCAGAAAAAATCGCCGTAAATTTTTTGGCTTGCTGTTTTACTTTGGATAGATTAATTGGCGTCTCGATCCACGGCTTAGCAATAATTAATTCTTCTGGCGACAGATCGCCATCAAGGCGATTTATCCAACCGGCCACAAGCACTATACCGCCGGCGACTTGATTATCAGGCAAGCTTTCTAAAAATCGCAGAATGGTTTGGCAGCCAATGCTATGGCCGACGAAAAAAGTGTTTTCATCAACCTCGCCGACTGTGGCCGTTAAATGGGCGAGCCAAGTGTCAATTTTTGGCTCGGCTGATTCGGGCATCGCCGGCACGGTGACTTGGAAACCTTTTTTCTTTAACTCCCGTTTCAGCCACGGGAACCAACCTTCCGCCGGATAACCGTCCCAACCGTGGATGATAAAAACTCGTTTCATTGAAATAATTGTTTGATCATACCCATTATTTTTTGAAGTGCTGGTTTCTCTGTCACACCGATGGCTTTGATCAGTCGCCTTTTATCAATCGAACGAAGATGAAAAACTAATGCGACGGAATCAACATTCAATCCATTCCGTTTTGTTGGCTCAATCTGGATGGTATAATGGAATCGCAGGGCCTTCAGGTTGGCAGTTAGAGGAACGACCAGAGCTAGACTCGTCGGTGTGTCGGTCAAAATAATTGCCGGGCGTAATCCCTGCTGTTCATGCCCGGCTGTTTCGTCTAGTTGAACCAGCCAAATTTCCCCGCGCTTCATGAGATTCGTTCCACCGCGGCCAGAGCCTCGTTGGCAAGCTTATCCCAAGCCGCTAACTCGTTTTTTAAATCTAGATAAGGACTAAGATTATCAAGATAAAGAGTGACGGCATTATTGACCAACTCAGCCTTTTTAACCCCGAGTCTTTTCGAAGCCAGTTTTATTTTGGTATTCAGATTGTTTGATAATTTTGTTAGCATACCTAAAAGCTATCATTAATAGCACTTGTTTTCAAGGTCCTCCACAGGTATAATTATCAATCAGTCCCCTAACTCGTTATGCGCCGGCGTTGGATAAAACGGGCAAACTAATCCCCCTTAACGAGCTCAGCGACGAAGCGCAAAAGTACATCGCCGAACATCCAACCACACCGCAGGCGACTACCTTATCCGAGATTATTCGAGTAATAACAGACGGCATTTACTCCGCTATTATATTCTGGCTCGTCTACCTTATCTTTCGAAAGAAAAACTGGTGAAGGCTGAAGTTCAGTTTTAGTTTCACGAATTATTTTTGGGTCGGTATTGGAGGGCTTCCAAAAGATGCGGTTCGGCAATGATTTCGGCTTCAGTGAGATCGGCGATGGTGCGGGCGAGTTTGATAACACGATGATAGGCCCGGGCCGAGAGATCCAACCGTCGGGCCGATTCGTTTAAAAGTTTTAAGCACTCGACTGAGAGCGGGGCGTAGAATTTTAATTCGCGCACGCCCATTTGACTATTCAATTTGAGGCCGCTTTTCGCCCCGCGGAACCGTTCGGCTTGAATGGCGCGCGCCCTGACCACTCGCGCCCGGACCACCTCTGAACCTTCCTCATTGGGCCCGCCGTTACCCGATAATTTTTCCGGATCAATTTGCGGCACTTCGAGCCAGAGATCAATCCGATCAACAATCGGGCCGGAAAGTTTACGTTGGTAGCGCATGAGCGCGCCGGGATTGCAAATACACTCTCGGCCGCGCAATCCCCGGTTGCCGCAGGGGCAATAATTCATCGTGGCCACGAGCAGAAAATTGGCCGGAAACGACATGGTGCCCTTAGCTCGGGCAATACTCACGACCCGGTCTTCGAGTGGTTGACGGAGCGATTCGATCACCCGCTTATCGAATTCCGGAAATTCATCCAAGAACAGCACCCCGCGGTGGGCCAGGGTGATCTCGCCAGGTTTGGGCGTTGACCCGCCGCCGACAAGCGCGATGTACGAAGCGGTATGGTGCGGAGCGCGGAACACCGGGCGGGTGATGAGGTCGCCGACGAGCGCGCCGGCGGCGGAATGGATGCCGGTAACCTCCAAGATCTCGTCAAAGGAGAGGGGTGGCAGGATGCTCGACAGGGCCCGAGCCAGCATAGTTTTGCCCGTGCCCGGTGGGCCGAACATGGCGATATTATGACCACCAGCCGCCGCGATCTCCAAACCGCGTTTAGCCGTAATTTGACTCTTAATGTCCGCCAAGTCAATGAGGTGTTCCCGTGTTTCGTATTCGATCTCAGTCGGGTCCTGCTCGGTCAACCGTTCGATTTTGACGCGGTGGAACTCTTCATCTGATCGCGGATCGAGATAGTTAACCAATTGACGTAAACTTTTCACGCCGAAAATCTTCGGGCCGCGGATGAGCGCCGCTTCCCGGGCGTTCGGCGATGGCAGATAGATCTCGCGGAACCCGCTCGAGACTAATTTCCGGACCAGAAGCAGCACGCCTCGGATTGGCCGGAGCTCGCCGTTTAGAGCGAGCTCCCCGAGGAAAGCGCTGGGGACGGCTTGGTCGGTGGCAAATTTGACTTCCCCAGACGCTAAAAGATAAGCCAGAGCAATCGCCAGATCAAAACCCGATCCCTCTTTTTTTAAATCCGCCGGCGCGAGCGCCACGATTATTTTCCGGTTGCCTTTTTGCGGTGAGGCAAAGCCGGAATTCTTAATCGCCGCCGCGATCCGGTCGCGGGCTTCTTCGACCGCCTGATCCGGCAAGCCGACGATGGCAAAGGAATGGAGGCCACGGCCGATGTCAATCTCCACCTCCACGATGTCGGGCCGGAGTCCGACCACTTGGGCGGCATAAACTTTAGCGAGCATTAAGTCAACGGGGTCTCCCTTGTTCTAAATGTTGTTTGCAGGTCGCGGCCGCCGGGCTGGCCTCGAGCCGCTCACGTTCAATCGGCTTTTGGCAGACCGCGCAGAAACCGTAACTGGCCTGACTGATTTGCTCGAGCGCGGCCCGGATGTCGTGGAGACGAATTTCCAGCGGCCCGACCGTGGCGGCGCGATCATCCAGTTCTTCGAGCCGATCCGCGACTTCGTCGCGGAAAGTGGTCTCGTCCGACTCGGCCGGCACCGCTTCCCAATCATTAGGATTCTTAGGATTAATACGGGCGATGCCGCCGAGTGCCTCCTCGAGCGCCGCTTTCTCGGTCTCGAGTTTTTTCCGGAAATAATCCAGATCCGCTTTTTCCATTGGGCGCATTGTATCCCGTTAGAAAATCAAATAAAACTTGAATTTCATCATGAATTATAGTCTGTTATTTTCTAACGGGATTGTAACAAATCCTTTTAGTTTGGCAATCGAGTGTTAACCCAGTCCTAACGGATCGCCCGGCGGCGATTCAAAATTTCCCCGAGAGCGTTTTCATTTTCAGCGGCGGCGATGGTTGCTTGGTCAAGAAACCCATAAAGCAGAATTGTTTTGCCGTCTTGTTTGATCTGGCGCGTCTCCAGATTGTTAATTAGCCGGTCGGCGAAAATCGAAGTGGTAGCGGTCGGTGCCAGCGCCGTCCGGCCAGTGAGCTGGTAGAAAAGATTGACCAATAATTTCTCGTTTTGCCGGAGAGTGCTAAAACTCGTTTCATAGCTTTTGGTTTTTAGCAGGAGAAAGGCGCTGGGGCTATCTATGCCGTCATAACGGCCGAGTAAAAATTTTGGCTCCAGCGACTGGATTAATTTTTCCGGCGGACTGATCGACAGTTGCTCGAGCCACGGTTTTAAAGCCAGCGGTCGCTCGGCGTCTGTCGGAACGAGCCGTGTGACCCGGCCGGCGGTCACCGCTCCATCATTTAGCGCTTGGCGGAGTTTAATCACCAAAACCTCACGGTTCTGGTCCTGCTTAATTTCTATCTGTTCATCAGTGAAGAGAAAGGGTTGTTCGTCCGGAGCAACGATCATCCCGCCGGCCGGCGGCGGTGGTGGTGGCCAATAAATATAGACCAAGGCCGCTCCACCGAGAAGGAACAAGACCAGAGCGAAAATGGCTAACCAACCGCGATGGGATTTTGGCGCCTTGGCGCTTGGGCCGAACTTCGTCGGTTCCCGTCCCTGGTCGCGGATGATCGCTTGCGTCAAGGTGGCTCCAGCGGCGGCGGCTTGAGCCAGATCAGTTTTAAGAGTGCGGATTGGGCTCATTTCGATCGGACTGGCTTTTAGACGGACGATTGTTTGACTAGTGACTTCGGCTTTCCGTTGGCGCGCGGTTGACTCAGCCGCGGCTTGAACCGCCCGCTGCCGCTCGGCGGCCACGGCGGATTGAGCCGCTTGCCGCTCAGTTCCTTTTTTCTCTTCTTCAGCCAGTCTGGCCGCCACGACTGCCGCGGCGGCGGCCCGGCGGACAGTTTCGGCCGCTTGCCGCTTGCTTCGTCGCTCACTACCCTCCATAGCTAACTGCGCCTCTTCCCTCCGGCGCCGCAGAATCTCTCCCTCGGCCTCCCGTTTCTTCTGCCAAACCTCGCCTTCCATGGCCCGTCTGGCCTCGGCCCGACGGGCCTCTACTAAAATGGTTTCAGACATGAAGGGCCGCCGCCTGTTTTTTGGCCTCGTCTTCTTCGTCCAACCGGGCACGGTACTTAACGGTGTTGGCCTCAATCGCGCTCTCGATCTGCCAAATTTTCTCTTGGAGCACCCACTTTTCTTTCTCCGCCGCCTGTCTTGTCTCTTGAATGATTTGACGTTTCCTCTCAACCTCTTGTTTGTCTTTGACCAGGGCGGTTTTTGCCTCGTCGAGCTCGAGTTTGGCCTCAGCTTCCTCGGCCTGTCTTTCCCGTTCGAGAATGGGCGCCAGTTTCTCGCGGACGATCTTTCGTTGATCGTCCAACCGGACCCATTCGATCTCCAGAGTCTCTTTTTGTTTATCTAGGTTCGCGAGCAATTGTTCAAGTCTGCTTTGTTCGGCCGCGTTTTGCCGCTCGCGAGTTTCACGCTCGCGTTTGGCGGTCCACTCCGGCCCTTCCATAGCAGTTCTGGCTTCGAGCCGTTTTATCTCCAGGGGGTCTTCCGGACTCATTAGGGTTAATTATACTAAATTTAAAATTTAATGGCGATTTTGCTCTGGTGTCGCGGGTCGAGCTCGGCGCTCACGGCCGAAACCGAGGAGGTAGCGCCGCGGATTGTCGCCGAGATCGAGGAAATCGTCCGCCGCTTCCTTAAGCTTGGCTGAGGTGCTTTTACCAAAGGCCACCACTTCCACTTGATTGCCGCTATGAATCTTTAGATATTCAACCAGCGGGACAAAATCGCCGTCGCCCGAAGCGATAATCACCGCATCAAGCCGCGGCGCGAGCTTAACAGTGTCCATCGCTAACCCGACATCCCAATCCGCTTTCTTAGCTCCGCCGATGAAAATTTGCAGGTCCTTAGTTTTAATCTCAATCCCGACTTTGCCCAGTGCCTCCAAAAAGTTTTTTTCTTCCCCGGATTCAGTGGTGACGACATAAGCAATGGCCCGAACCAGCGTCCGATTGGCCACGGCGTCCTTTAAAATAGCGCCGAAATTGACGCGCGCCTGGTAGAGGTTTTTGGCGCAGTGGTAAAGATTCTGAGTGTCAATAAACATCCCTACCCGCTGCCCTTGATGTTTAACGACGGGCATGTTTTTCGAGGTATTTGAGATGAGACCGACGTTTGGCCACCAGTTTCAGCAGGCCGCGGCGCGAATGTTCATCCTGCTTGTGCTGTTTGAGATGTTTCGTCAATTGACTGATCTGTTCAGTGAGAAGCGCCGCCTGTACTTGCACTGAACCGGTGTCGGTGTCGTGAAGATGAGTCTTCTTAATGACGGCTTGTTTCTTTCTAGTTGTCAGCATGGAGTAATCATAGCATGACCGCTATAATGTGGCAATGAAAGACTTATCACAGTGGCTCAGGGAATTTTTGGAATACCTAGAGGTGGAACGAGGGCGCAGTTTGCACACCGTGGCCAATTACCATCGTTACCTCGCTGCCTTTTTTCGCTTTGCCAAACCAGCGCAGGTCGCCGACATCACTGCTGAAACTGTTCGTAAATTCCGCCTCTGGCTCAATCGGCGTAATCTGGAAAAAAACACCCAGAATTATTATTTGATCGCTCTACGCACCTTTCTGAAGTATCTCAACAGCCGTAGCGTGGCCACCACCCTTTCCCCGACGGCAATTGATTTAGCCAAAACCTCTCGAAAAGAACTGGAATTAATCAGCCAGGAAGAATTAGAACGACTTTTGGCCGCGCCGGCTAAGATGATGAGCCGTGATAAGGCAATTTTGGAACTCTTGTTTTCCACTGGCCTACGGGTGTCGGAGTTGTGTCATTTAGATCGCGATAAGATAGATCTCAAGCGTGGTGAATTCACGGTGCGCGGCAAGGGCGGCAAGGTACGTGTGGTCTTTCTTTCACCAGCGGCCAAGCCAGTATTGACTAATTATCTCAAACAACGCAAGGACTTGTCCGAGCCTCTCTTTATCAATAAAAAGGGCGGCCGGTTAACGGTTCGCAGTATTGAAAGATTAATAAGATTTTATGCCATCAAAGCCGGCATTGTCAAGCATGTTACTCCTCATACCTTGCGTCATAGTTTTGCCACTGATTTGCTCCGTAACGGCGCTGATTTGCGCGCTGTTCAGCTCTTGTTAGGCCACAGCAACATTTCTACCACCCAAATTTATACCCACATTACTGACCGCGAACTACGTTCAGTACATGAACGTTTCCATCGTCGCGGTTAAAAGTTATCCACAGTTTATAATTTGTCCTTTAGAATGTCCTATAGTAAAATAATCTCGGATATGATTAGGTCTTATATCTGAACACGATGAGTTTTGTCCTTTACGAAAATCAGCTTCGTGTCCAGCCCCTCCGCACTGCCGGAGGGTTTTTTTATTTCACTCCATATTTACCACGGATTTTTTCCAATTCTCCCTGTTCTATAGATTCTTTTTTTTCTTTGCCTTTTTCACCAATGGTTCTTAATTCTTCGTCAGACAGTTTGGCCAATTCTTCTGCTTTGTTTCTTAAGAAACTTTCTGTATTTAATGACGGATTATCAAGAACTTCCTCAAGTAAGGCGTGAAGAATATGGCCAATTTTAGGACCTGATTTTAATCCTGTTTCATGTAAAACATCTTCACCATTAATCTTTAACATCTTTACTGAAGTTGGGTCGCGCATTGCTTCCTCAATCATTGATTCATATTTCCTTAGTCGGTAAGGGCTTTCTTTGGGTCTACCCATGCCTATACGATCGCAATTGCGGACTTTCATTAAATCCCAGATGTTTTCACGTCCGACATTACGAATAATTCTTCTCACTGCTGACAAGGTGATTCTTTCAATATCAGTAAAAAACATATGGTTTCTGACTAATTTTTCTACTACATCAGTTATGTTTCGCGTGAAACGCAATCTTTCCATTATTTTTCGAGTTATTCTTGCTCCTACCAAGTCGTGGCCATAAAACGTCCAATCTTTCTTTTCTTCACCCCATTTTCTAGTCCTAGGTTTACCAATGTCGTGAAATAAAGCGGCAAGTCTCACGTGTAACGGCCATTTCCTGTCCGCAGCATGCTGGGCTACCCTTAAAAGATGTTCCCAGACATCATATTTATGGTCGCCGTTTTGCTTCATACCAATTCCTTCTTCTAGTTCAGGAAGAAACTGTTTAAGTGCCCCGATCTTTTGCAGAATTACAATACCTGACATCAGATTGTTAGACATTAAAATTCTTGAAAATTCATCACGAATCCGCTCTCCGGCAACAAATTCCAATAATTTTGAGTATTTGACCATAGCTTGCATAGTTTCTAGGTTGATGGTGAAGTCCAATTCCGAGGCTAACCTAACTCCCCGTAAGATTCTCAATGGGTCTTCCTCAAATCTATCACTTGCTTGGCCAACCGCGCGAACGATTTTGTCCCTTATGTCCTTTTGACCTCCGGATAAGTCAATAATCTGTCCTTTATCTGTCTCATAGGCAAGAGCGTTGATCGTAAAATCGCGCCGACTTAGATCAGTTTGCAAATCGCTCGTAAAAATCACCTTATCTGGATGTCGTTTGTCAGAATATTTCGACTCTTGACGAAAAGGAGTAATTTCTATATGGCGCAGACTATTATCTCTTGCCTCTTCATTGACAATTGTAACGGTGCCAAAGGTATTTTCATAAAAAGTTTTATCGAATAATCCAGCAATTTGTTCTGGGCTAGCGTCAGTGGCAATATCCCAATCTTTTGGTTCTTTTCTCATCAACAGGGCGCGCACGCAACCACCGACTAAGTAACTGACAAACCCATGTTTTCCTAGCTGGCGAGAAATTTCGATGATTTCTTCTGGTATTTTCATTTCCAACCATTCTAGCTCAGATTTTGTGGTTTAACTATACTTTTGTTAGACTAGAGATAGTCTGTCCTCGTGGTGAAATGGATATCACAACGGTCTTCGGAACCGTTATTGGGGGTTCGAATCCTCCCGGGGACGCCCGGGACTTATAGTGGAAAGCGGGTATGGTTTAGTGGTAGAATGCATCCTTGCCAAGGATGAGACGGGAGTCCGATTCTCCCTACCCGCATATCGGACAAGTCTGCCTGCCGGTAGGCAAGTCCTTTAAAACTGTGGATAATCTTGTGGATTCTGTGCATAAAAGACATAATGTCCCAGACGACTAAACAAACAATCGGTAAAAAAGGTGAAGATTTAGCCATTGAGTTCCTTAAGAAACAAGATTACGAGATTCTTGATCGTAATTATTGGCAAAAATGGGGTGAAATAGACATTGTGGCTAAAAAAGATGGGATTATTCACTTTGTGGAAGTGAAAACTGTATCACGAGATCATCTATTAATATTGAACCGAGAAGAAGATTTTTATGAGCCGGAAGATAATTTGCACCCTTGGAAACTCCGGCGGCTGGCGCGCGCCGTCGAAACTTATCTATTGGACAAAAAAGTTAGTGACGACATTGACTGGCAAACTGATGCTATCTCTATTTATTTAGATCACAGTGATCAATTATTGAAGATTGATTATTTGCCAAATATTACTTTGTAAATTCTTAAACGGGGTATAGTGTAATGGCAGCACGAGTCCTTTGGGAGGATTTAGTCTCGGTTCAAATCCGAGTACCCCGATCTTGACTTTTTAAACTTGGTATGCTAGACTATAAATAGTTCAGTTTGGCAAGTAGAGAACCTTGTAAGATAGCCCCAAATCGGGCGGAAAGGATGGTGTCTTGTGCATATACTGAAGAGTTTGACAACAACATTAGTCCTCGTGATCTTGATTCTTGCTGGTCTCCTCATCCTCTGGTCTTTACCCGGGTGTACCGTGGTCAGGACAGAACGATTCGCGGCCGGAGTGTCAGGAAAAGAAGGCCAAGTGGTGGAACGCGAAACAAGGTACGAGCCGGTTGTTTTTCCGGTGGTGGTCGCGCCAACTTACCCGGGGATGGGAGTGGTAAATCCGGCAGTGTACGTTTATCGACGACCAATTTACTACCACTACTATCCGGCCGCAGTTTACCGGTACCAGACACCAGTGATCTATCCTCGACAGGTGGTCCATGTCCATCGGCATCGGTAGGGAATCGGGCGGATTCCGCTTTAGAAGCTCTCGGTTGTTTTACGCCGAGGGCTTTTTTCTTTATGATGTCATCCTAACGGGCTGTAGCCCGTTAGAAGCGCTTATGTTTTACGTTTACATTTTGCAAAGTAAAAGTGATGGTGGGTGGTATACCGGCTATACTCCAGATTTGAGAGAAAGAATTTTAGCGCACAATGCTGGAAAAGTCAGATCAACAAAGTCTCGTGTGCCGCTAAGTTTGCTTTATTATGAAGCATGCCATAATTTACATGATGCCCGGGCGAGAGAACGTTATCTTAAAACAGGAATGGGCAAAAGATATTTGAAACAGCGCTTAAAATTCTTTCTCAAAAACGGCGCTTCTAACGGGCTGTAGTATACCGGCAGTACGAGCCGATGGGGTCGGCTTAGACCGAGTTCGATTCTCGGCAGCCCGAAAATTCCCAGTTGCATTTTCTCGAGCTTGTGCTAGGATGATTTTGGAATCAGCCGGATTGTCTGGCTGTCATTGGTCTTTGTGAAGATTTAGAAAGGAAGTGAAATCATGCAGTGCGATCAATGTGATGGAAGGGGTCGGAGATTCGTCACTGAAAGAGTTGTCCAAGGGCACAGTTACGGTCCAGAGACCGAGGGCCACTACGAGAAGTGTTGGCAGTGTGATGGTAGTGGAGAAACTCGGCCTTTCGACATGAACGAGCAAGAGGTTCTCGATATTCTGGCTAGAGTCGGGGCAGTGATCACTGGCAGCCATATCGTCTACACTTCTGGCAGGCATGGCACGGCGTATGTCAACAAAGATGCCATCTATCCGCACACCGCGGAAACTTCCCGCCTTTGTCGCGCACTCGCCGATCGGTTCGCGAACGACAGCAGGGTGGAGGTGGTCATCGCTCCGGCCATCGGCGGTGTGATCCTCTCGCAATGGACGGCGCATCATCTTTCCGAGCTTACCGGTCAGGAGGTGCTTGCGATTTATGCCGAGTATTGGAGAGAGCCCGCTGACGTTTTTGTTATCAAACGTGGCTACGATAAGATTATCACTGGCAAAAACGTTCTGGTGGTGGAAGATGTTCTTACCACCGGCAGCTCGGCTAAGAAGGTGATCGAGGCCACACGCGCGGTCGGTGGAAACGTCATCGGTCTCGGCGCTCTCGTGAATCGCGGTGGAATTACGGCCGCGGCCATTGGTCTGGAGACCGGACGGCTCGAAGCCCTCGTCAACCTGCCGCTCGACTCGTGGGATGAAAAGGAGTGCTCGCGGACTGGCCCGTGCTCTCGCGGTGTACCCATTAACACAGATGTTGGCAAGGGGCGTGAATTTCTAGAACGGAGAAAAAGGGATGGATCATAGACGATATGGTCTTGTTGATGTGTTGATCAGTGCCGCGTTTTTCCTGTTCGCCGTATTAGCAGTTTTCTTTTTTAGAAGAGAGGACCGACCGTAATCGTCCTCGCTAATCGCCCCGCCTTCGGCGGGGCTCATTTTGTCTGGCGAGACGAGTTTGTTAGAATAAACCGATGGATAATTTACTGCGGTTCTTGATTGTGGCGACAGCGGGCGGCGGTTTTGCCGTCGCTTTTTACATTTGGCGCCAGAAACGGCGCGCCGAAGCACTCGTCTGCCCGCTCAATTCCAATTGCGCCACCGTCATCCACAGTCAATATTCGACTTTTTTAAGTCTGCCGCTTGAACTCTGGGGGATGGCTTACTATGGACTTGTGGTTTTAACTTATCTCTCTCTCATTCTTTCACCCGCGGCCCGGGCGCTCAATCTGATACCCCTCATCTCGTGGCTAAGCGTTTTAGCCTTTCTTTTCTCTCTCTACCTAACTTATATTCAAGCCGTCAAACTGCGCGAGTGGTGCACTTGGTGTTTGATCTCGGCTCTTTTCTGCTCCATAATCTTTCTGACTTCGCTGGCGCTTTATCAATAAATTCGCGGGAATAGTTTAACGGCAGAATGACTGCCCTGTCTGCCGACAGGCAGGCTTCCAAGCAGGATTTATGATACTTGTATATGCGATTTGCGATCGACCCAGTAAAGAAATATATGTTGGTTTGACCAATAATTTGGAACGGCGGATTAGAGAACATCGACGGGGTCAAAGTTTCTACACGAGAAGATTTAGAGATTTTGTTGTTTTGTATCAAGAGGAGTATCCTGATTATCGTTCGGCACGTAAACGAGAGAAATATCTCAAATCTGGTATTGGTAAGGAGTTTCTTCGCTCCTTAATATCGCGGACATAGTATAGTGGCAGTACGGCTGCCTTCCAAGCAGCAGAGGCGAGTCCGATTCTCGCTGTCCGCAAAATGGGCTCAAGAGATCAGTTTCGCATAATTTTTTTCTTAACCATATTTGCCGTTGTTTGGATAGCGATATTTTTTCCCAGATAGAAAAAGAATCAATCGTCAATATTTCTCAAATTAGTCAAACTAAGCAAGAAAATCTCGCCGCCGTAAGTCCAATTATTTCACGGGTTAGAAAAATGTCGCTTGACGAGAAAATTGGACAAATGTTGATTATCGGTTTCGAACATCAATATCTCGATGACCACATTCGTAATATGATCACGCGATATCATATTGGCGGAGTTAATCTTCTTGGTAGGAATGTGAGAGACAAAAATCAAGTTAAACAACTCATTGCTGATTTGCAGCGAATAACAACCATCCCACTTTTTATTGCTACCGACCAAGAAGGTGGAAAAGTCACTCGTTTTAATTTTTTAAGTGAACTAACACCTCAAATCACAATCAGAAATAATCGGCAAGCAGAACAAATTGCCATCAACAGAGCCAAAGAACTGCGAGGACTCGGCGTTAATATGAATTTTTCTCCTGTGTTAGATTATGTTTCTGACAGCAAATCCTATCTTTACAATCGGACGTTCGGTACTAAACCAGTCACTACCGGAGAATTAGGAAGTGCCATGATTAAAGGTTATAGAAAGGGCGGTATAATCCCTGTTGCCAAGCATTTTCCAGGATATGGAAATATTTTTCCTGATCCACATAAAAATCAAGCAACACTGGATATTGACAGTGAAGAATTAGAGTCAAATCTAATTCCATTCCGGGAAGTCATTGATGATAATTCTGCAATCGCAATTATGACTGCCCACATTTTAATACCAGAAATAGATGAAAGAGTAGCGACACTTTCCTCCGAATTTCTTAACGAAATTCTTAGAAAACGACTCGGTTTCAATGGGGTCATTATTACTGATGATCTAGAAATGATCTCGGTCGGCAAAACAATCGAGCAATCGGCAGTGGATGCTGTCGAAGCCGGCGCGGATATTATCATTAGTACATACACGCCAGAAAAACAAATTAGGATTTTTAATTCCTTAAAGAATTCAGTATTGAATGATGGCATAACTGAAGAAAGAATAAATGAGTCCGTGGTCAGAATTCTGAATTTAAAAATTGCTTTCGGATTTTCACCATGAAAGTTTCACCGGACCACTATTCGCAAATGCGCCTCGCAATTTTAGGATTCGGCCGGGAGGGGAAGTCAGTGCTCAAATTTTTGAGGCGGGCACCGCCGTATCGGGGCGCTAAAATTTTTATTCTCGATCAGAAATTGGATAAAAATTATTTAAAAGATTTGGCGCGTTTTGATCTTATTTTTCGCTCGCCCGGGGTGCCCCATAATCTGCCGGCGCTCGTCAAAGCCAGAAAAAGGGGAGTCAAGTTTTCCAGCGCCACCAAATTATTTTTTGAACATTGCCCCAGTCCGATCATCGGCATTACCGGCACCAAGGGTAAGGGGACGGTGGCCACTTTGCTTTATAAAATTTTGCGCGCGGCTGGTAAAAAGACGTATTTGGTCGGCAACATCGGCCGAGCAGCGCTTGATTGCTTGCCGCGTTTGACTAAACAAGCTCTGGTCGTGTTTGAACTATCAAGTTTCCAACTTCAGGGTTTGGACATTTCACCGTCGGTCGCCGTGATGCTTGATATTTTCCCCGATCATCAAGACAGCCACTTTAGTCTCCGCGAGTATTACGCGGCCAAGGGCAATATCGCCCGTTATCAAAACCCCGCTGATACGGTTTTCTTTTTTTCAAATTCGCCCCGCGCCCGGCACACCGCGCGCCAGAGCCGCGGCCGGAAAATTCCGGTTAATCCGAAAAGTTTTAAGTTGTTTTCGCCGGGCGCTCTGCCTTTGCTCGGCCGGCATAATTTCCGCAATGCGGTGATGACGGCGATAGTGGCAAGTAAACTGGGCATACCCTCGTCGATAATTACCAAGGTGGTGAAACGTTTTCGCGGTTTGCCCCACCGTCTGCAATTAGTTCGCCGAATCGGGCAGACAAGTTTTTATGACGATTCGGCCGCGACCAATCCAAGGGCCGCGGCCGCCGCCCTTGAGGCTTTCGCTGGCAAGCCACTCGCACTCATCGCCGGCGGCCGGGGCAAGAGACTGGATTACGCGCCGCTCGCGGCGGCGATCAAACATTCAGAGACCAGGGCTGTCCTGCTTTTTGGCCAAGATCGGAAAGTTTTAGCTCGGGCGCTCCGTCAAACCGGTGTCAAAGTAATTTCAGTTGCCACACTGCCGCAAGCGGTTCGAAAAATCTCTCGTTTCATCTCCGAAGTGACGGTGGTCTTATTGTCCCCTGGAACCACTAGCCTCGATCAATTTCGAGATTACATTGCCCGTGGCGACAAATTCCAAGAACTTGTGAGGCGACTTTAATTTGTTACCATAGCGGCAATGAAGAAAATCAGGGACGGACATTTGCGAACTTGGATCGAGGTTGAGCGCAAGGCAGTGGCGCACAATTACCGCGTGTTCCGGCGGCTCGTCGGTCTGAAGGTGAAGCTGATGGCCGTGGTTAAATCAAACGGCTATGGCCACGGTTTGGTGCCGTTTGCCAAATTGCTTTCTCGGCTCGGCGCGGACTGGCTCGGCGTGGATTCAATGGTTGAAGCCGAGCGTCTGCGCGAGGAAGGGCTGATCATACCGATTCTCGTGCTTGGTTACACTCGGCCGGAAAATTTCGCCCGGGCGGCGTTTGATCAGATCAGTTTGACGATTTCCACTCCGGAATCGCTGTCGGCGGTCGGCAAATTTGTAAGGCGCGAGCCGATTTTGGGCCGTCAACTTAGACTCCAGCTCAAAGTTGACACCGGCATGCATCGCCAGGGCTTTTTGTTGGCGGAGTTCCAAAAACTCCAGCCAGTATTTAAATCTAGATCGTGGCAGGGCATTTACAGTCATTTGGCGGCGTCTGAGGGGAAAGCGCGCCCCGCGACAAAAGCGCAAATCAGAGAATTTGAAAATTTTTTGTCCCGCGCGCCGAGCCGTCAACTGCTCAAACATCTCGCCGCCACCGGCGGCGCGCTCGCTTACCCGGAAGCCCGCTTTGACCTAGTCCGAATCGGACTCGGACTCTATGGTCTATGGCCGAACCAGAGTTTGCGTCGCCGCTTTGGGTCAAAAATCAAATTGCACCCGGCCTTGCAATGGAAAACGGTTATCAGTGAGGTTAAAATTTTGCCGGCTGGCGGACGCGTTGGTTATGATCTGACCGAGAGCGTCAGACCAGGAACTAAACTTGCTGTTTGCCCGGTCGGTTACTGGCACGGCTACCCGCGCGCGCTTTCTGGTCTCGGCCGGGTACGGATTAAAAATCAATGGGCCAAGGTCATCGGCCGCGTCTCGATGGATATGATCACAGTTGATGTCAGCCGCGTAAACAATGCGCGGGTGGGAGACGAGGTGGTCTTAATCGGCAAGGGTTGCCCGGCCGAGCAACTGGCGCAACTTGCTCACACCTCCAATTACGAAATTGTTACTCGTTTGAATCCATTGATCGAGAGATTTTATATCTAGAATTAAAGAAGACCCGTTGCGGCGGGTCTTCTTTCTGACTTTCAACTTTTCACCTCCAAATTATTTCATTATTTCACCGCATCTTTCAAGGCTTTGGCGGCGCGGAATTTCGGCACCTTCATGGCCGCGACCTGGATGGCCTCGCCGGTGCGCGGGTTCCGCGCCGTGCGGGCGGCGCGCTGTTTGGTGGAAAAAATACCCAAACCGGCGATCGAGACTTCCTCACCCTTCTTTAAGCTGTTGACGATGGCCTCGATTATGGTGTCGACGGCTTGTTCGGCTTGGACCTTGGTTCCGCCAATCTTGTCGTGGACGGCGTCAATAAGTGATTGTTTATTCATAAAATATTGCTGACCGTGGCTTTTAATCGTCGACCATTGTTTATACCGACTAGGGTGATTATACCGTTAAGCCATTTTTAACGCAACTATCTGTGTATGAATTTTGTTATTGTCTCGATTTTCGTGTTATGATGAATATTATCAATATATTAACCTTAACTAATCGAATCAACTATGACTTTCACTAGATATCGTTTCCTCGCTCTGCTTCTTGGTCTCTTCCTGGTCCTCGCCCTCGCGATCACAGCCCAGACCGTCTTCGCCCAGACCAGTCAGTCGAACCAATCTCCCTTGAGTTTCCTCTACCAGCAGTTAGCCACTCTCCGTCAGCATCTCACGGCCCTAACGAACGGTGGTTCTACTGCAACAACCCCGGCCGCCTCGGCCACGTGCACGGCCGGTTGGCCGCAGGAACTCTTGGCTTCAGACGGCGCGCCCTCTGACTTTTTCGGCTACTCGGTGGCCGTGTCCGGCGATGTGGCTCTCATCGGGGCGCGGCTCGATGACGACAAGGGCACGAACTCCGGCTCGGCCTATGTCTTCCGCTGGAACGGCTCGAGCTGGATTCAGGATCAGAAGTTGGTCGCTTCAGACGGAACAGCGGCTGAATTTTTCGGTACGTCCGTAGCGACTGATGGCAATACGGTTGCCGTCGGGGCACCAGGACACCTGGGCCGCGGGGCGGTCTACGTTTTCGGCTTCAATGGCTCGAGTTGGGTTCAACAACAAAAACTGGTGGCTTCGGATGGGGCGTCGAATGACGGGTTCGGCAGCTCGGTAGGCCTTTCCGGCAACGTCATGGCCGTGGGAGCGTACCTGGATGACGACAGGGGGTTTGACTCGGGATCGGGATACGTGTTCCGGTGGAGCGGCGCGAGCTGGGTGCAGGAGCAAAAACTGCTGGCTTCGGATGGGGCGTCGGTTGACAAGTTCGGGTTTGCCGTCAGCGCTTCCGACGACGTGATTCTGATCGGGGCCTATAGTGATGATGATCGAGGGAATAGCTCCGGGTCGGCGTATGTTTTCGGATTCAACGGTTCAAGTTGGGTTCAAAGACAAAAGCTGGTGCCGCCGGACGGTGCGGCCTACGACCAGTTTGGCTATGCCGTGGCGGTCTCCGCTGGCTTGGCAGTCGTCGGAGCCAATCAGGATAGCAGCAAGGGCCTGGGCGTTGGGTCGGCTTATGTCTTCCGCTTCAACGGCTCAACTTGGATCCAGGAGACCGAGCTCTATGGTTCCGATAGCGCCACGAATGATTACTTCGGCGCTGCCGTCGCCATTTCCAGCGACATGGTCGTCATCGGCGCTCCTCGTGATGACCACGATGGTTTCTCCGACTCGGGGACGGCCTATGTCTTCCGCCTGAACGGCTCCGCTTGGACGGAAGAAACCAAACTTCGGCACGGCAACGGTGCCTCAAGTGACTATTTCGGCTACGCCGTCGGCGCCTCGGGCGATCGGGTGATGGTCGGGGTCTATTGGGATGACAATATTAACGGCGCCGACGCCGGTTCGGCCCACATCTTCACCGAGACCTGCACCACCCCCACCAACCTCCCCCCCGTGATCAACGCCGGCCCAGACCAGATCATTACTCTGCCAAACACTGCCACTCTAAGCGGCACGGTCACTGACGATGGCCTGCCTTCAGGCACGCTCACCACGAGCTGGAGTCAGGTCTCTGGCCCGGGCACAGCCACTTTTGCCAACCCGACCGCCCTGTCCACCATTGCCAGCTTCTTCGCCTCGGGCACCTATGTCCTGCGTCTGACCGCCACTGACAGCGCTCTTACCACCACGGACGATGTCGTCATCACCGTCAATCCGGCGGTGTCCACCGCCGACATCACCCCGCCCACCACGACTATTACAGCGCCCACTAAGGGCGCCACGGTCTCGGGGACAGTGACAGTTTCAGTTACTGCCACTGACCCGATCGTGGCCAATCAAACCACCAGCGGTATGCGGGAGGTCACTTTAGTTATTGACAACACACTGCTCGCCACTGACACCACCTCTCCCTACTCGTTTGTCTGGGACACGACCACCCTTCCCGATGGCAGCCACACCATTTTCGCCACCGCCGAAGACCAGGCCGGCAACCAGACCACAGTCTCAGTCATGGTCACGGTCAACAATCCCGTGATTGATAATGTCGTTCCCACTGTGGCCATCACTTTTCCTTTAAACAACAGCACGGTGGCCAGACGTTTGACTACCACCATAACGGTGAGCGCCACTGACAATGTTGGCGTCAGCCAAGTCCGCTTCTATGTTAACGGCACGTTAAATTGCACCGATGCTTTAGCGCCTTACACCTGCGCTTGGAAAGTCGGCGGCAAGTCTGGTACTACCTTCCGATTGGACGCTCAAGCGTCTGATGCCGCCGGCCACATTGGCTACTCGGCGCCGGTGGTGGTGATAGGGAGGTGATGTCTACCGCGCGTATTCAATGATGCGGGATTCGCGAATGACGGTCACCTTGATTTCGCCCGGGTATTTGAGTTCTTGTTCGATTCGCAGGGCGATATTGCGGGCTAATTGTTTAGCTTCCAGGTCGCCGACTGCCTCTGGTTTGACGAAAACTCGGACTTCCCGCCCGGCCTGAATGGCGTAAGTTTTTTCAATCCCCGGGAAAGAGTTCGCTAGATCTTCCAGGTCTTTCAGCCGGCGCAGATAATTCTCAATGCTGTCGCGCCGCGCGCCCGGCCGGCCGCCGGAGATGGCGTCGGCGGTTTGAACAATGACTGCTTCCAGTGTTTCGTAAGGGTATTCGCCGTGATGGGACTGCATCGCTTTGATTACGGCCGGCGCGGCGCCGAATTTTTCCAGAATCCGTTTGCCGATCTCCACATGCGTTCCCGAGACTTCGTGGTCCACGGCCTTGCCGAGGTCATGGAGCAGGGCGCCGGCCCGGGCCACTTGCGAATCCGCGCCGAGTTCCTCGGCAAGCATACCGGCGAGATGGGCCATTTCCACCGAATGCTGGAGCACATTCTGACCGTAACTGGTGCGGAAGTGAAGCCGTCCCAAGATCAAAATAATCCGCGGGTCGAGGTTAAAAACATTAGCTTCATAGGCCGCTTGCTCGCCCTTATCTTTGATAATTTGGGCGATATTTTCTTTGGCTTTCTCCATCATTTCCTCGATTTTGGCCGGGTGGATCCGGCCGTCAAGAATCAGGTTTTCAAGAGCGACCTTGGCGACCTGTCGACGCACCGGATCAAAAGAGGAAAGAGTGATGACCCCGGGCGTGTCGTCAATGATTACTTCGACGCCGGTCGCTTTTTCAAAAGCCCGAATGTTCCGACCTTCCTTGCCGATAATCTTACCCTTAACGTCATCCGACGGGAGGGCGACGACCGAAGAACTGATCTCGGCGACCGTGGAGTTAGCGAGACGTTGGATGGTGGCGGCCAAAATTTCTTTGGCGCGCGTTTCCAACTTTTCGCTGCCGGCGGTTTCGAGTTGGCGCAGACGCAAGAGGAAGTCCTCCTCATAATTTTTGGTGATCGTCTGGATGATTTCCGTTCGGGCTTCCTCGGTGGTCAGTTTGGCCACGCGCTCCAGTTCCGCGGCCCGGACCGCTTCTTCTTCCTGAAGTTTGTCTTTCAGTTTTTTAATCTCCTCGAGCCGATTCCTGATCGTTTCCAGCTCGCGGTCAATGTCGAGCTGACGTTTGTCGAGAAGCTCGTCTTTTTTGAGCAGCCGTTCCTCCTTCTTTTTCAGTTCGTCTTCCTTAATCCGTTCCTTTTCTTTGATTTCCTTGAGCAGTTCCTCAGATTGTTTCTCGGCCCGGTCGGTAATTTTCTGGGCCTGGTCTTTGGCCTCAAGAATTGTCCGTTTGACCGAGATTTCAACCGATCCTTTCTGACCGAGAGTAATCAGCCACCGCAGGAAGTAACCCAAGACCACACCCCCGAGTCCGCTCGTGGCAATTAAGAATAGTAAGGTTTTGATTGGCACAGGGATTAATCATCTAAATTTAATAAAAGAACACCCTATACTAGCAAAGGCGATGACGTTTGGCAAATTTTAAAAGTGCTACACTGGAAGAAACGCGATGAAGTAATTATGGGTAAACATTATTTTTTGATTATTGCCCTGGCGCTCGGCGCGTTATGGTTTGTCCTCACCAATTTTGTTCAACACCGGGGGTTGAACGCTCAATACTTAGAAATCGGTGGGCAACGACTCGCGGTGGAAATCGCCGACGACGAGACTGAACGCTCACGCGGTCTCTCGGGCCGAACGCGTTTGGCGTCCAACGAGGGAATGCTGTTTGTCTTTGACGCACCCGGATCATACGGTTTCTGGATGAAAGAGATGAATTTTCCAATTGACATTATCTGGCTTGACGAGGATTGGCGAATCACGGGCATTACCGCTAATCTCTCGCCCGATTCATACCCGCAAGTTTTCTACCCGCCCGAACCGGTCAAATATGTGCTGGAGGTGAACGCTGGCTTGGCCGCGGCGCAACAACTCTCAATCGGGGCAAAACTCAAGTTAAGGCAAAAATAACCCCGCTGCTGGCGGGGTAATTGGGTGGAGACACTAACGTCTGGGCTTTCTCAAGACATAATCGATGGTTTGGCCAATGGTCTTAAGCTGATTAGCTTCCTCATCGGGAATCGTGATGTGAAAGGCATCTTCGATTTCCATCACCATCTCGAACAAATCAAGAGAATCAGCCCCAAAATCTTTGGCAAAATCAGCGTCCTCGGTAAGCGTTTTCTCGTCTTCTGGACAAAGCTGCTGTTTAACGATCAGAAAAATCTTATACCCGACTTCTTCTCTGGTCATACGCGCCTCCTTTCTGTTTTTGGCCGCGATCCAAGGGTCAAATTAACAAACAGGCGGCTAAAGGTCAAGCAGCGACTAAAAAGCCGAGGAGCCGATTTTATCGACAATGCCGAGCACCGGGAGGGGCACGAGGCAAAAGGCAATGGCCTCAAAACACGGCGTGCCGCCAGCCGGTAGCGCCGTGCCCAAGACATTGGGCCCGGGCGTGAACACATTGTAGTAAGGGAAGATAACCGTGCCGGAAGTGATGAGAAAGCGCCCGGGTCGCGGCGCGCCAACCGTAATGGCCACGCCATTGCAGCAATACTCCACCACCAAAATCCGGCCGCCAAAGGGAATCAGGCCCTGGCCGGAGGCGCGCAAGCCGCCGCCGAAGAAAAAGAAAATCATTCCCAGCGCGGCGACGGACAGAAAAATTAAATAAATTTTGGTCATAAATCCAGCACGAATTCACCCGGGGTCTTGGTCGCGCCGTTCGCGTTTCTAATGTAAAAACGATAACGCAGTTCCGGAAAGGTCTCGGTTTTAATCGCCCCGAGATTAGCCGGCAGGCCCGGCGGCTCAACGCGCAGAGTGATGGTTTGGCCGTCGGGCGAGGAGAGATCGGGAAGAGTGCTGTAACTGGCGTAAACATTGTTGCCGGTCGGCGTAAAACCCGAACCGCGGATGGTAATGATTGTACCAACCCCGCCGTGGGACGGTGTGATACCAGAAATTTCCGGCTGGCCATAAATTGTTAGAGGAGAAATCGGGGTGGCGACTGATTTTTCCGGCGCCGGCCGGTAAACCCCGTTAGAAACTTCGTTTCTAACGGGGTAAATAATTGTCGGCCTGTTTTGAGCCGCTAAAACCTCACTCAGGCGCGTGAGTAAAACTTGCAATTGCCTCAATAATTCCGGGTTGATGATCAGGGCTGACCACAACAGGATCGAGGCGGCTAATTTCTTATTCATTTTATCCACTTTATCATAAAATCTGGTATCTCGCCGGAAAAAATCGGATATAACCCCGTTAGAAGTTCAACCACCTTAACTTATTCACTAAAAACTGCTGTGAACGAAACTTCTAACGGGGTATAATGTAGCCGATGAAGAAACTCGGGATAATAATTTTGTTTATCCTGTTATTTTCCGTCTGGGGTTTATGGTATTTGGGCGGCCAGAAGACTGTCGAGCCGACAGCGACGGCACCAACTGAATTGACTGGGGATGAGAAACTCGTCGCTCTGGTACAGAAAACCCGCGCCGCAACCGGCCGACCCCTGCTTGATCCGGCGGCCGCGGCCGGCGCTAGGCCGGCGAGCGCCTTTCAAGTGACGGAAAACGACCTAGTGATCGAGACGGGCGACAATCCGGACGAAACGCGGCGCTACGGCCAAGCGGTCAGCCAACTTTTCCAAAATATCGCACCCAGTCAAGCCGGCACTGAATTAAAACTGGCGCTCGAGGCCCTGGAAGAGCAGTCGCCGGTCAAGGCCGCGACCGTAAAGCAAGAGGCCGAGCGCTACGGCCGGTTGGCCGCCGGACTCCAGCGACTGGTGGCGCCAGCGGCACTAAAAGTCGTGCATCTAAATCTTTTAAACGCGGTTTTGGGTCTGGCCGAGATTGATTCGTACTTGGCGGAAATCTTGACTGAACCGATCCTGGCCCTGGATCAGGCACCGATCTTTGCGCACCGCTACGAGCGGCTGGCCGGCGCGGTGATGATTCTGAATCAAGTGCTGGCGGTTCATAATCTGCCCTTGATTGCCGCCTTATGATCATGATCACGACAAAAACAATTCGTCTTCCCACGGCGGCCATTCTGATTCTCACCTTGCTGGGGCAATTCCTGGCGCCGCTCACGGCCTTCGCCCAACCGACTGACCTGCCGCCGGCCGAGACGGTCGTCGGCCCGCCGGCGCCAGATATAGTTGGCTTGCCCGGCGGCCCGGCCGGGCCGCCGTCTGAACTCGCGCCCCTGCCGCCAGGCCGGCCGAAAAACCCAGCCCAGATTCTGGCTGAAGCGCGGCGCGACGACGCCCGGGCCTGCCAAGCCGAGTCCACGGCCGGCACCGGCGTCTCGGCCCTGAAACCAGAATCATTGCAAAACGGCTTGGCCGACGACATCGGCCAAGCCCTGCCGCCCATTGTGAGCGACGCCCTGACCAATGACCTGCCGCGGCGATTGCAAACCGCGCTCCAGCGGGAACTGCCGAGCATTGTGAGCGACGGCCTGCGCCGCGAACTGCCGCCGCTGCTGGCGGAAAAAATCCAACTCTTAAATCAAGAACAATTAGGGAATTTTGAAACTCATTTTCCGGACTTGCTTAACGACACGATCCGCGAGGCCCTGCCCGGCATTCTGACTGACGGGATTGAGACCCGCCTGCCGCGGCTCGTGGGTGAGAGCGTCCGCGGCTCGCTCGGCGCGCGCCTGGGCCCGGGGCTTAACAATGCCACCGAGATTTTCGTCCGGGCCGAGTTCGGCGGCCAGATTAACGACCAGATTTCAGAAATCTTCGGTTTCATGATTTCTTACATCGGCGATCTGTTTAATTCCGTCAATGCTTCAATTGAAGGATTACGGGCAACAGTTACTGCTTTACAATCTTCACTGACTAGCCTCACTGGCATCTTATCTATACCGGGTCAAATCAATCAATTGATTCAGCAAATCAATGATTTGAGGCAAAAAGCCACAGAGATTGGACAATTCATCACCTGGTTGCAAAATCGCCAGGCCAATCAAGAACAAATGACCGAAGATATCATCAAGGGGTTGACCGTAACGATCCAGGAAAGTTTGACTCGGGGCGACACCATGGAACGGCTGACTGACGCCCTGGCCGCGGACATGACCGGGCCGATTATTAATTCGCTGGAAGGCGGCATGGATGACATCACAACCGCGTTCTTGGAACCGGTCAACCGAGCGCTCGGCAGCATTGAGAATCTGCCCAATGTTTTCTTTGATCCAATCAACCGCGCGGTTGACAACTTGGTCAACACCGCGACCGGCGTGATTGACGCCCAAATCCGCGCTGTCACGAGCGCCATCACCGCGCCGATTGATGCCATCACCCAATCCCTAAGCCAGACGATTGAGCAGACAATGACCGCGGCGCTCCAACCAATCACCGGCACTCTAACCGGCGTAGTTAGCCAAGCCAGTAATTTTATTGCCGCGCCGATCAATCTTGCCAGCCAGCAGATTAATGATTTCTTTCTCGGCTCTGGTCTGCCGGCGGCTGATTTAAGTCAAGCGCTTTATCCAAATAGTTATTACCAGTCCCTGCAAGCGCCGCCCTCGCCGCTTGACCCGACCACCCTGCCCGGTTACACCCCGGGGGTCGGCGAGATCGGCAGTCCTCTGGCCGGACCGCCGGCAGAACTGCCGCTCACCGAGACTATCAGCGGAATGGCGAGCGAAGGCGCCAGCGCTGCAAGCGGCGCCACCCAGGGGATTGCCGAGCAAGCGGTCAACAATCAAATTACGGCCGGCGACCTAACCGGCAATATCGGCACCACTTTTGCCCAAGTAGGACTAACCGGCGCTATAAACGCCACTCTCGGCGGACTGGTGGCCGGCATACCGATTATCGGCGGCGCGGCTCAAAATTTGGTGGCTAATTTCGCCAATCGGGCCGCGGCGGCGCTCGGCTTATCGGGCGCGGTCGGTCTCGCTGTACCAACTACTGAAATCGGCGCCCTGCTTTCCACCGAGCAAAGCACCAACCAGATCACCGGCCAGATCAAGGGCATCAATGAACAGATGAAGAAAACCCAGGATCAGATTTTGAAACTGACGGCCGAGATCAAAAGTTTGCAGATTGAATCCTGCACCTATTTGAAAACCATCCGCCGGATCCAATTGGCTTTTGAGGCCAAAGAATTTGTCCAAGACCCGGACGCCAAAAAAGCCCTTGGCCGGGCAATTGAATATCACAACCGGCAATTATTTACGGATTTGCGAGCCGGGCGGGCGCCAGCGAACGCGGAAAATCTTAATCCGGAAAAGGATAAAGAACCGGTGGTGCCTAAGAATCTCAACGCGGCCATTACCGAAGGACGGCAAGAGGTAACCGGCGCTTTTCTTGATGAACTGAAAAACATTGACTCGCGGTTCAAAGACGAGATTGTGACCAAACTCAAAACCGAGCAGGCGGAGACATTTGCCGACCGGATTAAACCAACCTTGAGCCAAGAACAATATCAGAAAATTACCTCGGGCGAAGAATTCAGCTGGGACACCTGGCTGGAACTGGTCAAACCCCAGAACACGCCGGCCGGAGCCGAATTCTTGGCCCGGGAAGAATTGGCGCGACGCCAGGCCGCCAACGAACAAAATACCCGCGAAGAACTGCTGGCTGGCCTCGGTTTTCTGAACACCGACGAGTGCGCGAAATACAGCGAGAACGGCTGGTGTATCGAGCGAAAAACTCTAACCCCGGGATCGGTTAGCCAGGGTTACGCCGTAGAAGGACTAACGAGCGTCATTCGCAAAACCGAAAACACCGAGATTCTTGATGACTACATCACGCCGGAACTGGAGACCAATCTGGAACGGCTCAAAGATATCGGTGATTACAGCGGCGCGAGCGAGGACACCGTCTATAACCAGCCCGACCCGTGCCCGGGGCCCGGACCCTGCCCGGACTCGGGCTGGGGCAAGATTCCGGCGCCGCGGCCGGCTGGCACCGGTTACACCACACCGCCGACTCCCGATCCAGCTGAACTGCCGCCTCTCATTCTGCCGGAGATCATTAATAATGTTTTGACGCTTAATCTGACTTTTGAAACACCGACCCTGACAGAAGTGAATAACGGCGCGGGCAATACTACGATTATCAAATGGCGATCTACAAACGCCGAGGAGTGCCGCGCGGACAACAACTGGCTCTCGGGTTCAACCGCCGGCGCGCCGGCCGCGGCCGCGGGCTCTCTTCTCACGGCGACTGGCGAACGGCGCATTACCCATCCAGTAGATCTTGATCTCCAGATTACCCGTCTCGCCGCTGACGGCAATCAAAGCGATGTGCCATTAACCAAGCCTGAAACGGCCGATAAACTCCGGGCAAAAATTATCTTTGACGCGCGAACCGTCAGCGACATCCAGCCGGACGATATCTACCAAATCGTCTTCACCAGCGCCGGCGCCGCTGATCTTGGTTTTGAAGTCGGCGGCGCGGGAAAAATTAATCCGGCCACGCCAGCCACAGTAGTCCAGCTCATCCAGCGGGAAATCGCGAACTTGCTGACGCAAGAAACGGCGCTCGCCAGCGAGCTCGCGAAATACATTTTCACCGGCTTTTCCGGCGGCACCCTCACCATCACGCCGAAACTGACTTACGGCTTATCCTGCTACCAGGGCGCGAGCCAAGTCAGCCAGAGCGTGGAGATAAAACGATGATGAAAAAAGGTGTTTTAACTTCCATCCTCTGCTTGATTCTGTTATCTGGTTTTTCTTCGCTCGTCAGACCTAATATATCTTTTGCCGACCATGACCGCTTTCACACTCTAGAACAACAGTTGGCCAACGGAGAAATAACCGAGGCGGATTACAATCGTTTCGTTGCAGAGGAAAACATGCTACAAGTGATTGAAACCAACCTTAAATATCTGCGAAACCAATTGAACTCACCAGGGATAACAGAGGAAGAAAAACGAGTGATAAATGAAGAAATTGCTCGCCAGCAAGCCGAACTTAGATCGAGAGGCAGGGTGCAAGACCGAAATGTAACGGCCGCCGTGGTGGGTGGCAGAAACACTAGCTACGAATCCTGCGGCTGGTTTAGTTTCAATGTCCCATGTTGGATCAGAAACGGCATCACTTTTATCGGGGTGGTTTTTAAAGAAATCTTCGGCGGGGTCTTATCTGTAGTTGGGGTGATATTTGATCAATCGGTGAAATTCTCCATCAGCGAATTTTCCAGTTTAGCCGGCGGAACCGATGAAACGGGCAACGCCGTTCAGGTGACTTGGAAAATTCTTCGCGATCTGGCCAATCTGTTTTTCATTTTCATCCTGCTTTACATTGCCATAGGAATGATTTTGCAATTATCCAGTTTCGGCGGGAAGCGGCTCCTAGTCAATGTAATTATCGTCGCGCTCCTGATTAACTTCTCGGCCTTTTTCACCCGGATCGTGATAGACGCCTCCAATGTCGCGGCTTATCAATTTTATAAAGCCATAGGATCCTTGGGGGGAGAAAACAACGGGAATATTGCCGCGGCCTATATGAAAACCTTGCCGCTCGGCACCGCTTTCAGTTTAACCGAAGTCGCGGCCACCGATGTAGCCGGATTGGTCTATGAAGAGTTCGGGGCTTTTGCCAGAACCACCTTGCTGGCCTTCGGCACAGTGGTGATGTTAATAATTGCCATCTTTCTATTTCTCGCGGCCACCATTCTTTTTGCTGTGCGGACTGTTACTTTAATTTTCATGATTATTCTCTCGCCGCTCGCTTTTTTAATGTATGCCTTCCCCAATCAAAAAGGCTTGTTTGATAAATGGTTGGACACTCTGCTTAAACAATCGTTTTTCGCACCTCTCTATCTTCTAATGATATATGTCTCGCTTCTGGTTCTTAATAGTCCGCCTCTTCAAGCCCAATTAAGGGCCTCTACTGCCAGTTTCAGCCATCTCGTTTTTTACTATCTTATTGCCGCTGGCCTGATGTTCGGCGCCTTGATCATCGCCAAATCGCTCGGGGCCAAGGGGGCGTCAGGGGCGATAGGTATCGGCAAAAAATGGGCGGGTTACGGCGTTGGGGCAATGTACACTCCAGTCCGGGGAATTGGCCGCGGCATCAAACATAAGGTTCAAACCGGACTTGGACAATTAGAGACCGGGAAGGGGAGAATCGGCGGAACCGCCACAATGAAAAAACTCATCAGCGTCATTCCCTACGCCCGGGCTGGTATGCAGCGGGCGGCCGGCGCTTATCGGGCTGAAGTGGCCAAGAAGGGTGAGGACTTCTCCCGATTAAAGACGAGCGAGATGCTCCGTCGTCTCGGCCAAACGGGTATTTTCCCGACCACCAGAATGGCGATGCTCCAAGCCATTGCCAAGAAAGATGACTTGGACGAGGTGCCGGTGAAAGAATTGCAGCGGGCGCGTGAACTTATGAAACAAGTCGGCGTCTCTACCACGGCAATGGAGAAATTACGACCTGATGCCGGAGAAAACCCGGTGGAAATTGAAAAAATGGTGGCCCGGCACAAACAGCCGGATATCGCTAAACTCCACAGAGTCATCGTTAGCGGTGAGGGAGCCAATGATGTTGTGGGCAAGGACGACCAGGGTAAGGATATAACCCGCCGCGATGCCTTAGCCAGTGCCATGATCAATCAATACGACGGCGGCTCGGCTAATTCGATCATCCGCCGCGGTGACGCTATTTCCGATGCTTTCCTAAGCGAACTGCTGAAACGGGCCAACAGCAAAGCCGGCACGACAGGCGAACGCAGTTCTGAACAAATAATCAAATATCTGGAAGAAGACATCCTTAAACCGATTAATGATAAACTCGCCCAAAAGCAAGAACAGATTAAACAAATTGAGACGATACCGGAAACCCAAAAGACCAGAGACCAAAAGAAAGGGTTAAAGAAAGAGGTTGATGATTTGCGCGTCCAAGCCGGCAAGATTGCATCTCACGCGCGTTCATATCGTCTCGGCAATACCAGACGAGACGCCGGCCTTGACGAATTCGCGGGTAAAAAAGGTCCGGGACCAAAAACCACACCCCCTGCGCCCGCCAATCAACCGGGCGCGCCGGCCGGAGGAGTGGGAATATAATGGAATATGCCTAATCCAACGCTCCAAGAAATTAGCAAGCGCCTTGAGGTCATACCGCCGACCCTAAAAAACCTCTATCTCTCGGCCGAACTCGGCCAAAAATACCGCGGGCTCGAGGACAAATACGTTCTCGAATTTGAGCCAGCCGGGCGGCTAGCAAACGAGGTTGATTTCACCTTATTAAAATTCGCCCCCGTTTCCGATCTAGCCGAACGCATTCAAAGCCAAGTCGGAATGCCAGAAGATCGGGCCCGAAATATCACCTTAGACATTGATAGAGAGATACTTTCTCCGGTTAGGCAATTATTAAACGCTCAAACTGGCGCCGAACCAAAACAAGAAGAACATGGGTTTGGACGCCTACCGGCGGTAATCCAAAAAGCACTTGAGGCCATTGATTTGCATGGCATTATGCGAAAAATCGGCACTGAACAAAAACTCCACATTGACCAAATGGGAATACTAGATAACGAGGTGGGGGCGGTACTGGTCGGCGAAACTCGGCCGGAGGAATTTTTGTCGCGCCTCAAGTCAAAACTTCAGATTGACCAAACCGCGGCCGAGAGCATCGGCCGCGAGGCGAATGAACAGATTTTCCTGCCGATCCGAGAGTCGCTACGGAAACTGCACGAGGAGACGGAAATGAGCGGGGGGGTGAAAACAATTGCTTCTCTGCCAAAACCGGAAACTCCGGCCGGGGAATTGCCGGACAAAGATAAACTGCTGGACGAGATCGAGCATCCGTCCAAGACGCCCGAGGACACGGTGTTTGAGAAAAAACTCGGGCAACTCTTCCGCATCCCACGGGAAGAAGTCGATTTAGACCCGTATCTGGAAAAGCCAGAGTAGAAGCAACGTAAAACTCAAAACGAAAAGCGTAAAACATACAACTAAAAGTGCAAAACACTGAGCAGGAAAACAAAAGGGGGTTAAAAGAAAGATCCTATCATTATGCATTGGAAATAATAGCCCTGGTAAACCATCTGCCCAAACAAGACTCGGCTGCAATGGTTATCTACAAGCAACTAATACGTAGCGCCACCAGCATCGGAGCCAATATTATAGAAGCCCAAGCCGGCAGTTCAAGAAAAGATTTTACAAACTTTTTCAGTTACGCCCTAAAATCCGCCAATGAGAGCAAATTTTGGTTAGGATTATTGAGAGATTCTGGTAAAATAGACAGCGGTCGAGCCAGTGGCCTGTTAAACGAAACTGCCGAATTGGCCAACATTTTAGCTTCAAGTATCATAACCTTAAAAGGCAAGAGGAATTTATGATTTTAGTTTTAACTTGTTGTTTTAAATTTTTCGCTTTTCACTTTACGCTTCCATGAACTTTCAGGTGCCGCAATTTATCGAGGTGGAAGATAAAATCTTCGGCCCGCTGACCTTCAAACAATTCGTCTATCTCGCCGGTGGCGGGGGCGCGGTGTTCATGGCCTATGCCCTTCTACCAATTTATCTGAGCCTCTGGCTGATGATCCCGCTCACCATTCTGGCGCTCGCCCTGGCGTTCTATAAAGTCAACAACCGGCCATTCGTCAATATCCTAGAATCGGCCTTTCGTTACACCCTCACGACCAAACTCTACCTCTGGAAAAAACAACCAAAAGCCGTCGAGCCGGCCGGCATCGCTTTAGGCCGGGAAAAACCAGTCGAGATTCCGAAACTATCCCGGAGCAAACTGCGCGATCTGGCTTGGAGTTTGGATGTCAAGGAAAACATTAGATAACGCAAAACTAAAAGCGAAAAACTAAAAACATAAATGGAAACGGCAAAGGTAGAAAACAAAACCAAGGCCCGGGCGGCGCAGGACTTTGTGCCGATTGAAGAAATCCGCGACGGCGTGGTGATTTTGAAAACGAGCGGCCTGCGGCTCGTGCTTATCTCATCCTCAATCAACTTCGCGCTTAAATCCGAGGACGAACAAACCGCTCTACTCCTGCAGTATCAGAACTTTCTCAACGCGCTCGAATTCCACATTCAAATTTTCGTCGAATCGCGAAAACTGGATATCCGGCCCTACCTGACAATTCTGGAAGATCTGGAGAAAAATCAATTGAACGATTTGATTAAGATTCAAACTCGCGAATACGTCGAGTTCGTTCGCACCTTCACCGAGAACACCAACATTATGTCCAAAACTTTTTTCGTCGTCATTCCCTACGAGCCGCCGGTGCTTGAGAAACCGAGCGGCATCTTCGTCAAACTCGGTCTGAGTCGCCGCCCCGCCTCGGGCGGGGCGGCGGGGGCGCCGGATAAATTTGAAGAATACCGCTCGCAACTGGAACAGCGCGCCACCGTCGTGGCGCAAGGGCTCTCACGCTTGGGCCTGCGGGTAGTCCAGCTCGGCACCGAGGAATTGGTCGAGTTGTTCTTTAAAATTTTCAACCCGGGCGAAGCCGAAGCGCCGCAGTTATCATGAGCTTGTTTGGCAAGAGAAAACCATCAGAAAACATCATCGCGCCGATTCTGCCGGCCGACATTTACAAAATGGGGGTGCTCGAGCTCAAAGACATCATCGCGCCCTCGGCCTTAAAGATTACCCCGCGCCTGATCCACCTCGGCGAGAAAATGGCCCGGACCCTGTTTGTCATTTCCTATCCGCGGTTTCTAGCCGGCGATTGGTTTTCGCCCATCGTCAATCTGGACAAAATTTTTGACATTTCCATTCTCGTCCACCCCATCGACACGGCGGTGGCTCTCCGGCAGCTCGAAAAAAAGGTCGCCGAGGTCCAAAGCCAGATCAGCATCAAAGAGGAAAAAGGGCTGGTGCGCGATCCGATCCTCGACATCGCTTATCAGGATATTGAAAATCTCCGCGACGCTCTCCAGCAGGCGCGGGAGAAAATTTTTGATGTCGGACTTTACCTGACGATTTACGGCGACTCGGAAGACGAACTCAATAAAATTGAAACCGAGATCAAGGGCATCCTGGACGCCAAATTGGTCTACCTGAAACCGGCTCTGTTCCAACAGGAAGAGGGTTTCAAAAGCACCTTGCCGGTGGCGGAGGATCGGCTCGGCGTCAATTACAAACTCAATTCCGCGCCGCTGTCGTCGCTGTTCCCATTTGTCTCTTTTGATCTGACTTCCAACCGCGGCATCCTCTACGGCATCAACCGGCATAACTCATCGCTGGTTCTGTTTGATCGTTTTTCGCTGGAAAATTACAACTCGGTGATCTTCGCCAAGTCCGGCGCCGGCAAATCCTACGCCACCAAACTGGAGATTCTGCGAAGCTTAATGTTTGACGCCGACATTATCGTGGTTGATCCCGAGCGGGAGTATGAATTCCTGGCCGAGGCCGTGGGCGGCCGATATTTCAACATTTCTCTCACCTCCGAGCACCACATCAACCCCTTTGACCTGCCGTACCCCCGCGAGGACGAATCGCCGGCCGATGTCCTGCGCTCGAACATCATCAACCTCGTCGGCCTGTTCCGGCTGATGTTGGGCGGCCTGACGCCCGATGAGGATGCGATCTTGGACAGCGCCATTACGGAAACCTACGCCTTGAAAGACATCGCGCCGGAGGCGGATTTTACCGGCAAGCCGGCACCCTTGTTATCGGATTTAGAGCTGGTGCTAGCCGGGATGGAGGGCGGCGAGTCACTGGCTCAACGGCTTGCCAAATACACCCAGGGCACCTGGGCTGGTTTTATCAACAAGCCGACCAACGTGGACATCAATAAAAAATTCGTCGTGTTTTCGGTCCGCGATATGGAAGATGAGTTAAAGCCAGTGGCGATGTATATTGTCATGCACAACATCTGGAACGCCATCCGGCGGAACTTGAAAAAGCGGCTCTTGGTGATTGACGAGGCCTGGTGGATGATGAAGGCCAAGGATACGGCATCCTTTCTTTTCTCCCTGGTCAAACGCGGTCGGAAATACTATTTGGGTGTGGCGACGATCACCCAGGATGTCGGCGACTTCTTACTCTCGCCCTACGGTTTGCCGATCATCACTAATTCCTCGCTCCAGCTCCTCTTGAAGCAGTCGCCGGCCTCAATTGATCTGGTCCAGAAAACCTTTCAGCTTACTGATGAAGAAAAGTATCTGCTCTTGGAATCAAATGTTGGAGAGGGGATCTTCTTCGCCGGACTCAAACACATCGCCGTCAAAATCATCGCCTCCTACACCGAGGATCAAATCATCACCTCGGATCCGTCTCAACTCCTGACGATCAAAAAGGCCAAGCAAGAACTGGCGGCGGGTGACTGGGAAGTCGGACTTCCAAATGGAAGTCCGACTTCCCAACCTCGGCAAACATGATGGGCGGCGGGAAGATCCAATATCGCATTCCGGTTTGGGAAAGCAGTTTGATGATCGCCGTGGCGGTAATTTATGACCTAGTCCAAATTGCCTTGACTTGGCTACTCGGTTGGCTTGGCCTTGGTTTTATCGGCGCTTGGCTCATGACGCTCTGGGCCGGCCTAACCTTTGGCTTGTGGTTTACCTTGAAAGGAGCGAGTATAATGAACGGCAGGCGCGCGGCTTCGTTCGGCCTCGGCGCGATCATTGAGGCCATCCCGCTCTTAAACGCTCTCCCGGGGTGGACGGTTTCCACAATCATAAGTTTGTCGGTCACGCGGGCCGAGGACATTTTAACCAGTAGGCGATGAAAAAATTACTTATTATCTCGCTATTGATTCTTGCTCCCGTCTTCACCGGAGCGCAAACTTCGGCAGTAGATCTTGTTTGGGAAGCCGAGACTTATGTTCCGCCCGGCTATCGCGGTCGCACTCGGCCTAGCCCCGAGAGTCTGGTCCGGGTGGTGGCGATCACGTCGATTAAAAATCCGATTTTCCATTGGCGGAAAGACGGCGCGGACCTAAAGAGCGCCTCCGGCGCCGGCAAAAACACGTTTGACTTCCGCGCCGCCCCAAGCGGCAGTAATTTAATCGAAGTAACGGTAACGCGCTCGGACGGCTCGATCGGCGCCTCTGGCGCGGCTCAGATCCCCATCGCCGCGCCGAAAATTTTATTCTACGAGGTTAAAGACGGCCAGATTGATTACCGTCGGGCGCTGAAAAACTTAAATATTGTCACTGACCAGACCAAAATTATCGCCGAGCCGTTTTATTTTTCATCAATAGATTGGCTCAACCGCCGGCTCGTCTTCAACTGGTCGGCTAATCAGCAAAAGGTCGAACCAGCGACCGAAGACCCGCGCTTCCTGACGCTCATCACCAACGCCGATTCCGGCGCCGGCGAAACTACGCTTGACTTAAAAATCACCAATACCGAACATCCGCTCCAAACCGCCGCGGCCAAGTTACTGATCAGTTTCGGTCAGTCAGGTTTTGGATTTTAATTATTATGTTGAGAAATAAAAAATTATGGATCCTGTTCACACCAGGTGTTCTTCTGTTAGAACCGATCTCCGACCCCGCAACCCAATCTACTCTTTCTCAACCAGATAGTTTAACCACTTATCTAGGCACTATCTTCCCGATCATCATCGGCCTGGCCGCCACTTTAGCGATAATTATGATTGTGATCGGCGGCCTGGAATATATTTTGAGTCCCATACCAGGCAAAAAAGAAGAAGGGAAGAGGCGGATTACTGAAGCAATCTGGGGGTTGATTCTTGCCCTGGCCGCTTATTTGATTCTCAAAACCATTAACCCCAATTTGGTAACTCTGCAGTTTCTTATTCCATCATGACCAAACGATTGATAATCTTAATCGTCATTTTAATCGTTCTGCTGGCAGGCGTGGGGATTTGGTGGTGGGTGGCGTCGAGAGCGGCGCCTCCGGCGGCGCCGCCGGTTGATCTAAGTCAGGCCTTTCCGGTTTCGCCGCCTCGGCCGCCGGCGCCAGTTACCGGAACAACATCGATAACATCACTAGCGACGACACCGATTCCCGAAACGCCCAGCTACCGATCCAACCGACTTATCACTTTGAGCGAACGCGCCGTGGCCGGTGTGACGATTATTCCTGCCGCCACCTCTACCGAATCCGACCGAGTCTTATTTCTGGAGCGCGAAACTGGTCTGATTGTGGAAATGGCTCTGGCCGAGCGCGCCAGACGCGAGCTGGCGCGGCTACCGCTCCGGGCGCCGCTGGCCGAAACGATTTTAACTTTAGACTCTCAAAAATTATCGGTTTGGTTTTCCACCATTGCCAGCACTGGTCAAAAAAATTATTTTAGCGGCGCGGTCAATCTCGACAGCGGCGCCACTGACAGCTTGACCTTGCCGGAAATTGAATCCGCGCCCCTCGGCGACGCGGTGCAAAACTTGACTCTGGCCCCGGGCCGCGACCGGCTCTTTACTCTCGAACGAGTGGGGCAAGAAACGATCGGCAAGGTGCTTGATTTGAAAATTAAAAAGAGCCAGTTGGTTTTCAACTCCCGCGCCAATCAGTGGCTCGTCCACTGGCCGGAGAAAAATCTGATTGCCCTAACCAGCAAACCAACGGCCGAAGCCCCTGGTTATCTTTATTTATTGAATTTGAGAAATGCTGACTGGCAAAAAATATTCGGCGGCGTGAACGGTCTCGCCACCCTGGTGAGCCCTGACGGGCAAAAAATTCTCTACAGCCGAAGCAACGGTCGCGGCTTGGAACTTGGGTTGTACGACCGACTAAAGAATGAGAGTCGGACTCTGGCCATCGCCACTCTGCCGGAAAAATGTGTTTGGGCGGGCGATGCCGCAACAATCTATTGCGCCGTGCCGCGATCTTTGCCTCGGGCGACTTACCCGGACGATTGGCTAGCGGGCGAAATAATCTTTGATGATTTACTATGGCAAATCAACGTTGAAAGCGGCGTGAGCCGCCTCAGCTGGGCCGACGAGCCCGGACTCGGCGATGTTATCAATCTCCTGACCGTTCGCGGCGGCGAGAAATTCATCTTTATTGACCGGCTGACGAGCCGTCTTTTTCTGATTGACCCCGTTAGAAACTTTGTTTCTAACGGGGTTGATGAGTTAATACCGCCGCCGCTTGCCGCCGAATAAGAAGTTCATGGACAATGGCAAACAGATTGCTGGTCAACCAATAGAGCGAGATCGCCGCCGGCAAGCTGGCTGAAGCAAAAACAATGAAGATCGGTAGCCAGTAGCGCATTTGTTTTTGGATCTGGGAAGCCGGGGATGTGGGGCTAGAAACAGTGCCGGGAGCCGCTAGCCATAACTGGATAAATTGCGACAACCCGACCAATAAAGAAAGGGGTAGGAAAGCTTTAGTTAAATCTATTAACCCCAACCAATCAGCCGAGATTGTTTCTGGCCGCGGCACAAATGAATAGAGAAGGTCGGGATGCAGGGTGGCGCTGTCGCGGAAAACAAAAAAAAGAGCCAGGACAATCGGAATCTGGATCAAAATCGTCCAGAAGCTAGTCAGAGGATTAACTCCGTGAGTTTGATACAGAGCCATGATCTGTTTCGCTTGCTCATTTCTGTCTTGCTGATAATTTTTTTTCAGGGTCTGCAACTGCGGCTCGAGAAGTTTTAGTTTTTTCTGCATTTTCAGTGTTTGGTGTTGAAATGGCAAAAGCGCCAGTTTAACAATGATGGTTAAAACAATAATGGCCCCGCCCAGATTCTGGCCGGGCAAAAAAGCGCTGATAGCGATCAGAAGATTATACAGGGGGTTGAAGAAAATTTGCCGCCAGAGATTGGAAATCATTGTTGCTGAGATTAATTAATCAGTAAATTGGCTTGGAGAAATACCTGCCTGATCGTTTGCGATAATTGTCTAAAGGACAAAGTGGTTATTCCTTTTTTAAAAAACAGGAGGCAGTAATGGTTGTCCCTTAGTTGCGGCGAGAGCTCGGTGAGGATGGCGTGGGCGCGCCTTTTCCACAAATTTCGTTCCACCGCCTTGCCAGATACTTTACTGCCGGTGATGACGGCAAAGCTGGTTGGCGCTGAGCGGGTGGGGTCGCGCCAGACCCTTAAAGACAAAAACTGGGTCGGCCAAACTCGACCAGATTGCAAAATGGTTGGGAAAAGAGTTTTGGGCACTCGGCGAGAACGCGGCAACATTAATCTTAGACCGTGAGTCTGGCCCGCTGTTTGCGCCGGCGACGCCGCAACACTCTTCGACCGGCCGGCGACCGTTGTCTAACTAAAAAACCATGAGTTTTATAACGTTTTCTTTTTTTAGGTTGAAAGGTTTGCGACATTTAGGGAAAAGGTTAGCATACTTATCAACATTAATCCACTGATTATTAACAGATTGACGCCAGTTGAGTATCTGGTGGTCGACCTCTATAATCTATAATGTCTCTCAACTATGCTGCTGGATAACAAAAAACTTTGGGAAACGGTTTTAGCGGAAATTGAACTGGGTATTTCTCAGGCGACTTTCGGCACCTGGTTTAAAAACACCAATATCGCCAAGCTGGAAACCGGAGTGGTTTATTTGAACGTCCCCAATGCTTTTGTTAAAGAATGGCTGTTAAATAAATACCACAAATTTATTCTCAAAACTCTCCGCCATTATCAGCCCGAGGTCCGCGGTGTTGAATATGCTATTAGTAAGATTGAAGACGGGTCAAAAACAAAAAAGGTTGGGGAGTATTCGCCACCGGTCGAGTGGGGGAATCAACAAATACCCATGGCTGAGATTTACATCAATAAAGAAGATAATTTAAATCCCCGATATACCTTTGAGCTATTTATCGTTGGCTCATTTAATGAATTGGCTCACGCCGCTTCGCAGGCGGTGGTGAAAAAACCCGGAACTCTCTATAATCCGCTTCTAATTTACGGCGGCACTGGACTCGGCAAAACCCATTTAATCCAGGCGGTTGGCAACCAGTTGAAGAGCGTTGGGGGAGGGAAAAAAATCTACTACATTACCTCGGAACGTTTTATGCTTGATTACATCAACTCGGTGCAAAACAACCGCGGCAATTTGTTTAAAGAAAAATACCGAAAATATGATATTTTAATCATGGATGACGTTCAATTCCTCTCGGAAAAAGAAAAAACCCAAGAAGAACTCTTTCACCTTTTCAATGTTTTTTATGAAAATAACAAGCAAATAATATTTTCCTCCGATAAACCGCCGAAATACTTAAGTGGCATCGAGGAGCGCCTGCGGTCGAGATTGGAAGGGGGAATGATTGTGGATATTGGCCGGCCGGATTTTGAATCGCGGCTAGCGATTCTTAAATATAAAGCAGGGTTGAGCAATTTTTCACCCAATGAAGAAACCTTGGAATATGTCGCCTCGGTCATTCAGGACAACATCAGGGAATTAGAGGGGGCGCTAAACACCATCAACTGTCAAGCTTACTTAAAAAAACACCCACTTTCCATGAATGAAGTGAAAAATCTCATAAAAAACAGTATCCGGCCCAAGAGAAATATCTCAATTAAGGATGTCACAACAGTGGTCGCTGATTTCTACCACATTGAAGAACGACGATTATACGAGAAGACTAGGAAAAAAGAAGTGGTCAAGCCGCGACAAGTGGCGATGTATTTATTAAGAGAAGATTTTAACACTTCTTACCCGTATATCGGACAACAATTAGGCGGGCGCGACCACACCACAGTGATTCACGCTTATGATAAAATAAAAAATGATTTAGGGAATAACCAGTTATTAAATCGTGAGTTAGACCAGATTCGTAATTTGTTATACCAAAACTAATCAACAATTATTAACAGATTACTAAAATAATAAATACTAAATAATCAAAGAAACCATGACTAGAAACATTTATCCACTTATCCACCAAGCTAATTAAAATAATATTCTTTCTATAATTAATTTATTATGAATCTGGAATGCTCCTTAGGTAAAATTAAAACCGCGATATTATCCGCTGAACGGCTAACTGGTAAAAATCTATCTTTACCAGTTTTTTCTAATATTATTCTAGAAGCTGAAAATCAAACTCTAAAAATAAAAGCCACTAATCTTGATCTTGGTTTAGAAATATCTCTGCCTTGTAAAATTAACCAAACTGGGTTGGTGGCGGTCAGTGGAAATTTGCTGGGTAATTTTTTCAACCACTTGCCGGCCTCAGAAGATAAAATAAAACTCGAATTACTGAAAGGCAATCTGAACATTTCTTCAACCCACCACACCACCACCATTAAATGTTACCCCGCCGATGATTTTCCCCTTATTCCTCGGCCGGATAAACCCTCCATCCTACTCATTAATTCAGAGCAATTATCTCAGGGGTTGCAGAGTGTTTGGTATAGCGCCTCGTCTTCTAATCTTAAGCCGGAAATTTCCAGCGTCTGTTTTTATGAACAGCCAAGCGGTTTGTGTTTGGTCGCCACTGACTCTTTCCGCTTGGCGGAAAAACATCTTGGCGGCGACAAGTTGAGATTGAATCTACCCTACCTGATTCTACCTCTTAAAAATACATTGGAATTGATGAAAATAATCGAGAATTTAAATGTCGATTTGGAGATTCAATATAACCAGAACCAAATTTCTTTTTTCGCTCCTCACTTTTATCTCACCTCACGTTTAATTGACGGTGTTTTTCCTGATTATCGGCAGATTATTCCCACTCGTTTTTCCACCGAGGTAACCACTAACCGCGCGCAACTACTCGAACTTTTGAAATTAGCCAATGTTTTTGTTGATAAGTTTAATCAAGCCGACCTGTCGCTTAACAAAGAAGGGAAATTAGAAATCAGAACCATCAACGACAATGGCAATAACTTGGTTTGGGTTGTTCCCCAGGCGGTTTCTGGCGAACCAGTGGCGATTAGTCTAAATTTGAAGTACTTGCTCGATGGTTTGGTCGCATTCTCTGACGAACAAGTCATTCTTCGTTTCAACGGCGCCGCCAAACCAATAATGCTCACTGGTTGGGGCGACACCACCTTGGTCTATCTGATCATGCCGATCAAACGCTAACCATGTTAGAATAGAGCCATTCATTATGAAAAACACCCCTTCCTCGTTCTCGTTTTGCTCGTTATTCTTTGACTAGTTGGTTGACATTTGCTAACATATTATTTTATCTATCAACTATGACCATCATTACCATTCCTAAAATTTTATCCGGCCGGCGACCGCAAAAATTAGTCGCCGTGCCAGCCGCAGCTTATAAGGAGTTTTTAACTTGGCAGAAAGAGACCCGCGCCTTCAAGACCTTTAAGCCCACGATTGGGGAAAAAAGAGAATTAGCCAGAGCCAAGAAAAATTTTGCTCAAGGAAATTACATCAAGTGGTCTGATCTGAAACATGAATTGGGTCTTGCTGGTTGATCCGGCCGTT
>CAZLZS010000004.1:0-55788 GCA_964564105.1 uncultured Candidatus Saccharibacteria bacterium
GTCCTGAACCCTGTATTCGCCAAGAATCTTTGGACGCGCAAATTTCATCACTTCTTCAAAAAGTTTCTATGCCACAAGATTGGGCGGACTACCTAAACGAAAGACTTGAAAAAGACAAAGTTGAATCCGCCCAATCTGTTTCTGCTTTTGTTGAAAAAAATCAAAAAATGATTATGGACATCACAGTGAAGCTCCAGCGACTTTTAGACGGCTATTTAGACCAAGACATAGACAAGGAAGTGTATCGTGCTGAAAAGTCTAAATTGCTCTCCGAGAAAAAGTCGCTGGAGGAGGAAATATCTCGTAATCAACAAAAGCAGAAACATTGGCTCGAACCGATGGAAAAGTGGATAAAGGACGCGGGAAATATGGAAAAAATTGCATTGGATAGCAACCTTTTTGCTAAAAAGGTTGCTGCCAAAGAAATCTTTGGCTCGAACCTCCTCCTCCAAAACAAATTAGTGCGCGCAAGCGCGCCGAATTCGTCTGAATTAGCGGGGGGAAATCAGTGGGACGCGCTTTGCGCGTCCCATCAAAAAGTTGGTCTTTTGTCTGAAATTCGGATTCTGGAGCCACCCGTCGGGCTCGAACCGACAACCTACGGTTTACAAAACCGTTGCTCTACCATTAAGCTAGGGTGGCGAGATTAAACGGCGATTCGCCCGGCGCCGCGTTTCCACTTTATCAACTTTAATTTGTTCGAGGAAGAAGGAGACGGCGCCGTGGCGTTCTTCCGGCGAGGTGCGTTGGCCGCGGCCGCGGACCGCTTCAATCAATCTCAAAAAACGATTTTCGATTTTATGGATACTGACTTTCGCGCCGCCGGCGGCGCGATGCCCAATTAGAAGCAAAAAAAGATAAACGGCGACCACTAAACGTTTTAGGACGAGAATAAAACCAGCCGCCGCGGCGGTCAACCAGAGTGCCACGACTCCGGCCAGACTCCCCCCACTCGAGATCTCGTTCTGAACCGGACGCCCGCCGGCGCGCACAATTATTGCCACCATCGCGATAAACGAGACCAGGGTCGCTAACCAGAAAATAATTTGGCTAGAGTTCATAACGAGTGAAGCGTCCGATCTCAATCCGCTCGCCGAATTTCTGCCCGTTCAAGCGGACTAGTTCTCCGACGGTCTGGGCCGGCTCTTTAATAAACGGCTGGGCCAGCAATTCCTCAAGATTCGCCGGCGCGACGGCCGCAACCTGCATTGCCAGGTCATCGGCCAGCAGTCGGAAATCACTATTTTTCGACACAAAATCGGTCTCGGAACGGAGTTCGAGCAGGGCGCCGAGAGTGCCGTTAGAATGGATGTAGCTGGCGACGGCGCCGGCGACGAGTGCTCGAACCTTCTTGACCTCGGCTGTTTTCTGACTGGCCGCCGCGAGCCAGGTCAGGGCCTGTTTTAGGTCGCCGCCTGAGGCCTCGAGGGCCAGGCGGCAATCGGCGACCGGTAGGCCAGTTTTCAAACGCAAGTCTTTAATTTGCTTGATGCTGATCATCAATAGTTGTTAAAACAGATTCAGCCGCTTGAACCAACGCGCCGCCGGCTTCATAGGCTTCCGCCAGCCGACTGATAACCCAGTCAATGGTTTGAACACTCGCGTCGTTAATGATAATCGGGTAATCAAGCCAGCGAATATCGCAATCGGCGCCAGAGAGACTGACGACTGGCAGGCCAAGCGATCGCGCTTCCTCGACGGCAATCTGTTCGACCGCCGAGTCCACCACGATGAGCGCCGCCGGCCGAGAGGTCAAACCGGCAATGGTCGCAAAAGAGCGCTCCAACCGAGCAAACTCTTTTTGAAATTGGCCCCGCTCCTGCTTGGTGTAATTTTTTTCCAGCCCGCCGGAGACTAATTGCTTTTTTAATTCGTCAAGGCGAGCTAAACGCTTTTTAATTTCCGAAAAATTCGTCAGGGTGCCGCCAATCCAACGCCCGGCGACATACGGCAACCCCAGCCGCGCGCCGGCGGCCGCCACCGTGGCTCGGGCTTCCGGCTTGGTGCCAACCAAGAGCACCGTTTTACGCTGCTCGCCCGCACCGCGGAGAAAGTCTTCAGCCCGGGACAGAGCCGCCAAAGATTTTTCCAAATCAATGATGGCCGTTCGATTCTTGAAACCATAAAGATACGGGTTGACCGACGGATGCCGCCGGCGCCGGCTACAACCGTAATGCGCCCCGCGGCTGAATAACTCCTCTAAAACTGATATTGGCATAACCTTACAATAGCAGACGCCGACCCAGTTAGCAAACTACTAATCAGGCTTCTCTGCGGCTTTTAAAGCGGTGATAATCCGGTCTAAGTCACCGGCGAAAATTTTCTCCACCTGATGCCAAGATTTTTTGATCCGGTGATCAGTCACCCGATCCTGGACCAAATTATAAGTCCGAATTTTTTCCGAACGGTCGGCGGTACCGATCTGCCGCCGCCGTTCATCCGCCGCCGCTCGCGCGGTCGCCGACTGACTCTGCTCATGCAATTTACTGGCTAAAATCGCCAGGGCCTTTTCCTTATTGCGGCTCTGGCTCCGTTCGCTCTGGCAACGAACCACAATCCCGGACGGCCGATGGACGAGACGCACCGCTGTTTCAACCTTGTTGACATTTTGCCCGCCGGCGCCGCCGGAACGGCTGAAAGTGATTTCCAAATCAGCCGAATTAAGAGTTATACCGGCGGTCCCGACGAGCGGCAGGACCGCCACCGAGGCCGTGGAAGTATGGATCCGACCCTGCTTTTCGGTCGCCGGCACGCGCTGGATTCGATGAACGCCAACCTCAAAACGTAAATCATCGAGGACTCCTGGCCCTCGAATTTCAAAAATCACCTCTTTATAGCCCCCCTGATCGCTCTTCGATTCACTGACGAGCGAGCAGGACCAACCGCGTCGCATCGCGAAACGACGGTACGTGCCGGCGAGAGTCGCGGCAAACAACGCCGATTCCTCACCACCAGCGCCGGCGCGGATTTCTAAAATCACCGCTGGCGATTCGTTTGAGCCCATTATTTTTTCTTCCGGTTCTGCCGCTGTTTAAACTTCTCCACCCGACCGGCGGTATCAATGATTTTGTCCTGGCCGGAGAAAAAGGGATGGCAAGCGCTACAAATTTCCACCGGTAATTTCTCCTTGGTCGAACCGACGGTAAATTTGTTACCGCAGGCGCAAGTCACCAAGGACTCACCGTAATAACGGGGGTGAATTTCTGTCTTCATCACCCCATCATGACAAAAAATTAATTATTTTGCAAGGTATCAATCAGTCCTTGATAATCCGCGGCAATCTTCATCACCTCGTTGCCGTAGAAAGCGTTCTTGGCCAAATTCCAGCGCGAACCGGCATAATACTTAAGCGCCGCTGTCCGTTCCGCGGTCCAGGTTCTGGCATCAGCGCCCAATTCTGATAAATAAATACCCGAGGCGGCAAAAGCGTCGCGCGGCGTCCAGGGGTTGGGCGGATTATTACCCGTCAGGACGCTAATCTTGGTTTGATACAATTCCCAGGTCGAAGGAATAAATTGCGCCGGGCCCATCGCCCCGCCCCAACCGCCGGCTTGCGGACAAGAAAGCGGAACAATGCCAGGATCAAGGCTAAGGGCCTTGGTGATTCGGAGAAACGGCGCTTGATCGCGATCTGGTTTCAAGATCTTTGACCACAACTTCGATGGCGGATCGCCTGGCCGATTGCAAGTGCCGACATTAGCCCCGAGATTAGATTCTTGAGTGATCACTGCCATAAGCAAGGCGGGGCGGAGACCGGTTTTACCGGCCACGAAATTGGCATGATCGAGCGCTTCGCCAAAAGTGATGGCATCCGAGCCGCGGAGGCGGAACAGGGCGCTCTTGATTTCGACTTTCCGCCGCTCCCGCTCGGCTAAAACTTTCCGATAAGCGGCAGCTTGATTCTTAGTGAGCGCCAGTAACTGTTTTTTCTCCGCTTCGAGTCGCTCCACGCGGCGACGTTCTTCCTCAATCTGCTTTTTGGCGTCGAGGACCGTCAGACGCCGCTCTTCGAGACCGCTTTTGGCGCTTTCGGTCTCGGCCTTGACCGTCCGCGTCTCGACAAACAACTGATGGATTGAATCCTCAAGATACTGATAATTATCCGACTCGCGAAAAAAATCAGCCAAGCTGGTTTGGGCCAGCATAATCTCCACCAAACTATGATCCTCAAGATCGCGGCGCTGGCGCAAAAGTTCGGCCAGCGATTCAGTAAGCTTGAACAGTCGTTTCGTCAAATCCGCGATCGTGTCAGCTTTCTTATTGATATCCCCGCCCAATCGTTCAATCTCCAACTCGTGGGCGCGAATCACCAGTTTGGCTTTAGCGATTTGTGAATTTAAAAGCTGGCGATCGCGCTCTAAAGTGGCGGCCTCTTTCTGTTTGATCGCGATCAGTCCTTCTTGAATGGTGATTTCCGCTTCGACTTTCGCCAGTTCGGTCTCGAGCGCCGCGCGCCGGCGGTTGACATCGTCACTCGTTTGACCGAACGCCAAAAACGGCAAAGAAAAAACTAAGCTTAGTAAAAGCTTTTGCCTCATCACCTCTAGTATAGCAAAAGAGGACCGAACTATTTAGTCGGCTGGTCGCCCGCCGGCGCCGCGGCCGCCTCGCCTTCCGCCGGCGCCGCTTCCTTGCCGCGTTTCTCCACTTCAATCGCCGAGAGATCCACGGGTGCGGCTTCAGCCGCCGGCTCCTCTTCAGCGACGGTTACCGCGGCCACCACCTCGTCTGGTCTATTCACAACCTTAACGCCCCGAGGCAAGACCAGATCAACCACTATAATTTGACTCTCGAGGGTCGTAAGCGGCGCCAGGTCCACCGCGATCCCGCGCGGCAAATCTGCCGGCAGGGCTTCGACTTCCAATTCATGCAAAACTTTAACCAAAACGCCACCGAGTTCTTTCACCGCCGGCGACATACCGGTAAACTCAACGGGAACCTTAATCTTCAACAATACATCCTTTTCCACCACATAGAAATCGGCGTGGATCGGCTCGCTCGTCACCGGATGGAATGCCACATCGTGGACGAGCACCGTGACGTCGCCCTCGGGAGTTTGCAAAGTGATCATGGATGATTCGCCGGCCGCCGCAAAGATTTTTTTGAATGCCTGAATTTGGACGAAGAGCGAAACCGGCTTGTTCTTTCGGCCATACATCACCACCGGCAATTTCCCGGCGCGCCGCGCCGATGGCAACTGCTTGCCGAACACTTCTCGCTTTTCCACCATTAATTTAAACATACTCAGTAATTATTCATAAATCCTCGAAAAAAGCAAAAATTAATGGTTGGTGAGTTTTTCTAATCGTATTACATCTCGCTCGATACTTTTCAAACCAGTCTCGAAAAAAGCCGGTTTAGACGGATCGAGCCCGATGCTTTTGAAGATGGCCGCCGGGCTCATAGAGCGCCCGGCAGAAAGAAATTGATCAATCGCCGCCGAAAATCCCCTATCCGCCTGCCAATGCGCCAGAAGCGCTCGACTCACCAATTGGCCGTAAGCATAAGTATAAACATAGAAAAAACGTCGGAGATGCGACCAGTAAACAAAGTAGTAGCCGTCATCGGCAGTCACGGCAACGGCCGAGCCGAGGTAAGATTGCAGATGCTTGACCATAAGTGACGCGATCTCTTCTTTGCCAAGTTGCCCGACGGCCCGGAGACGCCGGTGCAATTCCGATTCAAAATTAAAACAGGCGATCTGGCGAAAAATCGAGGCCATATCGCCGATCAAACGATTATGAAGCAAAACGATTTTTTCCTCCGCCGATAAATGTTTTTCCAACTCGGACTGAATGAGCTGTTCGAAAAAGGTGCTCGCTACTTCGGCCGTGGTGATGGAGTAACCGCGATAAAATGGCGGCTGTGATTTGCTCTGTTCGGTATGGAGAGCGTGGCCGAACTCATGCGCCAAAGTTTCCAGCGAGCGCATATTATCAACATGATTAAGCAGTAAAAAGCTCGGCCAGACCCCCATGCCCCAACAATAGGCGCCAGCTTTCTTACCCGTCCGAGGATAAACGGACAACTGACCATTCACCAGAAAACGGTCGAGTATTTGCGCGTAATCGGCATTGACGGCCGCGAGAGCGGAGCGGACCAGCGAGACCGAAGTAGGCCAATCAAACTTTTTCTTGATCTCACCCAGCTTGACGGCCCGGTCGGCCAACGTAATCTTTGCCTCACCCAGAAGCCGCGCCTGTAATTTATAAAAACGCCAGCTGACAAAAAAGTACTTAGACACTAAAGCCACCAGTCGTTCAACTTCACGCTCTTGATTCTCATAATTCAAAATGGTCGCGCTGTAGGGTTTTTTATAACGACGACGCTCGTCGAGCAATTTTTTATAATTATAAATCGCGTTAATTTCAGCTTCAGCGAAGTGACTAATCGATTTACAAACTTGGTTAATTTGGCCGTGCCAAGCGCGGCGCTCGTCTTTAGGCCAGTCGGCCACACGCGATATGGCCTCTGACAACGGGACAGTCTGAGTACCGTAGCTGACCATCTGTTGATTCAACAATTTTTCCTGACTCTGAATCCACAGATCATAACTGGTCTGCGTTAGTAAATTAACCAGTGTCTCTTCCGGTTCGGATAATTGATGACGCGCCTGGAGAAAAACCAGTTTAAGCCAATACCAATAGGGCCTTAACGTTTGGTGACAGAGAAAAAAATTTTGTTTGGTTTTGGAAATTTTACCGATCGCTAGAGTGAAAAAAACGAGCTGATTTTTGGCCTTAGTTAACCTCTGCTCTAATTGCACCGCGCGCGCTGACACTTCATTATCACTGGTATTCAGATCGCGCTTAAGAGCAAAATACCACCACGGCTTGGCGGTTTCTGTTTTATCATATAAAAGTTCGAAGGTCCTAAGCGCGACGGCCAAGGTTTGAGGCGAACGGGTAAAATTCTTCCCCTTAAATCGGCACGAGAAGTCGGCCACCGCACGCTCAATCTGCCGCATATCCTTCTCAATCCGCGGATCATCATTACCCCGATACAGTAACCCCAAATTCCAATCGGTTTTGATTAGCATCCGTGTTTTACTTAACCAAATTCGGCGGGAGTTTTCCTTCGAGCGTGGCGAGGATGTTTTCGGCCGCCATTTTGGCCATATCGTTTCTGGTTTCCTCGGTGGCTGAAGCGATATGAGGCGTCAAGACAACATTAGGCAAAGCCGCCAGACCGGGAACTAATTTCGGCTCAAATTCAAAAACATCCAAGCCGGCGCCGGCGAGCCGTTTCTCTCGCAGAGCATCAACTAAAGCCGCTTCATCAATGACCGGTCCGCGCGCGGTGTTGACCAAAACCGCACTCGGCTTCATCAGCGCCAATCGCTCGCGATTGATGAGATGCCGGGTGCTCTGATCCAAATTAACATGAAGCGAGACATAGTCCGCCGCCCGAAGCACCGCCTCCACGGTCGGTTCAAACTTAACGCCGAGCGTCCGCTCCAATTCGTCGTTGCGCCGGATGTCGTGGTAGATAACCTTCATTTCAAAACCGCGAGCGGCATGAAAGGCTAAACGCGAACCGATCCGACCGGCGCCGATGATGCCCAAGGTGCGGCCCACAAGGTCGGGCGTGATAAAAAGCATCGGATCCCAACCCCGGTAATGATCGTCGCGGACAAATTGATCGGCCTCCACGATCCGCCGACCAACGGCCACAAGAAGCGCCAAGGCGTGTTCGGCCACGCTCTGGCTAGTTGAGACCGCCGGCGTATTAGTGATTAAGACACCGCGCGCCTTAGCCATAACCAAATCAATATTATCAACACCGACGGCGTAATTGGCGAAGATTTTGGCCGCGGGCGCCGCAGCTAGCACTTCAGCGTCAATTTTGTCCGTGAGTAAACAGAGCACCGCATCGTACGGCGCCGCGCCGAGCGCGGCGATCAATTCTGCTTTTTCTAGCGCGCGGTCTTTTCCACTCACCACCACTTCATGCCCCCGGCTTCGCAACAACTCCGGACCGGCCTCTGGAATTTTCCGAGTCACAAAAATTCTGGCCATAAATTTTACAAATTATTGAATAAACTTAATTTTTTCTCCACGACTTTTTGCATTGCTAGTGCTGCTGGCTTTAAAATTTTGTACGGCGCGACCTCTTCCGAATTTTCCTGTAGAGTCTGCCTAATGGCATCGCGGTACGCGACGCGCAATTCCGTATTGATATGGATGATGGCGACGCCAGCAGCGATCGCCCGGCGAATATCACCATCAGTGTTGCCGGACGCGCCGTGCAAAACAAGTGGCACCCCCGCGGCCTGGCGAATAAACTTAATCCGATCAATATCCAGCGCCGGATCTGGCCGGCCCTTCAACATCCCATGGATATTGCCGACCGCCGGCGCCAGAAGATCCACGGCCGTAGCCCGCACGAAGTCCGCGGCGGTTTGCGGTTTAACCAAATCATCTTGATGCAAACCGACTCCAACTGGCACCGCGTCCAGTAATTTTGAAGACACGCCGATAAACCCCAACTCGCCTTCAACCACAATTTCCCGATTGACGCTTTGAGCATAATCAACGGATTTTTTTGTCTCGGCGATATTTTCTTCAAGCGATAATTTACTGCCGTCAAAAATCACCGCATCAAAGCCAGCGTCTACGGCTTCTTTGACGCGATCAAAAGAATAGGTGTGATCAGCGTTGAGAAAAATGGGCTGGGTCAATTCTTCACGCACGCTTCGGACGAGCGCCGCCACCTGCCGCACACCTAAAAAATCCCGCTCGCCCTCGGAGACGCCGATAATGACCGGCAGATCAAGCTCGCGCGCGGCGCGGGCGATTGACCACACTCCTTCAATCGTTGAAGTGTTAAAATGACCGATCGCGACTCGATTCTTTTCCGCTTCCACCACATATTCATGCAGGGTCTTCATACCTGATTATTGTAGCATATGTTAAAAGAAGACCCCATTGCGAGTGACCGCAACGGGGTCGTGAAGATGATTAAACTTATTATGAATCTGGCCTCACCAAAAGACCGGAGCCTTTGATCTTTGAAAGTGCCTGCGTTTGGAGTGTGAGAACACGTCTAGATTCCATCTGAAGAAACTCGGCGATTTCTCCAGTCTCGTAACAATAGAGAGAATCCAGACCGTGACTCATTATGATGACTTTCCTCTCTTCGGCAGTGAGGAGATCGAGTACTTTCCTTACCGTATCGACCGCCCTAATCATTTCGGATTGGGAAGATCGCACATACTGATTACCACGCAGCCAAACAACAAACCGATGGCACCATTCTGGCTTTAGCTCGTCGGGCATATGGTTTTTCTCCTTTTGTTAAGGAACTGTTCGTCCTTCCATCACCAAAAGCCAACAACCACCACGCCAGTAGCATATTCCTAAAATAGTCTTTTGTCAATACTAGGGATAAAAATGGCTTGATAAAATGACTTCATGGACTATAAACTATTCGACCTCATTGCGATCGGCGACATTGTCACCGACGCGTTTATTCGACTGAAAGACGCGGAATTGCATTGCGATGTGAGCCATGAACACTGCGAGATTTGTCTGGCTTTCGGCGCGAAGATCCCCTACGAGTCAGTGACGGCAGTGCCGGCGGTCGGCAATAGCCCGAATGCCGCCGTGGCCGCCGCTCGACTGGGACTTAAAACCGGACTGGTGACTGATCTTGGCGATGATGACCACGGCCGCGAGGCCCTAACCACGCTCCAAAAATCACAAGTGGACACCCGCTTTGTCCGCGCGCACGAGGACCGAGCCACTAATTATCACTACGTCCTCTGGTTTGCTGACGATCGAACTATTCTCATCAAGCACGAAAAATATTCTTATGTTTTGCCGGCCATTGGCGTACCGCGTTGGTTATACTTAAGTTCCCTCGGCGAACATTCGCTACCGTATCACAAAGCGCTTCTTGGTTACTTAAATGCTAATCCAGAAATCAAATTGGCTTTCCAACCCGGCACTTTCCAAATTAAACTCGGCTACGAGGCCTTAACCAGTTTATATCGGCGAAGCAATGTTTTCTTATGTAACATGAACGAGGCGCAGAAAATCTTAAAAACTAAAGAGACCGAGCCAAAAATTCTGCTGGAAAAAATGCACAACCTCGGACCAAAAATCATCGTGATTACCGATGGACCCAGGGGTGCTTACACTTATGACGGTACGCAAACGTGGTTTATGCCGCCTTACCCTGACCCCAAACCGCCGTTTGAGCGCACCGGCGCCGGCGACGCCTTTTCCGCCACTTTTGTCGCGGCGCTCGCGCTCGGCCAATCCGTGCCCGAGGCCCTCCGCCGGGCGCCGATTAACTCAATGTCTGTGGTGCAAAAAATCGGCGCCCAGGCCGGACTTTTAACCCGCGAGCAACTGGAAAAATATCTGGCTGACGCACCAACTGACTATAAACCGCGGCCGATCTAAATTTGACAAAAATAGAAAAGTAAATACAATAGAGCCAGAATTCGCGCGGTTCGGTTTTGCCCGCGAAATAGAATGAAGTACCCGGTACTGCCTGAAGCAGTATTTAAGGTGCGGCACTGAAGCCGTCATTCTATCAGTCAAAAACCAGAGGAGCCATAATTATGGCGATTGATCTTTTACAGTTGGACAAGGATTGTGCGATGCCGACCATTCTGCGACGTAAGTGGAGAGACCTGCACGGCTATGACCCGGTGCAAACTAGGAGAGTCGGTGGGCGTCTCGTTTTTCTGACACTACTGGTAGTGGCGGTATCACTTATATTCTTACTCTTTGGTAAGTTCGAACTGGCTAAAGCAATCTCGGGTTTTCTTTGGCTCGGGCTGGCGATATTTCTTGCTATCCGGGTAGCAAAAGGGTTTGACAAGTCTGAAAGATTCGCCCGCGCGCTGGAAAATTTGCCACTGCTTCTTAGCCATCGTTATTCCAATTCGGTTGAGATTCTCTGTAACTTAGACGAGCGGAGTATGAGAGAACGAGCCGAGAAAGAAATGGTCTTAAAGGTCCACGCCCTGTTAGTCGCTGAACGCCGGGCCAAGGAAAACACGGACCGATTACTGCAGGAAGGATTGGACAAAAATGTGGCCTTTCATCGCCAAGAACTCAAAGCTGCCCACGCCGAGCTCCTTGCCTTCCAATTGGTGGACGAGAAGTGGGACCGGTATTTTGAGTACGTGCAGGCGGAGTTACCGAAAGAAGAATCGGAGAATCTGCCGAACGATTCAGCCGCCCTGAACGAAATCGCGACGGCGGACGCCGCGACCTCCGGCTAGCATCCCTCTTGTCCAATGTCTCAACCCCCGCTCGGCTCACGCCGCGCGGGGGTTTCTTTTCAGAACTGTTGTGGAAATCAGATATCCACGAGCCGTGGATATCTGATTTCCACTCTCCACTTTCCACGTTCTTCGGTCAAATCTTAAACTCAATCACCTCACCGTCTTGCACAATATAATCGCGGCCCTCGATGCGGAGGAGTCCTTTCTCGCGCGCCCGGGCATAACTACCGACCTTCAGCAATTCTTGCCAGCCGATGACCTCGGCGCGGATGAATTTGTCGCGAAAATCAGTATGGATCGCCGTGCCCGCTTCGGGCGCGGTTGAGCCGGCCTTAATCGTCCAAGCCCGGGTTTCATCTTCGCCAGTTGTAAAAAAAGTGATAAGACCCAACAATTTATAACTCAGCCCAATCAATTCATCCAGACCGGTGCCGAAAATCGGATCCACCTTGACCGTCGGGTCCGGCAAGACTACCTCAACATTCTCCCCCGCCGCGGAAGTGTTAACGACATAGAGTATCGGCTTGGCGCCGAAGAGTTGAAGCGGTGGCAGGTTTTTATCTTTTTTCGCTCGCTCGGCACGATGGGTCACACTTTGTTCATCAGCCAATTTAAGCTCGAGATTGATAATCTCAACATCGGTCAGTGGATCAATTTTATTTTCTACATGAACAACTTCCGGATCCTTAAACACGCGCACCACCTGCGCAATCGCGTCCACTTCACGGATGTGAGCGAGAAATTGATTTCCCAAACCTTCTCCCTTCGACGCCCCTTTCACGAGTCCGGCAATATCCACGAACTCCACCGCCGCCGGCACGGTTTTTGCCGATTTAGAAAATTCGCTTAACTTAATAAGACGGTCATCGGGCACCGCCACCACACCAACCGACGGATCAATGGTGCAAAAAGGATAATTCTCCGCCGGCACACCCTTCTTGGTGAGCGCATTAAACAGCGTGGATTTTCCCACATTAGGTAGACCAACGATGCCGATTTTGACGGACATATTATGCGGTTAATGTAGCAAAACTTTCTCGATTTGACAAGAATATGATTTAGGTATATAATGGGGGTAGGCAAGCTGGTAAACGGAAATTGGGACCTTTGACAAGAAAGCGAGGTACTAAATGGCACTAAGGATCTGCGCGGTATTTCATTCAGACAAGCAGAGCGGGGCGGCGGGTAGACCGCCAGCCGTGGCCGTCAATCCACCGATGACCATGACGGGGATGGAAGCGATTGACAGTTTGGTTGCCAAGATCAAGAACGATCCGCGGCTCCGGGACAGATTGTTTGACGCCTTATACTCGTCACGTTTGGCCCGGGCTCTCGATGCCGCCTCGGTCTTGGCCCTCCATTTTGACCTGGACATCGAGACTGTGAAGGAACTCGGTCAGATGGCCAACAAGGAAGGCAACGAGGTCATCAAGTACCCGGGGCACGAAGACGAAGATGTGGCCTCTTGGCAACAGGATGCCATGAGGGCAATGCGCTGGATTAGAGAAGATCGCGATGATGAAACAATTATCGTTGTCAGCCATCGCCCGATCATCGGTGGACTCGTGGCTTGGGCGCGGGGTGTTGTCGATAACCGTGAGGTGCTGGACCAGTTGATCAAGGACCCGGAGCTCGTCAAAGATGGCTATGTGGTTCTTGATTACGATCTTGATTACGATCCGGAGACCGACAAAATCAGCGAAGTCCCGTTGTAACCCAGCGACCGGGATCGAGCGGCCGGGTATGAGCAATCATACCCGGCTTTTTTTATCTTTCAAAATCTGCGCGACTAGGCCCCTAAACTCATTTCCACCAAGAACTTTTTAATCAGTTCGTCGGTTGTTTCAAAACCTGGTTTGTAAATAATTTTTTCAGTGTAATCAATATCGTTAAAATAAACTAGCTGGGTTCGGAAAAATTTCTCATTAAACTCTCCCCCGAATATCTCAAAAGATGTCTGGTTAATTTCAAAGAGTGAATGATGGTCTTTCATAATAAAATACAAGTCAATATAATCTTTCCATTTAGCCCGACGACCAAGAGCAAACGCCTTCATCGCGGCCAGGGTTAGCAAATTGGGAATTCTTATAACATCCTCAAAGCTTTCAGTTGGAGCAATTTCGTACTGATAGTGGAAAAAGGTAAATTTAACGCCCTTGATCGTGAAAGTAAATTCGCCCCGTCTGTCTATTTGCACGGATTCTATTTTGGCTAAATCAGCAACCTTATTTTTTATTTCATAATTACGGAATGGCTGACGGCTAAACAAATCGAAATCCAAAGACTCGCGATGACCAATGTGCAAAGCAATAGCCGTGCCGCCGACTAGGGTGAATTTTCCTCGAAAATTTTTTACCACCGGCAAGAGTTCGTTTTGGGTTTCTGTCAATATTTCTTTATGCATACTTCTGAAAGTACAAATTGAAGTAATTCAACACTTCAGGGCGATAATTCATCCGTGAATGCGGCCTAGCCGTTTGCTGACGGAAAACAGTTGCAGTTTCAATCAAACCAAGAATCGCAAAGAGCGCCTGCACATCTTTCCAGTCGCCGTAATTTAAAATGGCTTCCACAATAGCTTCTCTAGAGAGTCCGGCATAGTTTTTAGTGGACCAAAAAAGATGCTTCCTGGATTCGGCAAACTCGTTGATCGTCATTATCTAATTCTACCACAAAATCACTTTTTCTCCAAAATCCGCATTATCAATTCGCAGTAATTTACGCCATATTTTTAGGCCCCTTTCTGCTATTGACCCCGTTAGAAACCGAGTTTCTAACGGGGTTGACAAACGGCGTGTAATTTGCTATGCTCAAAACAGAGTTTTGGGATAAAGATTGGACCTTGGAATATAGCCCGAAAGGGCAGAAGGGAGGCCAGAAATGGCTCGGAATGTATGGTTGATTCGACACGCGAAACAAATCATGGACCCCAAGGGTGGGGCCTGGCAATCGGAGGCCGAACTGGCTCCGGACGCCGATGAACGCATCGAGGCCGCCGTCAGATTTTTTCGGCATCACGGTGTCTGCTTCTCGTTTGTGGGGTACTCACATCTAGTCAGGGCCAGACAAACCGCCGAGCGCCTCGGGACTCGCTTGAAGAACTACCCATTATTTCTCCTCAAAGGGCGACTCGGTCCGGGCGAGATTGACGAGTGGCAAACGCGTTGGGACGCATGGAAACAAGCCCAACCCGACCCCGACAATCCGAGAATCCTCGGCGCGACAGAACTGGCCGAGCTTTGGCCAGACCTGTGCGAGCGCGAAGGTAAGCGGGTGCTGGATGGGGTTCGTGAGATCGCCCACATACTGAAGGATGGTGAAAATGGAGCGGCGATCAGTCACAACCCGCTCCTACGTCTAGCCGAGGCCCAAGCCACTGGCAATCCGGTGGCTAGCCCCGACCCGACCTACTGCCAGACCATCCAGTTCACTTTCGAAGACGACCACCTCACATCTTGCTACGCGCATGTGAACTACTGACAGCGTGACGGCAACAACGTCACAATAGCCCCGTCGCTCATTCAACGAGCGCCGGGGCTTATTTTTTTATATAAATCTTCTTTGTTCTCATTTTACGATTCTAACTACACCATCATCCGCATCTACCTCGACCACCATCCCATCTTTAAGAACTTTAGTAGCGATCTTAGTTGCAATTACGCAAGGTTTGCCAAACTCGCGTGACATAATAGAAGCATGTGAGAGAAGACCACCTTCATCAGTAACAATAGCTGCTGCTCGCTTCATGGCCGAGACATAATCCGGTCCAGTCATCGAGCAAACTAAAATCTCGCCCTCTTTCAGCAAATAAGAATCCTGCGGGGTCGGCGCTATTTTGACTACTCCGCGAGCGTACCCGGGGCTCGCGGTTTGACCTTTTAGTTCTTCAACATCTCCATCCACTAATGTGATTGCCTGATCAATCCAAGTGGTAAGAGCAATCGCTTCTTTACCGAATGCGGCCTGTTCAACTCCGCTAAAGATGGTGAACACATATCCATTTTTTCTTTGTTTGAGTATCTTTTGATCCGCCAACTTTTTATTTTTAAGCCCGTCGACGATTTCTGACGAGGTAAAATAACCTAGCTCTTCTTCGCTAAGTGAGAGGCGAGAAGCAACCTCGCGGAAGAAGTACTGATATCGGGCCGCCGAACGCGTGGCTTCCTCAACACTGGCCGTAAGAACGTAACCGAGTTCTTGTGCCCATTCAATATCTTTGAGCAGACGCTTATCACTTTGCAGTACTTTGATAATCACCCGTGCCTTGGTTTCGTTCTCGACCTTCGCCTTTTGTTGTCTTTGAAACTCGACAATTGAATTATCTTTAATTGCTTGCTTAACTTTATCAATCAATCCTTCATAGGTGAGCGGTGGTAATGGTAATAGAGGAAAAGTAACAATCCAATCGTATTTTTTAAGGTAGACGTTGGCTTTTTGTTTAAAAACCTTATCGGTGGCAAATTGCTTATTGGTTTGAGCCAAACGCACTAAATCATAAAAATCAACTTGCTCTCGTTGGAAAGCAGCTGGCTTGGTTGGGAAAATAACTGTTATGAGAGCAGTTGCCGGATCAGCAATTGTTTCTAGTTTATTGCTGTGGTGAACCAAACCATCACGAACACGATCGGTAAGAATGTTATATTCCGAAATGTACCAAGGGATGTAGAACCAAGGAATTACGCGAATTAAAACAGCGTCCAATTTGTTCCATAGTTCGACTAGGCGCGCATAAGAAATCTGATCGTCCTTAAACGCTTGCTCAACTTTATTGGCCAGAGTATCTAACTCCGCCACTCGCGCTATGGTCTGCTTCATAACATATAACAAATAATCATCGCCCTTACAGGCGATGGCGAGTTTTTCAATGACCTCACGCTTTTGATCTTTTTTGACATAGCCGCGATTCGTACCGGTCATTAAATAATCAAGCGGTGGTACCTCGAATTTAATCTCTACTGGCATGTGGTGGTAAAAAGATCGACACCACCAGTCAGCCATCAGAACAGTTTGTTTATTTCGTTGTTGAAATTCAAACTCCCAGTCATTAGGTTTAATATCTTCTTTGATTAACTTTTTAAACATTTTGTTCATTCAAAATCCGCACCACCCCCTTGTCCGCGTCCACTTCCACTATCATCCCATCTTTGAGTACCTGCGTGGCAATCTTAGTGCCGATAATACAAGGCTTGCCCATCTCGCGGGCGACGATAGAAGCGTGAGAGGTGATGCCGCCCTCGTCAGTAACGAAAGCAGCTGCTTTATGCATAGCTGGTAAAAAGTCAGGAGTAGTCATTGGCATAATTAAAATGTCACCAGCCTCTACTTTATTCAAATCCTTAAGTTCGTAGACAACTTGCGCTCGCCCCGTTACCTGACCAGAAGATGCTGACTGACCCCTAATTAAATCGCCAGCCATTTTAGCATAATCGACAATTTGGATATTATGGTCAGTACAGAAAGCACCAACTGAACCAGTGTAAAGTTTTTGTTGGTAATAAATGTAACCATTTTTTCTCTTTTTTAAAACACTGGCTGGTGGTTTAGAGTGACTGATCAGTTCTTCATACAACAGGAACGGTGCGTCGTCTTGATTAACGATTTGCTTGATAATCTCTTCTAATTTTAGACCAGCTTCATAAACCACCGTATCGGTGTCGGTACGCAATTGATACGCCTGTTTCTGGATCGATTCTTTAGCTCGCACACTGGCATAACCGCCGAGGACGCAGATGATTGCCAAATACGAAAAGAAGTCGGCAATGGCTATATATAATTCACTAAAAACGATTTGATCATTATGATGTTTGATTCTCTCCAAAAGATTTTCGGCTTTAGTTTGATAGTCTTTAGCTAACTGGAAAAAATAATTTTCATTAAGACCAAAATAATTAGCTAGGAGGTAACTATCTTGTTTGGTATCTGAATAATTGTAGTAAACACCAACTGCCTTGCCCGGAGTATAAATAAACATGGGTTCAAAAAAAGTGCTACCACCAGACAACTTTTCTAACCCATATCTTTCTCCCTCATACCAATATTGGCAATCAATCAAGAACATCGATCGGTTCATGCATTTTCGATACTCCTGTTTCATAAGAGATTATCTCAAAATTTTCACCACCCCGTTGTCCGCGTCTACCTCCACCAAATCGCCGTCCTTCAAAACTTGGGTGGCGATTTTGGTGCTTATTTATAAACATCTTTACGGTGACCAATTTTCAAAATGGTAATAACATCATCTTGAATATCAAATAAAATCCGGTAATCACCAACGCGGAAACGAAAAGATCCTAAACGGGAATCTCTTAATTTGTCGGCGAAGTGGAGCGGGTTTGGTTGGGCGAGGTAAAAATTTAACTTCTGGTCTATTTGTTTTCGAGTAGTCCAGTTGAATTTTTGAAACTGTCGAAAGGCCAATCGGACAAAAACCACTCTCATAAATTTTTAGAGGCGCAAACGTTTCCTGACTTCGACTAGAGAAAACACCTTGCCTTCACGCGCTTCCTGCCGCGCGCGAGCAATCTCCCCCGGTAATTTCTTAGTCTGAGCCATTTCGAGATCCTCTCTCATCCGTTCGTATTCTTCAAGCGGTAACACTACTACGCCCTTTTGTTTGGCCACTCTATTGAGAGAAAGGGTAATTGTTTTTGATGCCATATTTTCTAGCTTATCATAAAATATTCCCGGGAGCAATTACGATTTGTTCTTCTCCAAAATCCGCACCACCCCCCTATCCGCATCCACTTCCACCAAGTCGCCGTCTTTCAACAAAGTCGTAGCATCATTCACTCCTACCACGCAAGGAATGTTCAATTCTCGACTATTGATAGAAACATGCGAAGTTATCCCGCCATCTTCCGCCACAATCGCCGTGGCTTGCTTCATTATGGGGATAAAGTCCGGGCTAGTGTTAGCAACCACTAAAATTTCTCCCGTTCTAAACTTAGAGAAATCTTCGTGGCCAAATACTACCCGCACCCTCCCGCGGCCATGGCCATGGGAAGCTACGCGGCCGGATAGAACGGTCAGCTTATTAGATTGCTTAAAGTAGAGAGCGTAAAAAAACAACGTTTCATCTCCGATAAGTATTGACATCTCTGGGATTTTGCCGATAACGATCGACTGTTTAACTCTTTCGGCAACTAACTTTTTATCCAGTGGTTCTCCCGAGATAAATGCACCCATTTCTTCCGGTAATAAATCCCTCACTAACTCTTTTGACACTTTTTTTCTCGCGGCGATTTCGTCAAACACAAAGCTGGCCGACAATATCATTCGGTTCATCCTAAATTTATATAAGTCTTTCAAGGTTGATAATTGGGCGGCAATATCCGCGAGAATTCTTAATCTAGCGCCACACTTGCCAATAATTTTTTCGCGTTGTTTTTTGGTCTGGTTAAAAATGCTACCAATTTCTAAAATCCTTTCGGCCGGTTTCGTTTCAGCGGCGGCGAGGACAGCTTGCCGATAATCGTTTACGGTTTTAATCGGCTCGCTATAATACCCCAGTCCTAACCAGTGATAATTTTCCCAAATCTTCCTAAGCGTTTTCTCGAAGTCGTTCGAGTCAAGCTTTGTTTTTTTCTGGTCTATTTGTACCGCTAGTTCCAAAACCGCTAATTCTTCTTGGCTAGCGTAACTAATTTGAACATCAACCGGCGCGTATTGTAGATAATCGCTACTGTTAACTTCGTTGCGATATTTATTCTCTATCTCCCATCTTAAACCACGATCGATATGTCTCAAGTAAGCGGCCAGCCGACCCAATATAGAAAACTGCGTGTAGTAGTATTGGATTAATTCATTTAATTCTTCAGATTTCAAATCAGCCAAGTTCAGCGATTCCAATTTCTGAACGACGGCTTCTGAAATTTCCTCAATTAGCGCCTTGATTTTAGTAGGATTATTTCTATCGGCTGAAAAATGATTCAAAACAACGACAAAATCATCTTCATCTTTGGCGGCCAAATCCCACCGGCAAAGGTGATTTTGACATCGACCCACCGCGCTCACCAGGGGCCATTCTCCAATTTGAGAATACGGCTGAATGAGAAGATAAAGGGCGTGGTAATAAGAAGCCCGGCCACCTTCCGAGAAAAATTTATAATCCTTAAATTCGTCCGACTTTATCATCTAATTATTTTCACCACCCCCCTATCCGCATCCACCTCCACCAAATCGCCGTTACTTTCGATATGCCGAGCCGCGCCAATTGACTTCGGCCACGTCAACAAAGTGCGAATCAAAATCAATACTGAAAGTAATCCGCATCCGACCAACCCGAATTCGAAAATAACCTCCGTACGGCGGGTGCAATTTTTTCAAATCAACGTTAACGCTCTCTCCAGATATTTTTCTAAGCGCAGTAGTAATCGCTCCTGTCACAACAGTATCCGATAAATGGTTTTTACGAAGAAATTTAAGTGATTCTCGAGATAGAACAATTTCCCATTGATTCATACGGAGACGTGAATCTTCTTGCCTGGCGAGCGGTCGGCACGGCGCAATATTTTTTCAATCTCGCGCTGTTCTTTTTTACTTACAGCCGGCAAAGCTAAGGCCCGCAACTTCATCAACTCCGAAGTCAGGGCATCGCGGACGCTTTCTGCGACAATCTCTCGTAGGTTATCCTTATTTATAGTTAAACTTTGCATATCGCCCAGTCTAACACGACCAGCGTCTCTAATCAACCTGTCTTTTTGAGTATCCTCACCACTCCCTTATCCGCATCCACCTCCACCAAATCGCCGTCTTTCAAAACTTGGGTGGCGATTTTTGTACCGATAATGCAGGGCTTGCCCATTTCGCGGGCAACGATTGAAGCGTGGGAAGTAACGCCACCTTCGTTGGTGACGAACGCCGCCGCTTTTTCCATAATCGGCACGAAATCTACTGAAGTCATAGTCGTAACCAAGATGTCGCCCGGGGTTAATTTGTCAAAATCACGAGAACTTAAGATAATTTTAGCTGGACCGCGCACCACTCCCCAACTAGCGCTGAATCCTTTTATCACTGAATCAGTTGGAGTAGACGTTGGAACACCGCTAACCTGCACGACAACATAATTCTCAATATCTATCAGGGTTTTGCCATTCAAATCTATTCGTTCACCGTCTCTAGTCACATAAGCGCCAATCAGTCGCCGTTCAGTCTGGATATCGTCAAATTTTAATTTCTGACCGGTCACCAGTGCTTCCATCTCTTCAGGTTTCAAATAGAAGCAATCGCGCCACGAAGACAGACCAGCGCGCTTGGCCAACTTCGCAAAAATCGGCCGGTAATCAAACGAGACGCGGCTGAAAACATTTTTGCGAAATTCGTTTAGGTAAGTGCCTTCGGCGACGATTTGCGCCAAAAGAGTAATTTTTGGATCGTTAATTTCTTTCAGTTTGGTTCTCGCTTCTTTGACTCGCGAATTATGCTCTTTTTCCAACCTCGCAATCTCGCTCGCACAATCCTTAGTTAAAGCGTTTTTCAATTGAGCTTGAGTATTTTTAATGGTCCACGGTTCATCGCAAAAATTGACCGGGATCATGCCGTATTTATCGAGCCACTTGTTGAGTGCTTGTTTGATCGTTGGTTTAACGAGTTTCTTTTGCTGGATTTTCTGAGCAATTTCTAACAAGTCCAACTGACTGGCAAAAAGTGGTGTGTGCTCCGCCGGATAGGTCACTGTGGCAATAATTCTAGGGATTTCTGCGTCAGAATATCCTTTAGCTTTAAGCGCTTCGGTTAAACGATCGGCACCACTGCGTCCGAGCACGACGGTAAAATAAAGACCGGCGGTGAATCGAGTATAATCTTCGGTAAATTTCTGCCAGTTTCTTAACGTCAGATTTTTGAGACAAGCGTTAAGAGACGATATTAGCCGCTTGGCATATTTTTCGTAATCGGATTTTAATTTAGAGATCCGGCGAAGAGAATTTAGATAAGCAAAAACCGAATCGGCGACCTCTTTATTGTTTTGCTGGATCAAAAGACAATGCGTGTGCGTGCCGTCAACAGTCAAAAAAAGAAGACGAAGCGGTACGGGTATTCCATAATCAAGATTGTAATGGTAGTGTCCCTCATTGCTCAAAAACTGATGCCAAGCCGACATGTTGCGTGTTACCGACAAATGCCACTCATCGCCACCGATGGAAATGGTGCTACCCTGACTAGCACTACTCGCCCCGGCTCGCTCAAGTATCTTCACCACGCCATTATTTGCATCAACCTCAATTAGATCTCCGGTTTTGATGGTCAAACTACTTTCCTGGGCCGCGGTTATGCAGGGAATTTTGAGCTCACGAGACACTATCGCCGCGTGGGAAGTCACACCGCCTTCGTCGGTCACAATCGCCACCGCCTTCTTCATCGCAATCACATATTCCGGGCTGGTGTGGTGGGCCACCAAAACTTCCCCCTTTTGTAACAAACCAAGTTCATCTGGTCGGTGTATTACCCGTGCTCGACCGGTCACCGCGCCCCGGTAGGCCGGTAAACCATTCGACTCATTTTTGTCTACTATGGCAGTTACCCCGAGTTCACGCGTAGCCAAATCTTCTATTTTTTTCTGGTCGCTAAAAACATTGATTATACCATCCCTAAACAAAATAGCATGGCGTTTTTTACGTTCACCAATATCGCTCGGCAATGTTCCAGTTTCCAAAAAGTTAACGATCTCCTCATCAAGTAGGTTAACGGCGTCAATCGGTTTAACTCCTACCCGGCGCGCTATTTCTTCGTAACAAGGCTCAATGTAATAAAGGGCCAAACGCCATTTATCAACCCGTTCATCTCGTAAGTAAGTATAAAGATGAACGGTTTCAATCAATCGCTGCAAATCTTGATCGGGTTTTATCTCTGCCAACACTTTTTGATAGTTCTTCTGACGTTCAGTCAACCCTTTTTCTTTGGCCTCCAGCTCGACCCTGGGGTTTGTGATACCTGACAAATGTTCCTTAAAATCCTTTTCGGTCCACGGTTTATCACCAATGTTGTAGATGGGAAGCCAAAACCATTTCTTGGTGTGTGTTTTGAGATGTTGACTAGGGTTAGGCCGCCCGGCAATTTTCAACAGCTCAATTTGTTGCAATGACATACCATTGTGGCGAGTGGGAGTTGAAATGGTCTCAAGCCAGCGATTGGCTTTCTTTGGGTTTAGAACAGTTAATTCTTCAAGCAGACGCGGCGCTAAAACCAAATCCACGCTCCAGGGCGAAAAAGCATACATCACATAGTTAGCGTAGATTTTTGAATAATTTTTAAACCATGAGATTAGTTTTTGGTTATTCCACTTTTTGATATCGGATTCAAAAACCTCTTTGGAAACCGACAAATAGATACTGGCCGTATCATAAAATTCCTGTTCTTGATCAGTTGGGCTTTGGGCTAACAAATAATCGCCTAACTGATTGAGCATAGGCAACCACTCGTTCTCACGCAGATAATATGAGTATTTATTTTCGTCAGCAGGAAGCACTAGCATCTCGTTGACTTTGATCTTTCTGTCCTGGGGTAGGCCGGTGGTCAAAAAGGGCCAGAGAAAAGAAATTCTTTGGATTGTGTGCGGCCGAGTAAATACCTTAGTCCATTTTGGATTTCCAGATGTTTCCGCTTTCTCCAAAATCCTCACCACGCCAGTATTGGCGTCTACTTCCACAAAATCACCATCCCTAATCACCTCGGTAGCGTTTTTCGTTCCGATAACACAGGGTTTGTCCAACTCCCGAGAAATGATGGCGACGTGACAGGCGATTCCGCCCTCGTTCGTAACTATGGCCGCCGCCTTTTTCATTATCGGGATAAATTCAGGACGAGTCATCGAGGTTACTAAAATATCCCCTTCGGTGAACGAGTGAAATTTTCTGGGGTCATAAATTATCCTAGCAAATCCTTGGGCCTTGCCTTTGTTTGCAACTGTGCCAGTTACACTTTTTTGATCACCCCTCGGTTTTTCTAAGGTTTTTGACTCGGCAAATTCTTCTTCCAGATCCTGATACTTCTCCACGTAGTCATCGCCATAGTACAAGTTTACAAAGTCACCTCGCCTTTTTTCGATATTTTCAAGCTTGTTCAATATAAATTCTTTACCCCCTGATACTTCGTGGGCATAAGAGATAAAAGACAAATTCTCTTTTATTCCCCAGCTTTTGTAGAGCGCGCGAACCGATTCGTTTAACAAAACATCCAACTTGTTTATTAGGGGTTTTCTATCATCTCTCAACTCAATTATCCAACTTAGGAAGTCAGCGACGAGCTTTTCATCGAGATTAAGTTTGTTCCAGAGCTTTTTCTTTACTTCGGTTTTTTTCTTGATCTCAATTTTTGATAATTCTATTTCTTTCCTTATCGCTCCAAGGTCCAGTTCAGACAATTTCTTCTTAACCTCTTCCGTCGTGGGTGCCGCTGAATAGCCAGTATAAATATGTTTTAAATAATCTGGACTGTTGGCTTCATTTATAATTTCTATATCATTCTTCAAATCAAATGACGGAAAATCATATATTTCCGAAACCTTAAATATTTTTTCGAAATCCAAATTAAATCCGTTTTCTGTGTATGTCTTTTTAGTGATATCCGAATCTAAAAAATCAATAAACAGGGTTAGTGCTACGAGTTCGTGTAAATATTCTTCAGAAGTTTCGAGTATCTTCAATAAACCAGACTCCTCGCTGGGTTTGTCTCTGAAATAATTCTTATAGAACGAGTCTACTCTGTTTTTTATTGCCTTATACCGGTCATAAATTTTATCTTTATAATCTGGATTTTTGATATATCTTCCTATTGCTTTTCGCGAAATCTCCAGATATTTATTCAAGCTAATATAGTGAGTAAACAAATCGCCGTTTTTGATACTAAGAACCGGGTAGATTCCCTCTTTTTTCTCAAAATCCTCGTCGTAAAATCTTAACCAATCAGTCATCAAAAATAATGGGATAAATTTCCCCCTGATAACCAGTAGTTCATCGTTTCCAATCTCCTTTTTAAATTTCTTAACCAAAGATTCCTCCTCTCCCGCCCGCTCGATGATTTTTACAATTCCCTTATCCGCATCTACCTCCACCAAATCGCCGTCTTTCAAAACTTGAGTGGCAAATTTGGTCCCGATGATACAGGGTTTTTTCATTTCCCTCGCCACGATCGCGGCGTGGCAGGTGATGCCGCCTTCATTGGTTACAAACGCGCTAGCTTTTTGCATGATGGGCAAAAATTCTGGTCGAGTCATTGAAGTCACGAGGATGTCGCCCAGCTCGATTTTGTGAAAGTCGTCCTCCGCCAACACCACCTTTACTCTGCCACGGACACAACCGTCCGAAGCCGAATAACCTTTAACAACATTACTCAGTGTCGTTTTTTCAAAAATCTTTGCCAATTTTTCTAGATGATCACTTTCAGTAGTGATTTGATAGCCCTCATTAACAAACACCCAAACACTCTCTTTGTTTCGACTTTTTACCGAAGTTTTTAGGTCTTTGGTTGGTTTTCCGTCAATTAGATTCAGTACCTCCTCAGGCGTAAGGTCTAGAAGCTCTTCCGCCGCCCAACCTTTAACTTTTTTTGTCAATAGTTCGGTGAGTTTTTGGAGAGCATAATTAAGACGCAAAACATTGGCCTTTCTCTCATCCTGAATAGCGATGAGCGACTCAATCATTCCAACGAAACATGTTAGTTCGTTCGGATTTTTAGCTTTTAGAAAAAGATTTTTCTTATCAACTAGCTCATGTTTTCCTGTTTTGAGACCCGCTCGTTCTTTTTTTAGATCGCTAATTACCAATCGGGGTAAATCAAAATAACTACCTTTGACCCAATAATATTTCGCTAAAACTTTTGCTAACTGTTTATCGGTTTTAGCGGCTTTTAATTCTCCTTGGTATTTATTTACGAATGAGAGTGAACTGGGCTGCAACAGCAAATTTATTTCTTCTGATTTCAAATGTGGAGCTAATTCTTGAACATAGTCCGCAATCCAATAATTATCATTGGTGATGGTTGAAACTTCAGTAATGTAGCCATAAGATTGAGCGCGAATGGCTTGATCAACCACGGCAACAAATTTTGATCGGATCAATTCTAGATCAGCGGTTTCAAGATTCCAATATATGTCCGCCGCTAGTGATATCAAACCTTCTGTCTCTTTCCAAAAATTATTGGAATATTTTTCTATCCAATCCGAGCCTTTCTTGTTTTTTTGGATGAGATTATGACCGATAGCTTTAAAATCTCGCGGATCATAGGACCATTGCATATACTGATCATGGTAAGTAGCCAAGCCCAACTTAAAACCAATTTCATGCACTGAAGAAACACCGGATGCCGCGGCAATGCCTTGAGGAGCCATCAATAATAGATGTGATTTAATGCCTTTTGGATACCAAGAATTATTAGCGAGAATATAGTCTAGATATTTATCAACAATCCCATTATCGTGTTTGTAGTCCTCGACAGTTGGGAAAATACCAAATCTAGTGTTGGTTAAAATTGTTTCCGGCAGCATTTGTTTTTGCAGCGTCGTAATCGGACGGGATTGAACAATAAAGAACTTTTCCTTTTCAAACGCCCACTCGATGTCGCAGGGGAAACCGTAATGGGATTCGATTTTGAGAATTAGATCGGAGAGTTCAAAAATTTGCGAGTCAGAAAGCGTGGGTGGCTCACCATGCTCTTTGGGCACATCGCGCCACTCACTCCCTCCAGCTTTTCCCCTAAACATGCCTCGTGTTTGAGTAACAACATTTTTATCTAAAATTCGTCTTGGCACTTTCTCCACCACATAACTGTCCGGGGTAATCTGGCCCGAGACAATCGCCTCACCCAAACCGAGTCCGGCTTCAATAATGAGTTGATTGTAATCTTGCGTGACTGGATGAACCGAAAAAGCAATGCCCGACATTTCTGACTCCACCATCTTTTGTACTACTACGGCCACGGAAATCTTTTGCAAATGGGTTTCTTTGCCAAATTTTTCAAAGCGATAGAAGATGGCGCGAGGAGTAAAGAGTGAAGCCCAGCACTTCTGCACATTGACTAGCAAATCTTTATCGGTCGTATTGAGATAACTTTCAAGTTGTCCTGCCCAAGCCGCCGAGGCCGAATCTTCGACCGTGGCACTAGAACGGACGGCAACGAATTTAGAGTTTAGAAGTTTGAAGTTGACTTTGATCTCACGGGCGATGGCCACAGGCATTTTCGCTCCCAGAATCAAGGCCTTAATCTTTTCCGATGCGGCATCAACCGTATGAATCTCGCCGTGACGCACGGTGTGCATTGCGGCGTCTATTTCGACATCAATATCAGTTTCGGTAATAAACTTCTCAAAAGCGTTAGCCAAAACTACAAAACCGGACGGCACTGGTATTCCAGCTTGAGTCATCTCCCCAAGCGAGGCGCCCTTGCCGCCCGCGGTCGCGGCATCATTTTTACCGAGTTCTTTAAATGGCTTAATGAACGGCATTATCGCCCCATACTAACTGATTTTCTTCACCTAGTCCACGGATCTATTCTTTATCCTCCCACAAAGACTTGACTTCAATTTAGACCAATATATACTGATAATACTAGACTTGAACGGCATCCTATATGGGTGCCGTTCGTTGTTTTCATTCCACTCTCATTTTTAGCAATTCTCTAAGGTATTCAAAATCTCTAAAATTACTGCCAGCAAATTGTCGTATCTCTCTTGCTGTTCTCGGCCCCCGAGCTAGCACGATAACCTCTTTCTGGTTTGATTTGAGATACTTGAGTACTGGTAAAAAATCACCGTCACCAGAGAGAATGATTATCCGATCAAAGTTGTCTTGCTCTTTCATCAGTCGGAAGGTCATCTCAACATCGCAGTTTGCCTTTCGTCGCATTCCGCCATCCTCCTGCTCGTAAGATTTAACTGGTTTTAGATAAAGCGTGTAGCCGAACCTCGATAGTTTCCGATAAAAGCGGGCGCGTTGCAGATGTCGTCCAGTCAGAACAACTTGAGCATCGTTTAGAGTATCTGCTTTTTCGCGAAGGTAGTGTAATAGCTTTTCGTAATCTATCTTCCATCCTAAACTCTTTTCGCCACCATAGAACAAGTTTGAAGCATCAATAAACGCGTAAGTTCTCATGCGGTTATTTTAACAACTTTTTCTCCTTACGGCATAATCTTCAAAGGTGGCGGCAGGTTAACAACAAATTCAAAGGGAATGAGCTTGGAATCATGTCGAGTTGTGTCCCAACCATGCCGATGGTTAGAGACCATAGAGCCATTTATCGCTTAGACCACTGGGGGGCCTTACGCGCTTTCTTCAAACCGAACTTGCGACGTTCTTTCATTCGAGAATCGCGGCGCAGAAACTTATACTTTTTCAAAAGCGGACGGTCTTCGGGTTTAGCTCTCATTAAAGCCCGGGCCAGCCCGTGCGTGATGGCGCCAGCCTGCGCGGAAACTCCCCCACCCGAAACCTTAACCCCAATTTGTAAAACCGGCCTAGTCTCTAGAACAGCCAGTGGCGCGGTCGCCGCTTGACGCAATTCAAAAGTCGGAAAATATTTATCCAGGGCCTTATCGTTGATGAAAAAAGTCTGTTTAGAAGACGGCGCGATCCGCACCCGGGCCACCGCGGTCTTGCGCCGGCCCACGGCCTCAACATAATGAACCGGGGAACTCTTTTTAGTCTTAGCGACCTTAGTGACCATAACTTTAATCTTCGACGCTTAAATTTTTCAGTAACCGCGCGTGCAATTTATTCACCGGGAGCATCCGTTTAATCGCCAGACGGAAAATCTCGGTCGCGCCGCGGCGCGCCAGTTTGGGTCCGAGCGCCTCAAAACGCAAACCGCCCGGGTAACCGCTATAACGCTGATACAATTTATCTGTTCGTTGGCGCGGCGAGATTTTCGCCTGACTGGCGTTCACAATTCTTACCTTGTTTGATGGTACCAGATGGCGCTCGAAGGTTACCAGATTTTTACCGCGTAATTTCGCCGCCGCCTCCGAGGCAATACGACCCAAACTGCGGCCTGTAGCATCAATGGTGTAAATTTCGATTTTCATTGATTACACAAATTCAATCATGGCCATCGGACTGCCGTCGCTTGCCCGGCGCGGTAGCTTGCTAATGCGGGTGTAGCCACCGGGTCGCGCCGCGTAACGGGGCCCGATCTCGGCCGTCAGTTTTCGCATCGCTTTAACACTACCCAAGCGCGAGATAAGCAGACGTTGAGAATTCAGGTCACCGCGACGAGATCTCGTTATCATCTTTTCAATCATCGGCCGCAGGGATTTAGCTCTAGCCTCAGTTGTCCGCATCTTGCCCCGCGCGATTAGAGCAAGCGCCAGTGATTTAAGCAGGGCCCGACGCGGTCCAAGTTTGCGGCCGAATTTTCGATGGCGATCGCGATGCCTCATGCTTTCAATTCCAGATCGTGTTTCTTTAAAAGTTTCTTAATCTCGTCAACGGCCCTGGCTCCGAGACCGTCGATCCGAGCAAGATCGGATTCGCGTTTTCTGGCTAAACCGCCAATGGTTCGAATACCGGCTAGGGCGAGCGCTCGGATAATCCGCGACGGCAAAGCCAAATCTTCAACCCGCGTTTTCAACAAGTCAACATCCTTAGCCAGCCGCGGCGGCAAGACCAAATCGCTCTCCATTCTTACCGTTTCCACCGCGACCGGTGCTTCAACAATTTCTCCGTTTCCACTTTCCTCAGCCGTTATCGTTTCTGCCTTAAAGCCTACGATCGCCCGCAGTTGATTGATCATGATTTCGATGGACTTCTCCAACGCCTCGTGCGGACTGACACTGCCATCAGTCTCGATATTTAAACGGAGCCGATTGTAATCAGTGCGATCACCGACCCGCATATTCTCTACTTCATAGCTCACGCGACGAATCGGTGTAAAAGCGGCATCAAGAACAATCGTGCCGATCGTCGGCGGCCGAGTTTGCTGCAACACTTCTTTGGGCACATAGCCAATGCCCTTTTCCAACCTTAATGCCAATTCTAAATTGGCGTTTTTATCAGTGAGAGTGGCAACCACTTGCTCCGGATTCACCACCTCGACCTGACCACCGGTATCAATGTCGGCTCCGGTAACGACTTTCACGCCCTTAACCTGAATCGTTGCCGTCTGAGGGTCATCGCCGCTCAACTTAAAATGAAGCTTCTTTAAATTCAAAATTATTGCCAGCACGTCTTCCTTGACCCCGGGAAGGGTCGAGAATTCGTGGTCGGCCCCGCTGACTTTTAACGAGGTAATCGCGATACCAACGATTGACGACAGAATGACTCGGCGCAAAGAATTGCCGAGTGTCTGTCCGTAGCCAGGATAGAGTCCTTCAATTTCATAAGTGCCCTGACTATCATTCTCATTAATAATTTTGGGTCTCGATGGCAAAATGATGTTCAATTCCATAGATGCTTTGATTATTAAATATTAATTAGACCCGACTGTAAAAATCGATAATGGCGCCGAAATTTAAATTCAATTCCGATTCGCCGACGGCCGGACTAGCCAACACCTCGCCCTCGCCCGGCGCCGTCGCCACGAGCCACGCCGGCGGCTGGTAAGTTTTTAACCGTTCGCCGAGATCACGGAAGAGCGAGTGCTCTCGCGAGACTAGATTGAGGCCGATTTTATCGCCGACCTTGAGCGAGTACGACGGCAGGTTGACCCGCCGGCCATTGACTAAAATGTGGCCATGGGTCACCACTTGCCGGGCCGCGGCCCGCGATGGCACCCAGCCGAATCGAAAAACCACATTATCAAGCCGCGTCTCCAAGGATTGATAGAGACCACCTTCTCGGCGATGCTGCTTGGCCTGTCTGGCAAATTGCCGCTCGCCGAGGCCGTAAGTGTAGCGGACTTTCTGCTTCTCCAGAAGCTGACTGCCGTACTCCGAAAGATTGCGTCCGCTGGTCTTGGGTGGCGGTCCGCCGGCCGGCCGGCCGGCGGTCTTGACCGCGCCTGATTTTCGAGTCTGGCCTGGTCTTTGGGCGCTGCCAGAAATGCTAAATTTTGTGGTTTGACATTTTGCAAAAACTCGTTCACCCAGCCGGCGACAAATTTTATATTTTGGACCAATTTTCATAATTATACTCTTCGGGGTCGACGCGGTCGCGGCCCGTTAAACGGGATTGGAGTCGCGTCCGTAATCGAAGTGATATTAATGCCCTTGGCCGAAAAGGCGCGTAAGGCCGCCTCGCGGCCAGCCCCCACACCCTTGATGACCACGGCCGCTTCCTTGAGACCTAGATCAAGCGCCTGGTCAGCCAAGCGCTCGCCGACCTTACCGGCAGCAAAAGTCGTCCCTTTTTTGGCGCCGGCAAAACCCAAGCCGCCGCTCGTGACCCAAAGAATGAGGTTACCGGCTAAATCATAAAGCGCCAGCTTGGTATTATTGTAAGTCGCCTGAATTTGAATCCGGCCAGAAGCCAGTTTGCGCCGAGTGGACGGCGCGCGCCGGGACACCCCTGGCTCAACGACGGCCGTTATTCCTGATTGCGCGACAACTCGTTTTTTTCCCATGTTGATTATTTCTTTTCCAGTTTTTTGCGGCCCGAGCCCATAGTTTTACGAACATTGCCGCGCCGTGTCCGCGAATTAGTGCGCGTTCTCTGACCACGGACCGGTAAATGCCGCTGGTGACGACTGCCCCGGTAAGACTTGATGTCAATCAGGCGCTTGATATTGCTGGCAACCTCCCGCTTCAGCACTCCCTCAGTCTTGTACCCCTCAATCAGTTTACGGATGACTAATTCCTCCTCCGAGCTGAGAGTGCCAGGGCGCTTGCCCGGATCGACCTTGGCCGCGGCCAGAATCGCGGCCGCCCGAGACCGGCCCAGACCATAAATCGCCGTCAAGGCGATTTCCAGCCGCTTATTCTCAGGCAGATTAACACCAGCGATACGCATAAATGTTCAAGCTTGTTTCTGTTTGTGTTTGGGCTTACTGCGACAAATAACATAGAGATGACCCCGACGTTTGACCATCTGGCAATTCGCGCAACGTTTCTTGACCGTTGATTTTAGACGCATTGACTCTTTAAAATTACAGACGTTTAATGATCCGCGCCTTGCCGCCGTAAGGATCAAGCCAGAGCTCGACCCGATCACCGACCAAAACCTTAATACGGTATAAGCGCATCTTCCCGGCTAAATAAGCGAGGATTGGTTCGTTGGACCCATCGCGCACCACTCGAAACAAAACATTAGGCAAGGCCTCCACCACCACGCCTGTCACCGCTCCATTGTTTTTCTGCTCCATTCCTTAAATCTCTGGTTTTGCGCCGATAGAGATGATCGTAGCAAAGATTAAATCATTGGTCAACCCTGACCGTTATTTTGCTGGGGTCAGCCGGAAAACGTTTCAGCCAGGGCGGCTGGATGGACACTTCGGCGCTGGCGATGCTTGGAAATTTTAGAAACACGGCCTGGTAATCATTTTTACTCGCACCGGCTAGAGCCCGCTTTAAGGTCGCGAGTTCAAACTGCCAAACCAAACGGGCTTCGCCGATAAAATGGAGCCTCGCCTCGCGGCTCGTCACTGGATCAAAACTGTCGCGATCAAACAGACGGACTGTGAGCTCGTCAAAATTGATCACCGCCACTTCAGCGCCGTCGTAATCAGCGAGGCGGCGCGCCGCCAGACTACGGCTCAATTCTTGTCTGGAAAAAATAAGTGTGGTCAGTTCGCCTTCCAATTCCAGCGTTAAATTACTGCTACCCGTCAATCCCTCTTTGACTCGACTTTGAAATTTAATAAACCTCGCTTCGGGAAAAGTCAAAAAACCATCCGGCAAGGCGGCGCGGGCTTCCTCGGCTAAGGAATGTTCCAGGCGGGAACGTAATTCTTGCTCAGCGGCTTCTTTAGCGGGATCGGAGACCGTCAAACGTTCACCAACAAAACCGCCAGCCATGGCGGCCAAACCGCGAGCGGTAATTTTGTCGTAACGGGCCTCGCCCTTAAAACCGGGAATCGTCAGATCCTTGACCTCGCCATTGTACTCGGCCCCGGGTTTATCGGCGTAAACCGTGACGGCGAGCTCTCCGGGCTTCAATTTACCGTCAACGAACTCGTAACCCGGGACCATAATTTCGTCTTTAATCCGGTAAATTTTTCCGGAGGCGGCCTCAAATCTTGTATTAGCAATGAGCTTTTGTGGCCGCGAACTGTAACGATTAAACACCGTGATCTGACCGCTGGCGCGCAGACTGACAGCTTTCTTTTCCCCGGCCGTGACCGTAACGCTATCCGTGGCTTGAACCGTCATCGTCTCATAACCGATTGGGGCTTCGGGTCGAGTCAGATCATCAGACGGCCGAGTCACGGCCCGCAAAGTGTCATCGAGTGTCAGGACCGCTTGCTTAGGCTTGACCGTCACGACAGCCTCGGCGAATGACTGCGAAACAAAATAGACTAGCGGCAAAAAGATGATCAGAACAGTGATAATTAACCAGCCAGTCGTTCGACGCCGCCGGTCGCGCGGCCGGGGCCTGGCCGCGCGACCGGCGGCGGGCAAAACTTCCGCCAAACGGCGTTTGGGCTGTTTGATATCTTGAATTAATTCTTTACTCATCTTTTAACCCTAATAGTTTATCATAAAAAATCATTTCCAGTAGCAGGTGTAGGTCATTAACCGAAACACCCGAACTAAGAGCGGCGCAACGTTCCCGAAGGTGCGCCGCCGACAAAAACGATACGCGCAAACCTTTCTGGGCCATCAATAAATCCTTGTAGGACTCGCCCTTAATCCACTCGAGCACCACTGGCGTGACCATCTGATCACCGACAGCCAAAAGTTCATCGGGTCCCAAGTGCGTTTCGGTCAGAGCCGCGAGCGCCGTCTTAAATTGTTTCAACCACTCGCCGCCGGCGCGCGCCAGGGCCTCAGTCATCCGCTCATGAGTTAATTTATTATGACGGCCGAGCTGATAAATTTTTAAGGCCGAGGCCACAGCCTCCGGCGCGGTCTTGAAATCTTCGGTTAAAAATCTAAGTAAGAAATTGCTACCCAGCGGAAAGGAAATCGTTTCCCAGAGGACATTATGAACAATCAATGAAATTTCCGTTACTTCGCCGCCCAGATCAAGAAGTAAAATATTGTCGGAATCAAAAATGTCGCGACAAACAGCATACCAGGCAAAAGGAAAAGAGTGAAAAATGATCTGGCGATTGGGCCACCCGACAACAACGAGTTCACGAAAACGCTCTAACATCTTGCTTGAACCGACGCTCAGATGATGACTGATTTCAATCTCGCTGGCGCTTTGACCAAAGGGGTTGTGGGTCTCGTAACGATTAAGTTTGACCAGCATAATTTTGTGTTCAATGAGCTCATGGGCGTCGCGGAGAATCTCGCGAAAGAGCGGTGGCGTCTGTGACTGGAATTGTCGGATGTCCGCGGCGACAAGGTCAGAAATGAGCCGACGTGTCACCCTGATCGGTGTGGGTCTCGTTTGTTTAATGGTTCGCGTCTGGCTGGCGTAAAACGGCGCGGACAAAAAAACGGTCACGGCCGCCGGCCGCGGCTTGGCCGCGGCGCCGAGATCAGCCAAAACGAGCTTGAAGGCCGCTATTAAATCGGCAAAGAAACGATCGTGATTGAGCGCGGCGCGAAAATCGATGTGGTGGCGGCTGAATTTCAAAACTTGAGAGCAAACCTTCTGGTTCTTGGCGCTTGGCGGTTCGACGAGCGCCCCGCCGACGCTATCGCTCCGAATGTCAATTATCAGTCCGGTTTTGGACATGGAAATAATTAGATAATTATAGCACGACCGGACCAAAGAAAAAAAGCGGCCCGCGAATTGATCGGGGCCGCCTGGGGGCAAGTGGTATATGTGTTTAATCCGTCTTGCAACAAAAAATGACCATTACCTCAAACATACTGATACTAGCTGGCTTGGCCAGTGGTGGCGGCTCGTTTTCTCCTGACCTACGCGCAGGAACGGTTACCCTGGCAGATATAAGACTCTCCTCGTTATCATCCGCATCGCAATAAGGTTGGAATAAGAGGAGTACTTCGCCCGACCGTAGCGGCTGAAAAGCTAAATCTACTGTTATGCCATTTGGATTCTTAACATAATTATGTGGCGGGATTTCAATCTGGAGCAGTTTAGAAAGTGCGTCTATCATAACTTCTGAATTGATCTCGTCATCGTTACTTACCTCGTCTTCGTCATAACCGCCACTAGCGATTTTGCAAAAAATTAGATCGCCGCGCTCCAATGCTTCAAACGTCAAGCCACGCAAGAATTCCAAATCTGCGTTCGGAATGCCCTGCGTCAGAACCTTTAAGTTCTTCACACGGAACATTCCGCCGTAGTCAAACGCGCTCCAAGCGATCGGGCCTGGAGAATATAGCAGATACACCTTACCCTGGGCAGTAATTTCCATCTTTTCTCCTTTCCTTCATCTTTGTGTTTGTTTTTTGTTACCGGGTCCAAAATCCAAAATCAAGTCAAGCAGAGAGTTACAGCGGTGTCAATATCGCCTTTATCCGTCTAATGCCGGCCGCTACGGCTTCGTCCTTGATAATTTTGAAACGGCCGAGTTCGCCGGTACGAGTAACATGCGGCCCGCCGCAGAATTCCGCGCTAAAATCAGCGATTAAGTACACCGAGACCGTTTCGCCGTACCTCTGCCAAAACTCCATTTCGGCACCGATTTTTTCCGCCTCACTTCTCGGCATTTCTTTACGAATCACCGCCAGATCACCTTTAATTTTCTCGTTGACCAAATCTTCCGTCTGTTTTTTCTCGGCGTCAGTCAGTTTGCGGTCAAAAGAGAAATCCAGCCGCAGGCGCTCCTCGTTAATGTTTGACCCGCGCTGTTTAACCGACTTCCCCAGCACTTGCTGGAGCGCGGCCAAAAGCAAGTGGTGCGCGGTGTGCAGTTTAATTGTTGGCGGATTATGATTGGCTAGTCCGCCGAAAAATTTTTTCTCCGGCCCGGCGCGCGAAATTTCTTGATGCTCCTTAAATTTTTTTTCAAACGCTTCTTTGGAAAGTTCGGGAAATTTTTCTCGAATTATTTCAAACGGCAAACCATGGGTCTCGTAGAGCCGGAAGGCCGCGGCCTCATCAAGCTGTTCAAAGTGTTCTAACTGGCGAAGGCCGGCAGCTAACGAGCGGGTAAATTGCTGGTTTTCTCGGGTAAAAACAGCCAGCGCCTCACCAAATAGTAAATCGGTGAATTTTACGTCTCGTCCGTAAATCATCATCCGGCGCAAGAGACGACGCAAAATATAGCCGGCGCCCTTATTCGACGGACGCACGCCATCATTTACTAAATTAATTACTCCTCGCGCATGATCGGCAATGATCCTCTTGGCGCGAATCGGCAAAGCCCCAGGTAATTTAGCCAATAATGGCATAAATAAATCCGTTTCAAAAATCGTCGGAGTCTCCTGCACTACCATCGCGAGCCGCTCCAAACCCATCCCGGTATCAACACCGAGCCCGCCTGCCGGCGAGGCAGGGCTCGACAATTTTTCCAACTGGCCGTCGGGCTGGCAGTAATATTCATTAAACACAATATTCCAGATTTCTACTCCCCGGACGTAAATCTCGGTGGTCGGACCGCAGGGGCCCTCATTGCCGGTCGGACCCCAAAAGTTATCCGCGCGGCCAGCTGGCCGGACATCAGAAATGCCAACTGAGCGCCAGAGTCTTTCGGATTCGTCATCCTTTTCTACCCCATCGCCACCGGCAAAAACCGTCACATAGTCTATTTCCAGTGCCAAATCTTTAGTCATAAATTCGTAAGCGTATTCAATCGCTTCTTTTTTGCCGTAAGCGCCGAAGGAAAAATTTCCCAGCATCTCGAAAAAAGTCAGATGCGACTCGTCGCCGACCGCGTCAAGATCCGAAGTCCGAAAACATTTTTGAATGGAAGCGACATTGCGCGAACCGAGTTCGCGTTCGGCCGCGGCCGGATCAGTGTAATACGGTTTGAATTGTTGCATACCAGCGGTGGTCAAAAGCACCGAGGGATCGCTCGGCACGAGCGAGGCCGAGGGCACAATTTTGTGCCCCTTGCCCTTAAAAAAATTCAGAAACCGCTGACGCAATTCTTCAGACGACATCATCGAGTCAATTCTACACAATACTGACTAAGAAATCACCCCGCCGCCAAGACATAAATCTTGATCATAGATAACGCAAGACTGGCCGGGCGCCACCCCGAGCTGAGGCTTGTCGAAAATTACCTTGATCTCTCCGGTCGCGGCGCTGATCCGACAAGACGAGAGCGGCGCACGGTAACGGAGCCGAGCGCCGTAAGTCCTACCCGCCTCGGGCAGACCGCCGAACCAATTCGGCTCGACCAATTTAATTTCTCGAATCGACCACTCGCTTTGCTTAGGTTTGACCGCAACCGTCAGAGCGTTTGAGACGATAGCTTTAGCCACGACATAATGCGGCCCGGCGGCAATCAAGGGTTTAGTAATGATAAAACCATGCCGCTCACCGATAGTGTAGAAGTGGACGCCACGATGCTCGCCGATCACCTCCCCGGCTTCATTTAGCACCGGCCCTGGTTTCTCCGGCAAAAATTCAGCGAGCCAATCTTTAAAATCAATCGGACTTAGGAAACAGAGGCCTTGGCTGTCGGGCTTGGCGGCGTTAGGCAAGCCGAATTTACGAGCCAGTCGCCGGACTTCTGCCTTAGTATAATTACCGAGCGGAAATAAACAATTCTTCACTACTTCCGACCTAATTGACCATAAAAAATAGGTTTGATCTTTTTCTTCATCTTTTGAAATTTGTAATTTTGGATTGGGGATTTTTTCCAGTTTCGCATAATGCCCGGTAGCGATAAAATCCGCGCCGCGGCGGCACGCTTCTTCAAAAAATGCGCCAAACTTAATCCGCTTATTGCACATCGCATCCGGATTAGGTGTCCGGCCGGCGGCGTACTCGCGAACCAGATAGTCAATCACTGATCGCTGATACTCGCGAGACAAATCAAAGGTCAAGAGCGGGATTTTAAGAACTGCCGCCGCGCGCCGGGCGTCGCGACGCTCCTCCCGCCAATCGCAATCTGCGCCGATATCAATTTTTATAAACACCCCGGTTACTTCATACTCCTGCTTTTTCAGCAAAGCCGCAGCCACCGACGAATCTACGCCGCCCGACATAGCGACAAAAACTTTTGGCTTGACCTTCTTAGACATATTTCTACTCTATTCTGATTTAAGTTAAAATAAAAGGATGTTGAACGTCTGGTTGTATTCTCTGGGCAGCGTCGCGATCGTGAGTTTAATTTCTTTCGCCGGCGCGATCGCTTTAGCTTTAGACGAACGACGATTGCGAAAGCTTTTATTTCTTCTCGTGGCTCTGGCCGCCGGCGCCCTGTTTGGCGATGTAACGATTCATATTCTACCGGAGATTTTTGCCGGCGGCGAAACCAATGCCGCCGCACTCGCGATGCTGGCTGGCATCCTCATCTTTTTCAGCTTAGAAAAATTTCTGCATTGGCGACACAGTCACCAAGTTGACGAATGTGAGGACCCGACCCATCACGAACTCATCCAGCCAGTCGGCCATCTCAACTTGATCGCCGATGGATTGCATAATCTGCTTGACGGCGCCATTATCGGCGCCAGCTTCTTGACCGCGCCGGCGATCGGCCTGACGACCACGATCGCTGTAATCCTGCATGAAATTCCGCAGGAAATTGGCGACCTCGGCGTTCTGCTTCACGCTGGCTTCAGCCGCCGCCGGGCGCTTTTATTCAACGCGCTCTCGGCCTCGCTGGCGATCATAGGAGTGGTCGCCGCGCTTTTGGTCGGCGCAGAAATTGAGCAATTCACTTCAGAATTTCTGGCTCTGGCCGCCGGCGGCTTCCTCTACATTGCTGGTTCGGATCTGGTGCCCGAACTCCATAAAACCACGGACCCCCGCAAATCTATCGCCCAATTCGGCGCGATCATTATCGGGATAATCTTGATGCTGGCGCTCACCTTGATTGAATGAATTTAAGGGAGATATCTGGTTTTATTCGCGCGGTGCTGGTCAAAATCAACCGCATAGTGAAAATTGCCGGCGCGGTCAGAGAGATAGTACCAGTAATCAGTCTCGATGGGGGTTAAGGCCGCCTCGATCGCCTCCAGGCCGGGATTGGTGATTGGTCCGGCCGGCAAACCGCGTAAACGGTAAGTATTATAAGGCGAAGTCGTGGCCAGATCGCGGTGATCCAACTCAAAAGTATTTTTACCGACAATGTAGGGAAAAATCGCATCCACCTGAAGCGGCATCTCATTGTCCAGCCGCTTCCAGAGAATGCCGGCAATTGTCCGACGCGCCTCGGGATCTCCGGCTTCTTTTTCCAAGAGTGAAGCCATGATGATGATCTGTTCCAACGTCCGTCCGGATTTCACAATCGCCGACTGGAGAGGTTTGATTTTTTCCTGGAAATTGGCGCCCAGAAGTTTAATGATTTCGTCCGGCTTAACCGTAGGTTGAAAAAAATAAGTGTCCGGGAAAAGATAGCCCTCGCTGATCAGAGCCGTGGTAATAAAAGCCGTAGCGTCAAAATCCGGCAAGGCCACGTCGAGGATCATCGCCATCTCTCGAACAGACGCGCCTTCAGGCAAACCTACCCTTACCGGCGCCAAACCGTAATCGCCCCGAGTCAAACGAGCGGCTGTTTGCCAAACATTATCCGGTTTAGCAAAATAGTAATCGCCGGCAACCACGAGACCGGGCCCCGGCTCGAGGGCCAAAACCGCGCGGAAAACCCAAGACCATTTAATAACCCGACGCGCGACAAGATCTCGCGCCACGGCCGCAATCGTCTGACCTTGACCAACTTTAATTGTCTCCCCGACGGGAAAGGATGCCGGCGAACCGAAAAACCCAACCCAGACAGTCAGAGTCAGAAACAAAAACCACCAGATCAATCGTCTTTGTCCCCTCATCATGATCAAAGCGGCAGATCAACCGGCGGCTCGCCTTTCTTGGACTCGATTTTTTTCAAAGTCGGCGTCATCGCCACCTGACCCGGGAAGTGGTAAATAGTCGCCAGTTCCTCGCCGTTTAACACAAACGGCCGACGTTTGTGCGGCGGGTGGAACCAAGAACGTCGCCGGTAGGCGTCGAACATTCGCCGTTTCAACCATTCAATCCGCAAACCGCGGAAATCTTGCCACGGGTAATTAATGGTCGTCCGATTAAAAGTGCTGAAACCGTTCAAGTTCAACGAACCGTACTGCCTGACGCTACCGACCAAGCCGACCACGCGCGAGGCGTCGTAGAACCCTCGTTTGGCCAAATAAATCCCGCGCAGACCGCAATCAAAACCGACCTTGGACACACTGCGCTCGACAGCGGTTACCACCTCGCGTTCCCCGGGCGAAAGCACCGCATCGGCAAAGGTGGCCGCGTCACCTAATTCCTTAAGTTTATCCCGTTTCATCAATTTATGAATCTCCGCCTCGGCGTCACCACGCCAGTCCTGCTTCTTAAACCAGGCGCCCGGCTTTTTAAACCGCTTCATCGTTGACATCACCAAAATTTGGATCCAGATCTGTTCGGACGGCCCGATCGAGCCCAAAAATTCCAGCACCGGCGTCAGTGGATCAATCTTGTGCTCTTCTTTAGGATTATCATCCAAACCGTAATCCACATAGGTCTTAATGGGATAAGCGTCTTTTTTACTCAACTTGAATTCTGTCCCCCACATGAGCCAGTCGGAGCCGGGCGCGCCGTAAGGCAGAATATTATTGACATAATCTTCCACTTCGTAAATTTCTACCTCCGGGTACTGCGAGTAGATTTGCGCTTCGACCAAATTTTTATGGAATTTTGGCGTCCGGATATAAAAATGGACTTCGCCGCCGAGCGAGACGAGCTCTAACGAGAACCAGGCGCGGACATAGCCGCGGAAAATTTTATCGAGTTGATTGCTGTCATAGGTCTGAAAAAAAACTCCGTTCACCACTTCCATGGCCTTAGGCGACTTGGTGATTTCACGGGGAATCTTGATTTCCAAAAGCGTCCACGGCGTATTTTTAATATGCTTGGATCGAGTGTAGTAACGCCACAGATGGGCCAACCAGTAGACTAACACGATCGGCAGCCAGTACGGCGCCGTCTCCAGCGCCGTTCTAATCAGCCGGAAAAACGACTCGTTGAGAAATTGAGCTAGCTGTAAAACCACGCCTCTATTATATCATGATTTCCAAAAAACTACTTCAGTCGGGAGGCAACGCCTCCTGTAATTGCTTACTTTTTGGGCCGGCGGATGTCAAGGCGTCGCCTTGACAGCGACTTGCCAGCGACGGGCTTTGGCAAACCGGCATTCGCCGGGGCGAACCGGCTGTATTAGCCAAAGCTATTTTAAGATATAGAAAACCGCCATGCAACTTGCGTTGAATGGCGGTGAAGTGAACAAGGTACTAGTTACAAGGGTTAAGAAACTGCGACTCGACAACGCAGGCTGGCGTTCCGGCTCCTCGGGTAGTACCAGTCCACGCAGACCCTGCGGTCGTCGCGGCGCCAGTACACGCCCGGGATGCTACCGCCCGAGTCACGGGAACCAGTACAGAGGGTAATGTTGTCTCCATCGAGATGGCGGCCAGTGGTAGTGAATTCTTCGTCACCGTGGATAAGACGTTCGAGTAAGGTTTCGCCAGTCAGTTTATTGAACCAGACATCATCGGCTGACTGATTAGCCATCTCCTCATCGGCTTCTTGACAATCGCGCACCCAAATAGCGTAGGTTTCCGTTGGCGTCCGATCGTTGTGATCGATGGCCCGATCAAGATCATCGCGGTAAAGCCATATGTCGTAACTTTTCCGACCGATCACAACTAGACGATTCGGCGTCAATCCTTGAGCCACAACAATTAGACGATCGAAGCCATCTTGCCTGGCCGGGATTCTGATGCTGCCGAGATCAAGATCGATACTATGACGATCACGGTAATACTTCTCCCAAATCTAGAGTTGGGCGCTAACAGTATCACCAACGGGACTCGCCACGAGCGAATTTTTTGACAGCAGTGCTCCCCGCAAAACTCGCTTGAGTCTTCCCTGACCATCCGTCCACTTCTTGCAACTGGCCGCATCCAAATCTCGAGGCAACTGTTCCACCACCGCGGCGACAAATTTCATATAGCTGCCTGGCACCGAGATTGTTCCATGTCTACCCATGGTTGTTTCTCCCTTTCTTGTCAAAAACCCTTGACTTTTGGCCGGAGACAATCTCCGAACCAACTGCCAAGAGATTAGCAGATTGTGGATAAAAAGTCAATGGCCAAGTGAGCCACACAGGGAGATTACAATCAAACCACCAGATAGCGGCCTTGTTTGTCTTGGCGAAAATGCTTGGGATTTTTCAAATTAACCAGGATGGTGCTGCCCTTAACATAACGTTCTTTGAGTACCCGCGAGAGCACTTCTTCTTCGGCGAGCGGCCCATGCTCCTTGAGAATATTCTCGATCACCTCGCGCACGATCCCGGGCCGGTAACCCCACTCGGTCAAGGCGTACATGCCGCGGCCGACTAAAACAAAACGTCGGTCTTTAATCAATTCATTATGACAAGTGGCCGTATTGGCCCGACGCTTGAACGAATCATTAATCGATTTAGCCACTTCCATAAAATGCATCGGCGAACCGTGCTGGCGTAAAACCAAAAAGGCGTAGTCGCGGACACCGCGGACGCGGACATTCGGCGAGCTGGCCAAACCCCACTCGCCGACCGGATTAAGACCTAATTGTTTAGAAATCAAAAGCCAGTGCCGAGCTTTTTGAGCTATCGCCTCGTCGCGCGTACGTTCGGCACCGGCGATAGAATTCAGCACCCGTTCCACCATCTCTTCTTCAGAAAGCAAATCGTTTTCAACCAATCCTTCGGCCGCGCGCCGGAGCGATTGATGCACTCGCTCGGCGAGCGCCTGGTCAGCGGTCCAACGATGATGGAATTCGTCGTCTTCCTTTAACTTGGTAAACTCGTCGCCCAAAACGAGTAAAAAATGAAGATTATTTTGATTGACTTCGTCGTCGTCAAGATGCTTAAGAAACTCTCGCTCGTGGGCAAGGCCGCCGTAATCGTGGAGAGACTGACGGAGCTCGGCAAAAATCTCGCCAGCCGTGGCAAATTCTCCGGACCGCCGAATCGCCCGGAGAGAAAATTCTTCAATTTGCCTCACCCGTTCGCGAGTAATGCCGTATTTATGACCGATCGCATCCAGCGTCAGCCGTTCTTTGCTCTCCAAGCCGAACCGCTTTTTCAGGATATCCTGGGCGCGATCAGGCAAAAACGACAGAAGTGTCTTAATCGCTATTTTAGGTTTAAAAGAAACCGTATCTTTAGACATATTTCGATTATATCATCTAGTCAATTAAGCGTCAACAATAAAATTAACTAGTCGCCTAGGCACGATAATAATTCTTTTAACCGTTTTATTAACTAGCCGCGATTTGATTTTCGGCTGATTCAAAACCTGTTCCTTCAATTCATCATCAGTCAAACCGTAAACGACCTCAAACACCTCGCGGGTTTTACCGTTAATTTGAACGGCGATTTTCACTGTTCTATTTTTCACCAGTCTGGCCTTGGGCCAGACCGAGGCATGGACCGATTGTTTTCCACCAAGCTGGTGCCAAAGCTCTTCGGCGAGGTGCGGCGCGAATGGTGATAAGAGCTTTATAAAAATTTTCACGTCCGGGCGTGACACACTCCAGACCTTCTCAAAACTATTTAACAAAATCATTAAAGCCGAGATCGCGGTATTGAATTTCATTTGTTCAATATCGCCGCTGACTTTTTTTATCGTTTGATTTAATAAAATAGATTTTTCGCTCTCATTTTTTATGATTGCCTTTTCTGTTAATCGCCAAACCCGTTCCAAAAATCTATACGCTCCTATCAATCCATCTTCATGCCAACTGATCGCCTGACCAAACGGCCCCATAAACATTTCATAAACCCGGAGAGTGTCGGCGCCGAATCTTTTAACAATGGCATCCGGGTTGACCACATTGCCGCGCGACTTGGACATCTTTTCGCCGCCCGCGGCCAGGATAAGCCCATGCGCGGTGCGTTTGGCGTAAGGTTCTTTGCCCGGCGCCAGTTTCAAATCATAAAGCGCCTTGTGCCAAAACCGCGAATAGAGCAAATGGAGCGTCGTATGCTCCAGACCGCCATTATACCAATCAACGGGTAACCACTTCTTTAACAGCTTTTTAGCTTGCCCGCCTGCCGGCGAGGCAGGCAGGTTGTAGGTTGTAGGACTTCTGGCAATATAGGCTAAATAATACCACGACGAGCCGGCCCAATTAGGCATCGTATCGGTTTCGCGGCGCGCCGCGCCGCCGCAGACCGGGCATTGTACTTTTACCCATGATTCCATCAGCACCAGCGGCGAGTCGCCGGTATCGCTCGGCTGATATTTTTTCACCGGCGGCAACTTAACCGGCAAATCTTTATCTGGAACTGCCACCCAACCATCTTTATTGCAAAACACCAACGGGATCGGCTCGCCCCAGTAACGTTGGCGGGAAAAGATCCAGTCACGAAGTTTGTATGTCGTGATCGGCCGCGCGCCTAATTTCTTCAAAGTGTCGAGGTCGGCCGACGATGACATCTTCACCGGTAAATTATGTTTTTGGGCAAATTCCCGATCGCGTTCGTCATGCGCCGGCACGCCCATAATCGCGCCGGTGCCGACATCGTTTATCACATACTCGGCTTCCCAAATCGGAATTTTCTCCTGATTGGCCGGATTAATAGCGTACTCGCCGGTAAAACGATCCACCGCGCCGTGTCGAGCGATAAAAGTTGCGCCAAAAATCGTTTCCGGTCGGGTGGTAAAAATTTCAATCTGCCCGAATTTAATCAACACTCCGTTTGATTTACCGATCCAATTCCGCTGCTGAATTTTGATCGGCTCCGGGTAATCTACTAGGTCTAAATCGCGATCCAGACGATCAGCGTAGTGAGTAATTTTTAATAGCCATTGCTCTTTCTCCCGCGTTTCCACCGGCCCGCCGCAACGTTCGCATTTACCATCCACTACCTCTTCATTGGCCAAACCGATCTTATCTTTTAGACACCAATTAATCGGCATCTTGGCTTTATACGCCAATCCGGCCTTGAAGAATTGGAGGAACATCCACTGGGTCCAGCGGTAATAATTGGAATCAGAAGTGTTGATCTCCCGCGACCAGTCAAAAGAAAAACCGAGTGATTGGAGTTGCTTACGGTAACGAGCAATATTGCGCCGGGTAATCAAAGCCGGCGGCTGACTGGTCTTGATGGCGTAATTTTCGGTCGGCAAACCAAAAGCATCCCAACCCATTGGGTAAAGCACTTCATAACCTTCCGCCCGGCGTTTCCGCGCCACCACATCCATCGCCGTGTAGCTCCGGATGTGCCCGACATGCAACCCTTCCCCTGAAGGATAGGGAAATTCAACTAGACAATAGTATTTCTTCTTCCGAGATTGCTGGTTTACCTGATAAAGCTTTTTCTTCTGCCACTCTTTTTGCCACTTCTTTTCAATCATCCGTGGCTGGTATTTCTTCCGCTTAAACATAATTTTCAGTATAGCAAGATCGTTAAATTATGCTATAACTTGTAAAAACTTAGCGCGGCTTACCACGGGACGGTTTTTTATTGTCTAAATTTTTTAAGGCCGAGCCAGATGAGAATGATGAGCGCGGCGGCGAGGATAATCACCCGCAGATAATCATCCATATCTGACCAGTAGCGAGCCGAGGCAATTATGAATGAGAGAACGCCGCCGAAAGACAGACCAAGCGAGACGGCGCCGGCCGCGGTCAGCAAACCAGCCGCAAGCGAAACGAGTCCGGTGGCAACCAGAATCACAAAAACATTGCGCCGGTACACTTTATCGGCTGTTTCAAAATCCTGACGGCATTGGAAATCCAAATCGCAGTACCCGACATAACCGACTGGTTTAGGGACTGGCGGACGCATCACTTCTTCCCCACTCCATTTGCCACCGCGGGATACGCACTCGGCGGCGGTTTCCGGCGCCGGCTGGCCAGCCGGCAAGGCAGGACAAAAATCCTCCCAGCGTGGTTCATCGTAAACAAGCTGAATGGTATAATTGAAAAATAGATTGAGCACGATCACGATCGCCAGCACCAAAGCCCATTGCAAAATTTTATTCATCCCGTTAGAAATCAGCTTGATTTAATAATATTCATGACCCTTTTATTATAACAACGATTGGTAAATTTAAAAATTTCTAACGGAATTCAGGTTCATTTTCTTTTAATGACTTTTTTAATCGCTTCTAAAATCGCGCTGATCCCCATACCGTAATGCTCCACGAGCTCGGCCGGCGTGCCAGACTGACCGAATTGGTCACTGACGCCGACAAATTCAATCGGCACCGGCCATTCCGCGGCCAGAAGTTCGGCGATTGCCCCGCCGAGTCCGCCAGCTTTCTGATGCTCCTCCACGGTCACCACGGCGCCGGCTCGTTTGACCTGCTTTAGGATTGTTGGCGCGTCGAGCGGCTTAATCGTCTGATTATTGATTACCGCCACTTCAATTTTTTGGTTTAATAATTTTTTGGCGGCCATAAGCGCGTTGTAGACCAATGGGCCGCAGGCGATGACAACCGCGTCCGGCGCCACCGGATCAATCAAAACATTGGCCCGGCCGATCTCAAACGGCGATTCCTCGGTCGTCACGACCGGCGTTTTCTCCCGCGCCAGACGCAAATAAGTCGGCCCGCGGCGCTTGGCAATGGCAACGGTCGCTTTCTTGGCCTCAACCGCGTCCGCCGGCACCACCACGGTCAGTCGTGGCACCACACGCGTAATGGCAATATCTTCAATTGCCTGATGGGTGCCGCCGTCCGGGCCGACCGAGACGCCGGCGTGCGAACCAACAATTTTCACATCTCGATCATTGTAACAAATGGTCGTCCGAATTTGCTCCCAGTTCCGGCCCGGAGAAAACATCGCATAGGAAGTCAGAAAGGGTATTTTCCCCATCGCCGCCAAGCCCGAGGCCACGGCCGCTAGATTTTGCTCGGCCACGCCCATTTCAATAAACCGATTGGGGAATTTTTGTTTGAACAAGTGCATTTGGGTGGATTCAGTCAAATCCGCGCACAAGCCCACCACGCGCTCGTCCTTTTCCGCCGCCAAGACCAGCCCCTCGCCAAAACCCTTCCGTATCGGCACCTGCTCGATGTTCAAATCGAAAAGTTTGGGATTAAGTTTTTGAGTAAAATTAAGCATTAATTTTCAACAACATTTAGGGAAGAAGTGAAATAAAACCAGCTATCAATCCAAATATAGTAAACAAAGCAACATTACCAAAGACGGACAAAAATACAATAAAACTAATCAGGGACAATCCGCGCAGATTCCAGACGAAAAAAGACAAAAGAAAATGTAACAAAGGAATCAGAAGTAGAGGAATAACAAAATTATTAAGATTAGTTACCATAAACACTCCAGATATAACTACAGCGTGTAATAATATTTTACAGAGTACCCGCCATGAAAATACCCTGCGACCATGTAAATAAATCGCCATCAAAATAATGGAGGGTAAATTTAAAATTATTAACCCGATGAAATCATTATCCCTGAGCCAATTCGGCGGCGCGGAATAAATTTTTATGCTTGAAAAAATTATCAAGAATAAGACTAATACCCAAATGACTACACGGATAAATCGAGAGTAATTTCTAGGGTTAGGGGTCGCTCTTGGTAAATCAGGAATGTGGTCTAATTCACGAACACCAAGGGTAGTCCTTGGAGAATCCGGGATGTGGTCTAATTTTGGTTGATTATTTTCACTCATGTTCGCCTTACATTTTACCACAGACTGAAAACAACGCCAGCCAAAAGAAACAAAAACCCAACCTCCAAAGGGCTGGGCAAGTTTCCGGTCAGCGACCGAAAACATAGGCCAGGCGGGTATCAACGGCCAGCGCCAAAAGGCACTCCATCACCCACCACGACACCAAAGCCGGGCCAATCAATCCCACTAGGGCGAAAAAGATCAGTTTGGAAGACATCTCTTTTCTCCTTTCAAAATATCCAAGACATCAACCGGCCAAACCCAAGAGAGAGTAGCGCTTGATAAGCGATGAATACCGGACTCAAAACTATCAAGATCCAAACTGCCCCAATATTCTTAGACATTTGACACCCCCTTTCTACCCTTGATATTAGCACAATCTTGTAATAACTGTCAAATTTTCTCACTCATGCTCGCTTTGAATCCGGCCCCAGAGGGTGCGGAGTTCGTTGATCGCCGCCGCGCCCTCCTCTTTGTTCGGCGGCTTGCCGTGCCACTCGTACTTCCGCTCAAACGCCCCGACCCCCTTGCCCGGAGTCGTATGGGCGATAATCACCGAGGGTTTGGCAAAAACCGACTTGGCTTCGCCGACCGCATCGTTGATTTCTTCGAAATTATGCCCGTCAATCTCAATCACATGCCAATTAAACACACGCCATTTGTCAGCCAATGGCTCAAGCGGCATGATCTCTTCGGTAAAACCGTCAATCTGAATGTTGTTGCGGTCAATGATGGCAATGAGATTGTGCAACTCCTCGCGCGCCGCAAGCAGCACCGCTTCCCAAGAATTACCGGCATCAAGTTCGCCGTCAGACATCAAGCAATAAATAAATTTACTGGAGGCGCGTCCGCGATCAATCTTTTCAGCCAGCGCCATACCGACTGCCTGCGCGAGACCCGAACCTAAAGGACCGGAGCTCGTTTCCAAAAATGGCAGGTAGTCGCGGTGCGGATGACCCTGCAGGCGCGAACCGAAACGACGCAGTGTCTCGAGCTCCTCAAGTGGAAGATAACCCGCATGCGCCAGGGTGGCGTAAAGCACCGGGCAAATGTGACCATTGGAAAGCACCAGGCGATCACGATCCGGCCAATCCGGCCGCTTCGGGTCATGCTTCAATAAATGGAAGTAGAGAGCGGTAAAAATATCGGCCATGCCGAGGGGCCCGGCCGTGTGGCCAGAACCGGCTTCAATCAGCATCTCAATGATTGATTGCCTGATTTGATTAGCTTTTTCTTCCAGAAATTTAATTTTGTCTTCGTGTAAATGCATAAAATTTTTTCAGGGCGGCGATGGGATCGGGTGATTGCCAGATCGCTGAACCGACGACTAGGTTATCCGCGCCGGCGGCGATCAATTTTTCCGCGTTAACCAAATTTACTCCGCCGTCAATTTGAATTTTAACATTGGGATGTTTAGACCGCAAAATTTTAATTTTTTCCAGCACTCGTTCATCAAACGGATGGCCCTGTTCGCCAATTTCGGCAATCGCCATCAGTTGCACTAATTTCACATTTTGCAACCACGGTTCGAGAACAGCAATAGGGGTATTCAAGTTAATGGCTAAACCACCAGTCGCCGCGCCGAGAGTGAAATAATCGAGAGTTTTTTCTAAATATTCTGTAGCTTCCACATGAACGATAACTTGGTCAACCATATGGATCCAATTTCCCAAGACAGTTTCTGGCTTTTCCACCATTAAGTGAACCTCGACATCAATCTTAGCATCAAACAACTCGAGATCGTCCGGTGTCCGCCAGCTCTTTTGATCGGTAAAAGTACCATCCATAATATCAAGATGCACCCAGTCGGTCCACCGTTCAAGCAACTTGATTTTTTCCTCAATCTCGGAAAAATTCTGTCCGATGATCGCTGGGACAATTCCAGCCATAATTAAAATTGCGGCTCGGATTTCAATTTATAATCGAGTTTGGCGATGCGGCGAATGTGTCTATCCTCACCGGAAAATGGCGTCTCAAGCCATAACTTGATGGCGCGTTTAGCCGCGGCTTCGTCCACGAACCGTGCGCCGAGAGATAAAATGTTCGCGTTGTTATGCTCGCGCGATAATTTAATTATGTTCGGCTCGGCCGCCCCAGGCGGGCCGTAAAACACCGCCGCCCGCACCCGCTTAAACCGATTCGCGCTCATGGCCTCGCCCTGACCCGTGCCGCCGAAAATGATCCCGCGGCTTTCCGGATCCGCCGCCGCCTGTTTAGCGACAAGTTCCACAAAATCAGGATAATCATCGGCTGAGTCAAATTGGAACGCGCCCTGGTCGGCCACCTCGTGTCCCAATTCGCGCAGGAAAACTTTGATTTTTCCCTTTAACTCAAACCCCGCGTGATCGGCCCCGAGAAAAATTTTCATATCAAGTAGTTTACCACACTAACACGACCACCTCTAAATCCTCGCCCGTTAATCAGTCCTTAATCAACCCTGAGGGTTGATTAACAGGGTTGCATGATCTATAATTTTGGAATATGCGAACAATCAAACCAGCGATAGGAGAATTTTATCACATTTGTAATCGCGGAATGCACAAACGGCAAATTTTTTATGACAATAATGACTACATTCGTTTCCTTTTTCAAATTACGCATTTCCAATCCCCTAAAAATTTCACCAATGCCACAGCGATGGCACAGTCTTTCCGAAGAAATTTCCTATCTAATCAACCCCGAGGGTTGATTGATGAACGGACTAGCAGCGAAATTCATAATGCTAGGACTATAAAACTGGTAGCTTTTGCTTTAATGCCTAACCATTTTCACCTCCTAGTTCAAGAATTAAGTGATGGCGGCATCCCTTTTTTTATGCAAAGAACGCAAAATGGTTTTACTAAATACTCAAATATCAAACAAGAAACCAGCGGGCATTTGCTACAGGGTCCCTATCGCATAATCCACATTCGAGATAATGACCAGTTATTATACGTTTCGTCTTACTTCCATCGAAACTGTCGCGAACTAAACTCTTGGAAAAATCGCGAGCGCAAATATCCTTGGTCAAGTTTACAAGATTATGTTACCGAGAACCGATTCGGAAAATTATTGGCAACCGAAATAGTCCTCGAACAATTCAACGGCCGGAAGGAGTACGAAGAGTTTGTTGCGAGTAGTAGCGCAAAAACGGGCGACGAAACGATCAAGGAAATTGAATTCTAATCGTCTTAATCGACCCCGAGGGTTCATTACCATCACCATCAAATCCCGCGTGATCGGCGCCGAGAAAGATTTTCATGGCGATAATCGTTCGCCCGCCTGAAATACCCTCAATCCTTCGCAACTAGTACCAGTGATGTGCCGCGAGATCTCAAAAGAATTGCCGGTGCTATCCACGCACCAGAAATTATTTGAAGTTACCGGACACAACAAACCAACCGGCCGGCCGCGCGGCAATTCCACTGACACAGCCCAACTATCGGGAGTGGCATAACAAGTTTGAGAGGAACTATTGGTTCTAACCGCGGACAAAAGAGGTCCTAACCCAGGATTAAAGGAAGTGAAAATGGAACTCGCGGCGGCGCAGTTGCCAGCCACGGATAGGCCATAGCCGCGATCGGGATTGAAATATAACTCCGCCTCGGCCCGCATAGCTGCGGTGTTTGCGAGAGTACTGGCTCTGGATGACTTTAATCTGGCTGTACCTGAATTTAATAAAATTAAAAACAAGAGTAAAAACCCGATTAACCCAACGGCTAAAAAAATAAACCTTTTTGCGCCGAAACGTTTCCGGAAACCGACAAACAAAGAATAAGCGAGGCCAAGCAAAACAATAACAAGGACAAATTCCGGAGAAATCTCATCGCCGAGAAAATTATCAAGGGAATAAAGCAAGGGATAATCAGCCATCTCGCCGGCGTACCAAATACAATTCAACAATTTTCCGTACAGAAAAGGAAAGACCGACAAAACCAGAACCAATACTAAAATTGACCACCGCCAGCCGATTTTGACAAGCGATTTTGGCTTAACCGGCGCTTGGGAAAATAATTCTTCCATAAATCAATTATACCATATCCCAATTCTCAAACTGTGTTGAGGATTTCTGAAATCCACAAAATGTGTTTGTGGTATAATTTTTACGACTTAATGCTGACCCGCCTTGATAACATGATCAACAAGGGTATGAGTGTATCCCATCTCGTTATCGTACCAAGCCATCACTTTGACCAGATTGCCGCCGACGACTTTGGTCAAGGCGAGATCGACGATCGAAGCGTAGGGACTGCCGACAATATCGGAGGAAACCAGCGGTTCTTCGGTCACTGAAAAAATATCCTGCCAACGCGGTCGGACGGCGGCTTGTTTCAATAGCCGGTTTATTTCTTCCACCGTGGTGGACCGTCGAGCAAGAAAAGTAATATCGGCGATGGATCCGGCTAAAACCGGCACGCGCACGGCAATACCGTCAAATTTGCCTTCAAGCGCCGTGATCGCCTCGGTCACCGCGCTCGCCGCGCCAGTGGTGGACGGCACGATGTTCGCCGCCGCGGCCCGGCCGCGGCGGAAGTCGCGGGTGTCCGGCGCGTCCACCAGTTTTTGCGTCGCGGTGTAACCATGCACCGTGTTTAAAATCGCTTTCTCAATTCCGATTGTCTCGTGCAAAATTTGCAAAACTGGACTGGCCGAATTAGTGGTACAAGAAGCGTTAGAAGTAATTTGACAAGTCGCCAGTTTCTCTTCGTTAATACCCATTAAGACTGTAGCTCCTGGAATGCCCGGCACCGGCTCGCCCTTCACCGGCGCCGAGATCACCACCTTGCGCGCGCCGGCGTCAATATGCGCCTTGGCCGCGGCATAATTTTCAAATTGACCGGTGGCTTCCACCACCACATCAATCGCCAAATCATGCCAGGGCAATTTAGTCGGCTCTTTCTCCTGCAAAAAAATTATCGCCTGACCCCCAACAATGAGTTTATCGTTTTTAACTTCAATTGCGAACCCAGACCGGCCGTAGGCACTGTCATATTTCAGCAGATAAGCCAGATTATTTATATCGCCCAAATCATTGACCGCCGCCAGCTGAATTTCTGGACGTTTGGCGGCCAGCTTAAAAAATGCCCGCCCAATCCGGCCCAAACCATTGATCGCCACCCGCACCTTTTTCATCAGCGTTATTATACCACCAACCGGCTGACGACAAAAAGGCCCAAGCGAGCAAGTCGCTTGGGCCCTACCGCTACCTCATGCCCGACATCTGGGCTTGAAACTAACGGGTCGGTAAAATGCGAATCCATCTGATCACATCTGCCTGTTTCGCCGAAAATTACCGAATTTGTCCGTTAACTAAAACTTCGGGCACGAGGGTGTAGATCATCAGCCACCACCTCCTTTCTGGTACAACAGAACGGTTTCCATTCTCCATTTTATTACTTTCATGACGGCCGTCAACCGGCTATAGACCTCTCAACCCAGAATCTCTTCAAACAGACGCGCCAAGACCTGCGGGTTGGCCGACCCTCGACTTAACTTCATCCCCTGGCCAACCAAAAATTGGAGCGAGGCCTTTTTCCCATTTTGATAATCCGCCACGACTTTAGGATTTTTGCTGACCACTTGATTAATCAGGTCGAGCAAAACCGTTTCGTCGCTTTGCTGAATCAGATCCTGCTCGATCGCCACTCTCCGGGGACTAGTTTTCAACCCCGCGGCCAAAATATCTTTCGCCGCGCGCGAAGAAATCTCGTTCGCGCCGACCATCTGGATTAATTCAGCGAAATGATCGGGTGGTGGCCAAACACCATCGAGACTAGCCAAATCAGACGATAAATAATTAGCGGCTAAACCGACGAGTTCTGGCTCGATCAATTGTTTAACTGCTTGATCAAAAAAAGTGTGGAACCGGCGATCAGCCACAATAATTTCAATTGCTTCTTTCTTTAAACCAAATTCTCGTTCGTACCGCGCGCGTTTCTGCCAGGGCAATTCCGGAATCGTCCGTGTCAAGTTTTGCCATTCCGAAATCTTTTCAAGGCACAGAGGTGGCAAATCCGGCTCGGGAAAATAGCGATAATCATGGGCCGACTCTTTTTCCCGTTGGCTGAAAGTCACCCCTTTTTCCTCATTCCAACCACGCGTCTCTTGCACCACTTCTTCGCCGCGATCTAACAATGCCCTCTGACGATTAACTTCATGGGCGATCGCCCGCTCGACGGCGCGAAAAGAATTGAGATTCTTAACTTCAACTTTAGTTCCTAAAGGTTCAACCTTGAGGCCCTGATTTTTAAGGTCGAACCTTGAAATTGAAATGTTTGCCTCCACCCGCATCTCGCCCTTCTCCATATTCGCTTCAGAGACATCGAGATAACGCAGAAGGAGTTGGAGTTCACGAGCAAAGTCGCCCGCTTCTTTAGCGCTCCTGATCACCGGCTCAGTGACCAATTCCATAAGCGGCACGCCGGCGCGGTTAAAATCAACTAAAGCCCAATCGTTTTTGTCATCATGAATCAATCGGGCCGTATCTTCTTCAAGATGCACGCGAGTCAGCGCCACTCCGGCCAACTCGCCGCCGCTGACCAACGGCAGTTTATACTGACTGATTTGGTAACCCTTGGGCAGATCCGGATAAAAATAATTTTTTCGGTCAAACTCAGTCCAAGCAGCGATCTCGCCGCCGACGGCAAGCCCTAAACGCAAAACATGTTCCACAGCCTTTTTGTTGATTGTCGGCAGAGTGCCGGGATGACCGAGACAGATTGGGCAAATATTGACATTCGGCCGGCCTTGGTCCGGGTCATTGGCCGACCGACAAAACATCTTGGTTAACGTCTTCAGTTGAGCATGGATTTCTAAACCAATGATCGGTTGATAATTCACGGGTTAATCTTAACATAATCGTTTAGCCGACCCGAAATTTTGGGTTAGTTTAATGCGCGTGGCAAGAATCGAACTTACGACCTCTGTCTTATCAGGACAGCGTTCTACCACTGAACTACACGCGCGAAAATGACGTGTCTACAATAATAAAAGAGCCCGACACGAATGTCGAGCTCGTTAACTATCTTCTTTCTTGAATCTGGAAGAAATTATCTTATCGTTTTGACCTTTCCGGTTTTAATCTGGCTTTGACCCTCTGCCAATACCTCACTGTTGAACGAGACTGCCAGCCCCGCGGCCCGCCATTCCAAATCCGGGCTAAATCTTCGGCGGTCGGTTCACGACCAAGACGCTTTTTCGAACCATAAGTCATAAGGTACCACTTACAAATCTTCTTGGATAACTTTCGGTTGCCCGGAAGATCGCGTGCCTGATGATTCGTGCCGTGGGCGCGATTATAATCATCGCACACCGGCTGGCGGACCTGCAACAGCCCATAGGCCTTGGCGGTTAAATGCCGATCGCCAATGACCCAATCATTACCACCAGATTCCACAGTCACCAAAACTTCCAACAACGCGAACAATCCTTTATTCATTCAGTTTCTCCGTAAAAAGACCAAAATAACACTTTCTCTTTTGTTCTGTTCCCGACCGGTTTAAGAGACGGCCGCTCTGGATTATTGCTCAGGTGATAAATCCATCACCTATCTTCACCGACCAATTTAGAGAAATTGGAATAAATCCACGAGCAGCTTCCGCTACCCGTGCCTTGTTACGACTTAACCCTTGTTACTGAGCTTACCGTCGTCCCCGCCGAGGCGGGACCTTCGGGCATTCCCAGCTCCCTTGGCTTGACGGGCGATTATTTTCGAGAAACTTCGAATTGATGTTCCCACGTAGCGAGCGGATTTCCCGCACTACGCGAGCTCTAGTGCATTTGCCTTTTCAGCTTTACTAAGTGAGCCAGACCAGGTTTGGTACAATGCGTACCTTGCTCGATCAATGTTAGCATCTGGCAAAAAATTTCAAAATCTCGTCGCTTAGAAGGAAATCGTAGAGGATTATCTTCAAAGAACGGAACTATAATTTTTCGCAAATGATCACGATTGGTCACTTCGAAACGATAACAATGTTGGTGATTCTGCCGATTGTCTTTTTGAAAGTAGACATTTCCGCAACCAAAATATGATTTCAACTGCTCGAGAATTTCTCTATCTCTTTCAACTAGCTTTAAGTAAAAACGGGGTTCCGCTTTTACCCGGCGTTTGACTGTTTTTGGCATACGTTCGTCACGAACATAAACCGTAAAACTGCCTTCGCCATCGACAAGACCAACGATGTAATCTTTTGTAAGCATTATGCATTGAGTGAGTCCTTTTTCGGTTTATATTTTTGAAGTCAAAACCATACTTGACAATAACATCCTACACTTTTATCATGTAGGGAAGAAAGGAGGTGTTCTGTGTCTATACGATCAAGGATTATCAGTATTATTTGTCTACTGCTTTGTATCTTGGTCATATTGCTTTCTGCCAAACACTAGACCACCAGCCGGGGAAATAATCCCGGCTTTTTTCTTCAAAAACATACCCTGAATACTATGACTCAGCTGACTTCTGACGCTGCGTAAGTTTCATTATACCAAACATTTGGTTTGATAACAGCGTCAGATCTCCACAGGTTAGTTATAAAGCTATTCTCCGCATCCTAAACGTGATTTTATCATAATCTTCATCCCGCTCACCGCCCATCCGGGATTCGATCATCACTCCGCCAACTGGCGGATATGTTTAGGCTGAGGTTTGCTTCCAGATCCTCCATCCCAACCCTCACGGCCTTGGGATTATCCTTCTGCTACGCTCCGAGACGATCGGAGGCGCCGATTCTAACGGCGTAGTTTTACAACCTGCTGTGCGCTTTTATTGTGAGTACAAGACTTGAGAACGTATTCACCGCGGTATAGCTGAC
>CAZLZS010000005.1:0-47022 GCA_964564105.1 uncultured Candidatus Saccharibacteria bacterium
GAGTTAAGACTTAATACTTATATCTTATCTTGTTCCAACTCCTTTAGATTACCCGGACGGTTGACCTTGCAGCTCGCCGCGTTAAGGTCTGTGATCGGACCGACGATTTCTCTTTATGTGAGGTGATTAGAAAACTCCAATTAATCATTGAATGGTAATTATGCCCCATATCCACGAATTGATTGATTTTACCGTCGCGGCCTATATCGTGTATCAAAACAAGGTTTTGCTATGCCACCATAGCAAGCTGGACATGTGGGTGCCGATTGGAGGTCATGTTGAACTGAATGAAGACACCGACGAGGCCCTACTTCGAGAAATCAAAGAAGAATGCGGCTTGGAGGTGGAAATTGTTGCCGAGAAACCGGTCTGGAGTTCTAAAAGCGGCGAAGATGCCACTAAATCTCTTTTCCAGCCAACTTTTGTGAATGTTCATCAAATTTCATCAACCCACCGTCATATTGTTTTGGTTTACTTAGCGCGGGCTAAATCCGATCAAGCGATTTTGGAGCCGCAAGAACATAAACAACTGCGTTGGTTCACCGCGGCCGAACTGGCCGATGCGCCTCTTGTTGAATCAGTGCGTTATTATGCGGGGGAGGCGTTAAAGACTATTAAATCATCACAATTGAGTCAATGAAATTTTGGGTTAAGGAATGGCCGGCGGTCGCGGCCGGTCTGTTGCTTCTGGCCAATGTCCTTGTTTGGCCGGCGATCGTTAGGGACGGGCGGGGTATTCTTACAGTTGCCTTTCTCGATGTCGGCCAGGGCGACGCCATCTATATTGAGTCGCCGACCGGCAACCAGGTGTTGATTGACGCCGGCTCGGGCCGGCCGGTCCTTCGCGCGCTCGGCCAAGTGATGCTGTTTTATGATCGTTCCATTGATCTGATTATCGCCACTCATCCGGACGCTGATCACATCGGCGGTTTCCCGGAAGTGCTGGAGCGTTTCGCGGTTGGGGCGGTGATGGAGTCGGGCGCGACATCTGACACCGCCATCTATCAAGCTTTCCGCACAGCGGTGTTTGACGAGAAGAGTCCGACCATCCTCGCTCGCCGGGGAATGAAAATCGTTTTGGGTCACGGCGCGGTTTTAGAAATACTATTTCCCGATCGAGACACAACTAGTTGGGAAACTAACACCGCTTCAATTGTGGCGCGATTGACTTACGGCGAGAGCGAATTCTTACTTACCGGTGATTCACCGATCAAAATTGAAAAATATTTATTGGCGCTTGATGGTCGAAATTTACAATCCGATGTTCTTAAAGCCGGCCATCATGGTTCTAAAACTTCCAGCGATTCGATTTTTCTCGCCGCTGTTAAACCGACTTATGCGATTATTTCCGCCGGTCAAAAAAACCGTTACGGCCATCCCCATCAGCCGGTGTTAGCCGCACTCGGACAAATCAAGGCGCAGATCCTGCGGACCGATGAATCAGGCACGATTATTTTCCAAACTAACGGCGAGACGCTTTCTGTGCTAAAGTAAGGACAGAACTAGATCTTTGGCGTAGAAACCAAAAACTTTTGGTCCGCCTTGGGCGGAGGAGGGAGTAATGGCTAAAAATAATGGCGCCGCCGTACTTTTTGATCTTGACGGGGTGGTGATAGACAGTATTTGGTCGATCTGGATGGCCACGCGAGATTTGCTGGAAGAGGCTGGCGTACCGTTTGCCCGTTTGCCGGATTTCCGCTCGTTTCTAAGCTCTTTTTCGATGCCCGGTCATCACTATTACCGTAATTACGGCGTCATGGCATCGTTTGAGGAGCTGGCTCGTCGGTTTCTCCAAATCATCCCTCTTTACGAAGCGATCGTCGAACCGTATTCGGGTATGCCGCAGACAATTGAGACATTAAGATCGCGGGGGGTGAGGACGGCGATTGTCAGCGCTGGCAATCCCGAGCGCGTCGAGCAGAAACTGGCGCGATTTGGTTTGCGCGGACTTTTCGACGCTGTCTATGCTGACCCAGCGGGCAAGACGGCGTCCATCAAGGATTGTTGCGCGCAATTCAACTGCGCTCCGCAGCGAACTTTTTTCGTTGGTGACCTCCAATCCGATATGCGCGATGGGCGCGCCGCCGGCGTCATCTCCCTCGGTTTTGTCGCCGACTATCCCTTTATGGTCCCAGTGCTCACCCGCGCCGGCGCCGCGGTTTGCTTCCGTGAGCCGGCCGAGCTGTTGAAGCTTGTTTTCTAGAAGCCGCGCCAGCCCTGCGAGCCAATTTCGTAGGGCTGTTTTTTATCGCGCGTTAAGATATTTGCCGGTTTTGAGGCAACGGGTGCAGATTCTGATTCGCCCCAAGTTTGGCAATCTGGCCCACTGGAGGTTGGGTTGATGCCGGACTTTGCCGGTCGGATTGAATTTAGTCGCCCGAACGCGATTCGAGTAACCGCCGCCGACCAAACTAGTTTTGCCGCATGAGTAACAAGTTTTCATTTTGTTGGTCAATCTTATCATAAAGTTCTTGCCGATTGCACTTGACTTCTTATGGTGTTTGTGCTAACCTCAAGGTAGGGCTTAAAATCTGGTTCTGGCGAGCGCCGGGCGATTTTGAGCAATCCGGTCTTTAACTGAAAGGAAACTGACCATGGAAAACAGTACGGTCGGTAGCGTGTCGGGGACGGTCCTTGGCATGCTGGCAGATCTTTGCCATAAGTTGCAGCACGGTTCATTGAACCGGGAGGAGTTGGCGCGATTCCTCAAACGGGAAAATCCTTTTGATCCAAGCGTGGTGACGGTGATTCTCACCCTCACTGTCTGGCAGAAAGTCTACCAGGCGCTCGGCTGTGCCCTTGACGAGTCGCTCTGGGTGGAACCGGCCCCTGGCTTCTGGGATGTCTATGTTCAGAAAGGCGTCACGCCCGAACGGGTGGTCAAGGCGATGAGAAAGCTCGGCATCGCGGTGGAAACTTTGGGTGTCGACCTGGACGCTGCCACCAACGGCCGCGATGAACGCGATCCAGGCAAGAGCGGCGCCTACCGCGTCCGCTTTCGGGCCAATGTCGAAGCCGATGAGGAGTTCAAAAACTTCTCGGCCGACGACATCAAGGCCCGCGGTATCCAGAGCAATACACTCACCGAGCGTTTGCTCCTCGGCCTGGCCTACTTCATCGTCACCGAGGACAAGGGTGATGATCTTGACGCCCGACACTTGGACCGAGACAATACTACTCTCTGCGTCGGCTCTCGTCACTCGGACGGCAAGGTGCCGGGCGTGCGCTGGCACCGCGATTACCGTCAAGTCTACGTGCACTGGCACAGCCCGCAGAGCCGGTGCGCCGGCTGGCGCGCCCGCTCCGCAGTTAACGCTTGAAACTCGAAACTTGAACCCTGACCCCCAATCAGCTTGCTGATTGGGGGTCTTTTTTCTACAATCAAACTTGGTTGATAAATCGGTCCAGCCGTGGGTAGGATAACGATTTGCCAATCCGCCATCCGGCGGGAAAGAAACTGCTTGCTTGTCTCTGACGAGTTTTTACAAAACAAATTGCGATTAGTATTACATCCTGAAAAAATCATTGTCCGTAAAATCAGGCAGGGTATTGATTGGTTGGGTTATGTGGTTTTACCGCATTATCGCGTCTTGCGAACAAGGACCGAGCGGCGAATTTGGCAGCGCTTGCAAAAAGGTGAAATTAATCAAGACAATCTGTCTTCGTATTTTGGTTTATGCTCTCATGCCAATACTTTCAAATTAAGACAGCAATTACTCAATGTGTTATCATAGGTGACAATTTAACGCCATGGAAATAATTTTTCCCATCCTGATTTTATTATTGTCGGTGGTCATCCACGAGCTGTCGCACGGCTATGCCGCTTATTACCTCGGCGATCCCACGGCCAAACTCGCCGGCCGGCTGACTTTGAATCCAATCAAACATTTGGATCCGATCGGCTCGGTGCTCGTACCGTTGCTGACTTACTCGGCCGGCGGTTTCATCTTTGGCTGGGCCAAACCCGTGCCCTACAATCCGTATAATCTTCGTTCCCGCTACGGCGGGGCTTATGTTGCCTCGGCCGGACCGCTTTCCAATCTGCTCATCGCGGCGGTGTTTAGCGGTTTGATCAGATTTGCCGCCGGCCTCGGTTTGCCATCGACCTTTCTGGGGCTCTCGGCCCTGGTGGTTTTACTCAATTTGATCCTGGCCGTTTTCAATCTTGTTCCGGTGCCGCCCTTGGACGGCTCAAAAATTCTTTTCTCCCTTCTGCCTTACCGCTATCATTGGCTTGAAGAATGGTTTAATCGCTACCAGATGATTTTGTTGCTCATCATCTTGTTTTTTCTCTGGCGCCTTATTTTGCCAGTCGTTTTCTTTATTTTTCATCTGGCCACTGGTCTAACTCTTTAATTTCTTGCATTTTTGTAGCCAACATATTAGAGTGTAATTCTTTATTGGTTAAATTCATGCCCACGGTTAATCAATTGATCAGGCGCGGACGAATTCAGTCGCGGCGGAAGTCGCGCTCGGTGGCTTTGGCGCACGGCTTCAGCAACTTGAAGAACCGTCCATTTTTCTACCCCTCGCCTTTCAAACGGGGGGTGTGCGTGCAAGTTAAGACCACGACGCCGAAAAAGCCGAACTCGGCAATCCGCAAAATCGCCCGCGTCCGTCTGACCAACGGGATGGAAGTGACAGCCTACATTCCCGGCATCGGTCACAATCTTCAGGAACATTCAGTGGTAATGATTCGCGGCGGCCGAGTCAAGGATTTGCCCGGGGTCCGTTACCACATCATCCGCGGCAAGTTCGACGCGGCCGGGGTGGATAATCGCCGTCAGGGCCGGAGCTTGTACGGGGCGAAGAAGCCAAAAGCTAATAAGCGATGAGACGAAAAATTAAAATCAACCGCCAGGTTCAGCCCGATCTCGTTTATCACTCACCCAAGGTCGCCAAGTTTATCAATTACGTGATGCGGCGAGGCAAAAAGTCGGTCGCCCGCCGGGCGGTTTACGATTCTTTTGTCGCGATTAAGGAGAAGACGAAAAGCGAGCCGCTCGAAGTTTTCGAGACCGCGCTGAAAAATGTTGGTCCGCACACTGAGCTCAAGTCGCGTCGGGTGGGCGGCGCCAACTATCAAATTCCTCATGAGGTCAGTCCGCGTCGGCGTTTGACTCTAGCGATGCGTTGGATTCTGGAGGCGGCGCGAGGAAAAACCGGTCGGCCGATGGCCGCGCGGCTCGCCGACGAACTTGTCGCCGCCAGCCAGGGCCAGGGCGAGGCGATTAAAAAAAGGGAAACTGTCCACAAGATGGCTGAGGCCAATCGGGCGTTTGCCCATTTTGCGCGATCCGCGGCCGGATCGCGCCCGCCGCCAGTTCGCTAATTCAGCCTTATGGAACAGCGCCACGATGCTCTGGACCAGGTTAGAAATGTCGGCATCATTGCCCACATTGACGCCGGTAAAACCACGACTTCTGAACGGGTGCTTTTCTATACCGGTTTGAGCCATAAGATCGGCGAGGTCCACGAAGGCGATACCGTGATGGATTGGATGGAGCAGGAACGGGAACGCGGCATCACCATTACCGCCGCGGCCACGACCGCTTACTGGACGCCCACGGATGTGGCTGACGGCAAGGTTAAACCTTCCAAGGAAGGTTTAACCTTGCCGTCGAAAGTAAAATTGAATATCATCGACACCCCCGGCCACATTGACTTTACCATTGAGGTTAAACGTTCCTTACGGGTGCTCGACGGCGCGGTGGTGGTGTTCGACGGCGTGGCCGGCGTCGAGCCGCAATCCGAGACCAACTGGCGCTACGCCGATGATTACCACGTGCCGCGGATTTGTTTTATTAACAAACTTGATCGGCTGGGGGCCTCATTTGAACGTTCCTATAAATCAATCCTGGAACGGTTGTCACCCAAGGCAGTGAAGCTCCAGATGCCGGACGGTCACGAGGAGCATTTCCGCGGTTTGGTCGATCTCTTGACTCTGGAGTATCTCACCTTTGAGGGCGAGAACGGAGAAAGGGTTGTGCGTTCGGAAATTCCTGAAGCTCTGCGCGCCGCCGCCCTCGCCGAACGGGCGGTTACGATCGAGAAAATCGTTGAGCTCGATGACGCCGCCACCCACGATTATCTTGAAGGCAAAGAAATTAGCCTGACTCGTCTGCGTGAGCTCGTTCGCCGCGGCACGATTGCCAATAAAATTTTCCCGGTGCTCGCCGGCTCGGCGTTGAAGAATAAGGGCATTCAGTTGGTGCTTGACGCCGTGGCTTACTATCTGCCGTCACCTCTGGATATCCCGCCGGGTCAAGCCGTGGATCAGGCCACCGGTGAGCTGATTAAAATCGAAGCTCGCGCCGACGCCCCCTTAACGGCGCTCGCTTTCAAAACCGCGAGTGATCCCTTCGTTGGTTCCCTAACTTACTTCCGCGTCTACTCGGGGATCGTGACCGCCGGATCGTATGTGTTGAACACTCGGACCGGCAATCAGGAGCGGATTAGCCGTTTGGTCCAGATGCATGCCAATGAGCGGCGCGAGATCAAAGACATTAGCGCCGGCAATATTGCCGCCACCGTGGGGTTGAAAGATACGCAGACTGGCGATACTTTATGCGCTTTAGATTTCCCGGTTTTGCTGGAGGGTATCGAGGCGCCTGAACCGGTCATCTCGCTCCGGATCGAGCCGAAAACCAAAGCTGATCAGGAAAAGATGGGCTTGGCGCTGAAAAAGCTCTCGATCGAAGACCCGACTTTCCGCGTCAAGGGCGATCAGGAAACCGGCGAGACGATCATTTCGGGCATGGGCGAGCTCCATTTGGAAATTATTGTTGATCGGATGAAACGGGAGTTCTCTGTCGCGGCCAATGTCGGCCGACCGCAGGTGGCTTACAAAGAAACGATCACCGCGTTGGCCGAGGCCGAAGGCAAATACATCAAGCAGTCCGGCGGCCGCGGCCAGTACGGCCATGTCCGTCTCCGCGTCAAACCGCTTGAACCGATCGTCGCCGGCGCCAAGGTGAAAAAAAATGTCTCGCGCGAGAATCATTTTGAATTTGTCAACGGTATCAAGGGTGGGGTCGTGCCGCAAGAATATGTGCCGGCCATCGAAAAGGGGGTGCGCGAGGGGATGGAACGGGGCGTGGTCGCCGGTTTTCCGTTGGTAGACATTTCCTGCGAACTCTACGATGGTTCGTACCACGAAGTGGATTCGTCAGAAATGGCGTTTAAGATCGCGGCGTCAATGGCTCTGCAGGATGCGGCGCGCCGCGCCAAGCCCGTGCTCTTGGAGCCGATGATGAAGATTGAGGTGATTGTGCCGGAGAAATTTATGGGCGAAATCACCGGTAGTTTATCTGGTAAGCGCGGTCAGATTGAGAGCCTTGAAGACCGCGGGCTCGCCAAGGCCGTGCGCGCTCGGGTGCCCCTGTCCGAGATGTTCGGATACTCGACGGTCCTCCGTTCCATGACCGAGGGTCGCGGCACCTTTACTATGGAATTTGATAAATACGAAATTATTCCCGCCAATGTGGCGGAGAAAATTATCGAAGCGCGGCAGTAGACTTACCGTTAAAGCCAACGGTGTTTTAGGGCCTCGATGCCGGGCAGGGTGCCGTAAGCCAAAAAGTCGAGCATGGCGCCGCCGGCAGTGGAAACGAAATCGAGTTGGTTCAAGAGATCAAGCGAACGGATAGCGGCGATAGTGTCGCCGCCGCCGACAATAGTGGTTGCATTGCTGCCGGCGATCAGTTTGGCCGCGGCTTCGGTGGCGCCGTGGAAACCGCGCTCGAAATTTCCCAACGGTCCATTCCAAAGAATGAAACGAGCTCCGCCGATCGCCGGCAGGAGCTTTTCCAACGAGAGCAAACCGACATCCAGAATATTGTCCGTGGCCGTCAGCTGGTCCGGCGTCTTGATGAAAACCCGATCACCGTTTTTGACTCGCACATCCACCGGCAAAACAATTTTGGGGTGATTCAAAAACGGTCGCGCCAGAACCGTCTCGCGATCAACTAATGATTGGCCAAGTTCATAACCCAGTTCTTTGAAAAAAGCGTGAGCGAGAGCGCCGTAGATAAAAATTTGATCGGCCAGATCAATAAACTTTCGCACCACCGGCAATTTCGTTTCAAACTTGGCGCCGCCTAAAATCACCGTGAACGGGTGACGGGGAGTGAACGCGCGGCTTAGATTTTTAAGCTCAGCCGCAAAGTTAAAACCGGCATAAGCCGGCAGGCATCGCGGCAGGCCGATGATCGACGCGTGCTCGCGGTGGGACGAAGCGAACGCCTCATTGACGTAGAGCTCGCCCAGACGCGCCAACCGAGTCACAAACTCCGGATCGTTGGCGGCTTCGCCCGGGTCGCGTCGGAGATTCTCGAGTAAAAACACCGCGGCCGGCGCCGCCGGCTCGAGCGACCGGGCGGCTGTCTCAAGGGTTCGGCAAAATCCGACGGCAAAAAAACGATCCAGATGTTTGGCTACCGGCTCAAGACTTAGTTGACCATCTTGACCGCGGTGACTCAACAATAAAATTTTTGCTCCGGCGGCGCGCAAGCAATCAATCGTCGGCATAACTTTCCTGATCCGAAAATCATCAATGACGGTTTCGTTTTCAATCGGCACATTGAGATCAAGACGCAAAAGCACGGTCCGGCCGGCTAAAGCCGCCGCCGGCGCCTGACTGATGAGCGGCAACTCATTTTTGTCCGGAGCCATAAGTCAACGATCGATCGGCCAAGCGTAAAATGGTGCTGAAGCGGTCAGCCGAGAGCGACTCGTGGCCGACGAGGAGACCGGCGGCCTCGCCGCGGCCGAGGAAGTCAGCCGCATTCTCGGGCGTCACTGAGCCGCCGTAGAGAATCGGCACGAGCATCGCCGAATTCTGGCCGAAACGGGCAGCCAGAACTTTCCGGATAAACAGCGAGTGCTCCAGAAAATTTTCCGGCGTGTCGGCGGCGTCAGCCGCACCGCCGATCGCCCAAGCCGGTTCATAAACGATAATCAGAGCCTCGACGGCGGCGCGGCTGACGCGATCGAGATCGCGCTCAAGCATCTCGCGGAGCGTTCGGAGATAATCGCCGCGCTCGTCGCGCTCCGTCTCGCCGACGGCTAAGATTGTCCTAAGTCCAATTTTTCCGGCTAATTTTATCTTCCGGTTGATCAGCTCGTCAGTCTCACCCCGCGCCCGCCGTTCCGAGTGGCCGATGATCGTATACTCGGCGCCGGCATACTTGATTTGCGCGGCCGAGATTGAACCAGTGTAAGCCCCGCGCGCGGCCTCAAAAATGTCTTGTCCGCCGAGGGCGAGGTTCGGTCCGGGTTTGAACAAAGGTAAGAATACCGCCGGCGGGCAAATGACGACAGCGGTTCGGCGCAGACGACCGGCCGCCCGTTTGACCTTGCCGAACAATCGCCGCGCCTCTCTGGGAGTTTCAGGCGCCATTTTCCAATTTGCTATTATTATTCGTTTCATAGATTCATTTTCTCCCGAAAATGTTCGAGCGAAGCGAGATTACATTTTCGAGGATCCCGTGTAATTCAAAATCACGCCAAACTTTAAGAACCATATTGTAAAAGATGCTCGAACATAACGGGATCCTCAAAAAATTTACAAAATCAAAGATTTTGAATTTTTCGGGACAATTGGCAACGATTATCTTCTTTTTCATTTTACGCTTTTCACTTTCAACCTTGAATTTTATTCGACCTCCCGCCAGCTGGTAATTTCAAACCCCCCGCCCGGTCCGGAAGAAAAGAGCGCACTGCCGATCCCTTCCTCATAAGTGATGACGGCATTATTGTCCAAAATAATCCCGTAAGCCGTGGCTTCTTTGGCCGTAGCGTTATTGGAAAATTTGATCCGGCCCTTGCCAGCGTAATAGATCACGCCGGCGGAATTATTATCAATATTCATCACTTCGTCGGCCGGCGCGTTCTTGGCCGACAAAAGAATAATGTAACTGCCCGCGGCGCCGGAACCGTCAAACTTGCAATTATTGCTGATCGTGACGGAATCATCACCCAAGAGCACGCCGGAAGCCGCACCATACCCCGGCGCCAAATTAATCAAACCGTTATTGCCGCAAGACAAATTCATCACGCCGCCGACCCAAATCGTGCCGTTTAAGGTTAACTTGGCCCCGCTGTTCATAATTAGATTGCCGGGGATCTTAATCGGGCCGAGGGTCAGAGTATCGTTAGTTCCCAAAGTTAAATTGCCGCTTGAGTCGCAAGTGGGTTCGGCGCAAACGCCGCCGGCGAAAGCCGCGTCGCGCCAATCCTGGATCAGGCCGTCGGAAATCGGCAATTCCGCCCGGGCCGGATTATCGATATGGCAATATTCATTGGGGCAATCAAGGCCGCGGATTTTGACATCGTTAAACACATTGGCGTAGCCGTCGCCGTCGGTGTCGTTCACATTGCCAATGCGTACTCCTTCAATCTTAGTGCTCACTCCGCCGAGCCAGACGCGAAAAGCCAAATCGCCGCCGGCATTGGTCCAGGACGCGCCGCCGGTATTCCATTTGCTGGTATAACGACCGGTGTTTCCAACGTAGCCGTCAGTATTATCCTTGCGCCAATTCCAGTGATTGGAAGACGAATCGGCGTCAGCATCCAAAACAATCCAGTATTTCGCGCCATTCGTGAGATTAGGCGGTGAGGCAAAAGAAACATTGATCCAAGACCCGTTGGCGCCGACGCCGGAGGCCGGCAGAGCGGCCGAGGCCAGAGCCGAGTTTTTGGGTTTGCCGTTGTCATCTTCCGTAATCTGCAAAGTCAAATCCGCCGGATTGCCGACCTTGGCCAGGTACACCGATACTCGATTGAGTTTATCGGAGGCGTTCGCGGTAAATGATTGGGCCACATCACGATTGCCGGAAACCGTGGCAAAAAATTGATCGCTGTCGTGATTAGCCCATTCGAAACTCGGATTCTCGTTGATGCCGCCGGCGACAATGACATCGCCGGTAATCTTCGGGCCGCCGGAGCCGCTGTCACTGCCCAAGATACTGCCGTTCGAGTAAACATTGCCTTCAACCGTCGCGCCGTTTTTCATTTCTAAACCGCCATCACTGACTTGAACGCCATAGAGAAGATCAACGCCAACCTCGGACAGATTAAAACGGACGGAAACTTTTCGCTGATGATTATCGTCATTACCAGCGGCCTCAATCTGACGATCATTGACGATCTCGGTTATGCCGACTGTCGCTTCGGCCGTCGCCACCGTTAAAATGTAGGGGGACGAGTAAGTCAGTTTATTCTTTAACCGATAGGCCGCGTCTTCAATGCCGGACTCGGCGGCAAAGTAACTCTGACGCGAAACGAATGACGCGCGCGCTGACTTTAATTGACGCGCCAACGGCGTAGCAAAGCCGGCGATGATGACGACTGACAGAAGCACAAGAAAAATGACCGAACCGATAACCGCTTGACCCGAAGAGGAGCCTTTAGCTTTTAGGTTATAGCTTTTAGAGAAAGACATAATCAATAGCTGCCGCGGAGGCCGGCGGTGGAATAAAATTTCTCGGTCCGCGTGAGGGTGCCGCGGCTCGCGCTCAAAGTCAATTCAGCTTTAATCGCCGCTGATTCGACGGTGTTGATTTGCCGAAAAACCAAATTGTCAACGGTGACTCGCGCTGCCGTCAGCGCCGCGGCCGCGGCGCTACCCTCTTTAACCATCAGCGTCCCGGCCGAGAAATAAAAATCAATCGTCGTCGGCGCGCCGGTCTCGTCAGTTGTCTTCAAAACCAGACGGCCCGGCGACGGGCCAAAAGCGCTTAGGCCGAGATCAACACTTGTCGCCTGTCGGATCTCGCGGGTCAGCCGTTCCAACGCGAGCGCCGCCGAACTCGTCAGATCGCGCGCCAACCGGAATTCGGTATAAGCCTGAACCATAGTGAAAAGCAGAGTGATAAAAGTAACCGCCAAAACCGCGAGAATCGCCACATAAATTATCGCTTCAACTAAAGTGTACCCCGTTAGAAGCCCAACTCGCCTTTGGCGAGTTGGCAGACATCTCTGATGTCTGGCTTCTAACGGGGTGTACCCTTTCTTCATATCAGTTAAAAAGATTGGTGAGATAGGCGGATAATGTTTTCGTGGTGGTCGCGCCGTTTGACCACCAGGCGACACTTACCGTGACGAGTTTAGTATTCGGATCATCCGTCCCGCCGTTTAAAATAATATCTTTGCTCGTATTGTCGCGATTGACATTCAACATTTTCACTCGCCGCTCAAACCGGCCGTTGAGATATGTGTTGACCGTGCTAGTGGCCCATTTACCGGCGCTCCAAGTTAAGAAATATTCAGTCCCTGACGGCCAGTCGCCGAGATTTGACCAGCCATTATCCCGCCAGAGCCGCGCGGCCTCGAGACCTTCTTCGAGCAAGAAACTAGCTTGGGTTAATTCCACCATCTGACGGCTGGACTTAGTCAAACGATCAAACACAGTCAAGACGCCGAGGAACGAGGCGGTGATAATGCTCGCGCCGATTAAAATTTCCAGCAGGGTAAACCCCGTTAGAAGCCGCGCCCGCGCGAAACGCGGTCCGGAGGACCTAGGACGGTCTGCTTCTAACGGGGTAAAACCCAATTTAGCTTTTAGGTTATAGCTTTTAGCTTTTAGCTTTTTCATTGTAGGCCGATGCTACCGGCGGCGCTGACCGCGATCACCCGTTGGCGGCTGTTATCCGACACCAAACTAACGGTGACGGTGCCGCTCTCGGCCGTCGCGCCGGTCAACCGTTTAAACATCAACGTTGCGCCGCCGCCGGTCAAGGCAATTTCAGAAATCGTTAAACGATTAGGCCAGACGACCTCTTTATTATCCGGCACCAAGGTCATTTTAGCACTTTCGAAATAAACGCCATAGGCGGTTGCGCCGTCGGAAGACAGCGTCCGCGTCCGCGCTTCGTTAAGAAACGTTAAGATGTCTTCCGCCGCGCCGTCCAATAACTTCTCGTCGCGGAAGTTGGCGAAGGGCCAGAGGACCAGGGAAGTCAGAAGGGCGATGATTCCGACCACGATCAAGAATTCCAGCAGGGTAAAACCACGCTTCATAAATTTTCGCTCAAGGAATAAATCGGGCCGATCATTGAAACGGCGAAAAAGCCGACCGCCAAACCGATAATGATCATTAACACCGGCTCGATCACCGTGGAAAGGTTTTTCGTCGCCTGGTTCACTTCTGCCTCGTAAAAAACGGCGCCGCGGAGGAGCATATCCGCCAACTTTCCGGTTTCTTCTCCGACCTCGGTCATTTCGCCGACCAGTACCGGATAGAGCCGCTCGTGATCTTTAAAGACCGAGGAAAGGGTTTGACCTTTCTCCACTTTGGCGCCGGCGGCGTCAATCACCAGCTGGTAGTAATGGTTCTGCACCACTCGACGGGTAATGGTCAGGGCCTCGACCATGCCGACGCCGGAGGAAATGAGCGAGGACAGGGTCCGCATGGTGGCGGCGCTATTCACCTCTTTGGCGAGCGGCGCGATGAGCGGCAGATGGAGAACCAGCCAAGAGGCGCTCCGCTGGCCGTGGCTCGTCCGAAAATAAGCAATGATTAATAAGACAAGGGTTAAGAGACTAATGAGAAAAATCAGGGTGTGCTGGGACAGAAAATTACTGAGCGCAATCACCAATCTGGTAGAAAGCGGCAGGGCCGCATGCAATTCTTCAAAAATCGCAGTCAGATTGGGCACGAGGAAAATCATCATCAGGATGCCGATCAGAATGATGACGATCACAATGATTACCGGATAGATCATTGCCCCGCGGACCTGGCGTCGCAGATCATAATTTTTCATCATTTGCTCGGCCACGATATCGAGTGACTGCGGCAATTTTCCGGATTCCTCGCCGGCCGCGACCATGGCCACGAACACCGGCGGAAAAACATCGGGGAAGGCGGCGAGCGCTGGACTCAGACCGGCGCCGGCGCGAATCTTAGCCGCGAGTTCGGCGATGACTTGGCGGAAGCGTTTGGAACCGGCCTGCCGCTCCATCACGGCGAGCGCCCGCGCGAGCGACAGACCAGCCGCGACCATGGCGCTTAAATTGCTGGCAAAAACAATCTTGTCTTTAGTCTTCACGCGGCCGAAAGCGAGCCAGCGCTTGAGTCGAGCACGGTTGAGAGTTGGATTTTCTGGCTTGGCCGAAAGCGGTATCAAACCCTCGGCCCGCATCTCCCGCGCCAGGGCAAAACGGTCTGGCGCTTCCCGTTCGCCGGCCACCTCTTTTCCCTCTTTATCCCGCGCTCGATAATAAAATTTCATACTTACTCACTCACCACCCGAAACACTTCCTCTAAGCTGGTAATACCCCGCGCCGCTTTATAAATTCCGTCTTCAAGCATTGTCAGCATCCCCTCGGATTTAGCTTGCTCTTCCAGGCGCGTCGCGGTCTCGCCCTTCATCAGCAACTCTTTGATCGCCGGCGACATGGTCAGCACCTCATGGATGCCGATCCGTCGGGTGTAGCCGTCCGGGCACTCGACTGACGGCTGCGGACGGTAAAAAGGAATTTTTAGCCAGCTCTCGTCGGGCGGCACCGCCTGATCCTCTTTGAGCGCTTCGAGCACCCGCTCGAGATCAACGCGGCTTTCAAGTTTTTTCAGTTCGGCCTCGGTCAAAGCATAACTTTCTCGACTGGCGCAAAACTGACGCACCAGACGCTGGCTGACGATCAAGCGCACGGTCGAAACCACCAAAAATGGTTCCACCTTCATATCTAAGAGGCGCGGGATTGCCGCCGCCGCCGAGTTGGTGTGGAGCGTGGAGAGCACGAGGTGGCCGGTCAGGGCCGCGTTGATGGCTAAGTTAGCCGTTTCCTCGTCGCGGATTTCGCCGACCATAATGATGTCTGGATCCTGGCGGACCAGAGCGCGCAGACCGTTGGCAAAAGTGAAGCCGATCTCCGGTTTAACTTGGGTCTGATTGATCCGCGGAATCTGGTACTCAATCGGATCTTCGATTGTGGAAATGTTGACATCGGGCTGGTTGAGCAAATCAAGAATGGTGTAGAGCGTCGTGGTCTTGCCGGACCCCGTCGGCCCGGTGACCAGAATGATGCCGGTCTTGCCGCGAATGCCGCCATGGATCCGTTCGAGACCCCGGCCGTGGAAGCCGAGTTGTTCCAGAGTCAGACTCTTGACCGTATCCGGCAGCAAACGCATCACCACTTTCTCGCCGTAGAAAGTCGGCAGGATCGAAACGCGGAATGACACTTTCTGCCCGGCGGTTTCAATTTTGAACCGCCCGTCCTGGGGCAGACGTTTCTCGTCGAGCCGGAGATTGGAGAGAATTTTAATCCGGGCGATGATGCCGGCCGCCGCGGTTTTTGGCAAAATCATCGCGTCGTGAAGCACGCCGTCAATCCGGTAACGGATCACCAGTTCCTTCTCGTAGGGTTCGATATGGATATCCGAGGCCTGCTGGAGAATGGCGTGACGAAGCAAGGTGTCGACAATTTTGACTACCGGCAAGCCCTCCGCCAATTTCTTTAATTCCCCGGCGGCCGCGCCCTCGCCGCCGGTCGGCAGGCCCGCTTTCTCCAGCCGCTCGGCTTCTGCCTGAATGATGACGCCGAACTCGGCCTTTAAGCTCTTCTGGTATTGGAGCAGGATTTGCCGGATTGAATCGTTGTCGGTCAGCCGCGGCAGAATTTTGAGCCCAACGCTCTTTTTAATGAACTCGATCGCCTCGAGATCCTCCGGGTCAAGCATCGCCACCTCGAGTTCCTGACCCTTTTGCCGGAAGGCCACGATGTTGTGCTTTCTGGCGATCGGTTCGGGGATCATAAAGAGCGTGTCGCGCTCAATTTTCTCCCTTTTTAGATTGACGAACGGAATGCCGAGGAGATAAGCCTTGATCCGGCGGAAATCATCTTCCTTGATCCGGCCGCTGGCTAAAAAAATTTCTTCGAGAGCTTTGCCGCTTGACTTGGCCTCGGCCGAGAGCTTCTCGACTTCGCCGGCCGGCATCAGTTCAGACTCGAGGATAAACTCCTTCAGTTTCTCCGGATCCAGCCACATGCTAGATAGTATAGCACTGCGGGTCGTCTGAATCCTATGGTTCCATTAACCCGAGGGCGGTTCGGCAAATGACCTGGCCGTCTTCATAGATTTTAGCGATTACTCCTCCGGTCGGGCAACTTTCAATCACCCGGCGCTGGGTGTAAGCAGGATCAATGGTCAAGGTGCCGGTGTTAGTGATCGGATTGACCGGCGACGCCAAGAGGCCAGAACCGGCCGTAATGCTGATGATACTGGAAGCACAAGTCGCTGTGCCGTCTTGGGCGATCGTTGAGATTGTTTGCCCGGCTGGGCAAGGCGTGCCGCTCACCCGGCGCTGGGCCTCGGCATAGTTGACGGCAATCGTGCCGGTGTTGGTGATGGGGTTGGGATTAAAAGTCAGACCCGAAGGTGACGTTCCCGGAGTGAGACTGATGGTAATGGCATTAGACCGGCAACTGGCGGCGCCGTCTTGGGCAACGGAATAGATCGTTTGCCCGGCCGGGCAAGGGACGTTGGTCAGCCGGCGCTGGGTATAGGCAGGATCAATAGTCAGGGTGCCGGTGTTAGTGATCGGATTGGCCGGAGAGGCCAAGAGGCCAGAGCCGGCCGTAAGGCTGACGCGGGCGACCCGGCAACTGGCGGTACCGGTTTGGGCGATAGAATACATTTGTGTCGTGGTAAGGTCGATCAGGATCGGGCAAGTGGTGGTTACCCGGCGCTGGATATAGCCAGAATCAACGCCGACGGTGCCGATGTCGGTGACCGGGTTAGGAGTTAAAATAACGCCTGGGTTAACGGTATCTTGGGAAAGTGAGCTAAGGCGCTGGTACAATATCCACTTGCTAAGTCCGGTACCGCCCGTAGCCGTCAAAATTTTATTGGCCGCGGCCTCGCCACCGCGAATTCTGATCTGGCCGTCCACATCCAGCACGGCCGTGGGATCAGGGCTAGTAAATGCGCCCGGCCCAATCCCCAGTTTACCGGCGAATATATCACTAGTGCCGACGAAAGTACCATTGATGATTAATGGCCCGGTTTTGGTTTGTGAAGTAGCTGACACATTAATTGGTAACCAACAGCCAATGTTATTGGTGGTGCCACACCAGGGCGGATCAAATTTTGATTCCTGCCACGCCGCCTGCGCTTGATACGCTAATAAGCTACAAGCTAACAAGCTACCAGCTAATTTCATCTTTAATTGCATGCTCCGCAAACCACTGTGCCGTCGCTGTTAATCGTTTTGATCGCGCCGCCGGCTATCACGCAGCTGCCAGTCACCCGGCGCTGGGTATAGGCAGGATCAATAGTCAGGGTGCCGGTGTTAGTGATCGGATTGACCGGCGACGCCAAGAGGCCAGAACCGGCCGTAATGCTGATGATACTGGAAGCACAAGTCGCTGTGCCGTCTTGGGCGATCGTTGAGATTGTTTGCCCGGCTGGGCAAGGCGTGCCGCTCACCCGGCGCTGGGCCTCGGCATAGTTGACGGCAATCGTGCCGGTGTTGGTGATGGGGTTGGGATTAAAAGTCAGACCCGAGGGCGATGTGCCCGGGGTGAGACTGATGGTACCGGTCTGGCAAGTGACTGTGCCGTCTGAAGCGACATTAGAGATTTGCCCAGCCGGACAAGGGACGCCGGTTAGCCGGCGCTGGGTATAGGCAGGATCAATAGTCAGGGTGCCGCTGTTGGTGATCGGATTGGCCGGAGACGCCGACAGGCCAGAGCCGGCAGTAAGCTTAATAGTACCGGCCCGGCAACTGGCGGCACCGGTGGAGGAGATTGAATACATTTCTTGACCAGCTGGGCAAGTGGTGGTTACCCGGCGCTGGATATAGCTGGAATCAACGCCAACGGTGCCGATGCCGGTGACCGGGTTAGGGTTTAAAATAATGCCTGGATTGGTGGTATCTTGGGAAAGTGAGGTAATGCCTCCTGTCGGCGGTGCGGCCCACTGAGCCAAGCCATCGGCGTCAGAGGTTAAAACTAAACCAGTTGCCGGGCCGCCACCGCGAATTCTGATCTGGCCGTCCACATCCAGCACGGCCGTGGGATCAGGGCTAGTAAATGCGCCCGGCCCAATCCCCAGTTTACCGGCGAATATATCACTAGTGCCGACGAAAGTACCATTGATGATTAATGGCCCGGTTTTGGTTTGTAAATTTGGCCCGACATTGATCGGCTCGAGGGTATTAGTAACGGCAAGATCGGACGCCCCCGGCAGCGGCGGGTTGCTCCAATCAGCCAAGGCATAACCCATCCCGAGACCGATGATGAGCCCGATGAACCCGAAACGAAAAAATTCTTTCATATGCAGTTTATTTTACCACTAAATTTGCCGTCACTGGTAAATCTCTAGCAGTGGATAAATCAAGCGAGCTAGGTCATAATAGTCTTAAATGTTTAAACAGCGCGGCTTGGTCGGATTATTGGGCTTGTTAATCACCGCCGCGGTGATCGCGTTTTTGGCCGTTAAAATTTTGACTCAACTCTATCAGCCATCGCCTGGCCCCGGTCTGCCCGGCCAAGCCCGTTCCATCATTGATTCGGCCGAGGCGGCCAAACGGGCGATCGAGGAGCGCCAGCGCGGGATTTGACCCCGTTAGAGGCCGCGAGGGCTCGCAGCGACCCTTTGCCTCTAACGGGGTTGACTCTTTTTTTGATCCGATATAGTATCATCTTAATTATTAGTTTTTAATCAAAACAATCATGGCAGAAAAATTCGATCGTTCCAAACCACACATTAATGTCGGCACCATCGGGCATGTGGACCACGGCAAAACTACTTTAACTGCCGCGATCCTGCAGGTTCTTAATTTAGCGGGCAAGAAAGTAAAATTGAAGAAAGTCGAAGACATTGACAACGCGCCCGAGGAGCGGGAGCGCGGCATCACCATTGCCTTGTCGCACAACGAGTACGAAACCGACACCCGCCATTACGCTCACATTGACGCGCCGGGCCACGCCGATTACATCAAAAATATGATCACCGGCGCCGCTCAAATGGATGGGGCAATTATTGTGGTGGCGGCCACCGACGGGGTGATGCCCCAGACCCGCGAGCACATTTTGCTGGCCCGGCAGGTCGGCGTGCCGAAAATCGTCGTTTTTCTGAACAAGGTTGACGCGGTGGACGACCCGGAACTCGTTGATTTGGTGGAAGCCGAGGTGCGCGAGCTTTTGTCCAAATACGAGTACGACGGCGCCGGCGCGCCGGTCATTCGCGGTTCGGGTTTAAAGGCGTTGGACGCCAAGACCGTTGATGATGAATGGGCGAAGAAGATTTTAGATCTCACTAACGCTTTGGATACTTACATCCCGACGCCCACGCGCGAAGTGGATAAGCCGTTCCTGATGCCGATCGAAGACATTTTCTCGATTGAAGGTCGCGGCACCGTGGTCACCGGGCGCATCGAGCGCGGCAAGGTCAAAGTTGGCGAAGAGGTGGAAATCGTCGGCATCCACCCGACGGTCAAGACCACGGTGACCGGCATTGAAATGTTCAATAAGGCGCTCGACGAAGGGATCGCCGGCGATAACGCCGGCGTGCTCTTGCGCGGCACTAAGAAAGAAGAGGTGACCCGCGGTCAGGTGCTGGCCAAGCCCGCGAGCGTCACCCCGCACACTGAGTTTGAGTCCGAGGTTTACATTTTGAAGAAAGAAGAAGGCGGCCGGCACACGCCTTTTTTCACTGGTTACAAACCGCAATTCTACATTCGGACCACTGATGTGACCGGCGAAGTGACCCTGCCCGAATCCGTCAAAATGGTTATGCCCGGCGACACCGTGACCTTTAAGGTCAAACTGGTGGCGCCGGTGGCACTGGAAAGCCAACAACGTTTTGCCATCCGCGAAGGCGGCAAGACCGTCGGCGCCGGCGTGGTGACCAAGGTCATTGCTTAAACTATAATGGCCAAGCCCAAGCCGTCGGCCGCGGCCGAAAAGACCAAGGGCCGTGTCAAGAAAACCGAGGTCGAGAATATCCAGAAGATCCGGATTCGCGTCTCGGCTTACGAGCATAAAATTCTCGATGCTTCGGTCAAGCAAATTGTGGATACCGCCCGCCGCTATGACGGCCAGGTGGAGGGGCCGATCCCTCTGCCGACTGAGATAAAAAAGTACACGGTCAACCGCAGTTCTTTTGTCCACAAGAACGCGCGCGAACAGTTTGAGCTGCGGATCCATAAGCGACTGATTGACATTGCTAATCCGTCCGGGAAAATAATCGAACAGTTAACCAGTTTAACCTTACCGTCCGGAGTCAATATTGATGTCAAGATGATGTAGGAAATATGAAAGTGATTGGCAAAAAAGAGTCAATGACTCAGATATTTGACGATAGCGGCCTGGTCCAGCCGGTCACCCTAGTGTCTGGCGATGCCGGGGATTTGGCGGTGGGCGATATCGTGATCGTCAGCGGCCGCGCCAAGGGTAAGGGCTTTCAGGGCGTGGTTAAACGTTACGGTTTCTCGGGCGGGCCGCGGACTCACGGGCAGAAACACTCGGAGCGCGAACCCGGTTCCATCGGCGGCGGCTTGCGGACGCGCGTGCCCAAGGGGATGCGGATGGCTGGCCGGATGGGCGGCGGCCGGACCACCATTCGTAATCTCAAGGTGGTGGCCGTGAATAAACAAGCCAGCCAATTTTTGCTTAGCGGCGCCGTGCCCGGCCGGCGCGGGACAAAATTGGAGATCGAAAAGCTAAAAGCGAAAAGCTAAAAGCTATTCTATGGAAGCCAAAATTTACAATCAAGACGGTAAACCTGAAGGCATGATTGATCTGTCGGAGTCTATTTTTCACCGGCCGTGGAACGCCGATCTGGTGCATCAGGTCGTAACCGGCATGCAAGCTAACGCCCGTTCCGGCCGCGCTCACACCAAGGATCGCGGCGAAGTCAGAGGCGGCGGCAAAAAGCCCTGGCGGCAAAAGGGCACCGGCCGGGCACGGCATGGCTCGATCCGTTCGCCCCTCTGGCGGGGCGGCGGCGTTACCCACGGGCCCCGCACCGATCGCCTCTACCATCAGAAAATCAACAAGAAGATGAAGCGCCAGGCGCTCGCCGTCGTCTTGTCGGCCAAACTGCGCGCCGGCGACATTTTGTTTTTGAAGGATTTGCAATTAGCGGCCGCCAAGACCCAAAAAGCTCAAACGGTCATTAAGGCTCTGTCGCGGGTCAAGGGTTTTAATCAGCTCAATTATCGTCGGGGCCAGCGAGCGGTGATCGCGCTGCCGGAGAGAAATCAGGATTTACAGCGCAGTTTCCGCAATCTGCCGGCAGTCGCCGTGGAAGAAGTGAGGAATTTAAATCCGTTGGCGCTCTTGCGTTACCGCTATTTGGTGGTGGTTGATCCGGTCCGCAGTCTGGAAGCGCTTTATGGCCGAAAATAAAAATAATCTTAACTGGCGGCCGCGCTTAACCGAGAAGACGCAGGCGCGTCAGAACGCCCCCCGTCCGGTTTTTACTTTTACGGCGCCGGCGGCGGCCAACAAGACCGAGATCAAGAAAGCGATCGGCAAAAATTATCAGGTCAAGCCCGTCAAAGTGCGAATCGTCAATCTCCCGTCCAAACGGTTGATCTACCGCGGCCGGCCGGCGGTCAAACCAGGGTTTAAGAAAGTCATGGTTTATTTAAGGCCGGGCGAGAAAATTGATTTGGATGAATCCCGTTAGAAATCGCGGACGCGTGATAAAACATGGTATACACATCAAGGTCAAAATTTATAAACATTAACCTAAGGCACAAGATGCTTTTAGCGTCCGCGTCCTATTTCTAACGGGATGAAAACTTACCAGCCATTCACACCCAGCCAGCGTCAGACCATTGGCATAAATTACCGCGAGCGTCTGACCGCTCGCGAACCGTTGAAGTCTTTAACCCGCGGGGGCAAGCGCGCGGTCGGTCGGTCAAGCGCCGGCCGGATCAGTGTTCGGCATAAGGGCGGCGGCCATAAACGGCTCTACCGCTTGGTGGATTTCAAGTACGACAAAGTTAATGTGCCGGCCCGTCTCGAATCAATCGAGTATGATCCTAACCGCACCGGCTTTATCGGTTTGGCGCTCTACCAGGACGGCGAGCGCCGGTACTTGCTTTTGCCGAAGGCCTTGAAGGTCGGCGATGAAATCATTACGGCCCAAACCGCGCCGCTCTCGCCTGGCAACCGTTTGCCGCTTAAGAACATTCCGGTCGGCGCGTTCGTCTATAACCTTGAGATCGCGCCGCAGGGCGGGGCTCGACTCGTGCGCTCGGCCGGCAGTTTTGCTCAAGTTTTATCAAATGATGCCGGTTACACCACTGTCCGTTTGCCCTCGAGCGAGCTCCGCCGGATCAATGAAAATGCTTGGGCCTCGATCGGCGCGGTGTCCAACGAGGAGCAGAAATTGGTCAGCCTCGGCAAGGCCGGGCGCTCGCGCTGGTTAGGTATCCGCCCCACCGTGCGCGGCACGGCGATGAATCCGGTTGACCACCCGTACGGCGGCGGCGAAGGCCGGCAAGGGCGCGGCACGCGGCGGCCCAAGACCTTGTGGGGCAAGGTCACCGGCGGCCGCAAAACCCGCCGGGCCAAGAAATACTCCAATGTTTTTATTGTTTCCCGCCGGCAGAAGAAGTAAAAGGTGAGTTAATGTCAAGGCAACGCCTTGCCAGTGCAGTCTTGCCAGTGCAGTGGCAAGGCGTTGCCTTTTGTATTAAGATGACTTTGATGAATAAAAAGTATCGGCCAAAACCGCATCAGTCGTCCGAACGAGATCAATTTACTGTTGTTCTCGAAGATTTACGTTCCCAGTTTAAGGTGTTTGGGGAAGGTCTGGTCGGCCTTAGAGAACACACTGATCATCGGTTCGACAGAATCGAGGAGCGGTTGGCTAAACTGGAACTAGAATTAAACCATCTTAGATTAGAAGTGGCGGAAGTTAGGTCGGAAGTAGAACTGATTAAAACCGAGATGGCAGTTATTCGGCATAGTCTGATTACCCGCGAAGAGTTGAAATTCTTAGAAACAAGGGTCAATCGTTTAGAAAAAGCGATTAGTAGCCGACATTGACCTTGCGGATAACACAAGTGATTTTTAGTTTCAAACTTGTCTAAATTGCGAAATTGAGTATGATTGAATTATGGAAACTTTGACGATTCCTAAAAAATTGGCGAAAAAGGGCGATCTCGTATTGATACCGCGACGGGATTACGAGCGGCTGTTAGCTGGTTCTAACAATTTCAGTTCCGTGGTTAAACCTAAGCGGCGTCTTTCTGAACTTGATAAGCGGTTGGGTGAGGCACTGGAAGAAGTCAGACAGGGTAAGGTCTATGGGCCTTTTGATAATGTTAATGATTTAATGCGTTCACTCCGGAGATTCAAAAAGTCTCGATGAGGGTTGTTCACACAGATTATTTTGGTAGGAGTTTGGCCGGTTTGTCTTTAGTCGTGCAGAAGAAGTTCCAAAAATAAATTGAGTATCTCGTTCAGGATTTAAGGCACCCGTCCTTGCGAGCTAAAAAGTATGAAGAGGAGAATGGTATCTGGCAGGCGCGGGTAGATAAACGTTTTCGATTTTACTTCGTTATTGAAGATAGTACCTACAAACTCCTTGATATCACTGATCATCCTAAGTAAACCGCCCGGTGGGACTGTGGATAACTTTGCTGATTTTTTTTTTTTTTCTTTCTGTGGGAGAATGGGGGAACTTAGTTTAAAGGCGAGGCCTTAAGACTGGGAAGTAAGGCCTCGCCTTGGCGAATTATCAGTTAAAACAAAATAATTATGAAAATCAACATATTTTTGATAGCTGGCGCCCTGGCGCTGGCCTTTGTCTTGTCGCCAGTTTCGCCCCTTGGCGGCCCGGCAATTACCCACGCGCAGACGACGTTGTTACAACAGATTAATACTGGGTTGGATGCATTCACTAATCATCATAGTGATAATCCGACTTATGTGTTGCAGAATCAGATATTACGGCTGTTGATCCAAATCTTAGCGCTTGGTGGTGGTAGTGGTGGTACTCCCCCTCCCACCCCCGCTATCACCGTCGTCTCGCCGAACGGCGGGGAGAGTTGGTTTAAAGATGGTCAGACCAATCAAATATCATGGATACAGAAGAACATTCCGTCCGATATAAATATAGAGATCGTTTTTCGTTATTTTCCAGATGATAATCCTTTCAGCAAAATCTTCTACGATAACTTGGAGATTAATTCTAGCAGTGATTTTGGAGGGAAAGCTTCGATATCTTTGTCTAATACACCCGGTTGTCTCACGGGAGATATTTGGAGCAGGACAAGTGGAAAATTCTGTTTTCCTCCCGGTGTGTATACTCTGAAAGTTAAAGCTAACGAGGGTAATATAGTCGCGGAAGATTGGAGCGATTCCTACTTCAAGATTTATGATTCGAGTCAACCGCCCGCTCCCGTTGCCGATCTTAAAGTTAATGGTTCGGATGGCCCAGTGAATATCAAAGAAGGCGAATCCACTCTTGTCTCGTGGACGGTGTCATCAGATATAAAACCTTCCTGTAACATCACTTCCACTTTTGGCTGGGGTGTATCTATGGCTGGTTCCGGCAGTTGGCAGACTCCGCCGATCAATTATGCCGGGCAGTCTAGCGGAGTTGTTTATCTAAAGTGTAGCACTTCTGTCGGATCACTTGCTGACGAGGTTAAATTACTGAAATCTGATCAACCCACCAACCGACCGCCCTCAATCTCCGGCGTGTCTGGGCCGACGACATTGGAAGTTGGGAAGTCCGGCACTTGGAGCGTGACGGCGAGCGATCCAGAGAATGGGCCGCTCTCGTACTCGGTGGTCTGGGGCGATGCGGGCGGCACAACGGCCGGTTCGCCAGTTCAGCAAACCGCCACCTTCACTCACACCTACTCACAAGCCGGCACTTATTACCCGACCTTCACCGTTACTGACAATGCCGGCCAATCGGCCAAGACGAGCTTGAGCGTGGTGGTTCAAGGTGGAACGACCATAGGCACTATAAAAGTTGATTCGCCACAGTATGGCCAAAGTGTTCCCATCGGTAGCGAATTCAAAATTGCGTGGAGCGAATCCATACCCTCTGCATTGGGTCAGACGTATATTCTTTGGACAACTAATGGTCGTTACGCTTATGAGATAGGCAAGGTGGCTGTACCAAGTACATCTTTCTTGTGGAGAGCCGGTAATTATCAATTTGGTGTGCTTCCTGCCGAAACCTACGATATTTATATCGAAAGAAGAGATTCTAGCGGCACTGGACTATACGCCAAAGGACAGAGTGACAAATTTAGTCTGGTAGACAATGTACTACCCCCTATCGCCACCGGCGGGGTGAGGGTCTGGGTTCAGTGGACAGAGGGTTATATTACCAACCGAATCAATAACGCCACGGTGCTGCTCTATGACGCGAGCACGGGCCAAGCAATCAAGAAAAGTCTGACTGCGCCCTACGGCAACAACAATGTGCCGTCCGCCTACTTCGGCGATCTGAAGCCCGGCAAGTATTATGTTAAAACTTCCGCCGCCGGTTACACTGACGGCGCCTACCCGATCTTTACCGTTGAATCCGGCAAGGACTCTTACATCTCGGTTGAAGTGAAGCCGGTTTTGACTTCGCTCTCCAGCCAAAACCAGCTGGCTAACTCGTTGTCGGCTTTGAATTCTCTGTTGCAAACCTTCCAGCAATCCCTCGGGCGGTAAGTCCAATCCAGTGAATGTCAAGGCGAGGCCTTACTTCCCAGTCTTAAGGCCTCGCCTTTCGCATCCTTCTGTGTTAGATTGGAAGAGATGATCGAAATTGACCGCGAGAGAATTAAAGCCATCGCCGAAAAGCACGGTTTGGAATTCGTGGTTTTATTCGGTTCCCAAGCGACCGGTCAGACTCACCCGAAAAGTGATGTTGACCTCGCCTATTTTCCACCCCGGAGTTTTTCTTTCGGTCAGGAGTCCAAATTGCATTTAGATATAGTCGAAACGGTCAGAAAACACGAAATTGATTTGATTAATCTCAAAAGCGCTTCCTCGCTCTTGTTGAAGCAGGTGATTGATCGGTGTTCTCTGCTATATGAGAAACATCGGGGTAGCTTTAATGAGTTTGTGTTATACGTATTTAGGATTTATGATGAAACTGCTCCTCTCCGCCGATTAGAAAAAGAATATGTGCTTGCGAAAACTAGAGATTATGCGTTACAGTTAGGCCAATGATTGACGCCGCACTAATTTCTAGAAAATTAAAATTGATCTCGGAATACGCCGCCGAGCTTGAAGAAATTTTGTCCACCAGCACGGATGCGGAAATCCTGGCCAACTCTCTAAAATATCATACCGCCGAGAGATTATTTCAGTTAGTGGTGGATCTGATGATTGATATCAACGTCCATGTTATTCGGGCCCAAAATATTGTTCCGCCTGATGACTTCGAGAGCACCTTTATTACTCTTGGCAAGTGCCAGGTGTTGACGGATGACTTTGCCCTGCATATTGCTCCGGTGGTTGGGTTACGGAATCGGGTTGTTCACCGTTACGAATCTCTTAATCGTAACCAGTTCGTTGGCGAGTTGAGGAAGAACCTTTCCGACTTCAAGCAGTTTGCCGTCTATATCGCTAAGTTGCTCAAATAAACAAAGTTTGCTAGGATTTACTCCTGCCACTTATGACGCGATCGCTTAAAAAAGGTCCTTATCTGGATCAAAAATTGCTGAAGAAAATTGCCGGTAAAAAACCAGAGCAAGCTGGGGTGGTTAAAACCTGGGCGCGCCGGAGCCAAATCAGCCCGGAGATGGTCGGTTTTACCTTTGGCGTCCACAACGGCCGGACGCACATCGAGGTGGGGGTGACCGAGGAGATGGTTGGTCACCGCTTGGGCGAATTTTCGCCAACGCGAAAATTCGTCCGGCATGGCGGCAAGATGCAAAAAGAAGAGGAACAAAAACGGAAAGAGGCGGAGATCGCGTCGGCGCAAGCGGCTAAAGAGCGGGCCGCGGCTGAAACCAAACATGAAAGCCCAACTCAATAATTATCGTCAATCACCGCGCAAAGTTAGATTAGCGGCAGATTTGATTCGCGGCCAGACCGTTGACGAGGCCTTGAAACGGCTTAAATTTTTGACCAAGCGCGTCGGTTCGCCCTTGTCCAAACTTATTCGTTCGGCCACCGCTAATTACGGCGCCGGCGCCACGGCCAATGCTCTGGTGGTGAAGAGGATCACGGTGGACAAGGGGCTGCTGTTTAAGCGGTTCCGTGCCGGCGCGCGCGGCCGGGCCTTGCCGCTTAAAAAGCGCACCAGCCGCGTCACCGTCGTTTTAGATCATGTCTCATAGTGTTCATCCCTACGCGCATCGGCTTGGCGTTATCCGGGACTGGCAGTCGCGCTGGTTTGGTCGGCGCGGCGCCTATCGGGAGTATCTCGAAAGCGACATTCTGATTCGCGAGTTTTTGGAGAAGCGGCTCCGGGGCCTGTCAGTGGATAAGGTGGAAATTGAACGCGGCGCCAATTTTTACCGCGTGACGGTCAAAACCGCCCGGCCGGGACTCGTTATCGGCCGCTCCGGCGAGGGCGCGGCCAAACTCCGGAACGAGATTTCGACGCTCCTTCTCAAACATCGGCTCGCCCTCCCGAAAGACTTTAAATTGGATATCGAAGAAGTCCGCCAGCCCGAGTCTCATGCCGCGATCGCCGCTGGGCTCGTGGTCGAAGGCTTGGAGAGACGTCTGTCTTTCAAACGGGTGCTGAAGCAGACCATTGAAAAAGTGATGGCGAACAAACAAGTTCAGGGCGTGAAGGTGGTGGTCGCCGGCCGTTTGGGCGAAGCCGACATTGCTCGCACCGAATCAATGAAGAAGGGTCGCCTGCCGCTCCAAACTCTCCGGGCCGACATTGATTTTGCTCGGGCGCGGGCGCTCCTGTCTTACGGCGTGATCGGCGTCAAGGTCTGGATTTATCGGGGAGAAATTTTCACTTAATATGCTCTATCCAAAAAAAGTTAAATTTCGAAAATGGCACACCATGCGTCGCAATCCCAACCGGCCGCGCGCCGAGTCCAGGGGCTTGAAAGTGGTTTTCGGCTCGCATGGGCTTAAGGCGATGACCGCCGGCCGGGTGCGCTCGGAGCAGATCGAGGCCGCGCGCCGCGTCGTGAGCCGCGAGCTGGAGAAAAGCGGCAAGTTCTGGATCAGAATTTTCCCCGACAAACCGTTTACCGCCAAACCGGCCGAGGTCGGCATGGGCAAGGGCAAGGGCGATCCGGCTGGCTACGAATTCATTGTTTGGCCCGGCCGGGTGCTGTTTGAGGTTGATGGTTTGATCCCGGCTTCAGCTCAGGCCGTATTGCGCCAGGCCGGGTCGAAGTTGCCTTTGAAAACTAAAGTGGTTGCCCGGTGATGAATCCCGTTAGAAATAGCGGACACCCAAGTAAGAATATGATATACATAAAGGAATTAAAATTTACGAACCATAAGATGGTATCGCGGTCGCCCTTTGTGTCCGCGTCTTATTTCTAACGGGATGAAAACTAAGCCGAAAATTTTAGCCGGCCTGGTGGTCTCCGACCGAATGGCAAAAACTGTCGTGGTGCGGGTGGATCGTCTGGTTCGGCATCGGACTTATGGCAAGTATTTAAGGCGCTCTAAAAGGTATCTGGTGCATGATGAGGTCGGTCATAAAGTCGGTGATCGCGTTAAGATTCAGGAGACTCGCCCGATTTCGCGGCGCAAACATTTTGAAATAATATGATCCAGCCGCGCTCCATTGTTAAGATCGCCGACAATACCGGCGCCAAGCTCGGTCGGATTTTTAAAGTGCTCGGCGGTTCCCGCCGCCGTTACGCCAAGATCGGCGATTTGGTCGTGCTTTCGATCCAGACGGCTGAGCCGAAAAAGGCAGTCAAGAAGAAAGAGGTGGTTCGGGCGGTGGTCGTGCGTCAATCCCAGCCCTTTCGCCGCCGCGACGGGTCCTATCTTCGTTTTGACGACAACGCGGTTGTGCTTTTGGACAAAGAAAAGCTTGAACCTCTGGGCGGGCGAATTTTCGGACCGATCCCGCGCGAGTTGGTCGAGCGTGGTTATGCCAAGATTGGTTCAATGGCGCCAGAGATAGTTTAATTATGACCCCGTTACAAATTCACCAAGCGTATATTTTGGCAATCTGCCGTGACGGGCGGCGTTTTCTTATTAGCAACAGGAAGCGATATTACATAAATTTGTAACGGGGTATGAAACTAAAAAAGGGCGACACGGTGATTATTCGAGCTGGTAAAGATCGCGGCCGCACCGGCAAGATCCTGCGCGTTTTGCCTCAGGAGAACAAGTTAGTAGTCGAAGGAATAAACTTGTTCAAACGGCGCGTTCGGCCCAAGAAGGCCGGCGAAAAAGGGGAGGTCGTGGCCGTGGCTTACCCGCTCCCGGCGGCGAAGCTGATGATTAAATGTGTCCGTTGCGGGCGCGGGTCGCGGGTCGGTTTCCGGTTGGCCGGATCAAAAAAATTTCGCTTTTGCCGCAAATGCGGCGCTGACCTATGATTCCGATTAAAGAAAAGTACGAGAAGATCTTGCCCCAATTGTTGAAAACCTTGGGCTTGAAAAATCGTTTCGCCGCGCCGCGGCTCGTCAAAGTCGTGGTGGCGACCGGCACCGGCAAGCGCCGCGATAAAAAACAGCAGGCGCTTATCGCCGACCGACTGGCGAAAATCACCGGTCAGAAACCGGCTTGGCGCGGTGCGAAAAGGGCAATCGCTTCATTCAAAGTGCGTCTCGACGAGCCGATCGGTTTACTCGTTACCATGCGCGGCAAACGGCTAGAACGTTTCTTGGATAAATTTTTAAATGTCGCTGTACCGCGGATGAGGGACTTCCGCGGCTTTGAAGAATCAATGGTGGACGACACGGGCAATCTCAATCTCGGTATTCGCGAGCACACCATTTTTCCGGAGACCGCCGATGAGGATCTGAAAGATGTGTTCGGTTTCGCGATCACCATTGTGACGACCGCGGGGACGCGCGACAATGGTCTCGCTTTCTTCCGCGCCCTCGACTTCCCGTTCCGGAAATCTTAGTTTTTGTGGTACTATTTAGAGTATGCTCACTAGCCAAGATATAGTAAAAATTGAAAAACTTCTTACTCCGCTTGCCACCAGGCAAGAACTTCAAGGTTTTAAAACGGACCTCCAGAATGATATGTCGTTGCTTGCCACCAGGCAGGAGCTTCAACTTTTAGCTGTAAAAGTAGACTCAATGCGCGAGACACTTGATAGTTTACTCACGGCGATTGATGGTTTGACCAAATCAATTGATAATCTTCGGGTCGAATACGCGGCGGTCACTTCTCAATTAAATCGTCATGAGAGGTGGATTCAACAAATCGCCCAGAAAGCAAAGATAAAATTAGAAGTAGCCGTTTGACACCGTGTGGTTTAGTCTGCTAGCATAGGGCTCAAGATGGCCAAAAAATCAGTCATCGCGAGAGCCAAACGAACCCCGAAGTTCAGCACCCGTTTGGTGCGGCGTTGTTTCCGGTGCGGCCGGAAGCGGAGCTTTATGCGCGATTTTGGCCTGTGTCGAATTTGTTTTCGCGAGTACGCCAACGAGGGCATGATTCCCGGAGTCAAAAAATCTTCATGGTAACTGACCCGATTGCTGATTTTATCACCCGTTTACGCAACGGTTCGTCTGTGGGCCAGTCGACGGTGGCGGTTGATTTTTCCAATTTAACCATGGCGATCGCGGAGAAGCTCGCGGCCGTCGGCTTATTGAAGGCCGTGGTCAAAAAAGGAAAGAAAACCAGAAAAATTATTGAAGTCGAGTTGGCGTATCAAAAGGGTCGGCCGCTAATCACCAACGCTAAGCGACTCTCCAAATCATCACGCCGCGTTTACCTGGGTTGGCGGGCGATCCGCCCGATCCGGCAGGGTTACGGTCAATTAATCATCTCGACGGCTCGCGGCGTCTTGACCGGCGATGAGTCGCGGCGGCTCAAGGTCGGCGGTGAGCCGCTTTTCACTATCTGGTGAGGAAGTTTAAAGTGAAAAGCTGAAAATGCAAAATATACAACTCAAAATTAAAGATTTTTTAAATTTTAAGCTGTTATTTTACGTTTTTCGTTTTGCGTTTTAAGTTACTAACATGTCGCGCATTGGCAGGCAAACCATTATTATACCCCCCGGCGTCACGGTGACGGCCGAGTCCGGCCGGGTTTTAGTCGCCGGGCCCAAAGGTAGTCTGGAACGTCAGTGGCCGGCGGCGCTCGCTCTCGCCATTGCCCCGGGCGAGGTTAAGGTGAGTCTGCGTGACGCCAGCCGGGTGTCAGAATTCGGCGCGCTCTGGGGCACCCATGCCGCGCATTTGAAAAATATGATCCGTGGCGTAACCGAAGGGTTTGGAAAAAGTTTGCTCGTCGAAGGCATTGGCTACAAGGCAGCCGTTAGCCCTGATACCCTTACTCTTAATGCCGGTTTTTCGCACCCGGTCGCCCGGCCTATTCCTCGGGGGCTTAAGGTGACGGTGGAGAAAAATCTGATAAGCATCAGCGGTTTTGACCGGGAACTCGTCGGCCAGTTTGCCGCGGTCATTCGCGCCATCCGTCCGCCGGACCCGTACAAGGAAAAGGGGATCCGCTATGCCGACGAGGTGGTGATCAGGAAACAGGGCAAGAAGGCCGTGACCACCTAATTATTTTATGTCCAATTTCAAATCCCATACTGGCTTAGATCGATTTCAGTTTCGGCGGCGCCGGACGCGCGGCAAGATTTCCGGCACCGCGGCCCGGCCGCGGCTTTCGGTTTCTCGTTCTCATCAGCAGGTTTACGTTCAATTGATTGATGATAGTGTGGGGCGAACTATCCTTGGTTTGAGCGATAAGCAGATCGGCATCAAACCCAAGGCCAGCCGCGCCAAGCAGTTAGGGCTCGAATTGGCCAAGCAAGCCGCGGCTAAAAAGATCAAGCAAGTCGTGTTTGATCGCGGCGGTTACCGTTACGCCGGGCGCGTTCGGGCCCTGGCCGAGGGGGCGCGCGCCGGCGGATTAATTTTTTAACATGACTGAAATCATTAGCCGAGCAAAAACCGCTAAAACCAAGGCGCCGCCGTCGGAGTTTGACCATAAAATGATCAGCATTCGGCGGGTAACGCGGGTGGTCAAGGGCGGTCGCCGTTTCAGTTTTTCGGCTTTGGTGGCGGCTGGCGACAAACGGGGCCGGATTGGTTTGGGGCTCGGCAAGGCCGGCGACATTTCCGAGGCGATTGAAAAAGGCTTTCGTCAGGCCAAGAAACGGATGCTCACTTTACCCTTAACCGCTGATCATTCTATTCCTCACGAGGTCAGGGCTAAATTCGGGAGTTCGCGAGTCGTCATCCGTCCGGCTCCCGGACGCGGCATCGTCGCCGGCTCGGCCGGGCGCGTGCTCCTCGCCCTCGCCGGAGTCCGCGGTGTCAGCGCCAAGGTCATCTCGCCGAGCAAAAATAAAATTAATATCGCCCGCGCCGCCATCGCCGCTCTGGCTTCTTTGACTCTTGATTCTCATTTCCCACCTCCCACCTCCCACCTCTAATTTCTCAATCATGCAATTGTCCCAGCTTAAAAGACACTATCGTCATCACCGTAGGAAAATTGTGGGCCGCGGCGGCAAACGCGGCACCACCGCCGGCCGCGGCACCAAAGGCCAGAAGGCGCGGGCCGGTCATCGAATCCGGCCAGAGAGCCGCGATCTGATCAAAAAATTGCCCAAGCGCCGCGGCTATCGTTTTCCCGGCCGCCAAAAGCCGTCGCGGCTGGTGAAGCTTGGCGCTCTCGGCCGGCATTTTGCCGCCGGCGAGGTCGTATCGCCCGAAACTCTGGCGGACAAAGGATTGATCCGTGAAGTTCACGCCCCGGTGAAAATTCTGGCCGATGGAAAATTAATGATCAAACTTACGATCGAACGGTGCTGTTTGTCGGCCGCGGCGCGCCAGGCAATCATCGCCGCCGGCGGTCTGGTAAAATAATTTTATGCTCGCCGTTTTCTGGACTAAATTAAAATTGGCGGTATCGGACGCGGCGCTCCGCCGCCGGCTTATTTTTGTCGGCGCAGCGCTCTTCCTGTTTCGTCTCGGCGCCAGCATTCCGATTCCCGGGGTCAATGTGGCGGCTTTGGAACGTTTCTTCGCCGACAATCAATTTTTCAATCTGCTCAACCTCTTTTCCGGCGGCGGTTTGTCTAACCTCTCGATCGTGATGCTCGGTGTCGGTCCGTATATCACCGCCACGATCATTATGCAACTTCTGACCATCATGTTTCCGTCGCTGAAGGAGCTTTATCATGAGTCGGGCGAGGCCGGCCGGCGGCAATTCGCCCAGTACGCGCGGATGCTCACCGTTCCTCTGGCGCTCCTTCAAGGTTTTGGACTCCTGGCGCTCCTCGGCCGGCAGGGCATTTTGGCCGAGCTGACTTTTTTCGACAAATTGGTCAGCGTGATCGTGGTTACCGCCGGTTCCCTGCTTTTGATGTGGCTTGGCGAATTGATCAATGAATATGGCATCGGCAACGGCACCTCGCTCATTATTTTCGCCGGCATCGTGGCGGGTATTCCTTCGGCCATTAGTCAGGTCATCGTCAATTTTGAACTGGCCTCGGTGCCGCTTTATCTCGGATACCTCGCGGCCGCCGCCGTGATCGTCGCCGGCGTGGTGGTGATGACCGAGGCCGAGCGGCCGGTGGCGATCACTTATGCCAAGCGAGTGCGAGGTATGCGCGTCTACGGCGGCGTCTCCACCTATTTGCCGATCCGTTTGAATCAGGCCGGCGTCATGCCGATTATTTTTGCCCTGTCGCTCCTTTTATTTCCGCAGATGATCGTCAATTTTTTCGCTAACGCGGGGAACGCGACGGTGCGCGCCGTGGCCGATGTTTTGCTTTCCCTGCTTAACAACACTTGGTTTTATGCCCTTGTTTACTTTATCTTGGTTTTTCTCTTTACTTATTTTTATTCGGCGATCACTTTTGATCCGACGGCCATCGCCGAAAATTTGCAGAAAAGCGGCGCCTTTATCCCGGGGATCAGGCCCGGCCGACCCACGGCCGAGCACCTAGCGAAGACTGTCACTCGCCTAACGCTCGTCGGCGCGCTGTTTCTTGGAACAGTGGCGATGCTACCCCTGCTGATGCAGGCGATCACCGGCCTCACGGCGCTCGCCATCGGCGGCACGGCCTTGCTCATCGTTGTCTCGGTGGCTCTGGAATTCACCAAACAAGTGGACAGTCAGATCAGCATGCGGGAGTATTGATTTTATGGTAAGATTGATAATTATCAGTTAAATCAAAATTATGTTCAAAAAATACTTATTTATCGGTCTTTTTATCGTTTCGGTCCTGGTCACGCCGTCAGTAATTAACGCTCAATCAGCGGACCTGTCTGCCGACAAGGCAGGCGAGATCGCGCGGCTGATCGCCGAGCTCCAGCGGCAGATCGCGGTCTTGAAAGCGCAATTGGCTCATCTGCAAGGCAATCAATCCGGCGCTTGGTGCTTTACTTTTGAGAAAAACCTTGGGGTCGGTGCCGGCGGTAAGCAGGTGGATGCTCTGCACACGGCGTTAGTGAAGGAGGGAATCTCTATCTCGCCGGTGCCGGTGAATACCACCTTGTCCGAGATGGAAAAAGACAAAGAGAAAAGTAAAGCGATCTTCACCGAAGCCACGGCCGCGGCGGTCTCGGCTTTCCAGTTAAAATACAAAGACGAGATTCTCGCCCCGCTCGGTCTCGCCAACCCGACCGGCTATGTCGGCCCGGCCACGCGCAAAGTGCTCAATCGGCTTTACGGGTGTAAAAATGTGGTGCCTCAACCGTCAGTGTTTATCACGCCGGATGTTTTGCCGAAGGCCACTGTCGGTCAGATATACACTCAATTTCTTAACGCGCATGGTTTTTCACTCCCCTCGGCAGAACTTGACTGGTCTATAGTGGACGGATCATTGCCAGAAGGTCTTGTTTTAGAAAAACAGTCAAGGATAGTTTGTCCGGTCCCGCCGCTACCGACCCCGGCCGATTGGCGATGCCCTGGTCCCGATATCGTTATTATTACTGGGCGAATTGATAATTCAGCATTGTTTGGCACTTACACTTTCACCGTCCAAGCCACGAACGGTATCCAAACTGCGCGTCGTACTTACACACTTGTAGTTCGCGGCGAGGGGCAAGGTGGCAACCTCCCGCCCACGATCTCTGGCGTCTCGGGACCGACGACGCTCAATGTCGGCCAGACCGTGACTTGGACGGTGCAGGCGAGCGATCCGGAGAATGGCCCGCTCTCATACTCGGTGATTTGGGGTGACGAGGTTACAGTCGCACCTATGGCCGGCTCGCCCGCGACCTCGGCGGTTCAGCAAACTGCGGCCTTTACTCATTCTTATGCCCGCACCGGCACTTATTATCCGAAATTCAAAGTCACGGACAACGTCGGGCAATCAAACAGCACCAGTTTGAGCGTCGTGGTCGGGCAAACTTCTCCGATCACCGTGATTACGCCAAACGGCGGGGAGTCGTGGGTGGCGAATTCGGTTCAGCCAATCACTTGGCGCTATGCCGGCGCGACCAGTGCGACGAAGGTTGATTTGTATCTCGACTTATTTCACAATCTCCCTAATTCTTCTTACGCAATAGAGCCTAGTCCCTCGTTTGTGCTAGATAAGAATATCTCTGCCTTATCTACCTACAATTGGATTGTTGCTACCGACATCGTGAATAATCAGGTTCCGATTGGTACTTACAAAGTCCGCGTCTGCGACGCTGGATTACAGACACGAACGAATTGCGACTCGAGCGACAATTACTTCACGATTTTGGCGCAATAATACGGTTGTCAAGGCAACGCCTTGACATTAACATCGACTGGCGCGATTTAGAATCTATGCTATATTAAAAGCATGGATGAGTTGCCGGTTGATTTTAATTCTGATGGCCGCGATTATCTGCGGCCGGGCGATCGGCGGCGCGGGCTCGTCGGGCTCGTGATGCGGCTGGCCGGCGGTCGGATCAAAGATGAACACCAGGCCAATATTGTCCTGTTTGTTTTTGCGCTCGCCCTTTTCTTCCTCTCGATCGCTATTTTCTTCATTGGATGATGACCTTTATTCTTATCGGCCGGTCCGGGTCAGGCAAGGGGACGCAGGCCGCGCTCTTGATTAAACATTTGCAAAGTCAAAATGCCGAACCAGTGATTTATTTGGAAACCGGCCGCTATGTCCGTGAATTGATCAACCAGCCGACTTACTCCGGCCAGCTGGCCAAGACGATTTCGGAAGGAGGCGAGCGTCAGCCGGATTTTCTCGCCATTTACCTCTGGGCTGATTTTCTGGTCAATAATTTGGCTAGCAGCGAGCATCTCGTTTTTGACGGCACACCGCGATCACTCGTTGAGGCCCAGGCCTTGGATACGGCAGTCGCTTTTTATAAATTGGCGAAACCGCGGGTTATTTTTCTGGATGTTTCCGTCGCGCGCGCTCGGGAACGGCTGGCGAATCGCGGCCGTGAGGACGACGACAAAGATGGTATTGAGAAGCGACTCGGCTGGTACGAGCGCGATGTGGAGCCGGTGATTGATTATTATCGCCGGCACTCCGGCTATCAGTTTGTAAGGATTGACGGTGATCAGGCGGTGGCAGTGATCCATGAAGAAATTAAAAAATTCTGCTTGGAAATTGAAAACGCCGGCGGAAATCGAGACCTTGCGCGCTAACGGTCGCCAGCTGGCGTTGATTATCGCTCGACTGGTGCCGGCCGTACGCTCGGGTATCACTACCGTTGAATTGGATAAGCTGGCGCGCGAGGAAATCAAGCAGGCCGCCGGCCGGCCGGCGTTTCTTGGCTATCAGCCGGTTGGGGCGAGACGCCAGTTTCCGGCGGCGCTCTGCGTCTCGGTCAATGACGAAGTAGTTCATGGAATTCCGAGTGAACGGGCGCTCGCCGGCGGGGACATCGTTAGTTTAGATTTGGGGTTGGAGTACCAGGGGATGTTTACTGATATGGCCGTAACGGTGCCGGTTGGGGAAGTGAGCGCCACGGCGGCTCAACTTATTCGGGTGACCGCCCGCGCACTTGAGTTAGGGATTGCTGCGGCTCGGCCGGGCGCGCGGCTTGGCGACATCGGCGCGGCGATTGAACGATTTGTTAGCGCGTCGGGTTTCTGGCTGGTGCGTGAATTCGGCGGGCATGGGGTCGGCTTTCGGGTTCATGAAGAGCCGGAAGTACCCAATTACGGTCGCGCCGGTCAAGGTCCTGAACTCCGGCCCGGTTTGGTGATTGCCATTGAACCGATGGTGACTGTCGGTGACGGCGCGGTAAGGGTGGCACCTGACGGTTTTACGGTCCGAACGCGCGATGGCAGTTTAGCCGCCCACTTTGAACACACAATCGCAGTTACCAATCAAGGGCCGGAAATATTGACTCGGGTATGATAAACTAGAAAGTCATGTCAGAACCTAGGGAAGAGCGAAGTCTGATCATTATCAAGCCTGACGCGCTCCAGCGGGGATTGGTCGGCGAGATTTTTCGCCGCTTTGAGCGCAAGGGATTGAAAATTATCGGACTCAAAATGATTCAACTGGAAGATATTATGTTGGAGGATCATTATGCGCATCATAAAGACCAGCCGTTTTTTGATTCGTTAAAAAAGTTTATGAAGTCAGCACCGGTGATTCTCGCGGTCATTTCCGGTATTAACGCGGTCGGGGCGATCCGTCTAATTGTCGGTCCCACTAAAGGTTATGAGGCCGATGCTGGGTCAATCCGCGGTGATTTTTCTATGAGCGGGCAAGCCAACATCGTCCACGCCTCGGACTCGGCCGAGGCCGCTGAACAGGAAATCAAACGATTTTTCAAACCCGTCGAGCTTTTGGATTACCAAAAACCAGAATTTTCGTGGGTTTATTCCAAGGTGGATGAATAGTGGATAATTTAGGTTGCCTGGCGCTCGGCGCTAGAGTTATAATCAGTGTAAGGTTATTTGGGGTATTATCTAGATCAAATAATATATTTTTTGGGATCCTTAAACACTGCGGCGCTGCGGCGTCGGGTTGCGGGAACCCACCTGGAGTTTCTCTAGGTTAAACGCCCAAGTAACCTTATCCAAGAATCTCTCTTTTCCTTCTGCTCGTCAGCGGAGGGATTTTTGTTTTCTGTTCGTTGTGGTATCTTGAAAGAGGACTAGGATCTTTTCATAATGAGATCGAATATGGTAAGTAAACGGGCTATATTTTCTATCTTGTGGAAATCAGATATCCACCGAGGAGCTTTGCGGATATCTGATTTCCACGGTTGGGGTTAACGTTACAAAGGATGAAAGGAAAACAAGTGAAAAAATTTCTAGGAGCAAGTCACTGGAGCAGGTCAGGCGAGAGAAAGCGGCAAGGGACGTATTCCGTCTCCGAGTTCTTAAGAATATCACTGAAGGAGAACAGGCCACTCAAGCGGTCTTTTTTCTGCTATAATAACAGTCACTAATGTCTGTCTCAGACCAAACTTCGATTACATTTCACGGCGGGGCTGGGACGGTGACCGGCGCCAATTTTTTATTAGAAGTCAGCCCCTCAACTCCGCTTGGAACCAGCCGGAAATTTTTAATTGATTGCGGTTTATTTCAGGGCGGGAAAATCGTGGAGGATAAGAATCGCGAGCCGTTTCCTTATAATCCGGCAAGCATTGACGCCTTGCTCGTCACTCACGCGCATCTTGATCATGTCGGCCGGATACCCAAATTGGTTCGCGAGGGCTTTCACGGCGTCATCTACTCAACGCCGCCAACCCGCGACATCGCCGAACTCATCTTGACCGACAGCTTGGGCGTGATGGAAAAAGAAGCGAAGGCCGGCAATAAACCTCTACTTTACCGCGAAGCTGACGTCCGCGCGGCCATGAATCTGTGGCAGACGCGTGGTTATGAGGAAAAATTGGAACTCGGAGACGCAAACATTTGTTTCCGCGATGCTGGTCACATCCTCGGTTCGGCGATGATCGAAGTATTGACTGTCGGCCCCTCGAGCGGCGGGGCAAGCCGGAAAATCGTTTTCACCGGCGACCTCGGCAATTCGCCGTCGCCCTTGCTTGCCGATACCGCGTCGGTCAGTGACGCCGATTATCTGGTGATGGAAAGCGTTTACGGCGATCGCGCGCACGCCGGGATGAGCGAGCGACGTGATAAATTGGAGGACGCGATTGAGAATACGATGCGGGCCGGCGGCACCCTGATGATCCCGGCCTTCTCGATTGAGCGCACCCAGGAATTGCTGTACGAGATCGAGCAGATGATGGCCGAGGGTCGGATTCCCGAGGTGCCGGTTTACCTTGATTCACCTTTGGCCATCCAGGTCACGGCGGTTTATAAAAAATACGAGTCTTATTTTAACGAACGGGTCAGTGATCCTGATTTCATCCGTGACGGGCTCTTTAATTTCCGCCATTTGAAGAAAACTTTAAGCACCGGAGAGTCCAAGGCCATCCCGCCAGCCGGCCGGAAAGTGATCATTGCCGGTTCGGGGATGTCGAACGGTGGCCGGATTATCCATCATGAAAAACATTACTTGGTGGATCCCAAGAATACTTTGTTGCTCGTCGGCTATCAGTCAGTCGGAAGTTTGGGCCGGCAATTGCAAGACGGCGTCAGGACCGTCACGATTTTGGGTGAGTCCGTGCCGGTACGGGCGAAGGTGCTTACCCTAAGCGGTTATTCGGCTCATCGCGACCGCGACGGGCTTCTGGCTTTCGTCGAGCTCGCTGCCGATTCCTTAAAAAAGGTTTTTGTCGCGATGGGCGAGCCGCAGGTCTCCTTTTTTCTCGCCCAACGGATCCGCGATTACTTGGGACTTCAAGCGGTCGTACCTCGCCCCGGGGAAAAATTAGTGTTAGACTAATGTTTGATGACCAAACACGGACATTCTAAATTAAAACTTTGTGTTTCGGGCGCGGCCGAGACCGGCCACTGCGGCGGCCGCGCGATGACATTGGCCAAGGCCTTGGGCCGCGAAATTGTGGCTCAGGGAGGGGTGCTCGTTACCGGCGCCACGACCGGTTTCCCGCTTTGGGCAGCGATGGGCGCGAAGGAAGCCGGCGGCATCTCGCTTGGCCTGTCGCCCGCCGCGAGCGAAAAAGAACACCTCGAGCAGTATGGTTTGCCGGTGGATTATCTGGATTTGATTATTTACACTGGTTTCGGTTATTCCGGCCGCAATCTCTTGCTGACCCGCGCTTCTGACGGCGTCTTCATCGGTTGCGGTCGAGTGGGCACGATTAACGAGTTCACGATCGCTTTTGAAGACGCTAAGCCAGTCGGCGTGCTCGAAGGCGATTGGCCGACCGCTGAACTGATCCGTGAGATTATGGCGAAAGGCCTACGGCCGAACCCAAAAGTGATTTTTGATTCAGATCCCCAGAAACTCGTTTCCCGTCTAATAACGATGATTGAAACTGATAAGGCCAGCCATTAAGTTAAGTTTGGATCGTCTTAACGATTTTAGAAAAAATCGCCGGTTCGTGTTCAGCCAGTTGGGCCATGATTTTACGATCGAGCTCGATTTTATTTTGCTTTAGCAGATTAATGAAGCGGCTGTAAGAGAGCCCGAGCGGTCGGACGGCGGCATTGATTTTAATTTGCCAGAGCCGCCGGAAATCGCCTTTCTTGTCGCGCCGGTGGGCCAGGGCGTAGGCGCCGGCGTGGAGCAGGGCCTCGCGCGCGGCGCGCTCTTTCTTGCTTCGGCCGAAGCGGAAACCCTTAGCCGCGCGCAAAATTTTTCGGCGGCGTTTCAAACTAGTTGTTCCTCGTTTGACTCTAGGCATGTTTGGAGAGATTAACCGCTAGACAAATAACGGCGCAGGGTTTTGTTTTTTAAGGCAAAAACCACCAGCTTTTTCTGGTTTAGCTGTTTGGCGCGTCGCGCTTTGGCCCGGAAATGATTTTGCCCGCTTTGGCGGGCCAGCGCCTTGCCGCGTCGCGTAATCTTAACTCGCTTCAGAAGCGTTTTGCTCGTTTTCATTAAATTTCTCGATTGATTAGTCACCTAGCTCGCTCGATAATCACGGAGATCCCCTTAGCGCTTTTCTCCGGTTCGCCGGCCGTTCGGAAGTTCACGCTGACGAATTTGAGCAAGCGCTCGAGCCGCGTTCGGAGAAACTGCTGATCAAAATATTTGGCTCGGCCGCGGAGGTAAAGCTCAATTCTGACGCGGTGGCCGGCCGCCAGGAATTCCGAAACCTTGGCGGCTTTGATTTCCAGATCATGGTCGCCAGTGCCGATTTTTAGTTGGATTGATTTAGTCTCGGTCGGGTGGGATTTGGCCCGTTGCTGGCGCAATTTCTTGTTTTCCAGATACTGGAATTTGCCGAAATCCATCAGTTTTGCCACTGGCGGGTTAGTGGCGGGGGAAACCTCGATCAGATCCACCCCGGCGTTCTCGGCTTTGGCCAACGCTTCGGCTAATGGGAAAACGCCCAAATTGTTGCCGGTCTCATCGATCAGACGCAACTCTGGCGCCTTGATCCAATGATTGATTCTAATTCTCGCTTTCAACTGGGTAATCTGATGATAGATGATTGCCGGATAAAAGTCAAACGTATTTGGTGTGAGGTGTAGCCAAGTTTATGTCAAGGTTTAACCTTGCCGGAGGCTACATTATTAATCGCCGCTACATTTAGTGTCTAAACTTGAAGGTCCAGATTGAATTTCTATTCCGGCGCTTGACGCTCCAGTGACGCCGGCAAAACCAGTACTATCTACACAGTGGATCTCGCCGCTAAGAAGTTCAACGGCGGCACCCCATTCGTTCGGTCGGAGGTCAACGGCGGCATTCTGCCCACAGCGAATAAAATTAGGAGCCACCTGGCTGTCAACAGCTTTAATCAAAAAATCTAAACAGCCAGGACCAGTGATATTATTGCATCTGCCGGTGGTGACACCCAAGGGGCCGCACAAATTGGCCTTGTAACTGCCGCTGTCATTAATTCCCAATTCAGCTTCAGCCCGCATGGATACCATGGATTCTTTTGCCGACGCGTCTTTGGCCTTGGATCGAGCGGTGCCGAGCGAGGCCAGGACAATGCTGGACAAAAGCGAGATGATGGCGATGACGACCAATAGTTCAATCAGGGTAAAGCCGCGTTTCATTGAGTTCCAGTATACACCGCCAGCGTTTGCTTAATCATGCGGCCTGTGGAAAAGTCGTGGCGGATTTTCTGGCGCAATCTGGAGCCGAATTTCCTCCGTTGAGCCGGACGGGCGATTAGAAATTCGAGGGCCTTGGCAATCTCGGCCGGTCGTCGCGGTTTGATCAAGATGCCAGATTCCATACTCGTCACGATTTCCGGGATGCCGCCGACGGCGCTGGCGACGACGGGCAAGCCGGCGAGGCCGGCTTCCAAAAGGACATAGGGCAGGCCCTCTTTAATGGAAGGCAGAACGAAAATGTCAAAAGCCGAAAGCAGATTTGCGGCCTCGGCCAGGTGGCCGACCAGCCGCACCCTCCCGGTTAACTGAAGCCGATTGATCAGCTTGTTTAAATCCGACCGGTCTTCGCCCTCGCCAATGACGACGAGCCAGACATTCGGCAGTTTGGCCAGAGCCAGAATCAGATACGCCAGCCCTTTATTTTTTGTCAGTTCGGCGATCGTGCCGATGACAAATTGATCTTCGGCCAGTTTTAATTGTGTCCGGGCGCTCGGCCGGTCAAGCCGCGGCGATTCCCTGACGCCATTGTGGATGGTGATGATTTTATTTTTTGTGCCGAGCCAGTGCCGGATTATTTTTTTTTCTGAGGCCGCAACAGTGATCGTCTGGTCGGCCAGTAAAACGGTCAGCCAAGATAAAAATTTGATCACTAACCGCTTTCCGGCCGAGCGCTCTTCTTGGAAAGCCCAACCATGGGCGGTAAAAATTATTTTAGCTTTTAGTTTGTAGCTTTTAGCTTGTAGATTATAAAGACGTCCGGCTAAAGCGCCCAGACCGCCGACTTTAGAACTGTTGAGATGGATGATGTTCGGTTTGGTGCCCCGAAATAATCGGTACAGTTGCCAGACCGCGAAGACATCATCAATTAGTCGCGGTTCTCGTTTTAAACCTTTTAATTCGCGGCAGGCGATGCCGGCGGCGGTTAACTTTTCTTTCAACTCGTGGCCCTGGCCCATCACCACCAAGACTTGGTAATGATGTTTGGCCGCGGCCGTGGCCAGATCATAGACGTATTTCTGGGCGCCGCCCCAGCGACCCTTGGTCACGACATAGATTATCCCGATCATTTTTAGAAGACTATAGCACACAGCCTTTTTTTATTGTATGATCCCTTAATATGATCGTTCGGCGAGTCAGACGGGAAGCCCTGATTCTTTTCTTTGGCGACCTGATTTTTTTTGCTTTGGCTCTTTGGTTGACCCTGACCGTGCGTTTTTTAGCTTGGCCCTCAAAAGCGCTCTTCCTAGCTCATTTTGAGCCCTTCGGCATTATTTTTCTGGTCTGGACCCTAGTTTTTTTCATCGCTGATCTCTACAACCGCCGACCCTCGCTCCAGCGCGAACGTCTGGCCAATACGGTCATCAATACTCAGCTCGTTAATAGTTTTTTGGCGATCTTTTTTTTCTACTTCATTCCCTATTTTGTCATCACGCCCAAGATCACGCTGTTTGCTGATCTCGTTTTCAGTTTGATTTTGATTGTCTGGTGGCGAGTGATGTTAAGTGTCTTTCTCTACCGCGGCCGGTCTGAAAAATATCTTTTTCTTTGCGCTGGCGCGGAAGTCGATGAACTTAAACAGACACTCGCCCAAAATGATCGCTATCATATCGCCGTCGTGGATAAATTTTTACCGCCGGCGGAGTGGCGCCGGCAGAAAATTGCGGTCGCGGTGATTGATCTTTACGATTTCCATCGGACCATCCTCGCCGTCGATTTCTACCAATTGCTGTTTGCCGGCATCCGCTTTGTGAACATTCACGAGCTTTACGAAGACATTTTCGGCCGCATCCCGGTTTCTGTGATTGACGAACGTTGGCTGATGGCCCATGCCGAATTGGAACAGTGGTCGGTTTACCGTTTGGCGAAGCGTTGGCTGGATATGATGCTGGCTGCGGCGTTTTTTATTCTGTCGCTGCCTCTCTATCCTTTGATTGCTTTGGCGATCAAGCTTGAAGACGGCGGTCCGATTTTCTATATTGAAGATCGAATTGGACAATTTGGCCGAATCTTTAAGATCACTAAATTTCGCAGTATGACGACTGAAACGCGGCTGGCGGCGCGCCGCGTAACGCGCGTTGGACGTTTTCTCCGCCGGACCCGTCTGGATGAATTGCCGCAGCTTCTTTCGGTAATGACTGGGGTTCAATCCTTGATCGGGCCGCGGCCGGAGCGGCCGGAGTATGTAAAGATGTATGAACGCGAGATTCCTTATTATCATGCCCGGCATCTGATCCCGCCCGGGCTTTCTGGTTGGGCGCAGATCTATCAGGAGCGCCATCCGCATTTCGCGCCGCAGGCCGGGGCCACGCGCGAGAAACTCTCTTACGACCTCTACTATGTCAAGAACCGCAGTTTCTGGCTCGATCTGAAAATCGTTCTGAAGACGATCCGAACGCTTCTCTCGCGGAGCGGGTTGTAAAATTATGAATGAATTAATTTTTCGTTACCTCTATACTTTGGCGACCGAGAGCGTCTGGCTGAAACCAGTGGTAATTTTTGTTGGCGTTTATCTCGGCTGGTTAATACTGGGTTGGCTTTCGGTTATTTTCATTAGACGTTTTAGGGAAAAGCCAGAAGCCTTGAGCCAACTTTTTTTCGCCGGCGGCACCGCCGCCGGCGCGTGGCTAGCCGCTCAAGTTATCAAGTTGATCTGGCCCATAGCCCGACCGTTCGTCAAGCTAGCCGATATTACACCGCTTATCACTGTCGGCGACCAAGGCTCGTTTCCCTCCGGGCACGCGACTTTCTTTTTTGCTTTGGCTCTGGCGGTTTACGCGGTTGATCAAAGATTAGGCAAATGGCTGATGGCCGGTGCCGCCGCGATCAGTCTAGCCCGAGTCATAGCCGGAGTCCATTGGCCGGCAGACATTCTTGGCGGTTTGGTTCTGGCTGTTTTTGTTGTGCCACTGGCGCTTTTTTTCACTCGTTTATTCCAACCAGATTTCGGCCGCGGCTCTTGACTAGTGCGACGAGATCACTATAATAGCCCTTGTTAAATGTTAAAAAAGGTCGTTTCTAGTTAAAATCTATGCACTATGAGCAGAAAAATAAATATCAAGCCGCTCGGTGACCGAGTGCTGGTTGAGCCAATTTTGGAAGACAGCAGTGGCAAATCCAAGCACGGTATCATTATCCCCGAGACGGTCAGCAAGGAAAAGGCCGAACAAGGTCTGATCCTGGCGGTGGGCGATGGCCGTCTGACCGATACGGGCAAGATCTTGCCGCTTCGGGTGAAAAAAGGGCAGAAAGTCATCTTCGCCAAATACGGTCCGGACGAAATCAAAGTTGACGACAAAGAATATTATATTATCAGCGAGTCGAGCATTCTGGCTATCATTGAATAAATAATAAATAATATGGCCAAACAAATTATCTATGATGATCGGGCGCGTCAGCTCTTAAAGAGCGGTGTGGACAAGGTGGCCCAGGCCGTGCGCGTGACCATTGGCCCGAAGGGCCGGAACGCCGTGATCGACAAGGGCTACGGCACGCCGACGATCACCAATGATGGTGTGACCATTGCTAAGGAAATTTCGCTCAAAGACAAAATTGAAAATATGGGCGCCGAGATTATCAAAGAAGTGGCATCAAAAACCAACGACATTGCCGGTGACGGCACAACCACAGCCGTGGTCTTAACGCAGGCTTTGGTGGCGGAAGGTTTTAAAAAAACGACCTTGGGCGTTAACTCGGTGGGTATCCGTCTCGGCATCGAGGCCGCCGCGCGTGAGGTGGTGGTAGCACTCAAGAGTCTCGCTAAGCCGATCAAATCCAAGCAAGAAACTAAACAAGTGGCCACGATCTCGGCCGAGTCCGAGGAATTCGGCGAGATTATCGCCGATGCCATTGATAAGGTTGGCAAGGATGGCGTGGTGACGGTGGAAGAGTCGCAATCTTTCGGCGTGGAATCCGAGCTGGTGGAAGGCATGCAGTTTGATAAGGGTTATGTTTCCCCCTATATGATTACTGATCCGGATCGGATGGAGGCCGACTATGAGGATCCGTTGATTTTGATTACGGACAAGAAAATTTCTTCCATCAAAGATATCTTGCCGGTGCTCGAGCGTTTGGCTAACGCCGGCAAGAAAGAGTTGGTGATCATCGCCGAGGATGTGGACGGCGAGGCTTTAGCGACGCTCGTGGTCAATAAAATCAGAGGCGTCTTCAATGCTTTGGCGATCAAGGCGCCGGGCTTTGGCGATCGGCGTAAGGAAATGCTGGAAGATATTGCCAGCTTGACCGGCGGTCGGGTGATTTCTGAAGAGGTGGGGTTGAAACTTGAGAGCGCCGATATGGCTATGTTGGGTCGGGCGCGTAAGGTAGTGGCGACCAAGGACGCGACGACCATTGTCGGCGGCAAGGGCAAGAAAGGTGATATCGAAGCGCGGATTGCCCAAATCAAAAAGCAAATTGCTACCTCTGATTCGCAGTATGATAAGGAAAAACTGCGGGAGCGGCTCGGCAAGCTCGCCGGCGGGGTGGCGGTGATTAAAGTTGGCGCCGCCACCGAGTCCGAAATGAAATACAAAAAATTAAAAATCGAAGACGCGGTGGAAGCCACCAAAGCGGCCATTGAGGAAGGGATTGTGGCCGGCGGCGGGGTGGCCTTTCTGCGGGCCGGGGGCATGGCGGCGAAAAAAGAGATTAAGCCGATCGCCGCGGATATTGCCCATGAATTTGCGGTCGGCGTCGCGATTCTTTTCAAGGCGCTCGAAGCGCCGCTCAAACAGATCGCCGTTAATGCCGGTAAGGACGATGGTTCGGTGATTGTTGATCGGGTGATAAATGCCAAGGGTAATCAGGGTTATGACGCGGTGGCGGATAAGATTGTGGACGATATGTTCACCGCCGGCATCATTGATCCGGTTAAGGTGGCGCGGACCGGGTTGGAGCGGGCCGCTTCCGCGG
>CAZLZS010000006.1:0-39750 GCA_964564105.1 uncultured Candidatus Saccharibacteria bacterium
AACCTTTGTTACCCCAATCTAGCAGAAATGTCACCTCATAAGGTTAACTGTACGCAGACTTTACAGTGGCTGTTCAATGCGCTAGGATGGATGGCAAGATGGTGAAGAAGGTGGAAAAGAAAATCAAACTTCAGATTCCGGCCGGCAAGGCCACGCCGGCGCCGCCCATCGGTACGGCTTTGGGCCCGGCCGGCGTCAATATCGGCGACTTCGTCAATAAATTCAATGCCGCGACGAAAAATATGGGTGATGACATTATTCCGGTGGAACTAGCGGTTTATTCTGACCGGAGTTTTAATTTTGTTTTAAAGACACCGCCGGCTTCACGCCTTTTGCTTAAGGCCGCTGGCGTAGAAAAGGGGTCGGGTAAAAATCTAGTGACTAAGGCCGGTCGGGTCACGAAGGCGCAAGTGCGCGAGATCGCCGAACGCAAACTGCCGGATTTAAACACCACTGATTTAGAGGTGGCAGTTTCAATCATTGAAGGCACCGCGCGCTCGATGGGGCTAGAGGTGGTGGGGTAAATAAATTAGCAAATATCATATATGGTACTATCTGATAAAGAAATTAAAGATTACGCCAAAAAATTTCACATGATCGAGCCGTTCGCTTCGGCTCAGGTGCGAAAAGGGGTGATTTCTTACGGCGTTTCCTCTTACGGTTACGACATGCGGGTGATGGATGAATTTAAAATTTTTACTAATGTCAATAATGCCATAGTTGATCCGAAGAATTTTTCACCCGATTCCTTCATTAATTTCCGCGGTCGGGAATGCATCATCCCGCCAAATTCTTTCGTCTTGGCGCGAAGTCTGGAGTATTTCCGAATTCCCCGCGAAGTGCTCGCCATCTGTGTGGGCAAATCCACTTATGCTCGATGCGGCATTATCATTAATGTCACGCCACTTGAACCAGAATGGGAGGGTTATGTGACGATTGAAATTTCCAACACTACGCCTCTGCCAGCCAAGATTTACGCCAGCGAGGGGATCGCTCAAATCATTTTTATTTGCGGCAGTCAAGTCTGCGATATTTCATACAAGGATAAAAAAGGAAAATATCAAAAACAGAAAAAATTAACTTTGCCAAAAATTTGAAAATCTTCGTCTACGACGAGTTCAATCCAGAAGATACGGCGATGTTGCAGGCGCTCTATTCGCGTTCAGCGGCCTCGGTCACCGAACAGGTCGCGAAGGTGCGCCAGTCCGGCTCCGGTAAGTTTATGGAGAAATATTATGTCGGCTACGGCCACGCTTCCATCGCCGACTGCGGCTCGACCACTATTTTTCTTGAAGCCGTGTCTATGCTGGTGGCTAAGGCGGTCCAAGATTGGCCGCTTTACTCCGGGCAGGAAACGAGCTCTCGCTATATTGATCTGTCTCATCAAGCGATTATGGATCCAGTCGGCACCTCCTTGTCAAGGCGTTGCCTTGACAAGTGGTTGGCATTTTATACTGATAGCCAAACAGCGGTCGGTGAGCATTTGCGGGCCAAATATCCAAAAAGAGAAGATGAGAAAGAAACGGTTTATGACCGAGCGATTAAGGCGCGCACTTTTGACATTTTGCGGGGTTTCCTGCCGGCCGGAGTGACCACGCAACTTTCTTGGCACACCAATCTGCGTCAGGCCTGGGACAAACTGGCGCTTTTGCGGCACTGGCCCTTGCCGGAAGTTCAGACTGTGGCCACAGGTATACACGAGCAATTGCGCGCCAAGTATGCCTCAAGTTTTAGCCATAAACTTTATGAAGAGCAGGAAAAGTACTGGAAATTTTTGGGCGATAAACACACTTTTTATCTGGAGAAAAAATACCGTGGCGATTTTGCCGCCAAGACAAATATAAAACTGGCTGAACTTAATTGTTACCGCGACATTTTGCACCGCCGGCCGCCGAAAACTAATTTGCCCCACTTTCTCTCTCGTCTAGGTCATTGCACTTTTGATTTTCTTTTGGATTTCGGTTCTTTCCGCGACCTTCACCGGCACCGGAACGGCGTTTGCCGAATGCCGCTTCTCACCACGCGTTTTGGTTTTAACCAGTGGTACCTGGAGCAATTGCCGACAGCTTTGCAAGTTAAGGCCAAGACCTTAATCGCTGAACAAAAGCGCGCCATCGCCGGTCTTAAAACTTCACGTGAGCTTACCCAATATTATATTGCCATGGGCTTTAATGTTACCTGCCAAGTTAGTTACGGCTTGCCGGCAACGGTTTATGTGGTTGAACTTCGGTCAGGGAAAATGGTCCATCCGACCCTGCGGCTGGTGGCTCATCAGATGCACCGTTTCCTGACGCGTAAATTCCCCAAGCTCAAACTTTACTCCGATCTTGATCCGGATGACTGGGACATCCGCCGCGGCCGGCAAGATATTCGGGAGAAATAGTTCAGGTTCATTATTTTTATTTGACTAATTGTATCTCTTGGTCTAGTTTGGTGATTAGATACTAGGCGATGTTCGCCGCACTCGGCGTTAAGTTGCGGCGCTACTCCAAGCATCAGGGAGATTGGTTTGAAAATCAGATAGAGGTCATCTTCACCCGTAGACTTGAATTCTGCGTCAAGCCGCGCACTCGTTTGAGCGCCGCGGCTTTTTCCTTCCCTCTCTTTCTGTTAGTCTGTAGTTTATGAAAGATCGGCAGGTGGAGCGTTTAATCAGGACCGAGCGCGCTCGCCAAAAGCGGGTAATCAATCTGACCGCCTCGGAGAATTATGTGTCGCGCGATGTGCTCGCGGCGCTCGGCTCGGAATTAACGAATAAATACGCCGAGGGTTATTCACGGTATCGTTACTATGGCGGCAACGAAATCTCCGACAAAATCGAGGATTTGTGCCAGCAGCGCGCTCTAAAACTCTACAAGCTACAAGCTAAAAGCTGGAGGGTGAATGTCCAGCCGCTTTCCGGTTCGCCGGCCAACCTCGCGGTGTATTTCGCCCTTGTGCCATCTGGCGGAAAGATTATGGGGCTGGCACTTAATCACGGTGGTCACTTGACGCACGGCCATAAGGTTTCCATCACCGGCAAGTTTTGGACTCCGGTATATTACGGCGTGTCGCGCCGGACCGAACAATTGGATTATGATGAGATCGCGGCCATCGCTCGCCGCGAACACCCGGCCATTATCGTGGCCGGGTACACCGCCTATCCGCGGATTATTGATTGGCAAAAGTTTCATCAGATTGCTGGCTCGGTCAGCGCTTATTTTATGGTAGATATGTCGCATATTGCGGGATTGGTCGCGGGCGGCGTCTATCCATCGCCGTTTCCCCATGCTGATGTCGTGACGACCACGACGCATAAAACTTTGCGCGGGCCAAGGTCAGCACTAATTTTTTCTTGCACAGACAATCGAGATTTACCTAAAAAGATAGATAAAGCAGTTTTCCCCGGTCTCCAGGGCGGGCCGCATTTGAATCAGATCGCCGCGGTCGCCATAGCGCTGAAAGCGGCCGATTCGGCCGCTTTCAAAAAATACGCCCGGCAGGTGGTAAAAAATGCTCGCATTTTAGCCAGCGAGCTCTCGCGGCTCGGCTGGCGACTGGTTTCCGGCGGCACGGATTCTCACTTACTTTTGGTTGATACTTGGCTGGCTGGCGAAGGCATTTCCGGCAAAGAAGCGAGCGTACATCTGGAAAAAGCGGGGATCATCGTTAATAAAAATATGATCCCGTTTGATACCCGTTCCCCGGCGGATCCCTCCGGGATCCGTTTAGGCACCGCCGCCGAAACCACCCGCGGCAAGACCGAAAAAGACTTTATTACCATTTCCCGCCGGATTGATAATATTCTCAAAAATGTCAAAAAGTAGAAGGGGCAAATTAATTGTGATTGACGGGATTGACGGCTCGGGTAAAGCCACGCAGGTGAAGTTGTTGGCGGAGAAGTTAAGGCAGCTCAAGATCAGAGTTAAAACTATTGATTTTCCTCGTTACTACGACAACTTTTTCGGCCGGCTGATCGGCGAATATTTGTCCGGCGCTTACGGCGATTTCATCAAGACCGATCCGCGGGTGGCTTCGGTGCTTTACGCCGCGGATCGGTTTGAATCCAGTCAGCAGATCAGAAAGTGGTTGGCTGATGATTTGATCGTGATTGCCGACCGTTATGTCAGCGCCAATCAGATTCACCAGGGAGGAAAAATTTCAGACAAGAAAGAGCGGCGGAATTTTATGCAATGGCTGGAAGCGATGGAATACGGGATTTATAAAATTCCCCAACCGGATTTGGTGATTTTTCTGGATGTGCCGTACGAGGTTAGTCACGCTTGGCTCCAAAAAAAAATTACGCAACGTCAGAAAAAATACTTGCGGCGCCGTAAAGATGTGGCCGAGGACAATCTTTTGCATTTGAAAAATTCGCGTCAGTGTGCTTTGAGTTTAGCCAAGCAAAATAAAAACTGGACGCGAATCAAATGTTGTCAGGGTCAGAAATGCTTGCTGCCGGATGAAGTCAATCAGCAAGTGTTTACTATAATTAAAAAACGCTTCGGGCTATAATCGGGAGATGCTGGAGGATTTAACGGTTTGGTTAAGGATAGCGGCGCGCGAGTTGGTGCCGACCGGAGGCGCCGTCGCCGAATGGGATTATCCCGAGCTGGCCCGCGGCGACTATGCGACGGCCTGGCCCCTAAAAGCGGCGCGCCAGCTCGGTCAGTCGCCGCTCGTTCTGGCCCGGTCGCTCGCGGCCAAATTAGAGACCGCGCGGCCGGCCTTCGTTCGTCGGCTCGAGGCGGTGCCGCCCGGCTTCGTCAATGTCTGGCTGACCACGGTTTTTTTTCGACAAAATCTGGAGCAAATTATCAAGACTTCGGCTGATTACGGCCGCGGCAATCTTTACGCTGGACAAAAAGTGCTGGTTGAATATACCGACCCGAATCCCTTCAAGGAGTTCCATATCGGCCACTTGATGTCCAACACGATCGGCGAGGCGCTCTCTCGACTAATCGAGTGGCAGGGCGCTGAGGTCAAGCGCGCTTGCTATCAGGGCGATGTCGGTCTCCACGCGGCTAAGGCGATTTACGGTAAGTCAAAAGTCAAAGGCCAAAAGGCCGAGGCTTGGGGTCAGGCTTATGTCTTGGGAGCGCAGGCTTACGACAATGACGAAACAGCCAAACAAGAGATCATTAAGCTTAATCGCAAAATTTACGACCGGAGCGATCCAGCCACCAATCGGCTTTATGATCAAGGTCGGCAGGCGAGTCTGGATTATTTTGAAACCATTTACCGCCAGCTCGGCACCAAGTTTGATTTTTATTTTTTTGAAAGCGCCAGCGGCCCGATCGGCAAAAAGATCGTTGAGGAAAATCTGGGCCGGGTTTTTGAAAAAAGCGCCGAGGCCGTGGTCTTCCGCGGCGAGCGGCGCGACACCTCCTTGCACACGCGGGTGTTTTTAACTACGGAGGGCTTGCCGACTTACGAAGCCAAAGAATTGGGTCTGGCGAAATTAAAGTCTGAATCTTACCCACATGATTTGAGTTTGGTGGTGACTGGTAACGAGATCAAGGATTATTTTCAGATTTTGCTTAAAGCGCTGGAACTCATTTATCCCAAGCTGGCGGCGCAGACGCAGCACCGGCCTCACGGTATACTCCGTTTACCGACCGGCAAAATGTCGTCGCGGACCGGCGCGGTGATTACCGCCGAGCGTCTGATTGAAGAGGTAAAAAGCAAACTTGTAAGTAAAATCGGCGATAGAGATTATGATGTCGAAGCCGTAGCGCTTGGGGCAATCAAGTACGCAATTTTGAAACAAGCGCCCGGCCGAGACATTATTTTTAATTTGGATAAATCCTTATCGCTCGCCGGCGACTCCGGGCCGTATCTCCAATACACCATTGTCCGAGCGCGCGCGGTTTTGGCCAAGGCCGCGGCCGCTAATTTGGTCCCGGACCCATCTCAACCCGAATCAGGAGATTTCAAACTGGAACGATTGCTCTACCGTTTTCCGGCCGCGGCTCGGCGCGCGGCCGAGAACGACGCGCCCAATCTCCTCGTCACTTATCTGGTTTCTCTGGCCGCGTCCTTTAATTATTTCTACGCCGAAAAAATTATTATTGATCAGGCGACGCCGGCCATTTCCAAGTATCGGTTAGCGCTGACCGCGGCCGCGGCCGCCGTACTCGCTAACGGTCTTTCCCTTCTTGCCATCCCGATTCCGGAACGAATGTAAAATTGGCTTTGTTTTAAGTCACGTAGAATTTTTTGGAAATCGCCGCGAAAATGCTAGGATAAGCGTTAAATGGAGAGTAAAAAAGAGGAGGACATTCTCAAGTTCTGGCGGGAGAATAAAATTTTTGAAAAATCTCTGGCCAAACCGGCGCCGCGCGGCGAATTCGTGTTTTACGAAGGGCCGCCGACGGCCAACGGCCGGCCCGGGATTCATCATCTGGAAGCGCGCGCCTTCAAGGATCTGATCCCCCGTTTCAAAACTATGCAGGGCTATCACGTGCGCCGCAAAGCCGGTTGGGACACGCACGGTTTGCCAGTGGAGCTCGAGGTCGAAAAAGTTCTCGGGTTCAAATCCAAAAAAGAGATTGAAAATTACGGTGTGGCGGCGTTCAATCAAAAATGCCGAGAAAGTGTCGGTCAATATCTTGAGGAATGGCGGAAATTCACCGAGCGGATCGGCTTTTGGCTTGATCAAGAACATCCCTATTTCACTTATCAACCGGTATACATGGAGTCGGTCTGGTGGGTAGTAAAACAGGCGGCCGAGCGCGGTTTGCTCTATAAAGATTACAAGGTTGTGCCCTGGTGTCCGCGTTGCGGCACCGCCCTATCCAGTCATGAGTTGGCGCAGGGTTACCAAGAGGTTACCGAGACGGCGGTGACAGTGAAGTTTAAGGTCAAGAATCCGAAGCAACACAATCTGTCAGACAATACTTTTCTCTTGGCTTGGACAACGACGCCCTGGACCCTGCCGGGCAATGTGACCTTGGCCGTGGGCGAGGGGATTGAGTATGTAATTATGGAAAGAGACGGAGAACATCTGTTGGCGTCGCGGGAATTTGATTTTTTTACTCCTTCGGATCCTGAAGGGATGGCCAGTCGTAAAAAAAATCAAATTCTCGCTTCGCAACTAATTGGTTTAGAATATGAACCGCTATTCGATTTCCCGGCGTTACGCAATGATCGATCCCATCGGGTCTACGCCGCGGATTTTGTCTCCGTCACTGAAGGCACCGGCCTTGTCCATACGGCCGTGATGTACGGGCAAGATGATTTTGTTCTGGGCACTAAGCTTGGTTTGCCCCAATATCACTTGGTTGGCGAAGACGGAAAATTTATTGCGGGGACGCCCTGGGCCGGGCAATTTGTCAAAGACGCCGACAAAGAAATCATCTCCGATCTCGAAAAGCGCAGCCGGCTGTTCAAACGGGAAACGATCACGCACGTTTATCCTTTTTGCTGGCGCTGTCAGACGCCGCTCATTTATTACGCGCGTGATTCTTGGTACCTCGAGATGTCGTCACTGCGAGAGAAATTACTGGACGAGAATCAAAAAATCAACTGGGTGCCGGAGCACATCAAAAACGGCCGCTTCGGCGAGTGGCTCGCCGAAGTTAAGGATTGGGCGATCTCGCGCGAACGTTACTGGGGGACGCCGTTGCCAATTTGGCAGACGGCTGACAGTAGAAAAACAGTGGTGCTCGGTTCACTCGAGGAGTTTAAAAAATACACCAAAAAATCCGGCAATCGTTATTTTGTCATGCGCCACGGCGAAGCCGAGAATAATGTTCTGAAAGTCTTAAGTTCCAGAGCCGACAACCCTCATCATTTGACGGAACGCGGTCGCGCCGAGATCGAGCAGGCGGCCGGGCGCTTGCGGTCGGCCGAGATCAATCTTATTGTCTCGTCGGATTTTATCCGGACACGCGAAACCGCCGAGATTATCGTCAGGACGCTCGGCTTGCCGGCCGGATCGGTGATCTATGATGAGCGATTGAGAGAAGTGAATCATGGCGAACTCAATAACCAGCCGGTTAACGTCTATCGTGATTATTTCAAAACAGCGGAGCAATATTTTGTCGATCGTTTACCGGGAGGCGAAAACTTTACCGAGGTTAAACGTCGTTTGGGCGAAGCGCTTTATGATTTAGAAAAAGCCTACCGCGACCGAAAAATTCTTATCATTACTCACGAATCGCCGAGCTGGCTGCTTTTTGCCGCCGCCGCCGGCGCCGATCGCTCGGCCACACTGGCCTTACGCGGCACCGAGCCTGATTTTTTGAAAAATGCAGAATGGCGAGAACTAGAATTTGTTCCCCTGCCGCACAATCAAGATTATGAACTCGATCTTCACCGGCCGTTTATTGATGAAATTGAATTGTTGGATGGAAGCGGCCAGTCGCTCAAGCGCGCGCCCGAGGTGCTTGATGTTTGGCTGGATTCCGGCGCCATGCCGTGGGCCCAGAATCACTATCCTTTTGCCGGTGCCGACATTCTCTACCCGGCTGATTACATCGCTGAAGCGATTGATCAGACGCGCGGCTGGTTCTACACTTTGCTCGCGATCGGCGGGCTCTTAGGTCAAGGCGCGCCGTACCGAAATGTCATTTGTCTTGGTCATATTTTGGACAAGCAAGGCAAGAAAATGTCGAAATCGGTCGGCAATGTCGTGGACCCTTGGTTGATGATCGAACGTTTCGGCGCCGATGCCTTGCGTTTTTGGCTGTATAGCGTTAATCAGCCCGGCGACGCCAAAAATTTTGACGAGGCGGGCGTGAATGAAATCATTAAAAAAGTGATCAACCCCTTGCTTAATATCGTTTCATTCTATGAGCTTTACCCTGTTAGAAACGAAGCCTCTAACGGAGTTTACGGCCGGCGAGAGAAAACGGTTATGCCGCCGGCCGCCGGCCGGGCGCTTGACGAGTGGATTTCGGCTCTCTTGGATCGTTTGATCGGCGAGGTTACGGAAAAGCTTGAACATTACCGCGTGACCGAGGCGGCCCGGGCCCTGCGGGATTTTATCACTGACCTCTCACAGTGGTATGTGCGCCGGTCGCGCGATCGTTTCCGCGGCGGCGATTCAGCCGAACAGGCGCAAGCGACGGCGGTTCTCGGGTTGGCGCTTCGGCAACTGGCAAAATTGCTCGCGCCGTTTATGCCTTTTCTGGCCGAAGAGATTTACCAGAAACTGCGCCAGTCCGCTGATCCAGATAGTGTTCATTTAACAGATTGGCCGGACACAAAAAATCTAAAGCTAAAAGCTAAAAGCTCAAAGCTTCTAAGAGATATGCTCGAAGTCAGACGAGTCGCTTCACTCGGTTTGGAAGCGCGGGCGCGAGCCGGGATCAAGGTCAGACAGCCATTGCTGGAGCTCGCGGTGCGCGGTGGTAATGATTTTAACCAGGCGCTGATCGATTTGATTAAAGACGAAGTGAATGTTAAAGCCGTTGTCTGGCGCGAAGATTTGCCGGCGAGCGTGGTTTTAGACACTTCGCTGACGCCGGAATTAAAGCGAGTCGGCGATCTCCGAGAACTCGTCCGGCGGATTCAGGCTTTACGGAAGCAGAACGGTTTCCGGCCGGGCGAGCCGGCGACGCTCCGGGTGGCCGCCGGGCATCCCGCTCGGTCGTTGATTGAGCAAGAGGCCGAAAGTTTGAAAAAATCCGCCAGCTTAAACCGGATTGAATTTGATCATTCAGCCGATGTCCCGTTTTCTCTATCACACTGACGGTTTGATTTTAGGCAGTCAGCCGGTGGGGGAGGCCAGCCGTTTTTTTCGTATTTTTACCGAGCGCCTCGGACGGGTCACAGCCCTCGCCGCCGGTATTCGCGAATTGAAGTCAAAGTTGCGTCATAGTCTGATTGAATTATCCTTGGTAAAAATTTCCCTAGTCCGTGGCCGCGGCGGCTGGCGGATCGTCTCGGCCGAGCCGATTCAGTCAAGGTTCGACCTTGAAGACCTTAAAAAGGTCGAACCTTTTAAGACCGATTCAAAAAAACTGGTAGCCACGGCCCGTTTCCTTAATTTGCTGTCTCGTTTAGTGGTTGACGAGGGCCGCCGCGCTGGCGTTTGGCGCGAGGCGGCGAGCGCCTACGAATTTCTAATGTTGGAGAATTTCTCGCCCGAGACTCTGGCCAATTTTGAATTACTGGCGGCACTTCGTCTTTTGGCGGCGCTTGGTTATTGTGAACTTCCGGCGCCGCTCCGGCCGCTCGCCCCGGTGCGGTCGTGGCAGCTGGCCGAGATCGAGGCTCTCACCCCTTATCGCCAGACCGCCCTGGTCATTATTGAGCAAGCTCTTTATCATAGTCATCTTTAGTCCCGGCCGGAAATGTATTATAATGGCGACGTGAATGAGCGTCCCGAGGATAAAATTGAGCGATTGAAACACCGTTTGTACACGCCGGACAGTTTGCTAATCCCCGTCCGTCGTTCCTCGTTGTCAACGTTTCGAGCTGATCCGTCCGACCGGACGGAAAGTCAGAATGAGTGGTCATCTGGTCTCGCCTCGGAATCGGTCCGGACCAAGAAGCGGCTATCGCTGTTAGCCGTCTTTTTTTTACTAGCGCTGGTATTTTTTCTGGCGGCGGCCGGGGTAACGGTTTATGTTTTTTCTCGCGGTGGCAACTTGGTTTCGCCGGCCAATGTCGAGTTGTTGATTGACGGACCGCAAACGATTAAGGCCGGCGAGACTTTGACCTTGCAGGTGCTGGTGGCTAATCGCAACGCCGTGGCTCTCCAGTCGGTTGATCTTATCGTGGAGTATCCGGCCGGCACCCGTTTGCCCGTTGACCTGACTAAGGATTTGACCAGAACCAGGCAAACACTCGGGGCCATTAACTCCGGCGCCGCGGCTAATCAGACGATCAAAGCCGTGGTCTTCGGCGAGAAGGAAAGAGAACAAGAAATTCAAGTGACGATTGAGTACCGTTTGGCCGATTCCAACGCAATTTTCGACAAAACCGCCAGTTTCCCTTACTTCATCAGTGATTCACCCCTGACTATCTCGGCTGATTGGCCGGCAGAAGTTAATGCCGGCCAAATCCTATCTCTAGTTTTTGAAGTTCAAAATAATTCCACCGCGCCCCTAAAAGACCTTGTCCTTAAGGGCGATTATCCGCCCGGTTTTATTTTTCGGAGTGCGGTACCGGCGCCAATGGCTGGTCGAAGCGACTTCTGGCGGTTGGGCGAGTTGGCGGTCGGCGGCGCGCGGCGCTTGACGGTGACGGGTCTCGTCGAAGGTCAGCATGAGGATCAGAAATCGTTCCGTTTCGCCGCCGGCCCGGCTAAGGCCAACGTCGCCGGCGAGATTGATTTGGTCTACGGGGAATTGTTTAAGATCGTGACGATCAAACGGTCGGCGCTGGGCTTGACATTGGTTTTGAACGGCGAGCCGAGTGGCGGCGAGCTGGCGGTTTCGAGTGGCGAACTTTTGCGCGCCGACATCACCTGGGTTAATGATTCGCCGGTCGAGATCGCCGACGGTCGGGTCGAGGCTCGCCTTCAGGGCGAGATTCTCGACCCGCGTTCGGTGACGGTCTCCGACGGTTTCTGGCAGTCGGCGGATGATCTGATTGTTTGGCAGGTCGGGACCAAGCCAGCGCTCGCTCGGCTCGTGCCCGGAGCTGTCGGCCAAGTCAGCTTTACCTTTTCCACTCGATCGCTCCTCGATGCCTCGCGCCGCTTGATTCAGAATCCCAGTCTCGAACTCGAGATTCGTTTTACCGGCCGACAGGTTGCGGCTGGCTTGCCGGACGAACAACTGACAAGCGCGGTCAGTCAGAAAATTAAGGTCAACACGATCCTGCAGTTGGCGGCCGCGGCTCTCTACTCTGGCGGACCCTTTGCCAATACCGGCTCTCTGCCGCCTCGGGTCGGCCAGGAAACAACCTACACGATAGTTTGGTCAGTAATTAATTCTTCTAACACGGTGCGCGAGGCGAGAGTCAAGGCCACTCTGCCGACTTATGTCCGATGGCTCGGCCGGGTTTCGCCAAGTGAGGAAGCGATCAGTTTCAACGAAGCGACTGGCGAAGTAGTCTGGGATCTGGGGGTGGTGGAAGCCGGCCGCGGCGTGACGACCGCGGCGCGGGAGGCGGCTTTCCAAATCGCCTTCCGCCCGAGCATCAGTCAAGTCGGTGAGACGCCGGTGCTCGTTGTTTCGCCGACTCTGACCGGCGCCGACACCTTTACCGGCGAAGTTTTAACTGCCAGTCGCCGCTCGCTCGATACTCGCCTCTTAAATGATTCCGGATTTCGTTCTGGCGATGAACGGGTCGTACCATGATGGATAGAATAATTTCTTTAGCCAAACGGCGCGGTTTTATTTTTCAGGGATCGGAAATCTACGGCGGTCTCGCCGGCACCTGGGATTACGGCCCCCTGGGGTTAGCGCTCAAGAATAATCTAAAAAATCTCTGGTGGCGAAAATTCGTCGAAGAGCGAGAAGATATGTTTGGCCTCGACGCCGCCATCTTGATGAATCCGCAGGTCTGGGCGGCTTCCGGACATCTGGCTGGTTTTGCCGATCCTCTGCCCCCAAGGTCCGACCTTAAAGACCAAGAATCTCAAGGTCGGACCTTTAATTTGATGTTTAAGACAGAAGTCGGGGCCCGGGGCGATTCTGCCGTCACGGTCTACCTCCGGCCTGAAACCGCTCAGGGGATTTTCGTCAATTTCAAAAACATCATTGATTCTTTTCATCCGAAATTGCCGTTTGGTGTGGCCCAGATCGGCAAGGCCTTCCGGAATGAGATTACGCCGCGCGATTTCCTGTTTCGACTGCGAGAGTTCGAGCAGATGGAGATTGAATATTTTGTCAAAGAGGAACAATGGGTTAAACATTTTGAGGTCTGGCGTCAGTTAATGCGTCAATGGCTTGAGTCAGTTGGCCTGGATCAAAACCTGGTGCACGAGGTTGAGGTGCCGGTTGGTGACCGCGCCCATTATTCTGAACGGACGATTGATTTTGAATTTGATTATCCCTTTGGTCGCAAGGAGCTTTGCGGTTTGGCCTATCGCACGGATTTTGATTTGCGTCAGCACGCCGCTTCTAGCGGTGCAGATCTGAATTATCTGGATGAAGCAACGAAAGAAAAAATTACCCTGCATGTCATTGAGCCAACTTTTGGTTTGGACCGGCTGATTTTGGCGGTTTTGTGCTCGGTCTACGCTGAAGACGAAATGAATGGGGAAAAACGGATAGTTCTGCGGTTTAAACCAGAACTCGCACCGGTCAGGGTGGCGGTATTCCCGCTTTTGGCCAACAAACCCGAGCTCGTGGCCAAAGCCCGCGCCGTTTTTTCCACCCTAAAAGCTGACATCTACAACCTAAAAGCGGTTTTTGACGACAACGGCAACATTGGCAAGCGCTACCGCCGCCAGGACGAAATCGGCACTCCCTGGTGCGTAACAATCGATTTTCAAACATTGGAAGACGAAACGGTTACGGTTCGCGACCGCGACACCGGTCAGCAGGCGCGGGTAAAAATTGAGGAGTTGCCACCGCGACTAGCTTAATTTTTGTAGACATCGTGATCGCCTAGAGCGAGTAGATAGGCCTCGTCTTTGCTTAGCCATCGGAAAACTATCCGCAGACGGTGATTGATTGAGAAGCTGTATCGGTCTTTCAGTTGCCCGTGCAATTTGTGGACTTTTAGTCGGCGATGATTATCTCGCTGACTGAAAAGAGCGATCCCTTCTTTTATTTCTTGTTTTAGTTCTAACTCACACTTGGCAAATTGTTTTACAAAAACAGGCGAGTAGGCGATAGCAATCATATACCGGTCAGATTTTTTTGGTCAGCCCGTCTAAATCACCGCGTAGGATTTTGCCTTCGCGTGCTTCTTGTTCGGCCTTGAGCACAGCGGCGATGGCTTCTTCTTCGGCCAGACGTTTAAGCGCCTTACGCACGAGCGCGGCTTTGTTTTCGGCATAGCCCTGTTTGACCATTTGCTCAAGCCAATTGGTTAATTCAGCGTTTAGAGGCACAGAAATTGTAGACATAGTATGATAACTTGATACGATAATATCATAACTTTACTCCGTTCGTTTTACTTGTCAACAGTCGTAATTGATTTCTCTCTCCAAGTATAAAAAATAGCCCCGACCATCTGCTTAACAGACGTCGGGGCCGGGTAGTAGCGAGTTAGTGAGCGGCGGCGGAACCGTCGGCGGCCGCGATGAGCGTCGTCAGGGCACGATCGAGTTCAAACCACGCCACACAACACACCACTGCCAAAAATACCAAAGAGGCCAGACCCCATAATACCCGTTTTTTCTTCATGGCCTACCTCCTTTCTTCCTGACTTCTATGCTATCATAAAGGGATGAAAAGGGCAAATTTTTTAAGTGTTTTAATTATTGGGTTTTTTATGATTGTGGTCTGGCCCGTTGGAGCGCAAACCGCTCCTGTCGGATATTTTCAGCATGGCGATTGGTATTGTAATAGCGACACCAATTTTGAAAAACCGGGTAACGTTTTGGGTCAGAAGTTTTGCCAGCCGCAAATTACCGGCTGCCAAGCCGCCGGCGGTAAGTTTTGCACGGCTGGTACCAGAAACGTCTGTTGCCAGGCCGACAGTACTTGCGGCAAGGGAACAGCTCTTGGATTGTTTGAGGTGGCGGTCTGCGTCCCGCCGACCGCCACAACTTGCGGGCCGAAATCTCCAGGTTATGCCGGGACAACTAAAGAAGGCAAAAATATTTGCTGTCGCGCTGGTCAGGAACCGGGACCGGCTGGTGGGACCAAGGCCCCTTACTGCCAGCCGGCCAGCCGGTCAGCCTGCGCGCCCGGCGAACGTTTTATCCAAGGCGCTGGCACTTTCCAGAACGAGAAACGATGCTGTTCGGCCAATACTATTCCCTCGTATCACCCCATTGGTTTGCCTTTCTGCGCCAGATTACCGTTCACCGTCCTCGCCCCGAACGGCGGCGAGCAAATATCGGGATTAAACAATCGCGGTTATTATCAAGTCCGATGGACGACGACTGATATTCCGCCGGATAAACAGATCAAACTTAGTTTAATTGATTCGCGGGCCAGCGTCGTTTTTCAGTACATGTTTCCTAACACTGGTTCGGCCGGGCTCTATTTTTCTACCTTTCCCAACGGTCAATACAAAATTGAATTAAGCGTCACGATGGATGGCAAAACGATTGTCGACCAAAGCGATAATTTCTTCACTCTTACCGGCAGTAATCCGTCGCCTCCGCCTCCAGCCACGAGCGGCGACACCACCCCGCCGACCATTAGCTTGAGTGCCCCACTTCTACTAAGTTCTGGAACGCAACTGACACTCTATGCCACTGACCCCAGCGGTTTAACCTCTTCTTCTATCGCGGTACTTTCTCCACAAGCAACGATTCCTCTCTTCAAGACCTGTAATTATAATAATAATCGCCCAACACTTTACTCTTGCACTTTAGCTGTGTCTAAGAGTCAATGGGTTCTGGGAACGATAGTTTTTATCTCAGCCGTTGATTATTCCCCGAATAAGAATGTTAATTTCGAGAGCTATGAACTCGTTTCCTCTGGCCAATTGCGAAAACAGGATACGAGTGGTTCTAAAATTATTATTCCACCACTGACCATGTGGTGCCACACCTTTAATGCCAATTTGAGTATCGGGATGAACGGCAGCGAGGTGGCGGCTTTGCAAACTGCTTTGACCAGAGCCGGTTTTACCGTCAGCGCCACCGGTAATTACGGCGAGGCCACAGCCGCGGCGGTCTCCGGTTTTCAACTTAAATATCAGAGTGAAATTCTTACGCCGCTCGGCCTAGCTAATCCGACTGGCTATTTCGGCCCGGCCACGCGCCAGAAAATGAATCAACTCTACGGTTGCGGCAACGCGGCTGTTGTTCCGTCAGTGCCGCCGGTCACTCCATCAGTCACCCCTTCCCTCACTGTCATTTCTCCCGCCGCCAACTCCAGCTGGACTTCATCGAACGGCCCGGTGATTCAGTGGTCATCCGCTAACATCCCGTCCGGCAATCAGATCATGGTTGAACTGCTCACGCCAGCCGGTGCCGCCGTTTCCGGATTCTCCAACTTTACCACCGCCAACGACGGCAACGAATCCGGCCGGCTGAGCAACTCCACCATCCCCTCCGGCTGGTATTACTTCCGTTTGTCCACCATCGTCAGCGGCCAGACCGTCTACGGCGGGAGCGGAGTGTTTCAGTTTAGTCAATCGGTGGTTCAACCCACCCTTCGCGGGTTCCGGGCGCGCGTGATGGATCGGGCGACCGGGGATGGATTGGCCGGAGCGGCAGTGCGCATTGAGCGCGGCGGGACTTATGTGGCGAGTCCAACGACCGGCAGCGACGGTTATATCGCCGCGATTCCGCTTCAGGTCGGCGCCACTCACACTTTCACTTTCAGCAAAGCCGGCTATCGGCCCTACTCGCCAATCATTTTTACCATCCCGGCTGGTTCGGGCACTTACACTTACGGCGCAATCTGGCTCGATCCCGAGACAACTACCGTGCCCTCGCCTGCCACCCCCTCCATCTCAGTTTCCTCACCGATCAATAACTCCAGCTGGACTTCATCGAACGGCCCGGTGATTCAGTGGTCATCCGCTAACATCCCGTCCGGCAATCAGATCATGGTTGAACTGCTCACGCCAGCCGGTGCCGCCGTTTCCGGATTCTCCAACTTTACCACCGCCAACGACGGCAACGAATCCGGCCGGCTGAGCAACTCCACCATCCCCTCCGGCTGGTATTACTTCCGTTTGTCCACCATCGTCAGCGGCCAGACCGTCTACGGCGGGAGCGGGGTGTTTCAGTTTAGCCAACCGGCCGCGGCGGCTTCCATCACTGTTTCTTCGCCGTCAACCAACTCCAGCTGGTCTCCGACCAACAGCCCGGTAGTTTCCTGGACCACCGCGGGCGTTCCGGATAGCAACAATGTCCTGATTGAACTCCTGACACCCACGAACGGTAGCGTCTCGGGTTTCGCCAGCCGCACCGTCCGAAACGACCAACGGCCCCTCTTCAACGCTCTCACCGGTTCCACCATCCCCTCCGGCTGGTATTACTTCCGTTTGTCCACCATCGTCAGCGGCCAGACCGTCTACGGCGGGAGCGGGGTGTTTCAGTTTAGCCAACCGGCCGCGGCGGCTTCCATCACCGTCTCGTCGCCGGCTATAGGAGAAAATTGGCTGGCTGGTTCAACTCAAACAGTTCGTTGGACCTCGACCGGTATCTCTGATTTATATCAAAATTATATCCAAATTCTCGATACTAACGATAGTCCCGTAAGCGGCTTCTTTGGCGCTGTTGGAGAAGATTGGCGTGGTCAGAAAGAGGTAACAGTTTCGGCAACTCTTCCGACTGGCTTCTACAAAATTAGGGTAGTGGTCGTTTATAACAATTCTAACTCTATGGTCATTGGTGTTAGTAGCCAGTTTCAGATAACCAGGTGAAGTGAAGAACAACTAAACTTCCATTACCCCCTTTTTCTTTTTTGTAGTATAATCGGATGATGAAAGACAGCGAGTCGGGATTTCGTATCCACCTTACTTCAGGCGCGATCACTCGTTTGGTTGTCTGGGGGGCGTTTTTCTGGCTCCTCTATTTTATCCGTGATCTCGTCTTGGTCGTGCTGGTGTCTGTCGTCATCGCTTCGGCCATCGAGCCGGCCGTGCGTTTTCTTTCCCGATATCACATTCCTCGCACCCCGGCCGTTCTCATTGTCTATGTGGCGGCTTTCGCCTTCCTCGTCGCCTTGGTGCCTTTGTTTTTCATTCCGGCCATCAAAGATCTGAGTGGGGCATTGGAGACTTTGCCGCAGAAGATTGGTTCGCTCTCTTTTCTTAACGCTCCCGATGGCCTTTTCTCTTCTCTTTCCCGATTAAATTATTTCAGTAATTTTTCAAACGATTTACAGGGCGCCTTTGCCGGCTTGTCGCGAGGTTTCTTTGAAACTGTCAGTCTCATCTTCGGCGGTTTTTTCAGTTTCGTTATGATTGTCGTCATCTCCTTCTATCTCGCGGTGCAGGAAGACGGGATTGCCAATTTCCTTCGCCTCGTTACTCCGACTCGCAGCGAATCATACATCATTAATTTGTGGCATCGCGCGCAAAGGAAAATTGGCCTCTGGATGCAGGGTCAGATGCTTCTAGGCCTTCTCGTCGGAGTGATTGTTTATTTGGGGTTGACGATTTTGCAGATCGAGTACGCGCTGATCTTGGCGATTATGGCCGCCGCTTTTGAATTGATCCCGGTCTTCGGACCGATTCTCGCGTCCGTGCCGGCCATCCTGATCGGTTTTTCGGATTCGGTCGCGCGCGGCTTGCTGGTCGCCGGCCTCTACCTCATTATTCAGCAATTTGAAAATCATCTGCTCTATCCTTTGGTGGTGAAGAAGATTGTCGGGGTGCCAGCGATCGTAGTGATCTTGTCGCTCGTCGTCGGTGCCAAACTCGCTGGCTTTCTTGGGTTGATTCTGGCCGTGCCAGCCGCGACCGTGCTGATGGAATTACTGAATGATTTCGAACAGCGCAAGAAACTGGCCGGGCAGAATGTCTAAAACAGTTTATATCACCACTACTCTGCCGTATGTTAACGCTGATCCGCATTTGGGGTTTGCGTTGGAGTTGGTGCAAGCCGATGTCGTGGTCCGTGCCGCCCGTCTGGCCGGGCGCGAAGTTTTTTTCAACACCGGCACCGATGAACACGGTTTGAAAATTTATCGAGCGGCGGCCGCGGCCGGGCTCACATCGCAAGCTTACGCCGACCGCGGCGCCGTCAAGTTCCGGGCGCTCCTCTCGGCTCTCGATGTATCCCCCGAGGTGAATTTTATCCGTACCACCGACCCCGGTCATATCGCCGCCGCCCAAGAGTTCTGGCGCCGCGCCGCCGCCGCGGGCGATATTTATAAAAAAAATTACCAGCTTAAGTATTGCGTCGGCTGCGAGTTGGAAAAAACAGAATCGGAGTTGACGGCTGGCCATTGTCCGCTCCACTCGAATCAAGAGTTAGAGATAATTGAAGAAGAAAATTATTTCTTCCGTTTTTCTAAATATCAAAAACCACTTTTGGAACTTTATGCTGCTCAGCCGGATTTTGTCGTCCCCGGCTCACGGTTGAATGAAGTGCGAGAATTCGTCGCTCGCGGCCTCGCGGATTTTTCCATTTCGCGGTTAGCGTCTAAACAGCCGTGGGGGATTTCTGTCCCAGAGGATCCGTTGCAAACAACGTATGTGTGGTTTGACGCCCTGGTTAATTATGTCTCGGCGATCGGTTGGCCCGACAATGAGCAGAATTTCAAAAAATGGTGGCCGGTCATTCAGTTTGCCGGCAAGGATAATCTCCGTCAGCAGGCGGCGATGTGGCCAGCAATGCTTATGTCTGTCGGTTTGCCGCCGCCGCGGCAGATTATCGTCCACGGCTTCGTCACGAGCGGCGGCCAGAAGATGTCTAAGTCGCTCGGCAATGTGATCGACCCTTTCGCCCTAATCAACGACTACGGCGCTGACGCGGTGCGTTATTATTTACTGCGGCACATTACGCCCTTCGAGGATAGTGATTTTACCATTGAGAAGTTTAAAGAAACGTACAATGCCAATTTGGCCAACGGTCTCGGCAATTTGGTCTCGCGGGTGATGAAAATGGCTCATACTCACCAAGTAAGAATTAAAGGAAATTACCGACCGTTGATTGCTCAGCCTGATCTGGAAAAATTCGAATTCAATAAGGCTTCAGACAGAATTTGGAAACTGATTGCTGATTGCGATACTCTGATTCAAATTAAAAAGCCGTTCAGTCTGATCAAAACTGATCCCGCACAGGCAAAGATTGACATTGGCTCACTCCTCATTTACCTCGCAGATATTGCCTCCTTGCTTCAACCGCTCATGTCCAAAACCTCGGCCGCGATCACCGACCTCATCCGCACCAACCGCCCGCCGACTCAGCCCCTCTTTCCGCGGAAAAATTAAAACCAACTTTGCCGTGTTATAAATTCACTCCCATATATAGGGGTGATCAGTATTTGTTCAGCTTTTATTTTTGCTAAATTTTTGTCATACTGATGCTGATGAATTTGCGCGAGAAAAAATGCCGGCCGTGCGAGGAAGGAACGTCGCCGCTTCAGGCAAGCGAGATTGAGATTCTGCGGCGCGAGTTGCGGCCGGAGTGGCATCTAATCGCGGATAATAAGTTGCGTCGAGCCTTTGTCTTCAAAGACTTTCGGTCGGCGATCGCTTTCGTCAACCGCCTGGCCGAGCTGGCCGAAGCCGAAGGCCATCATCCGGACCTCTTTATCAATTACAATAAAGTGACAATTACTCTTTGGACTCATGCCATCGCTGGTTTGTCGGAAAACGATTTTATCCTGGCCGCCAAGATTGACTCCATATCATGAGTCTGCGACTAATCGACGCTCACGCCCATCTACAGTTTCCGCAGTTTGGTGATGATCGGGCGCAGGTGATTGAACGAACGCGCGCCGCCGGAATCGGCGTGATCAATGTTGGAACGGATTTGGAAACTTCGCGGCAAGCGGTGATTTTGGCCGAACAAAACGAAAAGATGTGGGCGACAGTCGGGATTCATCCGACTGATATTGATCAAGAATTTGATGAGGTGGCTTTTCTTACATTGGCGAGGCATAAAAAGGTCGTGGCCATCGGCGAATGCGGATTGGATTATTTTCATCTCAAAGGTGATAAAAAGAGAAAAAAGCAAATTGAGATTTTTGAACGGCAAATTGAGTTGGCAAAAACTGTTAATAAACCGCTCATGATCCACTGTCGGAATGCTTATAGTGAAGTCCTGTCTATTTTATCTAATTTTCAATATCCAATTTCCAACCTTCATTTTTTCGCCGGCGATTGGCCGACCGCTCGCAAATTTCTCGATCTCGGTTGCACCCTTTCATTCACGGGCGTGATCACCTTTACTAATCAATACGACGAGGTGATTGAAAAGATGCCACTAGATCGTTTACTGATAGAGACCGACTGTCCGTTTGTGGCGCCGGCACCCTACCGGGGCAAAAGAAATGAACCAAGCTATGTGATCGAGGTGGCGCGGCGAGTCGCCGAGTTGCAAAGCAGTTCTTTTGAGGCCATCGCCGCCACCACTTTAGCCAACACTCGTCGCTTGTTTGCCCCGTTAGAAGCGAGTTTCTAACGGGGTTTGCCCTCTGATTTAATTTATGCTACGATTGGCAGCAATGGAAAATAACGTAGCGATCGCTAATGACGAAGTTCGGGTTTACGAGATTGGTTATCTCTTGTCACCTCTGGTCTCGGCCGAATCCATTGCGGCGATGGTGGAGCAAAAATTAAAGCAGCCAATCATCGCCGCTGGCGGCAGCGCCGTGAGTGATCTGCCGCCGCGGACTATCCGTTTGGCTTATCCGATTAAGCAAACCGTCGGTTCGAAACCCTCGACTTTCCGCGAAGCGTTTTTTGGCGCCTGGCGTTTTCGTCTGGCGCCCGAGGCTGTCCCGACGGCCGGCGCCGTGCTCCGCGCGGCCCCCGAGCTCCTGCGGCATCTCTTAGTCGAGGTGCCGCCGGCGGCTCTGGCGGAGGAGAAACGGGCGCGAGCTAGAAGCAAACGCTCGACGTTGTCAGGAGCGAGGGTGACGACCGCCGCGCCCGCCGGCCGAACGGCAATTAGCCAGGAAGAAATGGATAAAGAGATTGATCAGCTTTTAACCACCGAATCTTACGCCTCTAAATAATTATGTATTTGAATAAAGCAATCATCATTGGCAATCTGACGCGCGATCCGGAACTCAAGACGTTGCCGTCCGGCACAAAGGTGGCGACCCTTGGCGTGGCCACTAATCGGGTGTTTAAGAATAAAAATGGCGAACGGCAGGAAGATACCCAATTTCATAATGTGGTGGTTTTCGGCAATCAGGCCGAGATCGTCAATCAATATTTGAGGAAGGGCCAAACGGTCATGGTAGAAGGCCGAATCCAGACGCGGAGCTGGGATGGTCAGGATGGTCAGAAACGTTACCGGACCGAGATCGTGGCCGATCGCGTTCAGTTCGGTCCCAAATCAGGCTCTAGCCAAAATTCCCAGACAGTGAGTCAGCCGGCGGCCGCCGAAGAAGTAAAAACGATTCAGTACCCGACCGAAGAGGTTAATCCTGACGATATACCTTTTTAATGAAGCATTGCCACTTTTGCAACAATAATGTCCGCTACCCCGATTATAAAGATGTCGAGGGGTTGAAAAAATTCCTTGATCCCCATGCTCGTCTCCTGCCTAAACGGCGCTCGGGCCTTTGCGCCGGTCATCAGCGCAAACTCGCCACAGCCGTCAAACGCGCGCGGTTTTTGGCGCTCCTACCTTTTCTGTCGAGTTAATTTTAAGTTTCACCCTTTATATTCTCTCCACATACTCGCCGGTGGCGGTGTTGAGGCGGACGGTGTCGCCGATGTTCACGAAGAGCGGCGTTTGGATGACGGCGCCGGTTTCGAGCACGACCTGTTTCATTCCGCCTTGAACCGTGTTGCCGCGGACCGCCGGCGGCGCCTCGGTCACCCTAAGATCAATCTTGATCGGCAGGCGGAGGCCGATTAATTCTTGGCCAAAGTATAGAAGATCAATCACCGCGCCGGTTTTAAGAAATTTTAATTCTCGTTCGATTTTTGCCGCGGGCAGAGCGAAGCGCTGGCTCGGGTCATTCGGTTCGGTAAACCACGCCTCGTGCTGGCGCGCGTAGAGATATTTGGCTGGTTTGGTTTCAATTTCCGCCACCGCCACTTTGTCACTGACCGCGAAAGAGTGTTCGCGCACGGCTCCGGTAATCAAGTTTTTTAATTTCGTGGCATTGACTGGTTTGCGCTGTTGTTTTCTGAAGACATGCGCTGCCAGCACTTCGTACGGCGCGCCGTCCAAGACAATAAATTTTTTCGGTTTGATTTCGTTGTAATCGAGCACAATGTAACTTTAATGATTCCTGGCCGGTTGTCAAAGATAGCGGGTCGAGCTATTATCAATTTTGTATGTATCCCGTTACAAATTCATCTAGTTATGATATGGTCTGTTTGATTATTAGCGGTTAAATTTGTAACGGGATGTATTTGGACGAACAGCCGACTCAAAACCAGATCACGGACGAAGAGGTTCTGTCCTTGTCCCTCAAGGACCCTCGGGAATTCAAGTTGATCGTCGATCGTTATGAGTCGGCTTTTCTCCGTAAGGCCAGGTCGATTCTGGGATCGCGTGAAGAAGTTCAGGATGTGGTTGCGGAAACTTTCACCAAAATTTATTTCAACGCAGCGCGCTTTCGACCGGTGTCTGGCGCCAGTTTTCGTTCCTGGGCTTACCGGATTCTCGTGAACACGGCGATCAGCTATTATAACAGATTGAAAGCGCGGCGCGGCGATCTTCTCGCGGCGGAACTTGATCCTAATTTGTTTCCCGATGAACGAGCGCTAGCGGTTCGCGCCAATGAGGAGTGGCGTGATTACGTCGCTTCTTATCTGCATCGTTTGCCGGCGGCGACGGCTAAGCTCTTGCGTCAATTCTTTCTCGAAGGCAAACCGCAGATTGATATCGCCGCGGCCGAAGGGATTTCTGTCGCCGCTGTCAAGACTCGTCTCCATCGGGCTAAAAAAGAATTTAAAAAGTCAGTCTCCCTAGCCGAACTATGAACCACGATCAAATATTGAAGCAGGTGATTATGCGGCGGATTTACGCCATTTGGCTTTTCCGTCGGCTCAGACATTCCTTCGTCTTAAAATTAATGTTGCTTAGCCTGCTGGCGTGGCAACTGCAGTTTTACGTCTCGCCAGGCGCGGTTTGGCAGAATGCGCGGCTCGCCGGCGGATTTTCTAATTACGGTTTCTTCTTCAGCGCTCTGGAGCGGACCGAGACCGTGGTGCAACTTTACTTTTTGGCCGCCGGTCTGCTGATCCTGTGGCTGTTTAAGGATGTCTTGGCGCGTCTTTTTAGGTTGTCCAACCGGCTCGGATTTTTTTCACGAGCTCATTTTTAATTTTGGGATTATCGCGTAAGAAAAGACGGGCTGAATCGTAACCACGGCCAAGTCTGATTTCTTCACCTTGCGCCTTGCCGTCTTTATCTTTGAGTTGGTAGCTGTAGGTGGTCCCGGCTTTGGCAATCAGACCCTGCTTTTCTCCCAGGGCTAGAATCTCGCCCTCCGGCGATATGCCCTCATTGTAGAGAATGTCGAATTCCGCCACCTTAAACGGCGCCGCCACCTTATTTTTCACCACTTTAACCCGGACGCGGCTACCCATGATCTCTTCGCCCTTTTTGATCTGGGCGATCCGGCGGATATCCAGTCGGACCGAGGCATAAAATTTGAGCGCCTTGCCGCCCGGCGTCGTTTCGGGGTTGCCGAACATTACGCCGATTTGCATCCGGATTTGATTAATGAAGATGACGACCGTTTTGGATTTGGCGACAATCGCCGTCATCTTGCGGAGCGCCTGCGACATCAAGCGGGCTTGTTTGCCCACATGATAGGCTCCGACATCGCCCTCAATTTCGTCTTTAGGAGTTAGCGCTGCCACCGAATCAATAACGATGACATCAATTTTTCCCGAGCGGATCAAACTCTCGGCGATTTCGAGTGCTTGCTCGCCGTAATCTGGCTGGGAAATTAAGAGGTCGTCGATCTTGACGCCGAGTCGGCGGGAGTACTCCGGATCGAGCGCGTGCTCGGCGTCAATAAAGGCGCACACGCCGCCCGCGCTTTGGGCCTCGGCCACAATGTGGAGTGCCAGAGTTGTTTTTCCCGATGATTCCGGCCCGTAAATCTCAATTACTCGACCGCGGGGAACACCGCCAATGCCGAGCGCCAGATCAAGTCCTAAAGAGCCGGTCGAGATCGCGCCGACGCCCACCTTTGGTTGGTCGCCGAGCTTCATGATCGCTCCTTCACCGAAGCGACCCTGGATCGTTTTGATCGTTTCCTCAATTCCGGCGGCGATCGGTCTAGGTTCTTTAGTTCTAGTCATGAGTTTGATAGGTAAGTTGTAATTTTTTTTCAACTATTCGGCCGAAACGATCAGTGCCGGAAAATCTGATTATATTATAACCCGGCGCCAGAAGCAATTTCGTTTCGAAAGCGCCGTTTTCGTCGAGAGTCAATGGTTCATCATTGGCCGTTAGTTTGGCCGCACCGTCCGCCCGGCCGCGAATCGTCACCAGTTCGGTGGCGAGGCCGCCGCCATCCGCCGGGTAGTCGATAATTAATTGTAGTTTGTGGACTAGGCCCGAGAACTGGTAAATAACATAGCCGGCCCCGGCCATAAAAAAAATTAGCGCCATGAGATGTTTGAGAGGAAAAGTTAGAAGCCAAGGCGGCGCCATATTTAGATGGTTTCGTCAGTCTCGTCGCGCGCCGCCGCCAGCGGTTGCTCGTAGACTTGACGGGCTTTGGCGCCCTCGCCCGGACCGATCACCCCCCGTTCTTCCAAGAAATCAAGTAGCCGGGCGGCGCGGGCATAGCCGACTTTCAGCCGGCGCTGGAGATAAGAGGCCGAGGCCTTGCCGCTTGAGACCACGAGTTCTTTGGCCTGGTCGTAAAGTTCGTCGTCTCCGTCGTCCATCGCGCCAGCGAGCTCTTTTTGTTTCCAATCAATCAAGGGCAATTCTTCAAGTCCGCTGTCGCCGTATTTTTGCGCCAGCCACTGGGCTACTCGTTTAACTTCTGTCTCGGAGATAAAGGCCGATTGCAAACGCAGTGGTTTAGACCGTTCGCCCGAAAGATAGAGCATGTCGCCGGCGCCGAGGAGTTTCTCGGCGCCGGCCAGGTCAAGGATCGTCCGCGAGTCCACTTGCGAGGCCACCTGCAGGGCCACCCGCGAGGGGATGTTAGCTTTAATGAGGCCAGTAATTATTTCTACCGATGGCCGCTGAGTTGAAAGGATAAGATGGATGCCGACGGCGCGCGACATTTGGGCGAGTCGGACGGTCGCGGCCTCGAGTTCTCTCGGGTAGGTGGACATAATGTCGGCCAATTCATCAATCACGATCACGATGTAGGGCAGGGTCTCGGCGCTCGCGGGTTTGGATTGATGCAGAGATTGAATGTCGCGCACCCGCTCCTCTTCAAGCACGCCGTAACGGCGTTCCATTTCACCAATCGCCCATTTGAGCGTATTGATTGCCATTTTAGCATCAGTGATCACGGGCGTTAAGAGTTGGGGAATTTTGTTGTAGAGTGTCAATTCGACCCGTTTCGGATCAATCATGATGAAGCGCACCCGCGTTGGCGGATTGCGATACAACAGGGAAGTAATTAGGGTGTGGATGACCACGGATTTGCCCGAGCCGGTGGAACCGGCGATGAGCAAGTGTGGCGCCCGGGCCAGATTGGCAAAGTGAGGCGTGCCGGAGATGTCGCGACCGAGCGAGACGAAAAGCGGAAAAGTGGAACTGCTGAAGGCCGGGGAGCCGATGAGCGACGCCAGACCCACGGTGGCCCTGGTGCGGTTAGGAATCTCGATGCCGACGAGCGCTAGCCCCGGGATCGGCGCTTCAATTCTAAGCGGGTGGGCCGCCAGCGCCAGCGCTAGATCATTTTGTAGCGCCACGATGCGGGAGAGTTTAACGCCCTCGGCTGGCTTTAGGGCGTAGCGGGTGATGGACGGTCCGATCGACACCTCATCCATTTCCACGACCATGCCAAAATTGGCCAGAGTTCGTTTGATGATGTTGGCGTTGGCCTTAATGTCGCCAGCCACCGGTTTGCCGCTGTCGCGTTCGAGGAGGTCAAGCGGCGGCGGCTCGAACTTTTCTCCAGGTCTCGCGCTCGGCGTTCTGATGGTGAAAGGGACGAGTTCCTCATTTTTATTTTGTTTGTCTGGTGCCAGCGCTGGTTTTTCCGCCGGCGGGCTTTCTACCGGCAATCCGGCGGCCACTGAAGCATTTTCATTTTCAATGGTCAGGGCTTGGTTGTTTTTTCTTCTGATTCTCCAATTGAAGAGCGTCGGTTCAAGAGTGATTCTCGTTTCAAACATAATCAGACAAGCAATAATGATCAGGCCGAGGAAAATTAGCAAGCCAATATAACGATCAAATAAGACAATCAATGGTAGAGACAAGAGATGGCCGACGAGGCCGCCGGCCGCGCGGCCGAAAACGAGCTCGAGGAAGCCCAAACCGCCGAGAAAAAATATCCCGGCCCCCAATGATTTTACTCCGAGCGCCGGCGGCCGAGACGCTCGGAGCAGGGTAAAACCAATCAGGCTAAGTATCAGAGGCAAGAGGAAAAATCCCCAGCCGACGACGATTTTTACTCCTTCATACAACCATTGCCCGGCGCGTCCGGCAAACCCCAAACTGGCGATAATGAACGCCAAACTCAGGATAAAAGAACTGATGGCTAACACCGAGTGTCTGGTCTCTTTCGGCAGCTCATTCCTTTTCATTGTTTTTAAGTATAGCAAAAGAATAGACATTTATCTTGTCCTATATATAATAAAGGACAAATGTCTGATAGTGAAAGTCTTAAAGACAATTTGTCCGAAAAGAGTTTGTCCGATAAGGACATAAAGGACAAAAGAGTAGAAAAACTAACCTCTGCTTTGTATTTAGTGACTAATTTTCTATCGGACAAAGATCCGATCAAGTGGAAAATTAGACAAAGCGCCCTTGACATTCTATTTTTTGCGACCCGCGATCATCCGCGAGTTTTGTCTCATATCACTGATTTGCTTAGATTGATTGATGTGGTTGTTGTTGATCGTCAGAGTTCGGTGATGAACTTTAATCTCTTGCGCCAAGAATACTTGCGGCTTTATGAATTAGTCCAGAATCAAGTCAAGGCCTCAATTTCCAAAATCGCGTCTATAATTGCCTCAGAACCGGTTGATAAATCTCTGCCAGTTCCAGAAAAAGCCCTAAAATCAACGAGATTTAAGACAATATCTAAAAATGAACGTCAATCAGTAATTCTTCAAGTTCTGAATGTTGGCGCTTGGTCGGCAATTAAAGATGTCGCTAAAAAATTGCCTAATTTAAGCGGTAAAACAGTTCAGCGCGAACTCAATGCTCTGGCCCAAGCTGGCTTGGTCAGGCGGATCGGCGCTCGGCGTTGGAGTCGGTATAGCAAGATTTAATTTGACCTGCCCGTGGTCTTCCGCTATACTCTTTAATCTACTGGTTTACTGGTTATCCCCGTTAGAAGTAGCCCGCCCAAGGGCCTTCGGTCTCCGCCACAGGCGGAGGCGTGACTTCTAACGGGGTTATCCACATTGACTTTTGCAGAGTGATTGTCTGTCTGTGATATACTTTAAACTGATTTGGTCTTTGCCAATTTAATATTCTGTTACGCTTTCTCACTTTATGACTAAAATCCCCTTGTCCGCCGACAAAGGCGGGCGCAAGGGGTTTTAGAAAAATTATCAGCAACAGCCGTTTCGGCTCGAGGCGGCTGCAATTAAAAGTTAAGTAAAAGATTTATGAGTATTAAGAAATTAATTTTCGGTTTGGCCGCAGTGGCTTTGCTTTTCGGTCTATCCGGCTCAGTCAGCGCCCAAACTACTGACATTGCTGCTCTTATGGCCGAGATAACCAGATTGTCCAATCTGATTAATTCTCTCCAGGGTGGCACACCGTCAGCCAGTGGCGCTTGCACCTTCACCGGTGATCTGTCCATGGATATGGTTGGCAATGTTGCCGGTAATCCGGAAGTGGTTTGCCTTCAGAATTATCTGAAGTCCACTGGCCACTTCCCGGCTGGCACCAATTCAACCGGCTACTTTGGTCCGACGACCAAGAGCGCGGTGGCGGCTTGGCAAGCGGCTAATGGGGTTACCCCGGCCGCTGGTTACTTCGGTTCGATTTCCCGCGCGGCTTACAACAGTATGGCCAGTGGCGTAGTTACCCCTCCGCCTTCCACGACTCCGACTCTCTGCCCGAACGGTATGACTTTTGCTAGTAACTGTACTTTGGCTCCGGGCCAAATCGCCGAAGCACTTTGTCCGAATGGCATGACCTTGGCTAGCAACTGTACTTTGGCCCCGGGTGGTACGCCACCGGTTCCAATTCTACCGCCTGGTTGTACCTCGACTATTGGTTACAGCCCGACAACCGGTGTGAAGTGTGATGGTACTGGCGCTCAACCTGCCCCGACCCCAACTACTGGTGGTCCCGGCACGCTGGTTGCCTTTGCCCTATCTCTGGAGGGTTCTCCGGCTGATGGCACCGATGTCCGAATTGGCACTTCTAAAATCGATATCGTTAAATGGAAGATCAAGACTAGTAATGATGAAGGTGTTCTAAGACAGTTTGGTATTAAGGCGACTCATCGCCCGTGGCTCTACTGGAGTGCCGCTCGTCTGTTTATTGATGGTCAATTGGTAGGCGAGAAAACCGGTTTGTCCTCGGCTGATTTCCAGGAAGTGACATCTGGTTCAGACTACCGTTTAGTCTTCGGTAATCTAAATCACGCCTTGCCCTTAAACAAAGATGTGTATGTTGTTTTGCAGGTTGACGCGGTGGGCGACACTAGTCGGGCTGCTGCCAGCTCTCTAGTGGTTGATCAGGCGACTAATTCAGTGGTTGTCGCTGACGCGAATGATAATTACACAGTGAGCGATGGGGTGACGACTGACCGGCTTTATGACTTCGTTTCGGCCAACACTGGTACCATTACTCCGTCTAACAGCACGGCCACACCTGGCACCCGTTGGGTGAAAGTTACTGAGTCGGGCACGACCCCAAAGGTGACTATGCAGGTCTTCAAGGTCAAAGCTGAACAGAAAGATATTGAAATTAACACTGTTACTCTAAGCGCCAGCACTTCAGGAAAAGCCCTGACCACTTTGATTACTGGTTGGGATCTGTATGAGGGTAGTTGCCCGACTGATGGTGATACAACTGGCTGTACGGCTCTGGCTGGCGGGACGGTGACGGCTGGCACGCCGACCTCTGGTGGCACCATCGCTTTCTCCAGCTTGCATGTTAATATCCCGCTCGGCACCGAGAAGACTTTTACCGCCAAGGCCTTACTTGCTGACGAGGATGACTTCACGGCTGATGCTACGACCTATGCCTCAACGACGGTGATGGCTAATACCACTGGGTTTACGGCGGTTGACTTGCCGACCTTCAATACCGCAACCATTTCTGGCTCGAATGTGACGGGTGGGAGTGTCAAGACTATCTTAGTCGCTCCGACTCTATCCGGTGTTTCTGCCACCTTTACTCAGCACCCAAGTATCGAGTACATCGGTAACTTGACAGCTGCGTTCACCATCTCAGCTAGCGGCGGCTCCTTGTATATCGCTCAGGATCCAGATGTAGCGTTGGCCACCACCACTAATGGGACCATGTATAATGCGACCACGACCGGTCTCCGCGCTGTCACAGCCTCAACTTGTTCGTCCTGTGGTGATACCGTTGCCGCAGTGGGAGCAGTAGCTAATACCGACTACTTCTTGATTCCTGATGGGGGAAGTAGAACCTTTACCTTTACGGGTGATGCGAATAACCTGGCGAATGGTGTACCGACAATTACTGCTGGTACCAAGAACTTCCAGATTACCAATATCTACTTCGGCACTGTTTCGACCGCTCTCACCGGCTTCAACTTCGACACGACCTTTAGTGGCATGTCAGAACTCAAGAAGAACGTCTTCTTGGATGTCGCTGATCGCAACTAAACTTAATAGCTTGCTTGTGTCCGCTTAAGGCGGAAAGCTAGCAAAAACCGCCCCGAATGGGGCGGTTTTTGCATGCCCGCGCCGATTTGTGGAAATCAGATATCCACGGAAATGTTTTGTGGATATCTGATTTCCACGGCATCATTAATCTATGAGGCGAGAACCTTTCACTGTTGGATCATATGTCCACATAGTTAAACGGGGCACTCGCGGCTTACCGATTGTTAGAGACGAATCAGATCGTCATCGTTTTCTGCTTATGTTGCGGCATTTCAATGACGAGTTCTGCCCGGACAATTGGTTTAGAGATTTACTTGAGGCCGGATTAATCCACTCCATGGTACGCCCTACTAATTGGCCACCGCAGCGAAAAATTGTCCAAATTGTCTGTTTCTGTTTGTTAGAGAACCATCTGCACCTGCTTCTCAAAGAAATTATTCCAGGTGGTATAGCTAAATTTATGAGGCGACTGGGGGTTGGAATGGCTAACCATTTTAACGAGAAATATCAGGAGAAGGGGAGTTTATTTCAAGGTGCCTACCGGTCTCGTACCATTGATGCTAATGATTACCTCCAGTATGTGAGTGCTTATATTCAAGTGAAAAATTGTTTCGAGCTTTACCCCGGCGGGTATGAACTAGCATGTAGAAATTTTACCAAAGCTTTTGATTGGGCGGAAAAGTATTCCTATTGCAGTTTAGGCGAATTCATGCAAAAGCGAGAAAAAATAATTACTGGACCGAATCTATTGTCAGAAATTTTTGCCCAAGTGGAGTATAAGGTTTTCTGCGACGATTTTATTAGTGGCCGCATGAAAGAGGAGAATAATTTTGTGCACTTCGAGTGAATTTTTAAATTATACCACATTAGTTACCTTGTGGAATTCTGATATCCACAAGGTTTTGCGTATTCGGGTACTAAATCTGTTAAAATTGTTCTTATGAATAAAAAACAGGGCAGTGCCACTGGCGATCTGTTATGGGTTTTGGCCATAGTGGCGGCGTTGTGGATTCTTTGGTTCGCCACTGGCGGTGCCGAACGCCCGGCCGCCACGGCCGGCCCCTTTATCAAACCGCCGCCGCCAATCAGTACCGGCGAGATTTACTCGCCCGGGGGGCAGACGCGGCTTCGCCCCGCCTCCATTGCCGGCAGTTCTGGCGGCGGCGCGGCTATTTTTCCAGACACGACCCATTCGTTGTATTACGGCCAGGTGAAAATCCGTCAGGGCAATGCCCGTTACGAAATTCAACCGAATCGGGAATACATTACAATTACCGCTAATCACAGTAATCAAATTCCGATTGATATCATTGGTTGGCAATTAGTCAATAATGCCTTGCGCCACGGACGGGCCAGGGCGATTAAGATTACGCCGCTCATCCTTTTGGCGCCTGGCGGAGTCGTGACGGTCAATACCGGTAGTCCACCGTCGAGTAATCTTTGGCCCGTGGGTTCGGCTTTTCAAATAAATAAGTGCACCGGCTATCTGGCGGAAGATTTTCGTAATTTTCGATTGACTCCTGCTTTCTCTCGTTCGTGTCTGGCGCCCCGTGCCGAGCCCGGAGCCGATCGTTTAGATGATGACTGTTACGATTATGTCAATCGTCTATCGGCTTGTCACACGCCGGAATTTGAGCGTAAGAACGATGGTTACAACTATATTGATGGTCGTCGCGACACCCTTACCTCGTCCTGCCGTTCCTATGTTCAAGATCATTTCAGTTATAACCGTTGCGTGGCTTGGCATGCCGCTGACTCTGATTTTTACGGTAAAGATTGGCGGGTTTATCTCAATCATACCGGCGAGCTGTGGGCCGCCAATCGCGAAGTTATAACGCTTTATGATCGTGAGGGAAAGATTGTGGATCAGCTTGATTACTAACAGAATTTGTTTAGAATAAAGAAGATGAAGCACCGGTTGATTTTTAGTCTCTTGCTTTTGCCACTGGTTGTATCGGCCGCGGTCGCCAAGCTTGAATTCGTGACCCCGGCGCGCACGGTTTCACCGGGAGTTCTCTCGGAAAAAATCACCGTCCAGACCCAGACCGCAGACGGCCAAAGCGAAACAATCGGTCAGACCGCTGATGTTACTTTTGAATCTTCCTCGCCGACGGGAGAATTTCTTAATGAATCAGGCGATCCAGTAAGGGTTACCTGGAATAGTAACTGGGCCAACCGCACATTTTACTACCGTGATTCAAGTGCCGGTAACCATACTCTGACGATTACTGTCGCAGTGCGCGACGGTGGACCGTCATGGACTGCCAGCCAGGCAATCACCGTCGGTCAAACAGCCGTTGAACCACCGCCGAGTCCTGATCCAGAACCAGAGCTACCACCGCCTGCTCCGTCAATTGTTGAGCCTCCTCCATCGCCGCCACCCGCCCCTCTTGCTCAATCTCTAGCCACCACCACAGTTACCACGACCACTAATCCTCGGCCGGCCTCGTCAACCACTGCCTCATTATTGACTATCGTTACGCCGCCAGCCGCAACTCCTGTTCCCCCCACGCCTTCTTCGGCACCATCGTCCAATGTTGACGCTTACGCCGCCGAACTAACGCGACTGGGCAATGAACTGGCGCGAGCGGCCGGCCAATTGCAAACGGCGCAAAATGAAAAACCGCCACCGGTGAAAAGCGAGTCGAAAGTAACCGAACCGAAAACTCCTGAGATTGATAATACGAATTTCGCCGCTGTGATTGAGATTCCTAAACCGCCAAGCTTCTTTGAACGTCTCGCGGCCGTACCGCGGAAGATCTGGCAGGCGATCAAAAGTTTTTTTCGCCGCTCATGAAGTTCCTGAAATATTTTGATCAGACTTTTTGGCGGATGACCGCCGGATTTGCCATTATCATTGCTTTAGGACTTCTGGGTGTTTACCTGATTGACTTTTTTTCTCAATGATTTAGACTTACAGAGTAAGCCGTAGATCACAGGCAATCATAAGCCCTGTTGAGGCCGAAGCGGCTTTTACCTAGGCCGTTTTTTATTCCAAACATGGCGCTTAAAAAAGAACAAAAGGAAAAAATCGTCGAGTCGCTAAAAGAGAAAATCATCACCGCCAAGTCGATCGTTTTCGTCAACTCTCACGGTCTAAATGTGGCCGCGGCGACCGCCCTGCGCCGGGCGTTGAAAGATCGTGGGGTTGGCTACACCGTGGTTAAGAAAACTTTGCTTCGTCGAGCATTGCCAGAAATGCCGGCGCTGGAGGGTGAAGTAGCGATCGCTTACGGTGCTGACCCTTTTTCGCCGGCCAAAGGAATTTACGAATCCCAGTCTAAAATTAAGGAGGGCTTGGCTATTCTCGGCGGCGTCTTCGAAAAAAAGTTTTTGTCCACCGCCGAGATGATCGCCATCGCGAAGATTCCGCCGGCCGAGGAATTGTACGGCCGCTTGGCGTGGGTGTTGTCTTGGCCGGTGCGGGGGTTGGTGGTGGTCTTAGATCAGATTAGTAAAACTAAGAATTAATAATTATGTTATGGAAGATAAATTCAAAGATCTAATAGAAAAAATTGAAAAATTGACGGTCTTAGAGCTTAATGAATTAGTCAAGACGCTCGAGACAAAATTTGGCGTTTCGGCTCAAGCGGTAATGGCGGCTCCCTCGACTCCGCTCGGGGCGAGCGCGTCCGTAGAAGAAAAAGATTCGTTCAATATTGAATTGAAAGAAATTGGCGGTCAGAAGATTGCTGTCATCAAGGTGGTGAAAGAGGCGTTCGGTTTGGGTCTGAAGGAAGCCAAGGATCTGGTGGAGGCTGTGCCCGCCACGCTCAAGGAGGGAGTGAAGAAAGAAGAGGCCGAGAAGATCAAACAACAGATCGAAGCCGCTGGCGGCAAAGTGGAGTTGAAGTAGCATGGACATCCTGGGAAAGCTGTTCGGCGGGGCGGAGAAGATTAAAGTGATCCGGTTGTTTGTGTTCAATCCGGACACAGCGCTTGATGCTAAGGTGGTGGCCAAACGGAGCAAGATCAGCCTCGCGGCCGCGCGCCGGGAAACAGCCCGGCTCCGCCAGCTCGGCCTCATCAAGAAGGCCGCCGGGAAGAAGTCCCGCGGTTGGCAGCTCAATTTGTCCTTCCCCTTCCTCAATAATTTGCGCGGTTTGTTCCGGGTTGATCTTTTGACTCGCCAGCGTGAGATCACGGATCGTTTCGCGCACTATGGCAAGATCAAACTTTTGATTATCGCTGGCCTCTTTATCCAAAACCACGACAGCCGGGCAGATTTGCTTTTGGTCGGCGATAAATTAAAGCGCGGTGCCATTGAGCGGGCGATTAAGCTGATCGAGGCCGAAGTCGGGCGCGAATTAGTCTACGCTATTCTTGACACAGCCGATTTTATGTATCGGCTTAATGCTTATGATAAGTTTATCCGCGATATTCTGGATTATCCACACGAGAAGATCATTGACCGATTGGGTTTGGATAAATAGTGGTATAATTAAACTGCACTTAAAAATAAGGTCGAAGCTTATTTATTATTGGCGAAACTTAATTTATAATCATATTTATGGCATTACAAACTTGGAGTGACTTCTTAACAGCGTCATTCCAAAATCTCTGGCAGGGGGTGATCTCTTTTATCCCCAATCTGTTTGTGGCGGTCGTCATCTTTATTCTTGGTTGGGTGGTTGGGATTATTCTCGGGCAATGGGTCGCGCGCTTAATCTCATCCCTGCAAGTGGATAAGGCCCTAAAGAGCATTGGCGCCGAGGATGTTTTGGCTAAGGCCGGTTTCCGGCTCGACAGCGGCGCTTTTGTCGGCGGTCTGGTTAAGTGGTTCGTGATCGTGGCTTTTTTGGTGGCCTCGTTCAATGTTTTGGGTTTGACTCAAGTGAACGAATTTTTGGCTGAACGAGTGCTTGGTTTTATCCCTAATCTTATCATTGCCAGTCTGGTTCTGATTCTGGCGGCGGCGATCGCCGACATCTTGGCCAGGGTCGTGACTGGGACAGTGAAAGCTGCAGGCGTAACCTCCGCCAGTTTCTTCGGGACTTTCACCAAATGGGCGGTGTGGATTTTTGCCATTTTTGTGGCGATTGATCAGCTCGGTGTGCTGAACCAAACCGGTCCGATGAGCAGTCTGGCCGGTGGGATGATTAATTACGCGATTATGGCCTTGGCTCTGGCTTTTGGTTTGGCTTTTGGTCTTGGCGGCAAAGAGGCCGCGGCCCGTTATCTCGAACGGTTGCGCGAGGATGTGAAGAATCATAAGCACTAGCGGCTTTCTTTATCTTTTAGAAGACGTACTACGCGCCCCGATGTAGTATCGGGGCGCTTTGCGTAAAAATTTGCCGCCGCCGCATCTTATCCCCTTGACGGGGTTTGGGGGAGGTATATACTGCTACTGTCCGTATGACTAAGATGAATAAATTTTTGAGGCGGCGAAGGTAAACCGTTTGTTTTTAGCGTTTATCCAAGCCGCCCCCAATGGGCGGTTTTTCGGCTCTGATAGTTTTTTGACAACTAAATGCCCATCATAGAACGCCGTTACCAAGGGGTCTTTTAGGCAATCTAGAGATGGGTCGCAATCAACCCCGTTAGAAGCGGGTTGCTTCTAACGGGGTCAAAGTTAATAAGTGGTTTTCAGATTTCCCAATGGGAAATCAAGAGCAGACGATGGATTCCTTGATTCCAAGAGGCGATGAAGGACGCGGCGTGGCGGCGATACGTTTCGGGGAGGTGCCTAGCAACCTTTGATCCGGAGCTTTCCGAATGGGGAAACCTAATTCCGTAAAACGGAATTAGTCTCGCCCGAAAGGGCGGACGGCACACCCGCTGAAGTGAAACATCTCAGTAAGCGGAGGAAAAGAGAAAAATTTTTATTCCCCGAGTAGCGGCGAGCGAAAAGGGAGGAGCCCAAACTGGGCCGAAGATTTTAACACCGAGTGTTAAAGGATGCCCAAACACTCGGTGTTGGCATCTTCGGCCCAGGGTTGTAAGACAGTAACAATCGTTTATTCGAAGAAAAGTAAAAAAATGTCTAATTAGCCAAACTGGCTGGAAAGCCAGGCCAAAGACGGTGACAGCCCGGTCGGCGAAAATTAAACATCTTTTCCGTTACTGATCTTGAGTACCTTAAGACACGAAAAGCTTGAGGGAAGCAGGCCGAACTAACGGCCAAGGCTAAATACTCTTGGAGATCGATAGTGAACAAGTACCGCGAGGGAAAGGTGAAAAGCAGCCCGGTGAGGGCGTTGAAATAGACCATGAAATTGTCTGCTTACAAGGAGTGGGAGCCCCGTAGAGCGCAAGCTTTTACGGGGTGACCGCGTGCCTATTGAAGAATGAGCCAACGAGTTTATTTGGACTGCAGATTAATCCGCCTTGGGCGGAGGAGTCTTAGGGAAACCGAGTGTGAATAGCGCGAAATATAGTAGTCCGAATAAGACCCGAAGCCAGGTGAGCTTGCCATGGGCAGGATGAATGTCGCCGAAAGGCGTCAGGAGGTCCGAACCGGTTAGCCGTGCAATACTATCGGATGACCTGTGGCAAGGAGTGAAAAGCTAATCGAACCTGGTAATAGCTGGTTCTCTCCGAAATAGCTTTTGGGCTAGCGTTTGATTAACCCCTCGGGGGTAGAGCACTGGCAGAGCTGAACAGGGGGAAACCTCGTCAGCTTTATCAAACTCCGAATACCGAGGATTATTATCAGGCAGTTAGACTGTGGGGGCTAAGCTCCACCGGTCGAAAGGGAAACAGCCCGGATCTCCATCTAAGGTCCCTAAATTCACGTTAAGTGCGTCTTAAGGAGGTGAAATTTCTCTGACAGTGAGGAGGTTGGCTTAGAAGCAGCCACCCTTTAAAGAAAGCGTAATAGCTCACTCATCCAGAGATTTTGCGCCGTAGATAATCGGGGCTAAGCGTGGTACCGAAGGTGAGGGCGGTTTTCGGAAGTCGGACTTCCTTCGGGAAGTCCGACTTCGAGAACCGCGGTAGGAGAGTATTCTCAACTTGTCCGCCGTTGGCGGATCGCCATGAAGTCCGCTCGTGAGGGTCGGATGGAGCGTTGAGAAGTAAGAATGTTGGCACAAGTAACCACAATCCGCCTGAAAACGGCGGACGCCGAAAGACTAAGGTTTCCTTGGCAATGACAAACAGCCAAGGGTTAGTCGGGCCTAAGGTGATGGCGAAAGCCGCAACCGATGGACACACGGTTAATATTCCGTGACTGACGTTGGTTTTGATGAGAGGACGAAGTTTAGTAGGCCGGGCGCATTATTGGATTTGCGTTCGGCTGGTAACGGCGGTCTCCAGGCAAATCCGGAGATCTGTTTTTAATGACGAGCCGAAGCCGGACGGAAATCTTCCGCCAAGGCGGAAGAGATTCGGTCGAGCAAGCTTTCAAGAAAAATCTCTAAAATTAAACCAGCATCAACCGTACCGCAAACCGACACAGGTAGTCAGGTCGAGTAGACCAAGGCGAACGAGTGATTGCTCCTCAAGGAACTCGGCAAACAAGCGGCCGTAAGTTAGCGATAAGGCCTCCCTGCACCATACGGTGCAGGGCGCAGCGAAAGTTTCTCTGGCGACTGTTTATCAAAAACACAGCTCCCTGCAAACTCGCAAGAGGAAGTATAGGGGGTGACGCCTGACCAATGCCAGAAGGTCAAATAAGGCCGTTCCATTAGTCGCAAGATTGGTGGGGTGACGCTTTATAAGCCCTGGTGAATGTCGGCGATAACTATAATCGTCCTAAGGTGAATTGATCGCTTTAGTAAAACTTGGCTATATGCTGGAATATCCGCGCATGCTGAAGTACTGTCAAGGCGTTGCCTTGACAGTGAAAATCTTCAGCCGAAGTCTCGTTGTGTTAACGAGACGGGCGGACAATCAGCAGGGAAGATTACAAGGAGAAAAGCAGATGGAACAAATAGAAGAAACTTCAGAATTGACCAAAATCAAGAAGTTGAAGGAGGAGGTCGAGAGGTTAAAGAGGGAGAACGATAGATTGCGTCGTGAATTGTATCTTGAAGTAGGACGCAGTATAACTAAAACCAGTGATGAGGTGGCGTCTGGCAGCAAAATTCATGATCTAGGAAATTTGAAGTACTTGTAAATCCCCCAGAGACTACACGCCAAGCTTCGTTTGGGAAGTTGTGGATGTCAGATATCCGCGGATATCTGACATCCACAACCCAAGCGCGGAAGATATAGTCCGACCTGCATGGCGACATGCAGAACATGGCAGAAATGCCCATGTCAATCTTTTGTCAAGGCAACGCCTTGCCATTAGGTTGCAACAATGTGAGCGAAATTCCTTGTCAGGTAAGTTCTGACGTGCACGAATGGCGTAACGACTGGAGAACTGTCTCGAGGAGCAGCTCGGTGAAAATACAATACCGGTGAAGATGCCGGTTACCTGCAGATAGACGAAAAGACCCCGGAAGCTTTACTGTAGCTTGATATTGAGCTTAGGTGTTGCCTGCGTAGCATAGGTGGGAGACTGTGATTTCGCCATTCCGGTGGCGGAGGAGTCGTCAGTGAAATACCACTCTGGCAAAATCTAGGTTCTAACCCGATTCGTCAAACGGGTCGGAGACAGTATCTGGCGGGCAGTTTGTTTGGGGCGAATCCCTCCTAAAGAGTAACGGAGGGGCCTATAAGGTTGGCTATCCGCCAATGGAAACGGCGGAGATAGGGCAATGCCATAAGCCAGCTTAACTGCAAGACGGGCAGGTCGAGCAGATGCGAAAGCAGAGCATAGTGATCCGATCGTGGGTGTTAGACGCCGCGAAAGCTCAACGGATAAAAGCTACTCCGGGGATAACAGGCTAGTTCCGCCCAAGCGTCCATAGCGACGGCGGAGTTCGGCACCTCGATGTCGGCTCAACTTATCCTGGCGGTGAAGAAGCTGCCAAGGGTTTGGCTGTTCGCCAATTAAAAAGTTACGTGAGCTGGGTTCAAACCGTCGTGAGACAGGTTGGTCTCCTATCTACTGCAGGCGTTGATATTTGAGGGGAGTCGCTCCTAGTACGAGAGGACCGGAATGAACTGACCTCTGGTGTACCGGTTGTCGCGCCCGCGGCACTGCCGGGTAGCTAAGTCGGGACGGGATAACCGCTGAAAGCATCTAAGCGGGAAGCCCACCCCAAGATAAAATATCCAGTTTGTCGCAAGACAGACATGGGCCCGTGAGAGATGATCACGTCGATAGGCGTTAGGTGTAAGTTCCGTAAGGGA
>CAZLZS010000007.1:0-39628 GCA_964564105.1 uncultured Candidatus Saccharibacteria bacterium
GAAAAGTGGCAGCAATATTTATCAACAGTGTCACCCCTTGAGGTTAACTAAAGGCCCCGTTAGAAGCCAGCGGAACTGACCTCTAACGGGGCAAGGGAGAGCGTCATCTTCTGGGTTTTTGGCTCGAAGAAGTTGATGATAAACGGATAAGTCTTGCCTAATTCCAGTTTTTGTCGCAGGTCGTTTTCATCTTTGAACTCCGAAATGTGGATCAGGCCAGCTACACCCTCTTCAATCGCGACCAGGGCGCCGTGCTTGTTGTATTTGATTACCACACCCACCGCGCGGTCGCCCTTTTTATATTTATCGGCCGCTTCTACCCAGGGGTTTGGTTTCAGTGTTTTGATCGAAAGAGAGATTTTTCCTTCCTTGATCTCGATCACTTTGGCTCGCACCTTGTCGCCGACGCGAAAGAAGTCCCGTGGATTCTCGACAAGCGACCAGTCGATTTCCGAGATATGAATCAGTCCCTCGAAATTTTCTTCCAATTTGACAAAGACACCGAAGTCGACAATCCCGGTAACTTCCCCGTCGACAATGTCGCCCAGGGTATATTTTTCGACAATCTCCTTGCGGTTTTTTGAGCCCGGGTTTTTCTCCGAGAGAATCAGCTTGCCTTCCCTGGGATCCGCGTCAATGATAAAGACGGAGACAGTTTGGCCGATCAGCTTCTTTAGTTCATCTATGATCTTGCCGCGATCGGCGTCCGGCACCTTGGGGTAATGTTCAGATTTCAGTTGAGATGCAGGCAGAAAACCGTCCAGCCCATGCCAATCTACGATGAGGCCGCCCTTATTGGCTTCTTTCACCGTCAGTCCAAATACAGTTTTGGCGTCTAGGGCTTTCTTGGCTTCGCTCCAAACAATGGCTTGCTCGGCTTCTTTAAGCGAGAGTTCCAAGTAGCCGTTCTCACCCTCGGGCATGACCACTTTCGCTGTGATCGTTTCGCCGATACTGATCGCTTTAATGATCTCACGGGCATTTAAGTATTCGCGGCCGAAGATAATACCGGTGCCAAAGGGCGGCACATCCACATAAACGGCCATTTTGCCTCGGCCGATGACCGTGCCTTTAACGAGCGATCCAGCCTCGGGCGGATTGGCGCTGTTTTTGACAAGCTCGTCCATCGCCCGTTCTGAGCCCTCAGCCCTGGGCCGTTCCTCTTTTTTGTTTAACGTCAGCATGGCGGGAAGTATAACAGACTGGCTAAATAAGTCCATTTTTGCTATAATCTTAGAAGTAATGATTATCACTTATCATGGAGCGGCGATGGTCAAAGTCAGTCACGGCGAGTGGCTGGCCGTTTTTAACCCGATTGGCCGCTCGGGCGAGTCTAAATCAAGCCATTTCGGCGCGGATTTAGCCATGATCTCGCTTAATGATCCGGTTTATAACGGTGTTGAAGCAGCTACCTTCGGCGGCCGGCGGCCGTTTGTGATTGACGGCCCGGGTGAGTACGAGGTGGCCGGGACTTTTGTCCGCGGTTTTGCTTCGCCCGGGCCCGGCACTAAAATCAACACCATTTTTGATCTTGCCCTTGACGGCAAACGGCTGGTGCATCTCGGCGTGCTCGCTGATTCGGATTTGCCGGCGGCAGTGGAAGAAGAATTAGTGCCGGTGGATATTCTATTTGTGTCCATCGCGGGCTCGCCTCGATTCGGCGAAGTGGGCGGCGAGCTCCTGGCCCCACACCAGGCCTACCAGCTCGCTTTGTCCCTTAATCCTCATCTCATCGTCCCGGTGCATTACACCCCGGAGACACTCAAGCAGTTTTTAAAGGAAGCCGGCGAGGAAAAAATTAAAACACTGGACAAGCTCATAGTGCGAGGTAAGGAATTAACGGAAAACGAAGCCGCGGTCGTGGTGCTTGAGCCAAGCTAATTTTTCGATGGCGAAACACTCGTTTGATTATCTGGAAAAATTGCGTCAGCGGCCCGAGCCCGTGCGCCGATGGGCGCTCCTGGCGTTGTCGAGCGGTTTGACTCTGCTTATTTTTTTCCTCTGGCTGCTTAATTTGAAATATGTCGGTCCTTTGGCCCGCTTGAGCCAACCGGCAGTTGAATCAACGGTTCAAAGCGCCAGGACCGGAGTAGCGGACGCCCTCGTCAGGATCAAAGCCGGTTGGCGAGTATTCCGTCAACGTCTCGCAAATTAAATTTATGTCCGAGCCAAAAAAGATCGCCGCCGCGGCGGACAAAATCATCCCTGTCGAAATCACGACGGAGATGAAAGATTCGTACCTTGATTACGCCATGTCGGTGATTGTGGCGCGGGCTCTGCCCGACGTCCGCGACGGCTTGAAACCAGTTCATCGGCGGATTCTTTACGCGATGCACGATTTGGGTTTGACGGCCCAAGCCAAATTCCGCAAATCCGCTCTCGTGGTCGGCGAGGTGCTCGGTAAATATCACCCTCATGGTGATACCGCCTGCTATGATGCTTTGGTCAGACTGGCGCAAGATTTTTCCATGCGTTATCCGTTGGTGCTCGGCCAGGGCAATTTCGGTTCCATTGACGGCGATTCGCCGGCGGCCATGCGTTACACCGAGGTGAAGATGTCGTCTCTGGCCGCCTTGCTTCTCCGAGACATCGGAAAAGAGACGGTCGATTTCGTGCCTAATTACAGCAATGAGCGCCAAGAACCGACCCTGCTGCCCTCGGCCATTCCCAACCTTTTGTTTATGGGTTCGATTGGTATCGCCGTGGGTATGGCGACCAAGATCCCGCCGCACAATCTGGGCGAAGTGATGGAGGCCCTAATTTATTTGGCTGATCACGTCAGCGCGACTACCGAGGAATTACTTAAGTTTGTGAAGGGGCCGGATTTCCCAACCGGCGGTTTGGCGTTTAACGAACATGACATTCATCACGCCGCGGCCTCTGGCCGCGGCGGCGTCGTTGTCCGCGGCGCGGCCGAGATTGTCGAAACGAAAGCTGGCGCCAGTCAAATCATTATCAGCTCGGTGCCGTATCAGGTTAATAAAGCCGAATTGATCGTACATATCGCCGATCTGGTGCGGGAAAAGAAACTCGAAGGGATTAAAGATATCCGTGACGAATCCACTACTCTCGTCGACACGCGGGTGGTGATTGATTTGAAAAGTAACAGCCAGCCCGAGAAAATTTTGAATGCTCTGTACAAACATACTGAATTAGAGACTGTTTTCCACTACAATATGCTGGCTCTGGTGGACGGCGTGCCGAAGCTCCTTTCGCTCAAGGTGATCCTTGAGGAATTCTTGAGACATCGGCAGATCGTGATCCGGCGGCGTTCGGTTTACGACCTGCGCCGGGCCGAAGAGCGCGAGCATGTTCTGGCGGGTCTGTCGAAAGCGCTCGACCAGATTGATCAGGTGATTGCCACGATTAAGAAATCGCCGGACGCCGCGACGGCGAAGGTGAAACTCATGGAACGTTTCGGCTTTTCCGACATTCAAGCCACGGCGATTCTAGAGATGAAATTGCAGAAATTGGCCGGGCTCGAGCGCCAGCAAATTGAAGATGAATTGAAGCAGATTCAAGCGCTCATCAAAGAACTCAAAGCCCTACTCGCCGAGCCCAAGAAAATTTTGGCGGTAGTCAAGAATGAGTTTAGGGAAATTAAAAGCCAGTATGCTGATGAGCGTCGCACGCAGATTGTCCGTCACGGCGTCCGCGAGATTAAAACCGAAGATCTGGTGCCGGACAAGGAGAACATTCTAGTTTTGACCCGCGGCGGCTATGTCAAACGGACTGACCCGACTGAATACCGCGCTCAGCGGCGGGGCGGAGTCGGGGTGGTGGATTTAAATATTAAAGAAGAAGATTTTGTCTCGCTTTTCTTGACTGCCAGCACCCATGATGATCTGTTATTTTTTAGCGACCGTGGCAAGGTCTATCAGATGAAAATGTACGACATCCCGGAAGGTAAACGGGCGACCCGAGGCAAGTCCCTGATGAATTTTCTAGCGCTGTCTGATCAAGAACGAATAAGCTCGGTTTTGGCCCTGCCCCGTCAGAATGATCAAATTAGCTCACTAGTTATGGTCACGAAATTAGGTCAAGCGAAACGAGTGGCGGTTGAATCTTTCCGCGATGTTCGCCGCAGCGGCATCATCGCCATCACCCTTGATTCCGGCGATGAACTTTTGTCCGTGGCCGCGGCGGCCAAAGACGATCAGGCGATTTTGGCCACGGCTAGCGGCCAAGCCATTAGGTTTAAGTTGAGCGATATCCGCCAGATGGGCCGTCAGGCCTCGGGTGTCCGGACGATAAAATTGAAGAAGGGGGACGCGGTGGTGGGCTTGGGTCTGGTGACGCGAGCCAATCGGGAGGGGGAGATTCTTGTAGTTTCAGCCAACGGCTTTGGCAAGCGAACCAAGCTCGCGGAATACAAAGTACAGCGCCGCGGCGGTTCCGGAATTAAAACCGCCAAAGTTACCGCCAAGACCGGCCGCTTGATCAAGGCCGTGGTCCTCGACCCGGACGCCAGCGAAATTTTGACCATCTCTAAACATAGTCAGGTGATCCGGACCAAACTAACCGAGATTTCAATTCTCGGCCGGGCCACCCAGGGCGTCCGAATCATGAAAGTCCGCCCGGACGACACCCTAGCGTCATTAACTTGTCTCTAGAATAATTTGTTGGGGTTTTGTGTTACAATATATCAATGCCCTTTTCGGTCCCAGCCGCCAATGTCAATCATTTTAATTTAACGGAAGGGATGACTGTGGCGGATTTCGGTGCCGGCTCCGGCGCCTACGCGCTGGCAATAGCCCGGCGCGTCGGCGCCACCGGTCGCGTCTACGCCATTGATGTGCAGAAAGAGTTGCTTGCCCGTTTGAGCCGCGAAGCCAAGGCCGGTCAGCTCGGTAACATCACTAATATCGAGGTGATCTGGTCGGATTTGGAACGCGCCGGCGGCTCCAAGCTCGCGGATCAATCGGTTGATTTCGTGCTGGTGGCCAACCTCTTGTTTCAGGTGACGGCCAAATACACTTTGGCGCTCGAGGCCAAACGGATTTTGAAACCAGACGGTCGTCTGGCGGTGATTGACTGGCAGGATTCTTTCGGCGGTTTAGGTCCGCCCGCGGCGCAAGTGATCCGATCGGAGGAGGCCAAAAAAATTATGGCCCAGGCCGGTTTCCGTTTCCGGAAAGATTTTCCGGCCGGCGATCATCATTACGGACTTTTGTTCGCGTTGGGATCATGAAGAATCTTTCCACTTTCCAACTTATCATTATCGGTTTGTTCCTGTTATTTCTTGTGATCGGTACTTTGATTTTCGCCGGCGTCCTGCCGGGGTTTCGGCCGCCGGCTGGTGGCGTCGCTGGCGAGCTAACGATTTGGGGCACAGTGCCGGAAGCCATGTTGCGTCCGATCATTGATCAATTCAACAAAGATTACCAAGATTTTTTTACTCTTCGCTATACCGAGAAGGCGCCGGCCAATTTCGAGCGCGAGTTTGTGGAGGCCAAAGCTGATAACCGCGCGCCCGACCTCCTGTTACTGCCTCACGAACTCGCTTTCACCCAGCGCGCGCGGCTTTTGCCTCTGCCCTTTGAGTTCTTTTCCTTGCGGCAGTTTCGCGACACTTTTATTGACGCCAGCGAATTCTTGACTGACAAAGCCGGAATTCTAGCCCTGCCGCTCGTGGTTGATCCGCTCGTTATGTATTACAACAAGAATTTGTTGGCCGAAGCCGGCCTCGCGACGCCGCCGGCGAGCTGGACTGAATTTAAAGTCAAGGCCATGTCGCTGACAATATTGGATAGCCGTCGGAACATCACGCGGAGCGCCGCGGCCCTCGGCGAAACCAGGAACATTGCCCACGCCAAAGATCTGCTGACGATGCTTTTTTTGCAAGCCGGCAATCCGATTGTCGCGCCCGTCTCACCGGCGGACGGGGTCTACGTTTCCCAACTCGATCAATCGTTCGGCGCCACCTTGAAATCGGCCGTGGCGGTGCTCGATTTCTACACCCAGTTTGCCGATCCGGCCCGTCCCAATTATTCCTGGAATCGGTCTTTGCCCGAGGCGCGGCAGGCCTTCAGCCGCGGCCAAACGGTTTTTTACTTCGGTTACGCCAGCGAGTATGCCACGATCACTCGGGAGAATCCGCATTTGGTGTTTGATGTCGCTTTAGTGCCGCAGCCGGCTTCATCGGCGGACGAGGCCGGGAAAACGAATTTACCGAAATTGGTTTTAGGGCGACTGCTCTCGGCGGCCGCGGTCTCGGGTGGCTCCAAGGCCACGGCCGCCGGTCAAGCGGCGCTGGCCCTGGCTGGTTCGAAGCCGGCCGACGCGCTCGCGGCGGCGCTCTTTTTGCCGCCGGCCCGACGCGATCTCTTGGGTCAAGCCCCGGCCGATCCAGCAATGGCGGTTTTTTATCGGGCGGCGATTTTGGCCCGCAACTGGCCGGATCCAGATCCAGTCAGGACTAAAAAGATTTTCGAGACTATGATAGAATCAGTGGTAACCGGGCGTCTGCGGTCAAACGAGGCCGTGGCTGAAGGCGACCGGCAATTGCAAGCGCTTCTGACAAGCATCTATGGAAGTAATTAGCAAGTTTTTGCCGGCCACTTTGGTTCCCTCTTGCACGAACTGCGGTTACGAAGATTTTATTCTGCTTATCGGTAATGTTTTTAAATTCCTCACGATTGATCTGGCCGTGCCTTTGGCCACGGCGGCGATCGTCTACGGCGGCATTGTGCTTGTTACCGCCGGCACCAACGAGGGCAAGCGGAGCCAGGCTAAAAGCATTATCGGTTACGCGGTTTGGGGTTTGGTGATCGCGCTCGCCTCGTGGCTAATCGTCCGAACGATTATGAAAGGTCTCGGGGTCGAAGCGCCGTTTTTACCAGATTTTTTTCAATGAAATTATTTTTGATCGAGAAAGTGTTAGCGCAGTTTACGGATGATCAGGGTCAGCCAGGATTTTCTGGTAATCAGGGCGACCCCATCTCCAATCCCCTCGGCAGTATAAATAGCATCAGCGCGTTGATTACCAAAATTCTAGAAATTGTCGTTCAGATCGGTCTGCCGGCCATTGCCCTGGCTATCGTTTACACCGGGTTTCTTTTCGTCAAAGCCCGCGGCAATGAGACGGAATTGACCCAGGCCAAGACCACGCTTTTCTGGACCGTTATCGGCGCGGCCGTGATCTTGGGGGCGTTTGTGATTAAAACCGCGATTTGCGGCACCGTCACTAATCTGGGCGGCAATAATGTTTGTTCTTAAGACCTATGCCAATAACCGACTTTAAATCTTTAATCAAAGCAATTGTGGATAGCGTGTTTAATCCCTTAGTTGGACTGATTCTGGCCGCGGCCCTGGTCTATTTTCTCTGGGGCGTGTTTAAATACATTCAATCCGCCGGCGATGAGACCAAGCGGAAAGAAGGCGTCACTATGATGACTTACGGTATTATCGCCCTGTTTGTGATGGTGGCGGTCTGGGGCTTGGTGAATGTGTTGAAAAAAACTTTCCCGCTTGATTACGATACACCAACCCGACCGCCGTCCACGCGCTCGGCCATGAGGCTACGGCTCACAGCGAGCCAGCCCTCTCGACTAAATGACAATCTCGGATTATAATTTCCTCTCAGCGGCGTCGGTGGCGGAGTGGTCAATCGCAACAGACTGTAAATCTGTCGCCCTTTGGGCTCCGGAGGTTCGAATCCTCCCCGACGCATTTTAGAAATGTAAAATGCAAAACGCAAAGCGAAAAATAAAATCCGGGTTCACCTTAATCGAATTGCTGGTGGTGATCGCGATCATCTCGCTGTTGTCCAGCATTGTCTTGGCGTCTTTGGGGCAAGCGCGAGATAAAGCCAAGATCGCCAAGGTGAAGGCGGAATTGGTCCAGATCAGAACCGCCATGGAACTTTTCTTGGAGGATAAGGGCGAACTTCCACCCATAGGCGCCCAAACTGCAAATTGCAGTGCTTGTGATCCTATTGTTGATTGCACTGATTTAAGCTCCGGACAAGATTGGGAAACTTTGATGACCGAGTTTACAACTGGTCGTTATATGACTTCTCCTATACCTGTTGACCCTTGGGGTAACCCTTTTTGCTATGATGATAATTACAAAATCCCGAATTGTACTTTGGATACTCCACTTTGGTCAATGGGGCCAGACGGAATTAAAAATACTCCATGGCCGCAGGACCCTATTCCTTACGATACAGGTCCTGATCCCGTCGACACTTCAGATAATCTAGATGGTGTTCATTTGCCGTACAGTCAAACAACTTTTACCGGAGATGACATCGGTATCGTTATCTTTCCCGAACAATGCCAATGTCGTTATCGTCAAGTATCGTCAAGGCGTTGCCTTGACATGGGGGAGAGCCCTATCTCTGGGCGGTAAAATGTGTTAGGATAGAGAGATGAAATTCCGTCAGACGCTCTTTTGGGATGTGGATCCGCAGACGATTGACCCCGATAAAAACGCGGTTTATGTCATTGAACGGATTTTAGATTTTGGTCGTGACCAAGAGGTTCGGTGGATGTGGCAATATTATGATCACGCTTTGATCAAGCAAGTGTTGACCAAGTCGCGAATCCTTTTTCCACAAACGCGGGCGTTTTGGAGTCTTGTCCTTAACTAATGATTAAGTTGAATTGGCGGCTAGATGTATTACCGCTGAAGACCAAGAAAGCCCTTGATTATCTTGGGGCGGAAAGTTGGTTGGCTCGTGCTGGTTGGTATTTGGCTGGAGGAACGGCCCTCGCTCTTCAGACGGGGCATCGCCAGTCAGTTGATCTTGATTTTTTCACTCCCGAAAAAACTTTTGCCCCGGCCAGTGTCGTTACTCATTTCCCCCAAGATGTCTGGCAAGCAGAGATTGTGAAAGAGGGGACAATCTACGGGGCCGTAAAGGGCGCGAAAGTGAGTTTCATCGCCTATCCGTTTTTTGTGCCAGTAATGCCTAAACTTAAGTATCACGGTATTGAAGTGCTAGACAAAGATGATATTGCCGTGATGAAAATTGTCGCTGTTAGCCAACGTGGTCGCAAGCGTGACTTCCTTGATTTGTTCTGGTATATTAAAAGCGTTGCTCCGCTCGCATCAGTGATTAATAAATTGCCGCGTCAGTACCCGACGGTCGCTCACGACTTTCATCACATCATTAAAAGTTTGACTTATTTCGCCGATGCTGAAGATGATCCGATGCCCGAGATATTTTTCAAGGCCACTTGGGCCGAGGTGAAGAAATTTTTTCAAGCGGAAATAAAGAAAATAGCGATTGATCTTTTAGGACTCAACTAATCTCGACGATTTGCCTTTTTAACATCTATTCTTTATACTGCGGACGCATGTCCCAAGATCAATTAATTAAACTGGCGTGTAAGGACTGTGAACGGGTCAATTACTGGAGCCGCAAAAATAAGAAGCTCGTCGAGCGGAAAATCGAGCTTAAAAAGCATTGCCGCTGGTGCCGGAAGCACACTCTCCATCAAGAGACTAAAAAGTGATATAGTCCTGATGACGGGCCTATAGTTTTAACGGTAAAACAACGGTCTCCAAAACCGTCGTTCCCCGTTCGAATCGGGGTGGGCCCGCCCCTTAGGTGTGGTCTAGAAATTTCTGAATCAATCTTTCTGCCCCTGCTGGTTTTATGACCCAATTGATATTTTGGTCGCGTTTGAACCAAGTCATCTGCCGCTTGGCGTAATGCCAGATCGCCGTTTCCAGTTGGCTGATCATTTCCTGTTTTGTCAGGAGTCCTCGCAGATAACGGCTGACATAGCGATAATCTAGACCGAAACCATCCAGCCGTTGCCAGGAAAGACCGCCGCGCGCGCGGAGTCGTCTGACCTCGGCGATTAAGCCGCGTTTTAATCTCCGGCGCAGGCGTTTCTTGATTCTTGTTTTTAGGTTATCGTCTGGCATTTTCAGGCCGATTTTCAGGACGTCAGAGTAGTTTCTGAACAAGGTTCGACCTTTCTCTGTCAAGGTCGAACCTTTAAGAGGCGCGGTGGTGATTTCAATTGCTCGGATCAGACGGCGTCTGTTGTGCCGGTCAATTTTTTCAGCCCTCGCCGGGTCAAGGATTTTTAACTTTTCAAAAAGTTTTTCCGCGCCTAATCTTTCCAACCGCGCCCGGAGCTGATGGTCGGGCGGCACCGGTAGGATGATCACTCGGCCGAGAACCGCGTCAAGATAGAAGCCGGTGCCGCCGCAAAAGATAGGCAGTTTGCCGCGGCGCACAACATCTTTGATTGCCTTCTCGGCCAATTTTTTATACCGCACCGCGGTGAAAATTCGTTTTGGACTGGCCACATCCAGCAGATGATGTTTAATCCCGTCCCTTTCTCTAACTCCTAACTTTCCACTGCCAACATCCAAATCCCGATAAACCTGTCGAGAGTCGGCCGAGATTATTTCACCGTTAAATTTTCGCGCGAGCCGGACGGCGAGTGCCGACTTGCCGCTTGCGGTCGGCCCGACAATGGCGATAATTTTAGGTGTCATTTTTGCCCTCGACAAGAGTCGAACTTGTATCTCGGGCTTCGGAGGCCCGCATTCTATCCATTGAACTACGAGGACTGATCGTTATATTATCATACTATGCCGAGGTTTATTGCCGATCTGGAAATTCATTCTAAGTACGCCCGCGCCGTCAGTCCCCAGATGCTTCTGCCCAATCTCGCGCTCTGGGCGAAAAAGAAAGGTGTTGATGTTCTGTCAACCGGCGACGCCACGCACCCGCAATGGTTTGCGGATATTGAAAGCAAATTGGAGCCAGCCGAGCCCGGTTTGTTTAGACTAGGTGAATCACCGATCCGTTTCTTGATCGGTGGTGAAGTCAGCTGTGTTTATAAAAAAGGCGGCAAGGTACGCCGCGTTCACCATCTGATTTACGCGCCCGATCGCGTAACGATGAAAAAGATTAATACTCGTCTCGCTGCCATTGGCAACATTCATTCTGATGGCCGGCCGATCCTAGGTCTTGATTCTAAGGAACTGTTAAAAATCATTCTTGACGCTTCGCCTGACTGCGTTTTGATCCCAGCCCATGTCTGGACGCCCTGGTTCGGCATTTTCGGCTCCATGTCCGGTTTTGATTCACTTGAGGAATGCTTTGATGAACTTGCGTCTCAGGTCTTCGCAATTGAAACCGGTTTGTCTTCTGATCCGCCGATGAATTGGCGCATTCCGTTTTTGGACAACAAGGCAATCATTTCCGGCTCGGATTCACATTCGCTGGCGCGGCTCGGCCGAGAGGCTACTATTTTTAATACCGAACTTTCTCACATTGGTATTTTTGCTGCCTTGCGGGCGCGCGATGAGCGTTTGGCTGGGACGATAGAATTTTTTCCCGAAGAAGGCAGATATCATTATGACGGTCATCGACTCTGCCAAATATCTTTTGGACCAGAGGAAACGAAAAAACATTCTGGCCAGTGTCCAGTTTGCGGTAAGCCGTTGACGATTGGCGTGATGAATCGGGTGGCCGAGCTCGCGGCGCTGGATCGGCCAGTGGGCTGGAAGCCGGTCTGGGCCAAGCCCTTCCATAGTCTTGTGCCATTTGATGAGGTGATCGGCGAGGCGCTGGGTCTTGGTAAGCAGTCAAAGGCCGTGTGGCGAGAATATGAAGCAGCGATCCAAAAATTAGGTTCGGAGTTTGCGATTTTACTTGACGCCAGTGAGGGTGATTTGCGCTCCGGTTTACCGCCGGCCGTGGCCGAGGCCGTGGTTCGGATGCGCCGCGGCGAAGTGGCAATCACCCCCGGCTACGACGGCGAATACGGGATTATAAAAATTTTCCGCGATGACGCTGATCGTGTCAGCGCCACCTCATCCAACCAGTCTAGTTTGTTTTGAAATTGATTTTGGAGGCAGAAAACTATAAGCTGAAAGTGAAATTTAGCCGCGGTGGCGGAATTGGTAGACGCACAGGACTCAAAATCCTGCGAGGGTTAACCTCATGAGAGTTCGATTCTCTCCCGCGGCATTTGCATGGTAAAATAAAATGATATGCCTGACATTCTTAATTCCATCTTTTGGATCGAAGTTGATAAGATCAAACCTAACCCCTTGCAACCGCGGCGGGAGTTTGGTGAGGATCGCTTGCGCGATCTAGCTGAATCCATTCGTCAATACGGCGTGTTGCAGCCCTTAGTGGTGACTAAACACGAGATCGAACGCGAGGATGGCAGTCTTTACTCCGAATATGAACTGATTGCTGGCGAGCGGCGTTGGCGCGCCGCCAACCTCGCCGGCGTCAATCAGGTGCCTTGCGTTATCCGGGCCGGCGAAGACAATGATCGATTGAAACTCGAACTGGCGATTATTGAAAATCTCCAGCGCGAGGACTTAAATCCGGTTGACCGCGCCCGGGCCTTTGACCGGCTGATCAACGAATTTAATCTTAAACATGCCGAGGTCGCGGGAAAAATCGGCAAGAGCCGCGAGTATGTGTCGAACAGTTTGCGCATTTTGTCGCTGACTGAAGAATTTTTGAACGCCATTATTTCCGGTCAGATCAATGAGGGGCATACTCGGCCACTCTTAATGCTAGCGGGCAAACCAGCAGAGCAAAAATCTCTTTTTGATGAAATCGTGACGCGGCGACTGACGGTGCGCGAAGCTGAAGCGATCGCCCGGCGGATCGCCATCGAACGGGCGCGAAAAAGGGGTCCAGTTGATCCGGCGCTTGTCGCGCTCGAGCAGCGATTGTCGGAACGGCTCGGGACACGCGTCCAGATCGAACGGAAAGAAGTTGGCGGCAAGGTCACGATCAACTATCTGTCCAATGAAGACTTGCAGAATATTTTGTCGGTTTTGACCGCTGAACCAGTGACTTCAGAGCCAGAGCTAGAATCAGAGCCAGAAGCAGATCTCTATAACATTAAAAATTTTTCTATCTAGGTAATTTGTGAGGATGGTAATTCGGGCAGGTCTTGTCACTGCACCGGCTCGGAATCGTTTTTGTACCCTCCATCATCAAATGCGGGCAGGGGCCATTTTCTCTAGGGTAGCTACAGATTTTGCCCGTTGGTTTATTCTTGATGAGATGTTTGCAGACTGGATAGTTAGAACAGCCGTAAAAAATACCGTAACGGCCGCGCTTTTCAAGCAGTATGCCTTTTTGGCAAATTGGACAATTTACACCGGTGCTTTTTCCTGACATAGTCGACGGATCATTTTTTACAAATTTGCATTTGGGGTAGTTAGAGCAGGCGATAAAAGTACCGTAACGGCCAGTTCGTTCAAGCAATTTGCCGGTGCGGCATTTCGGGCAAGTCTCGCCGGTGTCTTTGGGGCCGTTGATTTCCGTACCGTCGGCTAACCGGGCGCCGTCACAGTCCGGGAACCGGGTGCAACTTAAGAATTTGCCCGCGCGACCTAGTTTCCAAATCATTGACCCGCGGCATTTCGGGCAGGTGAACTCGGCCGGCGCCGGGCCTAGATTCGTCAGCTTAGGCATGTTCTTTTTTTCCTCCACCGCCTGACGGAAGGGGCCGTAGAAATTTTTTAACGATTTAACGTAATCGAGTTGGCCGGCGGCGATGGCGTCAAGCTCATCCTCCATTTTGGCCGTGAAGGTGTCGGAGATGTAGCCGGCAAAATATTCATAGAGAAAATCGCTGACGATTTCACCAGTGTCGGTGGGTTGAAGGGCGCGCTTCAACTTTACCACATAGCCGCGGTCAATAATGTTTTTGATGATGGCGGCGTAGGTGCTTGGACGACCAATGCCCCGTTTTTCCAATTCTTTGACCAGACCGGCCTCGCTGTAACGATTGGGCGGCGTGGTTTGTTTTCGTTCGCCGGTTATTTTCTGCAAGGTCAATGCTTCGCCTTGATGCACTTTCGGCAATTCTACCTCTTCGCCCCGGGCCGCCGGATCAGCCGCCAGCCAACCTTCGAAAATAAGGTGCTGGCCGTGCGCCGCAAAGGGCGGCACCGTGGTGTTAGTGGCGGTGGTGATAATTTTCATCTGGATCAATCGGGCATCGGCCATTTGGGAAGAGAGCGCGCGTCGCCAAATCAATTCATAGAGCTTTTTTTCGCCGGTCGTCTGTCCGGCGTTGGGTTGACGAGCCTCGGTTGGCCGAATCGCCTCGTGCGCTTCTTGGGCCGCCTTGCTCGTTGTTTTGTAGGCGCGCGGTGCCTCCGCAAACATTGGCCCAAATAGTTCGCGCGCTAAGGCCGTCAGGGCCGTCGCCACCGCGGCGTTCAAATTCGTGCTGTCGGTTCGCATATAAGTAATGTGGCCAGCTTCGTAGAGCCGCTGGGCGTGGCGCATTGTCAGAGCTGGCGAGAAACCGAGACGCGAGGACGCCGCCTGCTGAAGGGTGGAAGTGGTAAACGGCGACCGCGGCCGGCGAACGGTTTCTTCTTCTTGTACGGTCAGCACCCGCCAGCCGCTCCCTCGGCCGGCTTGGATAATTTTTTCGGCCTCAGCCTCAGTCTTCGGTTCGACTATTGAAGTAAAAATGATTTTTTCTCCCTTAGCGGTTTTGAGCTCGGCGGTGATAACCCAGTAGGCTTTAGGGCTGAAAGCGCGAATTGCTTTTTCCCGTTCTACCAGAATTCGCAAGGCCGGCGACTGGACGCGTCCGGCCGAGAGTCCATAGCGGAGTTTGCGCCAGATCAGCCCCGAGAGGTCGTAGCCAAAAAGCCGATCAAGTACCCGCCGCGCCTCCTGGGCGCGGCGGAGGTTGTCATTAATCGTCCGCGCGTGCGCCAGGGCCTCGCCGATTGCCTCTTTAGTGATTTCGTGGAAAACAATCCTCTTGCGCTTTGAGTGTTTTAGATTTAAGGTCTCGGCGATATGCCAGGCGATGGCTTCGCCCTCGCGATCCGGATCAGTGGCGAGAACGATCTCTTTAGCTTTTTTTGCCGCTTGGCGCAAATTTTCCACCACTGACTCTTTGCCTTTGACGACTTCGTAATGAGGGACGAAGCCGGCTTTAATATCAATCGCGTTCTTGTTTGACTTAGGCAGATCGCGAATGTGTCCGATCGAGGCGAGCACACGGTATTCGTGATTCAAATATTTTTCAATCGTTTTGGCTTTGGCTGGAGACTCGACAATCAATAATTTTTCGGCGACACGCGTCATTGGCCCATATTAGTACTATGGTTGAAAGTTTTTTGCAAATTAGGCGCTTAGGTAAATCTCGCCGAGCGACTCTTTGATCAGTCCTTTGATCTCCAGTAAGGCGAGGAGCGAGTTGGCTTCGGCCGGCGGCAACGAGAGCTGTTTGATCAGTTCGTCGCGGGACCGCGGCTCAATCGTTAGAAACTCAATCACTTTTTCTTCAACCGGCGAAAGTTCCATCGCTGGTCGGGTGGTGGTTTCCGGAGTAAAGCCCAGGGCTTCTAGTAATTCCTCACTATTCGTGATGGCGCCGGCGCCCTGGCGGATAAGTTGATTAGTGCCGAAAGCGGTCGGCGCGAAAATTGAGCCAGGGATCGCCAAGACATCGCGATTGTATTCAAGGGCCAGCCGGGCGGTGATCAAGGTTCCGGATTTGGCGCCGGCTTCGATCACGAGCACGGCCTTGGCGAGGCCGGCCATCAGTCGATTGCGGCGGGGGAAGGTGTGGACGCCAGCCGGCTCTCGAGGTTCAAGTTCAGAGAGCAGCGCGCCGCCAGCCTCGATGATCTGGTCGGCCAGCCGGCGATTTGACGGTGGATGGAGCACCGCGCGGTCGAGACCAGACCCGGGGACCGCAATGGTGGGTAGGCCGGCGGCAAGCGCCGCGTGGTGGGCAATGGTATCAAGGCCGATGGCGAGTCCCGAGACCACGGCGATGGGATAACCGGTTAAACCGGCAATCAATTTCTCGCTGGCGTCCTGGCCGTAACGGCTGTAGCGCCGCGAGCCGACGACAGTGAGATAAGTATAATTTTCAGCCGGTAGCGTCCCTTCAAGATACAGCGCCTCGGGCGGATCGTTGATTTCTCGCAGCGCTGACGGAAATTGTTCCGGCGCGAGCCTAATCATCTCATTCCCACCTCTCATTCAGTGATTGTAGCAGATTTTGTTGGTTTGCCTATTTTTTGTTATGATAAGGTAATGCTCGATATTAAATTTATCCGTGAGAATGCCGAGTTGGTGCGTGCGGCGGCGAAGAAAAAGCGTTTGGATTTTGATTTGGATAAATTGCTGACCGCAGACGATCAGCGGTTGACCCTTTTGAAATTAGTGGAGGCGGCACGCGCCGAGCAAAACGAGGTCGGTGAGAAAATCGCTCAGGCGTCGGCCGAGGAAAAATCCAAACTGATTGCCGAGATGGTCGCCGTCAAAGACGAGTTGAAAAAACAGGAAGAGGCGATGGCCGCAGTGCTGAGAGAATGGCGGCAGCTGATGATCGCTGTTCCCAACATCCCCGACATCTCGGTTCCTGACGGTCAGGATGAGAGCGGTAATGTGGAAGCGATGGTCTGGGGCAAAAAACCAGAATTTGATTTTGAGCCCAAAGATCATTTGACGCTTATGACCGCGCTCGGGCTGGTTGATTTTGAGCGGGGAATCAAGGCTCACGGCTTCCGCGGTTATTTTTTGATCGGCCAAGGCGCCGAATTGGCCTGGGCTTTGCTTAATTACAGTCGGGAATTTTTTGCTCGGAAAAACTTTGTTAGCGTTATCGCTCCAGCGATCGTTAAGAAAGAATATTTTTACGGCACTGGTCACCTGCCGCGCGAAGCCGAGGATCTGTACAAAACCCAGGACGATGATTATCTTTCCGGTACCGCCGAAGTGCCGTTGATGGCTTATCATGCTGATGAAATTTTAAGCGCCACTGAATTGCCGAAACGTTATCTGGCCTTTTCGTCGTGTTTCCGTCGCGAGGCCGGCAGTCACGGTAAAGATACCAAGGGGTTGATTCGCGTCCATGAATTTTTTAAGTTCGAGCAATTGATTTTGTGCCGCGCCGACCACGCCGAATCCGCGGCTTGGCACGAAGAGCTTAACCGCAATTACGAAGAATTTTTGGAATCTCTGGGTTTACCTTACCGACGAGTGGTGATTTGCGGCGGCGAATTGTCGGCCAGTAAAGTCAAGCAATACGATACCGAAATTTGGTTTCCAGCCAGCCAGATCTACCGCGAGGGTTCCAGCGCCTCGTACTACCACGATTGGCAAACGCGGCGTTTTAATATCCGTTATCGCGACAGTGAAGACAAACTGCGTTTTGTCCATTCCTTAAACTCGACGGCCTCGGCCATTCCGCGTTTGTTGGCCGCGCTAGTGGAAAATTATCAGCAGGCCGACGGTTCGCTCGCCGTGCCCGAGGTTCTGCGGCCGTACCTGGCTGGTCAGGTCAAGATCGGCCATGCTCGGTCATCATGATTTATTATTGAGGCGGCCGCGCCGGCTCGTTACTCGGCGGCTGATTTTTCTCTGTTTGTTTTTAATGCTTGCTACAGCAACTTGGCTCTTTATTTTTCTCAATGACGAGCGGTTTTCTCTGCGGGTGATTGAAGTTAGCGGCAACCGTTTATTGACTGATGAATCACTTATCGCCGCCGCGCGCCAGGCCTTGACCGGTCGACGTTGGTTTGTTTTCCGTCGCGACCGCTATTGGTTTTACGATCCGCGAACTGTGACCTCAGTGTTGAGCCAACGTTTTGATCGGTTGTCGGCGGTGACGGTCGCGGCGTCGAGTTGGCAGATCTTGCGGCTTGAGGTTGCAGAGCGAGCGACAGCGGCTCTCTGGTGTCCGGTTGAGTTAAGAGTTTCCGCCGATTGTTTTTACCTTGATGCCACTGGTCTGGCTTTTGCCCGCGCGCCGCATTTTTCTCGGCCGCCGCTCCTTGTCATCACCGGCTTTTGGCCCCTGCCTCGAGGTGAAGCCGGAACCTCAACTATGTCAGCCGCCGCGGCGGTTATTGGCAGTCAGCCCTTGCCGCGCTCGCTTTTTTCTCGGCTGATCAAGCTACGATCCCGACTCGATTCTTCATTTGACGATACTGCCTTGGCCGGTGCGACGATGCAACAGATTATCGTGACGTCGTTCGGCGACATCGAATTTAATTTAGCCAGCAAACGCTCACTGGCTCGGCCGTTCAAGATTATGGTCGGCGGTGATCAGTCGGACGAGGAAATTTTGACTTTTTTGCGAGCGACTCTCGCCGCGCCGGCCTTCCAGAGCGAACTAGCCGCCGGCCGGGCGCTCGAATATTTTGATTTGCGTTTCGCCCATAAAGTTTTCTACCGTTTCCGCGAGTGATATAATTTAGCTAATGGCTTTCTGGCGATTGCTGAAATCGTATCTTGGCTGGCATTATAGCGCGGCGCTCGTTGCTTGGTGGCGGATCGATGTTAATATCTTGTGGTTCTTATTCCATTTTTTCTCGATCGGACTTGTGTTGCGCACTTTATTCTCACCGTGGCGCCGGTTGGCGGAAAATTATCCCCGCCGCTTCGTTCCGACGGCGATTGCCGGGGCCGTGGTGGTTAATCTTCTGATGCGTCTGGTCGGCCTCACGATCCGGCTGTTTTTTTTGTCTTTTGCTTTGGCTGTCCTGATCGGCGCTTGGCTTTTAGGCTGGATCGTCTTGGTGGTTTGGCTCCTCGCGCCATTTTTGATCGTTAGCCTTTTTTCGGCCGGGTTTTATTTGACTTTTTTGACTTAAACCATGATGCTTTTCCCCTTTCGCCAACAATTGGAAACCAGCCGGCTTTATCCGCTTTTTGTCTTGGATAAGTTTCTCGGCCATCGGGCGCGCCATCTTTTGTTTAAAGCCATTGGTTTGACACTGGTTTTTTTTAGCCTAGTTATGTTGGCCTCCGCGTTAGCGCCGCTTTGGCCGGCCCTAGACCGGTGGCTGGCGTGGCTCGCGCCGCACCTGTCTTTAGTGCTCGGTCTAGGGTTGATGCTTTTGGCTGGTTGGCTTGATGTTTATCTCGCCGAGACCTATTTCCGGTATTATTATTTTAATCATCCGGATTCGAGTTTTGAGGTCGGGCGTTTTCTCTGGCGCGCCGTCGAGCCGGATCTCGTCGCCGCCTTTCTTGATTCTGATGTCGGCGCGGTCTGGCTGGCGCGACTCGGTCTCAGTGCGGACGCCCGCGATCAATTTTTAGCAGCGCGCCAGAAACTTCAGATCTCGACACCGTTAGAGTCCAAGGCGCTCGGCAGTCTCGCCGCCCTGGTCGAAATTTTGCTTGACGGTCAGCCTGATTTCGCTAAGTGGCTTCTCGAATTTGAGATTAAAAAAGCTGAAGCCTTGGGCGCGGCGCGTTGGGTGGAGCGGGCGCGCCACGTTCGGCGCGAATCAGAACGGTGGTGGACGCGCGAGCGGCTTGGTCGGATTCCCGGTTTGGCTAAAGATTGGGCCTACGGCGAGAGTTATTTGCTCAATCAGTATAGTCTTGATCTTCTGACCGCGTCCGTCACTCGGCCAGCCGGTCTCGTTTTATGGTATGGTTCGGCGGTCGGAGAACTTGAGACTATTTTGGCGCGCCGCCGTGAGGCCAACGCGCTCGTCGTCGGTTCCGGCAGCGCGCCGCTCGCGGTGATTTATGAATTGACCAAGCTCATCCGTTCCGGCCGGGTTTTGCCGGCGCTTGAGCCCCAGCACCCTAAGCTTTTGCGGACCGCTGTTTTGCTCTCGCGTTTTAAAGATCGGCAAAGTCTCGAAGCCGAAATGGTGAAAATTTTTAACGAGGTGACTAAAGCCGGCAATGTGATTTTAGTCATTGATGATCTGCCATCGTTTGTGGCCGAGACCGGTGCGATCGGAGCGAATCTCGAACCATTGCTTGAACCGTATTTAACCTCGGGCCGCGTTCAGATCGTGGCTTTGGCCGAGATTGACGGTTATCATCGACTGATTGAACCTAAACCATTCTGGCGCGAACGGTTTGAAACGGTCCAACTGACGTCCCAGCCAGCCGCCGTCGTTGAACAACTTTTGGCGGCAGTGGAAACTGTCGAAGGGCGCGGCCAGGGCCGACCGATCTTTACTTACCCGGCGGTGGTGGCACTGGCCGATCTCGGCGAGCAGTTTGCCGGCGCTGAGTCCGTGGTTGATCAGGCGCTTGATCTTTTGACCGAGATCGCACCGTGGGCGGCGCGCCGTGGGCTCGCGGTGATTGGTAAGGATGCCGTGCTTAAATTCGCCACCGAGAAATTGCATGTGCCGCTTGGCAGCGTTCAGCCGGAGGAGAAGGAGAAACTGTTAAATTTGGAAAAATTGCTGCAAGCCCGGGTGATTGGCCAAGACCAGGCCATCGTGGCGATCGCTAACGCTCTCCGCCGCAGCCGCGCTGGCATCCGCAGTCTCAAACGGCCGATGGGCTCCTTTCTCTTTTTGGGACCGACCGGGGTCGGTAAAACAGAAACAGCTAAAGCTTTGGCGGCAGTCTTTTTCGGCGGCGAGGATCGTTTGTTGCGTCTTGATATGACTGAGTATCGCGGCCCTGAAGCCCTGGGACGGCTCATCGGTTCTTTGGCGAGCGGCGAGCCCGGCAGCCTGGTCAAACTGCTGCGGCGCGAGCCCTACGGCGTCCTGCTTCTTGATGAATTCGAAAAAGCGGAAACCGAAGTGCTCAATCTATTTTTGCAAATTCTGGACGAGGGCTTTTTTTCTGACAGCCACGGCGAGCGGGTTAACGCTAGAAATATTCTGTTCATCGCCACCTCCAACGCCGGCGCGCCGCTCATCTGGGAATTGGTGGGCGCTGGCCGGCATTTGATCGAAGCGGAGAAAATGATTATCGAATCGCTCGTTAAACAAGGCATCTTCAAACCCGAACTCCTGAACCGTTTTGACGGTGTCGTACTCTTTAATCCTTTGGATCAAGAGACTGGTCGAGCCGTGGCTCGTCTACTGCTTGAGCGTCTCGTCGGGCGGCTTAAGGAGCGCGGTGTGATTTTCAACATTACCGATCAGGCCGTTGAGGCCGTGGTCGACCGAGGGCTGGATCAACAATTCGGCGCGCGGCCGATGATCCGTTTCATTCAAGATCAGTTGGAGCAGCCGGTGGCTGAAGCGCTGATCAAAGGTCAAGTCAAGAGCGGTACAAGCATCGCTTTCGACCAGAATTTACATTTACTGGTCACATCTTGAACCAGTTTAAAATAACAATCGTTCTTGTCTTATCGCTCGCCGCCGCTTTTTTCATTTGGCTTTTGCCTGATGAGCACGGCAGTTATCCGGTGGCGGTCTGGCGTTTACTGAGCCAAGTTTTTCCCGCGGGATTGACGCCGGAATCGGCGGCGGAAAAATACGTCGCTGGCCATTTGCGCGTTTTGGTTGTGCCCGGGCACGATAATGGGTATTGGGGGGCCGGGTTCGGCCGATTGAAAGAAGCTGATCTGACCTTGGCGCTCGGTAAACGGCTGGCCGATTATTTAACGTTAGATAAAAACTTAACGGTTTTCACGACCCGTGATGGTGCCACCGGTGCTTATCGGCCGGAATTCTTAGATTATTTCCGCCGCGAGCGCGAGGCCATCCGTTCTTTCCGCGCCCGTCTGCGGGCGCAATTCATCTCACTGGTGCGATCCGGCGCGGTGACAGAAACCGTTGTCGTGCCCCATAATTACGCGCCTGAGGAAATGAGCCTCCGACTTTACGGCATCAACAAGTGGGCGAATGAGCAGGAGATTGATTTAGTCGTCCATCTTCATTTCAACGATTACGCCGGCCGGCCCGCCGGCCGGCAGGGTCCTTATCGCGGTTTCTCAATTTATGTGCCGGAGCGACAGTTGTCCGCTCATCGTTTGAGTGTTGGGGTCGCGGAATCAGTCAAGAAACGATTGCTTTTTGAATCGCCCGTCAGTAATCTTCCGTTGGAATCAGCTGGCGTGATTGAGGATCAGGAATTGATCGCCGTCGGTGCGCGGGGCTCCCGCGATAGCGCCTCGTTTCTAATCGAGTACGGTTACATCTACGAGCCGCGTTTTACTGATCCGGCGCGTCGTGCTGTAACATTAGAAGCTTTAGCCCGGCGCACGGCTGAAGGGATCAGCAATTACTTTACGGCTAGCAACGAATTGCGTTAAGGTAAGAAGATGGAATTAGGGTTCTGGACCAAATTGCCGAGGCCGTTTTTTTGCTTGGCGCCGATGGCCGAGGTCACAGACCCGGTGTTTCGCCGAATCATCGCCAAGTATGGAAAACCGGCTGTGCTCTGGACCGAGTTTGTGTCGGCCGATGGTTTGCTTAGCGCCGGGCAGAAGCGGATTTTGCGCAACCTTGAGTTTACTGAGCCGGAGCGGCCGATCGTGGCGCAACTTTTTACCGCTAGGCCGGAGAAGATGCTTGCGGCCGCCAAAATAATTTCAGAACTCGGTTTTGACGGTCTGGATATTAATATGGGCTGTCCAGATCGCGCCGTGGAGCGACAGGGCGCCGGCGCCGCCCTGATCAAGAATCCGAAACTGGCGCGTGAAATTATTGCCGCGGCAAAACAAACCGTCGCCGGAAAATTACCCGTGTCGGTGAAAACGCGGATCGGTTATGTTCGTGACGAACTGGATACCTGGCTGCCGGAACTCCTGGCCGAAGGGCCGGCGGCGATTACGATTCATGCCCGCACGCGGGCGGAAATGTCTAAAGCGCCAGCGCGTTGGGAACGCGTGGCGCGGGCCGTGGCGATTCGTGATGGAATGGAAAGTAAAACGTTAATCATCGGCAACGGCGATGTGGTCAATCTTGAGGAGGCCGCGGCCCGGGCGGCCGAGACTGGCGCTGATGGTATCATGCTTGGCCGGGCGATCATCGGCAATCCGTTCCTTTTTTCTAATTTAAGGTTCGACCTTAAGAACCCGCCAAGGTCGAACCTTAAGAAAGTGAAAATAATGATCGAGCATGCCAAACTTTTTGAAGCAGTGCTGGGCGACATCAAAAATTTTGCCATTATGAGGAAACATTTCAAACATTATGTAAGCGGTTTTATCGGTGCGGTAGAATTGAGGCAGGAATTGATGGATTCGCCAAACGCGACGACAGTTGCTCGCGCAGTTGACAAATATCTAGCGACTATGATACAATAACAATCAGAAATCAAGGACGGTCCTTGACGCGGTTCTTTGAGGAGAAAAACATGTTGCTCCATTGCCGGGTTGTAGCGGAATTACCGTTTTGTCCGAACGGTTGCGGTGTCCGTTTGGGATCAAACAATCTTGGATCACCGACAGTCGTGGCTTGTTGTCCAATCTGTGAATGTCGGTTCAAGTGCTATCTCATGTCAGGAGACTGCACCTATGCTACTGAGCAAGAATTTGATAGAATCCTTGACGCCATGACCGAAACCTGATCGGCCGATCTCCTGCGGCCCCCGCTGAGTTAATTTCCGCGCGTTGCGGAAACAGCGGGGGCTTTTTTCTTCGTCCTGGTCGTGGTATCTTCTAGAGCGATGGATCAACTCGCGCTCTATCGTAAATACCGGCCCGCGACTTTTGCCGAGGTGGTTGGCCAGAATCAGGTGGTGGCCGTGCTTGAGGGCGCTCTCAAGCACGGCCGAATCGTCCACGCCTACCTCTTTGCCGGACCGCGGGGGACAGGTAAGACCTCGGTAGCCCGCATTTTGGCGCGCGAACTCGGCACGAACGTGCCTGATCTTTATGAAATTGACGCCGCTTCCAATCGCGGCATTGATGAAATTCGGGAATTGCGGGAAGCGGTGCGCACTCTCCCTTTTGAATCCAAGTACAAGGTGTACATTGTTGACGAAGTGCACATGCTGACCCGCGAGGCTTTCAACGCCTTGCTTAAAACGCTTGAGGAGCCGCCGGATCATGTTATTTTCATTCTGGCAACGACCGAAGTTCATAAGTTGCCGGAGACCATTGTCTCGCGCTGTCAGACTTTGGTTTTCCGCCAGCCGCCGCCGGAAGCGTTAATGGAGGTTTTGAAACGAGTGGCCAAAGCTGAAGCCTGGAAAGTAGAAGAAGAAGCCGTAGTGCTTTTAGCGCTCTTGGCTGACGGTTCGTTCCGTGACGCTCTTGGTGTTCTCCAACAGGTGATGAGTGCGACTCGGGGCAAGGTGATTGGGCTGGCGGCCGTTGAACAAGTGACTGGCGCGCCGCGACATCGGCTAGTGGAATTGTTCTTAGCCGCCGCCGCGGCTGGCAATCTGGAACAGCTTCTCGGCGCGGTCCGTCAGGCCGTGGTCGCGAACCAGGATCTGAAGATCTGGCTTAAATTGATTCTGCGTCAGTTGCGGCTGGCGCTTCTTTTAAAATTTGCGCCGGCGCTCGGTCGAGAACTGACCGCCGGCTTGCCGCCGGCGGAACTTAAATTTTTGGCCGAGCTGCCGCTGACGCCGGCGGCTGGCAAATTGGTGACACTCCTCCGCGAGCTCCTCCTCGTCTATGATGAACTCGGCCGAGTCACTCTGCCGGAATTGCCGCTCGAGCTGGCAATGATTAAACTATACGGCCAAGAATCAGAATCGTAATCACTCACCGATCTCATAACTGCCGGACTTGGATTCGGACCAAGATTAACGGCTCCAAAGGCCGCTGTCCTACCCGTTAGACGATCCGGCAACTTCTAGTCATTCTAACGGCCAGAGTCCAATTTGACAACCGTTTTTTTATTTAGACCAATTACTCGGGTGCGGCGGCGAGACGCACGGTGACGGTTTTGGTTTCACCGCGGTGAAAAATTTTTAAAGTTACTGCTTCGTCGACTGGTTTTTGTCGGATGATCGTTGATAAATTTTTGTCGCCGGTAAGTTTAACACCGTCGATCTCAAGAATGATATCATTTTCCATAATGCCGGCCTTGTCGGCTGGCGAACCTGGGATGACCGCTAGATCAGCGGCGGTCCCGCCGCGCTGGACAAGCGCGCCGTAATCAAACGGCAAATCATTTTTCTCCTTGAGCTCAGGCGTAATTTTGGTGTAGCGAAGGCCGAGGTAGGGTCGGACGATCTTGCCGTTTTTCTTGACCGACTCGACCACGGTTTTAACCAGGTTGATCGGCAGGGCAAAACCAATATTTTCCGAACCGCGCGCCACCGCCACGTTTACGCCGATCACGCGGCCCCTAAGATCAAGCAGGGGACCGCCAGAGTTGCCAGGATTGATGGCGGCGTCGGTCTGGATAACTTCATCGAGTTGTTCGGCGGAGCCGAAGTCATCGGCCGCCACAATCGAACGATAGAGGCCGGAGATGACGCCAACCGAGACCGTATTTTCAAACTCGCCGAGGGCGTTGCCGATGGCAATGGCCGTCTGGCCGACTTTAATTTTATCCGAATCGCCGAGCGGCAAAGCGGTGAACGGTCCGCCCTTGATGCGCAGGACCGCAATGTCTAGGATCGGATCTTTGGCCACCACCGTGACTTCATGTTTGGCGCCGTCGTTGGTTAGGGCGGTGTAATCAGCCTTAGTGTCAGCCACGACATGGCGGTTGGTGAGGGCGAGCCCGTCAGTTGAGATAATGAAGCCCGAGCCGCCGCCGACCTCGCGTTTTTCAGTGCCGCGCTCGCGTTCTCGCGGGATCTGGAAATTGAAAGGGCCGAAGAAGTCGTCATTGAAGAAATCGTTAAATGGGTTAAGGTTCTCGTAATAACGTTCGATGATCGGCACATCCTTAGTGACCACGATGGAAATGACGGCCGGGTCGGCTTTTTCCACTGCGGCGGTGATGAGCGTTTCTTCCGAAAGCAAAAGCGGTCCGCTGTTTTGATTAACGTTTGTGCTTGAGCTTGCGGCGGTCGGTTTTAATTCCTCGAGATAACTAGACCCAAAGTAGTTAAAAATCGCCGCCCGGTTGAAACTAGTTATCATTAAGGTTAAACTGATAATAATAATACTGCCGATGCTACCGGCGATGAACGGCGGCCACCAGGACTTATCAACTTTTAGCATCATGGTCGTTCTTTTATGTTATTATATTAAATATAACGGGCAAACACAAATCAATGAGCCTGCGGGTTTTGATGTTTGGTTGGGAATTCCCGCCGCAGAACAGCGGCGGGCTTGGGACAGCTTGTGAGGGTTTAACGCGGGCGCTCGCCAGCGTTGGCGTCGAATTGATTTTTGTTCTGCCGCGCCGTTTTGACATCAAAGCGTCTTGGCAGCGCGTCATTTTCGCCGATGGTCGCGGTCTCAACTGGCGCACCGTCAACTCACCACTTTCGCCTTACCTGACGGTCGGCAGTTATCGCTGTCGCGTCGGCACTGACTCGCTCTACGGTCCGGATTTAATTTCTGAAGTCTATCGTTACGGCGCGGCCGCCGCTCGTCTGGCGCGCGGTGAGCATTTCGATGTCATCCACGCTCACGACTGGCTCTCGTTCCCCGCTGGCCTCGCGGCTAAGGAGGTTAGCGGCAAACCATTGGTGGTGCATGTCCACGCTACCGAATTTGATCGTACCGGTGGCAACGGCGTTAACCCCGAGGTTTATGCGATTGAGAAAGAAGGAATGACTCGGGCCGATCGCGTGGTGACCGTGAGTCAGTTCACTAAAAATTTGGTCACGCGGCATTACGGCGTGTCAGATCATAAGATAGCAGTGGTGCACAACGGGATTGACTTTGACTCCAAACTCCGTCTGGGCGAACGACTTTCGGCTCTGAAGCGCGCCGGCGAGCGCCTAGTCCTTTTCGTTGGCCGGATCACTCTGCAGAAGGGGCCGGATTACTTCGTCGCCGCCGCGCGGCGCGTCCTCGACCTTGAGCCAAATGTAACTTTTATCGTGGCGGGTTCGGGTGATATGGAGGATCAAGTGATCAGTCAGGTCGCGGCGCTCGGCTTGGGCCAGCATTTTATCTTTGCCGGCTTCTTGCGCGGGGCCGAGCTCGATGCGATCTATCAGGCGGCCGATCTTTATGTTTTACCCTCGGTCTCGGAACCTTTTGGTCTGACGCCGCTTGAGTCGCTTGCCAACGGCACACCGGTGCTCGTCTCGCGACAGTCCGGAGTGTCCGAAGTGCTCCGTCACGCCCTGAAAGTTGATTTTTGGGATATCGAAGAGATGACTAATCAAATTATTGCCGTGCTCCGTCATCCGCCGCTTCAGCGGACGCTCGCTGCTTACGGTCAAGCTGACGCCCGCCGCGTCACCTGGTCCGCCGCGGCCGAGAAGTGCTTAAACATCTATCGGTCTCTCGTCAGCGCAGTTTAAACCAAAACCTTCCAGCAAGGGACCCGCTCGCGGGTCTCTTTTTTGTTTATCTTGCGCGGGGTAGGATTAAGTTGATGATCAGTCGAAAGTTTAATCAATTATACCGCGAGTTGAATCCCGCCCAGCGGCAGGCCGTGGACACTATCCAGGGGCCGGTGATGGTGAGCGCCGGCCCCGGCGCCGGCAAAACTCAAGTTTTAATTTTGCGTCTCGCCAACATCTTGCGACTGACAGATACGCCGCCGGATGCCATTTTGGTTCTGGCCTTTACCCGCTCGGCGGTCGCGGCGCTCCGGACGCGCCTGGTCGAGATTATCGGCGCCGCCGCCTACCGCGCGAAGATTCATACCTTCCATAGTTTTTGCCAGGAAGTAATCCGCACTTACCCGGAATATTTTCCGCGGATTATCGGTTCGACAGCGGCTTTGCCAGTGGATCAAATTAGTATTATGAAAGAAGTGATTGATCGGGTGTATCTCAGGATCCTTCGTCCTTACGGCGCGCCCTATTTTTATCTCCATCCGGCCTTAGCCGCGATCGACCGACTGAAAAAAGAAAATATTTCACCGGGCGCGCTCGCTAAATCCCTTACCCTGATTAAAGATGAACGTTCGCTCTTGAGAAATAAAGAACTACTGAGGCTTTATCGGGCTTATGAGATCGGACTCGCCGCGGCCAAGCTTTACGATTTCAACGATATGGTTATGGAAGTGATTCGGGTTTTGGAAAAAGGGAGTGATCTTCGTCTGGCTCTGGCCGAAGAATCTCAATATCTTTTGGCTGACGAACACCAAGACGCCAACCAAGGCCAGAACGAGCTTTTGCGTCTCTTATCCAACTTTGACGATTCACCCAATCTTTTTATCGTCGGTGACGTCAAGCAGGCCATCTTCCAATTTCAAGGGGCTTCGCTCGACAATTTTAATTATTTCAAACGACTTTACCCGAAGGCCGTTTTGATTGAATTGACCCATAACTATCGTTCGGGCCAATCTATCCTCGATGCGGCCGGGTCCCTAATTGGTCCTAGATTGACGACTGCTCGCCAGATTAAATTAAAAGCGGTGATAAATTTGCGGGTTTTTGAGAATGAAAAAGAAGAATTTACTTGGCTGGCGAGCGAGCTAAAAAATAAGTCAGGTTCAGTGGCGGTGATTTTTCGTGATAACCGCGATGCCGAACCGATCATCGAGACTTTCGAACAAACCGGCCTTTCGTTTGTCGTCGAGTCCGAGTTTAATGTGCTGCGAGACATTGAGATTAAAAAACTGATCCTTTTGTTCCGGGCGATTTATCATTTTGGCGATGATGACTGGCTGCGGCGCGTACTCCATCTCGATTTCTGGAGTTTGTCGCCCTTGACGATTTGGCGCTTAAACCTTGAGAGCCAGCGGCAAAAGCGATCTTTGCATGAGATCTTACAGGAAAAGTTTCCCAAATTATTTAAGAAACTGGAGCATTGGAAACGTTTGAGCGCCAACCTAAATTTTACGGCTCTGTTTGGTTTAGTTTTGGCGGAATCGCAATTTCTGCCGCGGCTTTTGAAGCGTCGCGACGCCGGCGACAAGCTCGAAAAATTGCAGTCATTTTTCGAAGAGATGAAGAATATTTTGCGCCAGCATCCGGATTTTGATTTGGCCGATTTCATCAGTTATCTTGATTTGTTGGAAGAGCAGCATATCGCCATCAATCTACGGAAGTCGAGCCGTCACGAAGGCGTCCGGTTACTGACGGCTCATAAAGCCAAGGGGCTGGAATTCGATCAGGTCTACATTGTTCGCGCTTTAGATGGTCACTGGGGCGGCCGCCGCGGCCGGAATTTTTTCACGCTGCCCTGGCGGGGTCTCGTCCCAACGACCGCGGATGAATTTGATTCCGAACGCCGACTCTTCTATGTTGCGCTCACCCGCGGCCGGCGGGCGGTGACCATTAGTTACGCGCGATCGGATGATGAAGGCCGCTATCGTTTGCCGAGTCAGTTTATCGAAGAGATTGATAAGAAATTGTTGACAGTGGTGTCTATGCCGTCCGCGCCCGCGGTGGTGCGACCGGAGCAGTCTTTCCGGCCGCGCGTTTATACCGGGCCGGGGCTGGCCAACCGGGCCTTTCTCAATCAGTTATTTCTGGAGCGTGGTCTCTCGGCAACAGCGCTCAATAATTATTTAACCTGCCCGCTCAAATATTTTTTCAACAACCTGCTTCGCGTCACTAAGGTTCAGCGTCGCGAGCTCTTGTATGGCTCGGCGGTGCACGAAGCCCTGAAGCAATTTTTTGATCGTTACCGGCGGAGCGAGCGGGTTTCGGCCGCTTACCTTTTGACGGTTTTTCGTCGGGCGCTTGAGCGTCAGCCGCTTTCACCTCTGGACCGGCCGGCCACGGTGGCGAGAGGCGAACGGGCTTTGCGGGGTTATTTTCGAGCCTATCAGCGGCGCTGGCCGCAGGCGATTATCAATGAATTCCGCGTCCGCGGCGTGTTGCTTAAACCAGAACTTAAACTGACCGGCCAGATTGATAAATTGGAATGGCTGACCGTTGGCGGGCGGGAAATTAAGGTGGTGGATTATAAAACCGGCCGGCCGAAAACGCGGCGCGAGATTTTGGGTCTGAATAAAAACTCCACCGGCGATTATTATCGGCAGTTGGTGTTTTACAAATTATTACTTGATCGTTACGAGCGGGGAAAATATCAAACGGTCTCTGGCGAGTTGGACTTTATCGAGCCTGATGAACGAGGCGAGTATCGTCGAGAGACGTTCGAGTTAACCGCGATGGCGGTGGAGAAATTACAGGAATTGATTTTGCGGTCGGCCGATGAGATTCGGTCGCTGAAATTTTTAAATCAAGGTTGCGGCAAAACTAATTGCGAGGCCTGCACCCTGTGGCGGATGATGGGCCGGAAATAACGGTTTGTCTATCTTGTATCCGCTAAACGAACGATGAAGAAAACACTGGCGATGATAAGAAGACCGAGGAAGAAAAAAAGCTGTTCGAGCGGGAGGAAACGGAGAAAGATGGCGCTGGCGATCGAACCGACGAGGTAAGCGAACGGCACCATCAGCCGCGATAAGCTGATGACCTCGGTGTCGCCAGCGTTGACTCGTTTGAAGAGGTAACTTTCTTTCATCGCTTCCCAGGCGCTGGCGCCAACGCGCGTCAGGAAAAGGAGTAAAGCCCAGAGGGCGAGACGGCGCGAAGTGAGGCCGGCGACGGGTAGAGTGGAAAGTCCGGCGATAAGGAGGCCGGCGATCAGAATCTCTTTTTCGCCGAAACGGCGATCAGCCAACCAACCGAGCGCGTATTGGATGAGAACGAAAGGCAAGAGCATAATGGTGAAAATGAACCCGATTTGTTCCCAATTAAAGCCGAGCGTCTCATGGAGATGGAGCGGTAAGTAGACGACCATGACGAAATAGAAGAGATTAAGCAGAAAATCGATCCCGATGATCCGTTGGAGGTTGAGGTCACGAATTTTTTCGCGGAAAGAGAATTGATTTAAGGGCAGTTGGCGCTCGGCTAGCCGGCCGAGTAGCAAATAGAGCAAGGGTAGAACCGCGATGAAAGAAAGCAAATAGATTAAGCGGTAATCACCAGAGTAATTTAAGGTTTCGCCGCTCGCGAATGGGGCGAGGAGGATGGCAGCGTTAATTAAAGTCAGGTAACCGCCGCGGATGCGGCCGGTGTGCCGATCGAGCGATAGACTCTCGAGGTAAAGGTCAAGCCACAGGCCGAGGCTCACCACGGCGGCGTGAGTGATGATGAAAATGGTTAATTGGAAGGTCGCCGCCGTAATCAAACTTAGGCCGAGATAACCGACGGTCACGATCGCAGCCAGGACCCGGCTCGGCTTAACGAGTCCGAAGCGTCGGGCGAGTCGAGAGGTAAAGCTGATGAGTCCGATCGCGAGGAGCGCGGCAGCGATATAGACGAGACCGATCCTGCTTTTTCCCACTAGCCCTTCGAGGAAAGAGGAATTAACATAATAAGACAGGGCGGCGCCGAGCGTTAGGAAGAAGCCGGCGGCGAAGATCCGCCGCCGAAGATGTTTAAGAGTTGACGCGGTGTCGTCGGTCACAGAACGTTAAACCTCAATCAGCACCGGCAGGACGATCGGCCGCTGATGAGTTTTCTGGAAAACAGGCCGCGTCATAATGATTTCATTTGTAAACATCTTTTCTGTGGCCAACTTTCAAGATAACAATTAGGTCGCCTTGAATGTCGAACAAGATTCTATAGTCGCCAACGCGAAAACGAAAAGACCCAAAACGAAGATCTTGTAATTTATCAGCGAAACGGAGTGGATTTGATTGTGAAGTATAAAGAATCAACTTCTCGTCAATTCGTTTCTGAATATAGTTGCCTAGTTTTTTAAACTGGCGAAAAGCTGAGTGCGTAAAAACAACCCTCATGTTTAGAGACGTAGACGCCCCCGGACTTTCTCGAAGGTAACAAATTTGCCCTCACGTGCTTCTTTGCGGGCGCGAGCGATATCTTTTGGCAGTTTCTTGGATTGAACCATCTGGAAATCTTCTCTCATCCGTTCGTATTCCTCAAGAGGTAGAACCACCACACCTTTTTGCTTTGTCACCCTCTCAAGAGAAAGAGTAATATTTTCTGATGCCATACGTTCTATCATATCACAAGAACTTAAAAACGCAACTCATCGTCCTCGGTTTTTTATTCCAAGTCGTTCATGTCAAGGTAACGCCTTGCCAACGGCCGCACCAAGGCGACGCCTTGCCAACTTGTCATGGTTTTTTTGCTTAACTGTGCTATACTTTATTTCATGTCTAATCCAGACTCAAACAATTCTCTCGTCGGTGTTCCGTCTACCCAAACTATCGCTAAACCAAAAAGACTACTTCTTGTTACAATAATTTTCTGGATTACTTTTTTAAGGGGCATTGTTACTTTGGCGCTGGTTCCCTTAACATTTTTTTTAGCAATCACGGTGGGCGCTTCTTTCGCGGATTCTTATTTTATGATATTACCTGTGATTCTTGGACTATTCTACATAATTTTGTCTTTTGGCCTTCGGGCGATGAAAAGGTGGGCGCTTTACGCGTTCACCATTTTAGCTATTTTGGGGCTTATTTCTGCCGTTTTTATTAATAGCAAATTAGGACTTATTAATGCAGTACTTGGTGTGGGGATGACTGTTTACCTGTTGTCAATTTCTAAAAAGTTTGTTTGAAGTTCCTACGACAAAAGTTTTTTCTTTTACACCTCAATCAGCACCGGCAGGACGATCGGCCGCTGGTGGGTTTTTTGGAACAAGTACCGGCCGACTTCTTCGCGCAGCAGATTTTTGACATAATCAAAGTTGATCGGATGCATACGGTTGGTCGCTTCCTCGATTTTTCGTTTCGCCAGGACTCGGACATGATGGAGAAGATCCTGCGATTCTTTTAGGTAGACAAAGCCGCGCGAGATGATGTCCGGTGATTTGATCACCCGGCCGGTTTTCACATTGACGATGCCGATGATCACGAACATGCCGTCTTGAGCAAGCATCATCCGATCGCGAATGACCACTTCTTTGACATCGTTAGTGCCCAGACCGTCCACCATCACCAGCCGGCTCGACACGATTTCTTTGCGCGCGCTGATTCTCCTCCCCTTATCGGTAATCTCAATGACCATCCCATTATCCGGCACGACGATGTTTTTCTCCGGCAGGCCGAGCTCCATAGCCATTTCCGCATGAACGCGCAATTTGTGGTGCCAGCCATGGATGGGAATGAAGAATTTCGGTTTGATTTTCTTATGTAGCCATTCGATCTCGCCGCGATTGCCGTGGCCCGAGGAATGAATGTAGACCTCGGAAGTCCGATAGTGGATAATTTTGGCCCCTTGTCGGGCGATGTTGTCTTTTAATTTCTGCACGGTGATTTCGTTGCCGGGGATAATTGAGGAAGAGAGAAGAACCGTATCGCCCTTCTTAAAACGTAGCTGCTTGTGAGTTTTGTTGGCAATGCGCATCAGGGCGGCGAATTCTTCGCCCTGGGCGCCGGTCGCCAAAATCAGCATCTTATCTTCCGGATAATTGCCGATCTCGGTGACGGGGATGATCGTGCCTTTCTTAACTTGGAGCAGGCCGGCGATCTCGGCGACTTCGACATTGGTTTTCATGCTCCGTCCCTCAATGATGATTTTGCGATCGTACTTTTCGGCGAAGCCGATGATCTTGATCATTCTCTCCAGTTGCGAGGCAAAGGTGCCGATGAATAACCGCCCCTTAATATTTTTGATAATCGCTTCCAGATTCTTGTGGACTTCACGTTCGGGCGGCGAGAAACCGGGATTCTCAATGTTGGTCGAGTCGCTCATCAACAGGAGCACTTTCTCGCGGTCAAAGATGGAGTAAGTGGTTTCTTCTTCCGGTGTCGGCACGCCGTCAACTTTATCCAAATCAAGTTTGAAGTCGCCGGGGGTAACGATGGCGCCGTAAGTCGTCTCAATAATGACGCCCATCGAGTCTGGAATGGTGTGGGTGACGCCGAAGAAACGTACCGGCACATTGCCGATTTTGAGCCGGTCCGTCTTTTCGACGATTCTGATGTCCGGTGCTGGCAGGTGAGGAAATTCGCCCAGCCGTTTTTTAATGAACAACGCCGTCAAATTGCGGGTGTAGAGCGGCGGGTTGCCGATCCGGGGCATGATGTACGGTATGCCGCCGGTGTGATCGAGGTGACCGTGAGTGATAATCACGCCGCGGATTCGCGACTGGTTTTGTTCCAAGTAACTGACATCGGGAATAATGTAATCTACGCCGGGCGTTTCTTCAGTCGGGAAAGCCAGACCCATATCGATGATTAGGATATCATCACCGATTTCTATCGCCGTCATATTTTTTCCGATCTCTTCGACGCCGCCTAAGGTAATGATGCGGATGTCGCCGCTACCAAGCGGCGGAAGTTTTTTGTTCTCACTTGATCTGGTTGAAGGACTTGGTCTCGGCGCGCCGGTCCGGCGCGAGGGTCGTCTGATATTGGAATTAAGACTCATCATTTAAATATCGGCCAAACTTTTTCCGTTGCTAGATACCATTGATAAATATTCAGAAAGCGATCAGCCGGCGCGCTGATGGAATTCAGGGCAACACCGTTGACTTCAGGCGGCAGTAAATAGAGGAAATCTGGCGTGTAGAGAAAAATAGCCGGCGTGTCCTTGACAATCTCGGCGGCGACACTGGCCAGTTTGTCATTTTTGGCCTCGAGTGGCGAGCTGGCTTTTAATTCCTCGAGCATTTTGTCAACAGCCGTGTTGGTGTAGAGAGCAATGTTTAAACCAGGATCAAGGCGTTGACTCGAATGCCAGAAGGAGTAAAGATCTGGCTCGCGGCCGACAATCTCGCCGAAAAGGAGCGCCTCGTACTCGCGCGGCCGGATGACATTTTGGTTTAAGGCACCGGCCTCGAAGATTTTAATTTCTACCTTGGCGCCGAATTTTTCCCAGACCGACCGCAATAATTCGGCGGCGGCTTTAAGTTCAGGCGCGTCGGCCGTGCTCAGGGTGAAAGATAAGGTCTTAGTCTCTTTTTTCACCGTCTGTTCCCAGAGACCGGAGTCTGGGTTTTTCTTCCAATCGTGTTTAACGAGTGCGGCGTCGGCTTGATCGCTTGGTGTGGTTGAGGCCGGTTTGTCGGGCAGCGGCCGGCTCATCGTCGGTACCGGACCGACGGCCGGTTGGCCGTAGCCCGCGAGTACTCGATCAATTATATCTTGGCGATCAACCAAGAGGTTTAGGGCTTCCCGGACTTCGCTCTGGGCGAAAATTTTAGCCTGGTTTTGATTGAAAAAGACGGCAAAGAGGCGCGGCAGGCTGGCAGTGTAGAGCGCGGGTTTAGCTTTTGATCCGGCTAGAAGATCGCCGACAAGTTCCGGAGAAACAGCGCTCACACTCGTTATTTCGCCTTGGCGGAAGGCCGTCAGCCGAGCTTCCTCGTTAGGATAAAAATTAAAAAATAATTTTTCGATTTTTGGGTGGCCTAGAGCGAATGACTGAAAAGCGGCCAGTTCATAAACGAGCGGCAGGTTGTCGCGGCCGCGCTTGATGCTTTTGACGCGGTAGGGGCCAGTGCCGACCGGTTCGACATTCAGGTTATTGAACGGGAAGGCCTCGGCCATTTCTTTTTCCCAGAGATGAGCAGGGAGGAGGCCCAAAGTGGCGTTGCTTAAAAATGAACTGTAGGGTTGTTTGAGAGTAAAAACGATCTCTCGCTCGTTCCGACGTTCTACTTCCACGCCTTCCCAAGCGGCGCGCCGGGGACTCTTGAGGCTTGGATCTTTAGTCAGATTGACAGTGAAGATTACATCAGCGGCAGTGACTGGTTCGCCGTCGTGCCAAACGAGATTCGGTTTTAAGAAAAAGGTGTATTGTTTGCCGTCGGTTGAGACGGTGTAGCGCTCGGCTAAATCCGGCAAAAGCTCGCCCTCGGGTCCTGGCCGGACGAGGCCGGAATAGACGAGCGCCGCTAGGTCACGGTCGGCGTTAGAACTCGCGAGAAGTGGATTGATGAATCGGGGGGCGCCGATGATCCCTTCTTTAAGTTCGCCGCCCGTGGCCGGCAATTCGATCAGAGCCGTAGCATTAACTTGCCAAATCAGGCCGGCGATACTTATGAGAAAAACCGCCAGACAGGCGACGAGCAGTAGTTTTTCCCGTCGAGCTAATTTCTTGATGGCCGCGCCGATGCGGTCGGGGATTGGTCGGTGATAAATACTCACTGGATTAAACTACGCGGATTAAAAGCGCAATGATAGAAGTAATAATGAATAAAGCGGCGAGAATAATGGTAGTGATGAATAACCCCTTTTCCAATCCGCGCTTAGTGTGGATAATGCTCGTGCCGCCGCCGAAAACGCTGCCTAAACTGGCGTCGTTTCGCTGGAGAAGGATCGCGGCGGTGATCGCCGCGGCGAGAATAATCTGAATCCACGGCATCATCGCTCGCAGGATTTCCATGATTCTAGGATTATAGCAGAGCCATTGCTTTTGGCAAGGAAAGTTGATAAGAAATCGAATATATGCATACAATAACATCAAGTGTTGGTTTGGATAAAACGAGGTCTTTTACAAGGAGTGTCCAATGCTCAAGAGGGAAATGCGTGAGGTTGAGGTGAAGTCCTGCGATGCCTGCGGTGTAGAACTATCGCATCTCGAAAAGTGTGCAATCTGCAAACGGGATCTGTGTTGTAAGGATGGGTGTAAGGAACGGCTTGCCTTTAGTTTGGAAGTTTACTGGTACGAGAACGGTGCTAGAGGACGTTTCCAAGTTTGCAAAGGCTGCGGTCAAAAATCGCGGGAACCGGTTTCCCCTTTTGATGCATTAGTCAATATCTTGCTTAATCCGAAACCGGTTAAGGAGTAAAATGTTGATTGTCAGAACCCCTCTTATTTCGGCGAGAGGGGTTTCATTTTGCTAAATTCTCGCGAGTAGTTATAATGGTGGTCATTCAAATTTATGGCTTACCGGAGAATTTTGGCGGCGGTGATGATATTGCTCGCGGCCCTGCTCGCGTGGTTTGATTTTTCCGGCCTTCGGCCGTTTCGGTTGGGGCTTGATCTCCGCGGCGGCAGTCATCTGGTTTACGAAGCCGAAACCTCGAGTCTGTTGCCGGGCGATATAAAAGACGCGATGTCAGCCTTGCGAGAGGTGATTGAGCGCCGGATCAACGCTTTTGGCGTAGCCGAGCCAGTGATCCAAACCGAAACCGTCGGACTCGGCGCCGAGGCCCGCCGCCGACTGATTGTGGAATTGCCCGGGGTGACTGATCTCAAGGGGGCGATCAGACTGATTAATGTGACGCCGGTGCTCGAGTTCAAGACCGAGCGTCCGGACGGACCGGAAAAAGAAGCAATCCTCGCGGCCTACAAAGAAGCGCAAGCGGCGTTAGTCGACGGCCAGCCCCTGCCTGACAATCCCTTGCTCCAACAGGATCCGGAATTCATCGCGACCTCTTTGACTGGCCGATATTTGAAACGGGCCCGGGTTGATTTTGGCCAACAGTCGATCAACCCCTCCATTTCACTCGAATTTGATCAAACCGGCGGTGAAATCTTTGCCGAATTGACCAAGACCAATGTCAATAAACGGATCGGCATTTATCTTGACGGTCAGCCGCTCTCGGCGCCAGTGGTTAGGGAAGAGATCAAAGACGGCCGGGCCGAGATCACCGGCCAGTTCACTTTAACCGAAGCTAGAGAATTGGTGCGCAATCTAAACCTCGGCGCTCTGCCGGTGCCGATCAAACTGGTTTCGACCGAGACGGTTGGCGCCACTTTAGGGCAAGAAGCGCTTGATCAGGGGGTGAAGGCCGGAATTATTGGTCTGGCGATTGTCGCCGCTTTTATGATTTTTTGGTATCGGTTGAATGGTTTGATTGCGGTGCTGTCGCTGGCCGTCTATATGGCTTTGGTTCTGGCAGTGTTTAAGCTTTTACCGGTTACCCTGACGGCTGCCGGCATTGCCGGTTTTATTCTGTCTTTAGGCATTGCGGTGGATGCCAATGTTTTGATTTTTGAACGGTTGAAAGAAGAATTGCGTCAGCGCGAACATTTGCATGAGGCGATCCGCGACGGCTTCGCCCACGCTTGGCTCCCGATCCGTGATTCCAATCTCTCCAGCATTATCTCGGCCCTGATCCTCTTTTGGTTCGGCACCAGTTTGATCAAGGGTTTTGCTCTGACTCTGACGATCGGTATCACCATCAGTATGTTTACCGCGATCACCGTGACTCGAAATTTACTCCTCACCGCGGCGCCGGTGCGTCAGACGCGCCTAGTCCACTTTTTATTTTCGAGCGGTTTCCGACGCTAACATGTTTATTATTAATCACCGCAAAATTTTCTTCACTGTTTCCGGACTTTTGGTACTCGTGTCGTTCATTGTACTTTACCGTTACGGTTTGAAGCTGGGGACCGATTTTACCGGCGGGACGATCATAGAAGTTGGATATAGAGACGCTCGGCCGGAACTCGCCCTGATCAAATCGCAGATTGATGCTTTGGCCTTGGGGCAAGTGTCGCTCCAGATCATTGGTGAGCGGTCCATCCTACTTCGTTTGCGGACGATCACTGAAGATGAGCACCAAACTTTAGAGCAGACGTTAGGCGGATTGGAGAAACGTTACAGCTCAATCGGTCCGGCCGTCGGTGAGGAGCTGGCGCGGAAGGGGGTGATCGCCGTCGTGATCGTGATTATTCTTATTATCCTTTACATTGCCTTTGTTTTTCGCCATGTTTCTCAACCCGTCAGTTCATGGAAGTACGGTTTAATCGCGATTCTCGCTCTAATTCACGATATTGCTATTCCAACCGGAATGGTGGCTCTGCTCGGCCGTTTCTACGGCGTGGAAGTCGACGCCCTGTTTTTAACTGCGCTCTTAACCATCCTCGGTCTCTCGGTCAACGACACCATTGTGGTTTTTGATCGGATTCGGGAAAATCTAAAGCAGCAAACCGGCGAAAAATTTGACGAAGTGGTCGGGCGAAGTTTGAATGAGACCATTGTCCGTTCGATTAATACTTCGCTCACGGTGATCTTGGCGCTCCTCGCGATCTACTTTTTCGGCGGCGCCTCCACTAAATATTTCGCGCTCGTTATGGCCGTCGGCATGTTCGTCGGCACTTACTCGTCCATCTTCATCGCCTCGCCGCTTCTCGTCAGTTGGCAGAAATTAAGTAAGCTGGTAAAATAGAGGTATGGCCAAATTAGGGAAAACTAAAAAAAGAGATACAGAACCAGCGTGGTTTAAGTCGTATCATGAAGATCAAAAGCGCCATATGAGCGCACTCAGTGAAGATTTTCAAGATAAGGTTCAGGTAGTGGCCGAGCTGGCGTTAGATATCAAGAAAACGGTTGATTCGCATTCTAAAATTCTTGAATCTCACACTGAAATGATCGGTAAAATTATGGTTCAGCTCGAGGAAATCAAGGGCGAACTCAAGCAAAAAGTTGACTACTCCGATTTCGTTAAATTAGAAAAACGGGTTGTCCGTCTAGAAGTTCTGGCGGGGCACTGAATGAATGTTTGCCAATGGTAAAGGTTCCACTGCATGAGGCGTAAGAAAGCCGACCTGACGGGTCGGCTTTTGATGGATTCAAGGATCTAAGTTTTGAATGGGTACCGGGTAGCCTCAACCCGCGGCGGGAAAGCGTTGAGAAATCCATGTTCCACGATCGTCGCCGTTACCGCCCTGATCAAGGTTACTTCGTAAAAAATCGTTCGTCCGCAATATCGGCAGGGTTTAGAAAAACGAGTGGCTTTCCCGTCTTCCACTTGAATTCCTCTGGTAACATGATGATTGATTTGTCCGCAGTCAGGGTGGGGGCAAGCGATATTGTAGTGATCGCCGGTCGTAACTGGTATCTCGTGTCCTTCCATGCTTTTTTCCTTTCAGCAAAGACCTTATTGTCTAGAACAGAGTGTAACAGAATTGGGTATTGACGGGAATCAATCAATGTTTATAATAGACTAGCGTTATAAAAACGCGACTGTTTAGTTCTTTGACAATTGAGATCCACAAATAGCATTTTTTCTTTTGTTCTGTTCCAGAATTTATTTAGAGTTTGATCCTGGCTCAGGA
>CAZLZS010000008.1:0-34583 GCA_964564105.1 uncultured Candidatus Saccharibacteria bacterium
CTTTCCGCGCTTCGCGCGGCCGAATCGGTCGGGCAAAAATCGGAAAGTTTGATATTGGTGGAATTATACAACTCCGCTCGAACATTTTTTGAACGGAACTGACCCGCCTCCGCTTCGCTCCGGCGGAACGCTCGGGCGCGGCGGAATTCCCCCCACACCCCCCTTCCGCCGCGCCCTCGCTTCTGGCATTTCGGCGAAAAAATCCGGCGGCTACAAAATCAGAAACCATACATTGAAAAAATCTACGATTTTTGCTATGCTTGTTTTGTGAGCAAAGAAAGTAATGACTCATATTTCTATACTATCAAAAGTAGCATACTATGGCAACTATATCACAAAACATAAAGAGAGTGCGAACAAAACAGGGTTTGACGCAGGACGACTTGGCGAAGAAGGCCAATATCAAGTATTCTACCCTTACCAAAATTGAGGGTGATGTAGTTACCAAGCCAAGCGTTCAAACAATTCAAAAAATCGCCAAGTCGTTAGGCGTTTCGATTGAAGAACTGCTAAAATAGGAATGTCAGACTATTGATAGCCATTGTTTACGTTTTATAAATGTTGTAATATATAGACATGGAAATGATCAAGAAAAACATAACTTTGGTCTTGGGAATATCAATCCCAATTTTGATGATTTTATTCGTGGCGGGTAGTATCTATCTGCCCGGACTTTTTATAAAACCATACTTTAATTTTTTATATGTAAGTGGCGATGACTCCTATTATTACTACAACAACGGATATCAGTATTCTGTCCAAAACAACAAGTTAGTAAGAAATGAGATTAAGCAACCAGTAAATCAAAATTATAACCCGCCACGAGTTGAATCAAAATTGTATATTTATGACGTTGCGAAAAATGAAGCGAAAGAAATTTCTTTTGCCGACGCACAAAATCTAAATTTAGATTCCAGCGTAAAATCGCCTGACGATTTTGAGGTTGTCTATGGCAGTCGCGGCGATGGCTTCTTTCCGTTCTTCTGGGGTGGAGGAACAGATTACAATGCGAGATATTTGAAAGGTCATAACGTGAGCAAAAAATTAAATCTTCAGCTAAACGGAGGCTCATATTACAATAATTTCCGTTTTATTGGCTGGATAAAATAAAATCATATGGCAACCAAAGAAGAAGTTTTGCAGTACATTAGAACGCTCGCCGAACAGAAAGTTGTTTCAAAAGAAGAACTCGACGCGGCTTTTGATTCTGGAAGTGGTATCAAAACCGATGTTGTTTTAACAAAAAAGCTCGGCATCGCCGAAATTTTATATTACATTGGCGGCGCGATTGTGTTTTTAGGAATTTCCATTTTGCTTTGGCAAAATTGGTCAACACTTGGATTTGGAACAAAAGTTTTGGCAACGCTTGGCTCTGGTATCGCCGCCTATTTTGTCGGGCTATTGTTTAGCAGAGATGAACGTACTGAAACTGCTGGCTCTGCTTTCTATCTAATTTCTGCTCTCGTAACGCCAATGGGTCTCTGGGTGGTGTTTGATAACGCTGGATTTGACGCCAGCAGTTACGGAACACAAAGTTTGATTTCAGGAATAATGCTGGGAACTTATCTGTTATCTCTTCTTGTTTTCAGAAAAAACGTCTTTACCCTATTTAGTATCTTGTTCGGAACATGGCTATTTTTCAGTCTTACGAGTTTTATGGTAGGCGGTGGCCCATACTTTGATGATTGGAAATTTTACGAATATCGCGTTCTCGTTGCCGGTATTGCTTATATTTTGTTAGGTTATGCCTTCTCAAAAAATGAGCGTGCCCCACTCCAAGGATTTCTCTATGGTTTTGGTATTCTTGGTTTTCTCGGTGCGGCTCTCACGCTTGGAGGTTGGGAGCCAAATCAAAATGTGTTTTGGGAACTGATTTACCCAGGATTTGTATTTGGAGCTTTGTTCCTTAGTGTCCATATCAAGAGCAAAGCGTTTCTGACGTGGGGCACACTCTTTCTTATGGCTTATATTCTGAAAATCACTTCAGAATATTTCTCAAGCGGTTTAGGTTGGCCTCTTGCGCTCGTTATCGCTGGACTTGCGATGATTGGCGTGGGCTATATGTCCATCTCTCTCAAAAAGAAATATCTATCCGCTTAAGAAATTAGCCGCCGGATTTTTTCGCCGAAATGCCAGAAGCGAGGGCGCGGCGGAAGGGGGGTGTGGGGGGAATTCCGCCGCGCCCGAGCGGTTTGGCGCGCGAAGCGCGCCATCAGTTCCGTTCAAAAAAGGTTCGGATTTCGTCAAACAAACGCACAAGACGCGTTTTTTGAGCCTCTGGGAGGCAAAAAACTCTTAGGGGTAGCGACAGAATAGCGGTTTCAAACCCGCTATTTTTGTTTTCAAACAATAGTGAGTAGCAGGGTGGGGTAAATTATCATGATATTGTGGATAACCCACTATTGCACCCTTTTTATTTTTTGGTTATCATTTGAATATCTATGCAAACGAAAGATATTAAGCAAATCAAAAAGGAATTGCGAAACCGCAGTGCACTTATTCAATGTGCAAAAGAATTTAATATGGTCGGCGACCCCACCCGCCTTAAAATCTGCTATCTTTTATGCCGCCACAAGGAACTTTCAGTTGGCGAGATTGCCGAAATTATCGTGGTATCCATATCCGCCGTATCGCACACGCTCAAAAAACTCCACCAAGCGGAAGTAGTGGAAAGCCGCAGAGATTTCCGCAATGTCTATTATCAGCTTAAGAAATCACCTCTTACAGAAATGCTCAAAGAGCGATTAAGAACAATAGGAACAATATGAAAACATTTGACCTCATAATTATCGGTGGTGGAGCGGGTGCATTTGCGGCGGCTATTCGTGCCGATGAGTTGAAAGCAAAAACAGCGATGATTAACGCTGGACTTCCACTTGGTGGAACTTGCGTAAATGTAGGGTGTGTCCCTTCAAAAACGCTTCTCTGGGCAGGAGAGATATTACACACTGCGAAATATCACAATGTATCGGGTGTTGAGTTAGAAGTTAAAAACTTTGACTTTCAAAAGGTTATCCAAGAGGAACTCGCTTTAGTGGAACGTTTAAGACAAGAAAAATATGAAAAAGTTTTACAGCATTTAGAGAAGGTAACGGTTGTAGAAGGCAGAGCACAATTTGTTTCTCCGAACGAAATTGAGGTTAATGGCGAGAAATTAGCGGCAAAGAAATTTATTATCGCCGCAGGTTCAACTGCCAATGTTCCGCCGATTGAGGGTATTCGTGAGGTCGGTTATGTCACGCATATTGAAGCGTTAAAGCTGGGAAAACAGCCTAAGGAATTGATGGTAATTGGTGCGGGACCTGTAGGACTGGAATTCGGGCAAATGTTCTCCCGCTTCGGTACAAAAGTAACTATCCTTCAGCGCGGACCTTCACTATTTCCGCCCGCCGAAAAGGCATTCACCGATCGTCTTCAGGAATTACTACAGAAGGAGGGCATAGTTATAAAAACAAATGTTGAAGTAAAAAAAGCCCGAAAGGAAAAAAATAAAAAAGTTATTTCTTACACCGTTGACGGCAAACAAGAAAAAGTTTCTGCGGACGAGATACTTTTGGCGGCGGGCAAAACGCCAAACACACAAGGGCTTGGTTTTGATGTCGTTGGTGTTGAAATAGACAAACGGCAAGCTATTGTCGTCAATCAAAATTTCCAAACATCCAATAAGAACATTTTTGCGGTGGGTGATGTTACAGATGGCCCCTTGCGGCTTGAGCCAACCGCTGGACGCGAAGGCACGCTGGCCGCAGAAAATGCCCTCAAGGGCGCAACGCTTTCCATTGACTACAACGCCGTGCCTTACACTATTTTTACCGACCCCCAGCTTGCCGGTGTCGGTTTCACCGAAGACGAGCAGATGAAGCAAATGGGCGTTTGTACCTGCCGCACGGTTTCGTTTGAAAATGTGCCGAAAGCGATCATCATGCGCCGCACCGAGGGGATGATAAAAATGGCAATTCACCCGCAAACGAAACAAATTCTCGGCGTTCACATTCTCGCGCCGAACGCCGGAGAACTCATCGCCGAGGCAATGATGCTGGTGAAAAATAAAAACACCATTGACGATGTGGTGAATTCTCTGCCGATGTTTCCGACACTTTCCGAGGCGATAAAAATTGTGGCTCTTTCCTTTACCAAAGACATCAGCAAATTAAGTTGCTGTATTTGAACATCTATTCAAATGATGATATACTCCACAATGGAAAACTGTTGCGGAACACCACAATTTAATAAGGAGAATTCTGGAATGGAAAAGGACAAAAACAGAAAACACGGTAAGCCCGTGCTGGCGCGCGAGCTTTGGTTTCAAGAGGCCGAAGAAGAGCTTATAGCAGAACATCGTATCACTGCCACCGTTAGAGCTGGCGACAGAACTGCGGAAACCCCCGATCCTAAAGGTGGGTATCGCGAAGGCGGTTTTATCACCCTGAAAATCCAGAAAGCTGATGGTCGGTTTGATCCTTTAGAAACAAAGGCTGTAGCGTATTCTGTTGAAAAAAGGATATTGAGAGAGATTGAGCCGGACGATTTACAAGGAACGCCGCTGAAGCAAAAAACCAAAGCAGAGCTCATTGAAAAATTGAAGCGGCTTTACGGAAGAGATTTTACTGACAGCGATGTCGTGACGATTGTGCGGTTTGAGTATGAGGACAATCTGAAGGATGCCGGTGATTTAATCCGAGCAAGGGCCTTGACTTACGCCTATGAACCTAAAGCTAACCCTGAAAGCATAGATTTTCCTTCATACACCATACCGCTCATAGAGCATGATTATCCCGCTAAAACCCCTGTGATGTGGAATGCTGCATACCGAGAATTCGGTATTGATGCTGGAAACATTATGTTGGTTGGCAATCCAAAACAATGCGGCTATATGTTAGATGTATTTCGCGAAGACACGAAATACAAAGGCGGCGGGGCTGGAGTGGGTTTCAAAGACGAGGTCGTTCCTTATCTTGACGAGCTTGACCCGCTGGCAAAAGAGATCGGCGCCGTTAATTTCATCTTGAAAACGTCTGAAGGAAAGTTGAAAGGATTCAATACTGACGGCATAGGTTATGCGCAGAGCTTGGAAGAAGTATTCAGAGAGAGGCAAGAAGAATTACGCGGCAAAAAGGCTCTAATTCTGGGGGCTGGAGGAGCCGGCAACGCAGTCGCTTTCGCTCTTGCGGAAAAAGGCATGAGGATTGTAATCCTCAACAGAACTGTCACGAAAGCTCGCGATCTGGCGGATAAGATAAACAGGTACTTGAAGAAAATGGGGGCAGACGAGATGGTAAGATTCGGCGGCGAAGAATTGATTGCCGCAGAAGTAAGAGACGCCGCCGCGGTCATTAATGTCTCCACCAAGGGTTCGGCCGGAGAGCTGGAGAAGTATTCTGCACTTGCGCCCGCGTATCTGCCCGCAACCGAAGAAAACATACAGGAAAATCTCGGACAGGCAGGAGAAGTATTGCGAACCATCACGCGAGATGCAGTGGTGAGTGATATCGTGCTTGATAAAGAATTGACACCGCTTCTCCAATCTGCTCGGAATGCCGGTTTTGAAACTCTTGACGGCGTTCCAATGGTGATCAATCAAGGCGTGGAAGCATTTTGGTTGCTCTACGGTGAAGAACTCCAAGCAAAGAATGTTACAAAGGAACAAGTGGCCGAGGTTATGAAGCGAGCCGCAGGTTCTTAAATTTACAGGGCGCTCTATTTGTTAGGGCGCTCTTTTTATAATATGAATATAGGGCTTTTAGGATTTATATTAGATGTTATAGGAAAAGTTATGGTCGCTTATGCGGCGATTAAAGTTCACCGCCGTTTTTGGAAAGAACATAAAGTTGACGAATTTATTTTTAGAGCCATGGAGTGGGAACAAATTATTGGTATTTTGGGCGTCACTCTCATTATTATCGGTTTCATTCTGCAAATTCCATCAAAATTATGATCCCGTATAAACATACGGAATATTCCCGAATTAATCGATACATTTACATCGGCACAAATTTTTGCTGCCAAACTCATTTTGATAAAACTCTTCTCAACCAAGGCATAGCTACGGACATGATTTTGGAAGAAACAAGAATGGACACGCCCTTCGGCGTGAAATGTTACCTGTGGTTGCCGGTAAAAGATCGTCATGCCCCGACCACGTATCAATTTTCAATGGGTCCAGTACAGATAAATGTAAATACTCTTAAAAAATTTCAAAAATTATACAAAAAGCCCCGAATTAAGTTATGAAGAACTTTTTAACTATCTCGTGGTTTGGAATAAAAGAACCGTTCAAAAAATCTACTTACATTGTGCTATTTGTTATTTTTGTTTTGAACTATCGGTGGTATTTTGTTGTCGGGATAACTCTACTTATGCTCATGGAGATTTATTTGACAGCTCGCAAAATAAACAAAGTTTGCACATCGTGCTAAAATAGTTATATGCAAAACTTCTTCAAGAAACTACTGACAATGTTGGCTCTAGTTTTGGTGCGGGAGCGATAGGAGTTTGCCCGCTCTGCTGGATTGGCTCTGCCTCGCTTCTCACTTATCTTGGATTGGGGCAATTCTTCTTTATGTTGATCGTTATATATTCTTAAGCACTTGGGGCGCGTGGCAAATTTGGGGAGTAGGAGCGATATTGATTGTTTGAAGCCAATTCGTGGACGGCACAAAGTGCCGCCCATTGATTTGCCCCGATGAATCCTCGTCGCTCGGCGCGGTGAGCCGCGCCTCGCGGTTGGCCAAAATGAGGAATGCCCGCGCCGCCCTCGCTTGGAAAAAATTATCGCCGCCGCATAACCATTGAAAAAACAAGGGAAAACTGCTAAGTTGTAACTGGGAACATCCCAGTTTCTTGTTCTGGGAAAACGCTCTTTTACAGGAGGAAAAATGAAAACACGCGACCAGTTCGACAGTCTCTCGCCGGTTGACTACCGGTACTGGAATGAAGAAGTGGCGACGTACCTTTCCGAGAACGGGTTTACCCGTTACAAGCTCCTTGTGGAGCTTGCGCTTGTGAAGGTACTCCATCGCCGCGGAATTTGTCCCGAAGTCGCCGTCAAAGAAGTTGAGGCGGCTTGCGGTCAAATAACGACTGACGAAGTGTACGAGGAGGAAGACCGGATTCGGCACGACATCCGCGCACTCGTGAATTGCGTACGCGCCAAAGTCAGTGAGAGCGCGAAACCGTATGTCCACATGACAGCGACTTCGTACGACATCATTGATCCGGCGAACGCCGCCCGCTACAAGGACGCGGTACAAAAAGTGCTTGTTCCGTCTCTCGTGAAGTTGGAGGGAGTGCTCATCGCTACTACACTCCGCGAAACGGAAACGGTCCAGGTCGGCCGAACGCATGGACAGCACGCGGTTCCAATTACGTTCGGCTTCGCGCTCGCCGGATACGTCAGTCGTCTTGGCGGTTCCATCGAAGCGTTGAAGTCGCTCGCCGCGGAACTTCCCGGAAAGTTTTCGGGAGCAGTCGGAGCGTACAATGCTTCTTCGCTGTTCTTCGATGACCCCGAGGGATTCGAGGCGGAAGTGCTTGCCGAGTTGGGGCTCGCTCCAGCCGAACACTCGACGCAAATCGTGCCACCAGAGGCGTTAACGCGCCTCTTCTGTGAAGTCACGATTGCGGCGGGCGTTCTCGCCAATTTGGCGCGGGATATGCGCAATCTCCAACGAACGGAAATCGGAGAAGTGGGCGAAGAGTTTGAAGCGGCGCAAGTCGGCTCTTCCACCATGCCCCAGAAGCGCAACCCCATCAACTTCGAGAACGCTGAGTCGCTTTGGAAGGTCGTCATGCCTCGGATCGTGACGGTGTTCATGGACCAAATCAGCGAACACCAACGCGACCTTACCAACTCCGCGTCCGCGCGAACCTACGGCGAGGTTGTCGCTTACGTGGTTTCGACCGCGAAGCGGCTGACGCGCACAATGAAGAAACTCACCGTTGATCGCGCCAACTTGGAGCGCAACCTCGCCATGCAGAAAGGTTTGGTGGTTGCCGAGCCGCTCTACATCATTCTCGCCGCGCAGGGACATCCCGACGCGCACGAGAAGGTGCGAACGCTCACGCTTCAAGCGGAGCGCGAGGCGCGACCGCTCGAAGAAGTCGTTGTCGGCGATGCGGAGATGAAGGACTATCTCGAAAGGATGACTCCGTACCAGCGGCAGATTCTCTCGAACCCGTCTCTCTACACTGGCATCGCCGCCCCAAAAGCGAAGGCGGTCGCGGAACGATGGAAGCAAAAACTCGGACTTTAGTCCGACTCACGGGCGTTGTCGTTCACTCGGTAACGCCCTTTTTCTATTTTTATAGTCTTTGCCTTTTTGAAACTTTTGCGCTAGTCTGGGCAACAGGAGCGGTCAGAGCGTCTCTGATCGGATTTGGACCTTGCGAGTGGCAGAAGGGAGTTATATTATGAGTGTGGCCGAAAGGGAAATCAGGGAAACCTTGCTGGCAACCCGAGTCTTGCAGGAAGCGTGTGGCCGGCACCGCCGTTATGCCTTCAACCCGGATGTGATTTACAGTGATCCTTCCTTGATCAAGGTCATCAGTTTTGATCTGGCTGGACGACTGATGAATAGTCGGATTGCTGTGGTGGCTGGGTCGGGAATCAGCGGGGCGATCTTCGCCGTATCGGTGGCTGCCGATTTGTCTATCTTGAATCAGCGAAAAGTCAGGTCGGCCATCGCCAATAAGGTTGACGGCACTTTTGGCTGGCGGCGGGGTCATGGCGAGCTCGTGGCGGATCAGAATGTCGCGGTGGTGGATGATGAAACGGTCACTGGTGATACCCTGCGAGGTGTGATTCGAACGGTGCGATCCGCGCGGGGCAGAATGATAGCCGCCGCCGTCATTGGCAATTGCGGCGGCGTCACCGCCGAGATGATCGGGTGCCCTATTTTCACACTCGTCTCACTGGACCTCGAGAGTTGTGATGAATCAGAATGCCCTTTGTGTCGAGAGCAGGCGCTGGCCATTGCTTGACGACACGGTCTGGGGCGCAATCCACTTGCGTCCCTTTTTTGTCTGTGGTAAGGTGGGGGGGGTTCCAATACCCGTCATATTGGCAATTTTCCTCATTATTAATCACTTTAAGTAAGACGAGAACTTATGATTAAAAAAGCGTTATTTAGCTTGTTAGTTTTGTTGTTTTTGGTCGCGCCCTTGGCGCTCAATGCTCAATCAGCCGAAGACATTGCCAAGCTGATTGCTCAATTGGAACAGCAAATTGCTGCGCTCAAACAGCAATTGGCCCAGTTGCAAGGCAATCAGTCCGGCGCTTTCTGCTATTCTTTTGAGAAGAACTTAGGCGTGGGTTCTGGCGGCAAAGATGTGGATGCCCTGCATGCGGTCTTGGTGAAAGAAGGATTCTCGGTCAGCCCGTTGCCGGTTTCAGCCAGCACCGGCACATCTTATCAGGAGATCGAATTCAAAAAAAGCAAGGTAACCTTTACCGAAGCCACGGCCGCAGCGGTCTCGGCTTTCCAGTTGAAATATGCCAAAGAAATTTTGGCGCCGCTCGGCCTCACCAACCCGACCGGCTATGTCGGCCCGTCTACCCGCGCGGTGCTCAATCGCTTGTACGGCTGTAAATATGTGTTTCCGTCGCCATACCCGCAACCATCACCATATCCACCGCCATATCCAATCCCCGTGCCGATCCCTAACCCTGTTCCTGCTCAAACCCTAACCGTCGTGTCCCCGAACGGCGGCGAGGCGTGGCAGAAAGGCACTAGTCAATTGATCCAGTGGAGCTGGAACACCAACACTTTTGTCGGTCAGCAATTCACGATTTATCTAAATCCCATTCCTACACCGTGTCCGATGACGACCACGGGGACAACTGTAACCTGTGAAGTAACTCCGCAATGGAAAATAGTTTCCGGTATCGCTGGTACGAGTTATTACAAATGGGAAGTTGGTAAGACCACAAGCGGCACCCCACCGGCTGGCGTCTACTATGTACAGATTTGCGCGCCAAGCAATTACGCTTCGTATGTCTGCGATCAATCCGATTCTTATTTCAAAATCTACGATTCTGATCAATCCGGCAACAAGCCGCCGTCAATCAGCGGCGTGTCCGGTCCGACCGCGCTGAAAATTGGCGAAACCGGCACTTGGACGGTGCAGGCGTCTGATCCGGAGAACGGTCCACTCTCTTACTCGGTGATTTGGGGCGATGAGGCAATGGTTTCCGGCGGTGTGGCCAGCGCGCCAACTATGGAGAAAATCCAGCAAACCGCCACCTTTACTCACTCTTACTCCCAAGCCGGCACTTATTATCCGAAATTCAAAGTGACGGACAACACCGGGCAATCCAACAGCACGAGTATTAGTGTGGTGGTGGGTGGTACGGAAACCATCGGTGCTGACTTATCGGTTAAATCGTTCGAACTCAATTCTGTTGGTCCACTTATTGTCGTGTGTAATTCTGGTAATACCTATCTTAAGAATTTTCCGTTCCAGATACATATCAATGGCGTTGTTCGTGATTTTGATTTTGGGTCTGCGTACAGTAACCCCGGCCAGTGTAGCGGTCCGCATCAGTGGTATTACGCCACTTGGGGTTTCAACGCTATGACGAGCAGTGGTTATAACGCAAAAATTGTTCTGGATCCGTATGGTATTTACAGCGAGGTTGATGAAAATAATAATTATGCGGCGGCGTTTTACGGCAGTGCGACTGTTAATCAGCCGCCCAAGATTGTTACTCCGTCGGGGAATCCGATCGTTTCGGTTGGCGAGACAGTAAATATAGCCTTGATTGCTTCTGATCCTGACGGCGATCGGCTGTCTATGTCGGTGGATTGGGGTGACAATACTGGTAGTGCTTCTTCTTGTCCGACTTATCCCTTGGCTCACACTGATCAGCTTTTCAGTAATCAAGAATTAAAAGCCAGCCATCTTTATCACGTAGCCAGAATATACAATGTTATGGCCAGAGTTATTGACTGTCGCGGTGGCGAAGCCGAACAATCCCTGCAAGTTGAGGTCAAACCAGTATCATCTTGAGTTCAGATCTTGAGCCCCAACGGCGGGGAGAGCTGGACTAAAGGCAACACTTACACGATCTCCTGGGGCGTCACCGGCGCGCCGGAGGTCAGTGTGTATCTGGTGCGGGATAGCGATTCTTCTTTCAAGCAAGCCATCAGACATAATTTTGTCAGCGGCCGGGCTAATTCCATAGAGTGGACAGTACCGGGTGGCGATACCGCGACGACTGATATCGCGGCCGGTTCTGATTACCGAATCTGGGTGATCGGCGGCGGCACGACGGCGGTGGAAGATAAGAGTGATAGTCCGTTTGCGATAAATATGTCTACCGCACATTAACTCAACCTTGCATTACTCTTATCAAGGACCGACCTTGATAGTAAGCAACCCCGCCGTCCGGCGGGGTTTGCTTCTGTCTATAAACGGTGCTATGATTAAGGTGATGAAAAAACGGTTGGCAAATCAGGTAAAAAATTTAACATTTTCTCAACGTTTGGACGCATTAGAGCTACGGGTGGAAAAAATTGAGGAAGAACTAGCGCACCGGAGATGAAAAAGTTTTTAATCATTATTTTATTCATTAGTTTAATTCTGCCGGCCGCGGCGCGAGCCGCGGCCCCGGCTAACCAAGGGGCTCTAATTCTGCTTTTGCAGCAGCTGATCCAGAAATTGCAAGCCCAGCTGCTGCTTTTGCAAGCTAGGCCGCCCGGCGCCACGACTAATTCTTTTACCACCTTGCCCTCGCCAACCCCTTCTGGTCAGCCGCCAGTTATCGTCTTTCCCAACGGCGGCGAAAGTTGGACCATTGGCTCGCCGCGCCTCATTCGTTGGCAGACGGATTACAGCAATACCGCCGTCAGTTTGAGTTTAATCCCAAGTCCGGCCAGCAGTATTCCTTTCTATCTTGTCTCACCCTCGCTGCCCAATTCCGGTTTCTACACTTGGCCCGCCGGACGACTGGCGAGCGGCGTTAATGCGCCAGCCGGCTCGTATCGCCTTCGCGTCTGCTATTTTTACCCGGTTAATCTCTGCGATGAGAGTGACGCGGCGCTGACTCTTGTTAGTCCAACACCCGCGGCTGAACTCCGCCTTTTGAGTCCCAATGGCGGAGAAACTCTGACGCGCGGCGAGCCGCGCGAGATTAGCTGGCAGGCGAGCGGTAGGGCGGCTCTCGTGGTCAGTTTAATTAACACAGCGAGTAATCTGCCGTATCTCGTCGCCAGCCAAGCGCCAAACACCGGTTTTCTAAGCTGGACCGCGGGCCAGACTGCTTACGGCGTAATCCCGCCGGACGGGGAGTACCGTTTGCAAATTTGTTATTTTGGCTCGGCGGTTTGCGATTCCAGCGACGGTTCAATCAAACTGGTGTCGCCGGCCGATCAAACTCCGTCGCTCACCATTCTGTCACCAAACGGCGGCGAGCGCGCGCCGCGAGGCCTCAATTTGACTATCACCTGGCGCGCCGTCGGGATTGAAACCGTTTCTCTTTTTCTCGCCCGCGGCGCCTACTCCAATGTGCCGGTGCGGACGATCGCTGTTTCTTTACCAGCCAGTGCCGGTGGCTTTAACTGGATCGTGCCGACCGCGCTTCTCGCTGGCAGTGATTACCTAATCAAAATCACCAGTAGCCAACTGCCTGCCGGCGATACCAGTGATCTAACTTTCAGCATCCAGTAACTTACTCAAAATGGATTTCGCGCTTGGTGCTGGCCGCGAGCCGTTCCTTGAGCAACGGATAATTCTCCAGCTCCGGATCCTCGGTCAATAAGTTTTTTGCTTCTAATCGCGCCGCTTCCACCATTTTCAAATTTTGCAGCGCTTCCATACCAATGTCAGATAGGCCCCACTGCTTGCCGCTCGTGAGCGATCCCGGACCGCGCAATTTCAAATCCAGCTCGGCCAGTTCAAAACCGTTTTTGGCGGTTTGGACGGCCTTCAATCTCTCGACGGCCTTGCCCGTAGTAGCGTCGGTGAATAAAAAACAGTACGGCTGACGATTACTGCGCCAGACGCGGCCGCGCAACTGATGAAGCTGGGCCAGGCCGAAGCGCTCGGCGCCTTCGATGACGATGACCGTGGCGTTCGGCACATTCACGCCTACCTCCACCACCGAGGTGGCGACGAGCACCTGGACGGCGCCGCGCGCGAAGTCGCCCATCACTTGCTCTTTGTCTTTCGGGCGTAATTTGCTGTGTAGGAGGCTGACGGTAAAATCCGGAAAAATTTTTTCCTGGAGCCGGCGCGCTTCCTGCTTGGCTGATTTAGCGTAAAGGGCGAAAACCTTAGCGGGATCGGGAACATCAATCCGGGGGCAGATTATGAACGCTTGCCGTCCCAACTCAAGCTCCTTTTTAATTTTCTGGTAGGCCTCGTTTCGTTTTTCTTCCGTCACGATTTCCGTGATAATCGGTTTCCGACCCGGCGGCAGTTCGTCCAGAAGCGTCAGGTCCAGGTCGCCGTAGGCCGTGAGCGCCAAGGTTCGCGGGATGGGTGTGGCGGTGAGTGATAAAAGGTGTGGCACTTTCCCCTCGTTGGCCTTTTTGATCAGGGTCGCGCGCTGACGGACGCCGAAACGGTGCTGCTCGTCGATGATTGCTAGCGCCAAATTTTTGAATCGGACCGCTTTCTGAATTAAGGAGTGAGTGCCGACGACAATTGGAATCTCGCCCTCGGCCACCCACTTAAGGAGTTGGCCGCGCGAAATATGGGTCTGGCCGCGCGGGTCAATTTTGGAGGGAAATTTGCGGCACTCGCTTGAAGTGATCAAGCCGATGTTAATCTGATCGCCGATAAAATTTCCAATGAGCGATTCAAAATGCTGGCGAGCGAGAATCTCCGTCGGCGCCATCAGTGCCGCCTCGGCGCCGGCGCGCACCGTCGCATAGGCCGCGGCCGCGGCCACCGCGGTTTTGCCCGAGCCGACATCGCCTTCCAGGAGTCGCAGCATCGGCCGGTCCTGGCCCAAGTCGGTGATGATTTGGTCAATTGCCCGTTCTTGCGCCGCCGTCAGAGTGAAGGGCAGGCGCGCCCGGAATTCCGCGATGACGGCAGCGCTGGTTGGCAGGCGCTGGGCCGTCTGCCGTTCGTAGGCGCGCCGGTCTTGAAGCCGGCCGAGCTGGATGAAGAAAATTTCTTCGAAGGCGAAACGTTTGCGCGCCGCCTGGGCCTCTGGCGCCCGCCGCGGCTGATGGATCAGAACGAGCGCCTCTTGGAGTGTGGGCAGGTGGTATTTCCGGCCGAAGGTCGGCGGCAGCGGATCAGCCCACCCTTTCAGACTGCCGTTGCTTAGGAGTTGTTTGATCGCGTGTTCAAACCAGACGCTTGAGAGGCCGCGCGTTTCCGGATAGATCGGCGTCAGAGACGGTGTCGCCGGTCCGGCCGTATTTTGGAAAATCGACGTTTCAGCCGCCGCTTGGAACGCGGGATTGGCAAAATAGAGTTGGCCTTTTCTGGCGCTGACCTTACCACTAAGTTTCAGCCACTGACCCTCGTGAATCTTTTTCGCCAGATAGGCCTGATGGAACCAGACGGCCTTGATTCGGCCAGTGGCGTCTTCGATGGTCGCTTCGGCCAAGGGAATTTTTTTGCGGAAAGCCAGACTGATTTTTGTTTTGATTACTTGGCCGCAGATCGCCGCCGTCCCGCCGGCGCGGAGTTCCTGGATCATTTTCTCTGACGCCGGCGGCTCGTAGCGGGAGGGAAAGTGGTAGAGGAGATCGCGGAGTGTTTTCAATCCGAGTTTATTCAGGCCTTGGATTTGGGCTGGTTTTAGCCTAAAATGTTCGGTGATGGCTTTTTCCACGGCCGCATTATAGCATTAAGCTGAATGTTGAAACTGGCGATTTTTTTGTTGGTTTTAGCCGCGGCGGTCCTAGTGGTCAAGCCGGTAGCCTTAGCGCCGGTAGAAATCAGGCCGCCGCCGACTGATTTGATCTGGCAGGCGGCGACAAGCACAGCGCCGTGGCCGGCGCGCGACGCCGCCGCGGCGCTCGTTTGGCAGGATAAGTTGTGGCTCTTAGGCGGCGTCAACGGTGGTGACGCTCTGGCCAACAATGTCAAGTATTGGGAACTGTCGCACTATCATGATGTTTGGTCATCGGTTGACAGTGTGAACTGGAATCAAGAAACCGCCGCGGCGGCCTGGCCGCCGCGGCGGTCAATGTCGGTAGTCGCTTGGGGAGATAAACTCTTACTGCTCGCCGGTTGGAGTCCGATCGGCGGCTATCAAAGCGACATCTGGCTTTCGCCGGACGGCGTTAATTGGGCGATCGCCACCACCAGCGCGGCTTTTCCGCCGCGGGAGGGCCAGAGTGTGCTTGTTTTTAAGGATCAGTTGTGGCTTCTGGGTGGGATAAATTTTGACAAACGGTTGGTTTACAATGATGTTTGGTCTTCGTCCGATGGTCTTAATTGGGCGCTCGTTGCTTCTTCCACGCCTTGGTCCGGCCGCTATGATCACGCCGTGGAAGTTTTTGACAATAAGTTGTGGCTGACTGGCGGTTTGGCCGAGGGCCGGGCAAATGGCGAGGTCTGGGTTTCAAACGATGGTCAGAAGTGGCAGTTGGTGACGGCGAAGGCGCCGTGGGGGCCCCGTCACGGCCACGCGCTCTTGAACTGGCGCGATCGTTTGTGGCTCGTGAGCGGTTGGGACACAGATAAAGATGAAGGCGTGAGCGATATCTGGTCAACGGCTGACGGTAAAAATTGGCTTAAGCCGTTGTCTTCGTCGCCATGGCCGGGGCGCGAGGATCACGCGGCGCTCATTTTCCGCGGCGAACTGTGGCTTTTCGCCGGCATGGACGCCGCTTGGCGTTGGCGGAACGATGTCTGGCGGGCTAAGTTTGTTTTATCTTCCGAGCCGGGTTTGCCAGATTAGCAACAGCCGTTGAAGCAATTGGATTAAGAGTGTGTATAACTGTCGCAATAAGGCTTCGCGAGTGGGAGTGGTGACCGAAGCAACAGTTGGAGGCAAGGGTGGCGGTGGTGTCGGTTCTACTGGTTCTGGCCGGGTAATTTCCGGCGCCGGAATAATAGGCGGTTCCGTTGGAGGAAGAGGCGGTTCCGGTGGCGGTGCTGGGGGCACTGACGGAGACGCGGTGGTTAACACTTCACCTTCTCCGTTCGGACCTCGCGTTTCGCAATCAGGCGGCGCAGTCGTCTCATTGCGGCAAGTGAAGGCGCCGTCAAAAGTGTTGATGCAGCCACTGCGAGTCGGGAAGGCTTTTTCCGACAAGTAGGTTCCGCTGGCGCAGACATCATAATTTTTTCGGTTGCCCCGGGCTTCGGCTTGAATCGCCGGGCAATCGCTCGCGCAGTTCTCGTGTTGCTCGCCGCGGGTCTGGTCGCAAAATCCATCCGCTCGGCAAATTGCTTCGCCGCGGCACAAAATTTGATAATCAGGGTTGGCCGTTGGCGTAAACGAGCTCTCGGTCAAGGGGTTTAACGTGATATTTTTATTATCGGTATAGGTGTTATCGCAACCTTGATCCATGACTCGAGCGGCGCCGGAATTGATAAAGAAATTACGGACAAAGTTGTTGCGTTTTGATAATCTGGCCGGATTGTTGTGGTAAAAAAGCGGGTAGAAAGCAATTCTTAGATCCAGAGGCGATTGCCAGCTAACCTGGCTGTACCGGCCGATGATATTGCCGGTGAAAATGTTGCCGTCATTGCCGTTCCGCAGTTCAATGTTTTCGCCGTTAGTCTGGCAGAAATAATTCTGGAAAAGATAGTAACCGTTTTCCCGATTTAGATATGGGTATGATTTGCCGTCGGCCCGGTCATTTAAATAGGTGTTGTACAAACTCGGTTGGATCTCCCAACAATCAAAGGTGAATGGCAGATTTTGCTGATTGTTATCAAGCGTCAGATTATTCTGGATAGTATTCTCGTCGCTGTTGCCGTAGACGATGATGCCATCCTGGCCGTTGCGGTGGAAGAGATTCCCGTCAATCGTATTCCGCGACGAGGTCTCAATCCGCAGGCCGGTGATCGCCGTGTCTCTGGCGATATTATTTTTGACCACGCTGTCCTCGGTGCAGAAAAGGTCAATCGCCTGATAGTTATGCGACAAGAAATTATTTTCAATCGTCAGGCCGCCAATGGTAACTTGGCAATTGTCGCCGCTCCGTTGGCCCTCGGTTCTGAACGTAACATAGCCGTTATCAAAGAAGTAGTTGCCGCTAATCAAATGGTTTGTCGCCCGGGCGGTAGCCGTGGTGTAAGTTTCTAACGCCGAGTCGAAATTGATTATGACATTATTTCGGATGGTGGCGCCCGACGAATTATAGATCTGGATGGCAAAGGTGTTGATTTCTTTATTTCCCCAAAGAATCAGATTTTCTATGGTTACTCCTGATCGGCCGTTGGTGTGGAGGACGGTCCGGCCGCCGCCGCCCAAAGAGCCCGTTTCCAGAATCACGACATCGTCATCAAGGCCGTTGGTTTTCTTCGGCCGGAGCCTGGTGTTATTGACCTGAAAATTAATACCGGTGTTGATTCGGTAGCGCCCGCGGGGAATTTCTACGACCCCGCCGCCATTGACCAGATTTTGCAGGGTCGGTCCGTAATCGGCTCCGTTATTCCAGAATGCCAGCGCCGCTCTCTGTGCCTCAACCGCGGCTTTCTTCAGCTCTTTCTGTTGCGATTCCACCAGTTTTGCGTCAATGGTCGTTTGAATTGAGGCGGGCGTTGACGCCGCGATGACCAGCGCCGCGCCGGTAAAAAATAACAGACCCGCCACTGATAGCGCTAGGACTTTTTTATCCATTGATTCAATAATCATAACATAAAAAGCCACTCGGTCTGGTGGGGAACGAGTGGCTTACCGATTCGATCGGCCGGAGAATCAGGAGAATCAGACTGGCGTGGACGCTGGCTCAATCACGCCGGGCCGATCATCAAGCACCATGCGCCAGCGGCTGAACGGGCTCGGGACGCTGTCTAGTTGCTGAAGAAATCCGTATTTCTCCATCCATTGGCTCACGGCCTCATCACCGATGACGATTTCCGGCAGATCAAAAGGCAATGAGGAAATCAGAGAATGCAATCGTTCTGATACGCCAAATCGGTTGCAGAACTCTATTGGGCAATGGCCGTCCTCGATCTGGCTCTCAAATGATTTGGTCTCTTTATCACCAAAAGTGGCGAGCGAGACTCGTTTGAGGAAACGCGGGCAAGGCAGGGCACAGTTTGTTTGTCGGAAGTCGAAAATCAGCTCGCCGCCGGCCAGCCGACAAAGACGAATGATTCGCTTTTTGTCCGGTTCTGGCTCTGTTCGTGATAGCCAACCCAAATGGTGTTCAGACATCACACCGCCGCGATATGGCTTGTATGGTTCATCGTTGACCACGAGCGCCAGTTGGCTCGGGTGCGCGGCGATCGCCCGATGGAGATCGTCGAGCCAATGTTCGAAGACCTGAATCTCTCCGGTTTTACCGGTACCGCCGAGTTTGAGGAAGGCGAAATCGCGGTTCGGGCGAGTCGAGTTGTGCCCCTCGCGGATTCTGGCGCCCAAGTCAGCTAATAACCTGCTTTTATTTGATTGATTCCGTTCCAGTTCAGTTTGCAGTTGAGTAATTATTTGGTCCAAACGCACCAGATTGCCAAACCACACGTCCGTCAGCGTCATCTTTTTCTCCTTGTTTCAAAGATCAGTTTGTTCCTGAAACGCTTATTTAAGCATACCAGTTGTCTGGAAAAAATCAAAGCAGCAAATTCTAAACCAGATCCTTTTTCTTCTCCTCAAACTCTCTCTTGTCTATCTCGCCTTTAGCGTACCGCTCTTGTAAGATTTCAAGCGCGGATTTCTCGCGGTTGTGACCGTTACGGGATTGGCTCGTGAGCCATTTGATAAGCGCGGCAATACCCGCGATTATCAAAACCCACCAGAGAACCACAAAAATCCAGCCGACCCCGCCCATAGTTCCAAATCCAAAATTCATCATATTGTTTGTTGCATTATTACTGCCAAAGGGAGACGACCACCCTCCCCACATCATATTCATCATCGGCATCCAGCCGCCGCTTCCGGCTGGAAACGCCGCCGAGGTATCGCAACCGGAGAGCCGTTTGCCCATGACAACATGGATTTGTTCTTCGCCTTCCTCGTTGTGCGTTTGTATCATCATCGCATTCATAGCGGCGTGCGAATTTCCGGCCATTTGTCCCATGAAGTATTCACCGAGAACTCCGAATTGCTCATCGCTCAAATTATCGCAGGCAAGCTCCTTTGCTTGAAGTTTATCCCAAACCTCTTTACCCTCCTGTTCTTCGCGGGTAGTGTGTTCAACGATTTCGTTCCAATCAACCGCCGGATTGGAAAATCCCTGCCCGTCCGGCAGGTGGGCGCCCATCATTTGGGCGTTTGCGCTTGTAGCGAACGAGCCAATGACAATTGCCGCAATAATTGTAAAAATTAGTTTTTTCATAGGTATGGATAAATTATAGCAAAATCATTTCTTTATTTTAAGAAACGGAAGAGGTGGGATTCGAACCCACGGGGGACTTTTAAGATCCCCACGGTTTAGCAAACCGTTCCGTTAACCGCTCCGGCACTCTTCCTAATAATTCTAAATTAGCACAATTTTTTGTCTCTAGCCACGGGCCAGGGCCAGAGCGATGACCTGTTTGGCGCCGGCGCGTTTCAGGGTCTGTTTGGCTTCGGCCAAGGTGGCGCCGGTGGTCGTCACATCGTCAATCAGGATGACCGTTTGTCCGGCGACGAGAGCTGGATTTCGGACGGCAAAAGCGCCGGCGAGATTAGCTAGTCGCGCGCTGCGGTTTTTGATCGAAACCTGCGTCGGGGTGTCTCTGATCTTGACCAGAATCTGGTCCGCGAACTCGAATCTGTCTAGAGCGCTGTCGGCGAAGGCCTTAGCGATCAGAGCCGCGTGGTTAAAACCGCGCTCGGCTAAACGTTGACGGCCGAGCGGGATCGGGATCGCCAAAACCCGCCCTCGTTTCGGCCAGGGAAGTCGCCCTCGGGTGCGCTGGCCGAGCTCTTGGCCGAGTCTCAAAGCGATCGGTCTCTCCTTATTGTATTTTAAACGCCAAATCGCCTTTTTGATGAGCGGCGTTTGATAGTCAAAAATACTTAAAACCCCTTTTTCTTCAACATTCTGTGGTGGCAGCTCGTTGAGGCAGCGAACGCAAAGCCGCTCCCTCGGCCGGCCGCAACCGAGGCAGTTTTGAGGCAAGAAGAGGTCGAGCAGGTAGCTGTGGATAAAATAAAGCATCCTATCGTGGTATCATTACCCTGTGCTATAATATTTCATTGAGATATTATGGCAAATCCTCTGGGAAAGTTTTTTCAGTTTGGTCAATCGGCTCTTTGGCAAAAAAAAGATAACCGGGTGATCGGTCTTGACCTCGGGCACTCTTCGGTGAAAGCGGTTCAGCTCCGGCGGGAGAAGGGGCGGGTGATTCTCGAGACTTATGGTGAGATGGCCGTCGGCCCCTACGGCGATCTAGCCGTCGGTCAAGTTTCTAATTTGACGAGCGTCAAGATGGCGGAACTCATCGGCGATCTCTTCCGCGAGGCCAACATTACTGCCCGAGCAGTTTCGCTCGCGATCCCACTCCGTTCTAGTCTCCTGCTGATTATCGATCTGCCGCAACTGAATTCGTCCCAGCTTGACAAGGTCATCCCGATTGAAGCGCGTAAATACATTCCGGTTCCGATCTCGGAAGTTGAACTGGATTGGTGGGTGATTCCTCAACCGTCAAGGAGCGAGACCACGCCCGCGATCGAAGCGAAGAAAGTCGAGGTGCTCATCGCCGCCATCCACAAAGAGGTGATCAATCAGTACACCGAGCACTTGAAGTCTCTCCAACTGTCCCCGGCTTTTTTCGAGATCGAGACTTTCAGCGCTATCCGGTCAATTTTTTCCGGCGAGCGCGGCGCGACGGTGATTCTTGATCTCGGCGCCGGCACCACCAAGTTGGCGATTGTGGATCAAGGCATTGTCCGAATCTCTCACACTATCAGCAAGGGCGCGCAAGACATCACCTTGGCGATTTCCCGCTCGCTCGGTTTGGAATTTGCCAAGGCCGAAGAGATCAAGCGGTCAGTGGGTCTGCTTGAACGTTACGAGGGGCAGAACATCGCCGGACTCGCCAGCGCCATCATTGAGTATATTTTTGCCGAGGCCCACAAGGTATTGACGATTTACCAGACCCGTCAGCGCCGTTCGGTTGAGAAGGTTATTTTGATTGGCAACGGCGCGCTCCTCACGGGTCTGGTCGAGCTCGCGGGGCAAAGTTTTGAAGTGCCGGTGACGCTCGGTCTGCCGTTTGCCAAAGTGGAGTACCCAACGTTTCTGGAAGGGGTGCTTTCGAAAACCGGTCCGGGTTTTGCCGTCGCGGTCGGCCTGGCACTCCGTCATCTGGAGAATTTAGACTAGTTTTAGATTTATGGCCAGCAATATTCAATCATCGTTTATCCCCAAACAAGCTTTGACCAAAGAGCCCCGTCCCAGACGGGAGCCGCTCGGCCTCTTGTTTCTTCTTAGTTTAGTGGTGCTCATTATCGCTATCTTGTTTTTGGGTGGGGCCTATGTTTATCGCTCGACCCTCGAGAGTGACATCAACCGCGATTGCCCCTCGGCCAATCCGAGCGCGATCGAGGGTTGCGGCCTCGTCGCCTCGATTGAGGTGCGGCGTCAATCGCTCGATCAAGCCCTAATTTTGAAGATTGAGCGGCTGGATAAATTGTTGAGACGGGCGGCGGCGATTCTCGGCGATCACCGCACCCTCCTCTCGGTTTTCCGCTGGCTCGAAGATGAGACTCTGCAGACGATTCGTTACGCCAGCTTTAGCCAGACCGGCGCCAGTTTGAATCTCCGCGGCTCGGCTCGCAATTACGAGGGCATCGCGCTCCAATCCATCGTTTTTTCCGAGAATAGTCGAGTGAAAGATTTTGTCTTCTCCGATCTCAATGTGGACGCCGGCGGTCGAGTCAATTTTAATCTTAAGCTGGAAGTCGATCCCAAATTGCTGAATTACCTCGACGCTCTGCTTTCTGCCCCAGCATGAAAATCATTCTGCCTTTTCTTATCCTTGGTCTGGCCGCAGTGGTCTTTTTCTATTTCACGGCGCCGGTACTCGATCAGATTGACGCTTTAAAGGTCCAGAAGGCGGAATTGGCAGTGGCGCTGGCTCACGCCAATAAACTTAAGGAACGGCAGGACGAGCTGGCCGCGCTCTATAACGCTATTGACCCGACGGACGAAAAGAATCTGGAAGAATTTCTGCCGAATAATATTGATAATGTTCGTTTGATTATTGATATTAACGACATTGCCAAAGAATACGGTCTGACGATTAGGAATCCGAACATCGTTAAAGAGGAGACTAAAAAAGATAAGCCGTCGGCCGGGGAGAATTCCGCGGTGATCAGTTTTGCCGTTTCCAGTTCCTACGAGATTCTGAAACTCTTTTTAGCCGATCTGGCGAGGAGTCTCCGGATTGTGGACATTGATTCGCTGTCTTTCACCGCCAATGACCGCAATCTTTACGATTATCAAATCAGCCTGCAGACTTACTGGCTGAAGTAATCAAACCATGACTAGACGCCTTATTTTTCGATTGATTATCACTTCAGTTGCTTTCGCCGCGGCCTTGTTTCTCTATCGTTATTTGTTTGTTCGTAGCGCGCCGGCCGAAGCGCCCGGGGTCGAAGCGGTGGGTGCCCGAGCGCCCGGCCGGCAGGTGGATGATGAGTTTTTACGTTTACTTGATCGGCTCGAGGATATCGAGCTTGACGCCGCGGCGGTTTTCAATCATCCGGTCTGGGACAGTTTGGAGAATTTCCGCCGCCCGCTCGTGCCCGAGCCCGTCGGCCGGCGTAATCCCTTCGCCCCGCCCGGTTTTGAAGTCGTTGGAACTTCGACGGCGGCCACCACTACCCGTGGACGATAAAGTAGAAATTCCCACTCGGGTCGTGCCGCCGGATCATCAAATTCCGGCGGAAGTTTTGAATTACGTTTCGCGCAACTCCGTCGTTCACTACGAGTTTGTGCCGCTCGGATTAAAGGATGGAGTGCTGGAAGTCGGGATGCTTGACCCGGGCAACCTCGAGGCCCGTGACGCCCTTCAATTCATCGCTTCCAAACTCGGTTTCCCGTACAAGATTTTCCAGATTACTCAAGCCAGTTTCGAGAATGTCCTGAAAAGTTACGAGGGTTTGACCAGCCAGGTGTCCAAGGCCTTGAGCGATTTGGATGTCGAGATTGAGAAAGCTAAGGAAGATGAACGGGTGGCCGTGGTCAAGCCAGTGGCCGTTACCGAAGCCAAGATCATTGAAGAGGCGCCGGTGACCAAAATCGTCGCCGTTATCCTCCAACACGCCACAAGCGGCAACGCCTCAGACATCCATATCGAGCCCACCGGCGACCGGGTCAAAGTCCGTTTTCGCGTTGACGGCGCGCTCTACACCTCGTTGTTTTTGCCCAACGCCGTCCACGACGCCGTGGTGGCCCGGATCAAGATTTTGACGAATATGAAGCTCGATGAGCGCCGTAAACCTCAGGACGGACGCTTCTCCGCCCGGATTGAGAATCGGAAAATTGATTTCCGCGTTTCCACCCTGCCGACCTACTTTGGCGAGAAGGTGGTGATCCGGATCCTTGATCCGGAACGCACCCTCCTGACTCTGCCGTCCCTCGGCTTGTCGGCGGACAATCTGGAGATCTTAAACGAAGCGATCAAGCGCCCCTACGGCCTGATCCTGGTTACCGGCCCGACCGGTTCCGGTAAGACCACCACTCTCTACTCGATGCTGCAGGAGATCGATAAGGAGAAAAATAACGCCGTGTCCCTAGAGGATCCAATCGAGTACAATATCATCGGGATGAATCAATCGCAGGTTCAGCCGGAAATCAATTACACTTTTGCCAATGGTCTCCGCTCGATTCTCCGGCAGGATCCGGACATCATCATGGTCGGGGAAATCCGGGATTCGGAAACGGCCAAATTGGCGGTTCAGGCCTCGCTCACCGGCCACTTGGTGTTTGCGACCCTCCACACCAACAACACCGCCGGCGTGGTGCCGCGCCTGATTGATATGGGAGTGGACAGTTACCTCATTCCGGCCACTTTAGTCCTGGCGATTGCCCAGCGCTTGGTGCCGACCCTGTGTCAGGAATCAAAAGAGTCGGTGCTGGTCGAGGGTTCGGTTAAAGCCATGATTGATAAAGAGCTAGAAGGCATCTCGTCCCGTTTCCGGTCCAAAATCAAAGTGCCGCCAGCGGTCTATCGCGCCAAGCGCTCGGCCACTTGCCCGGGCGGCACCAAGGGCCGGATCGCGGCTTTCGAGGTCATGGCGATGAACAAGGAATTGGAAGAGGTGATCCTGACCAATCCGGTCGAGTCCGAGATCACCAAGGTGGCGCGATCGAACGGCCTCTTAACCATGCGCGAGGATTGCCTCTTAAAGGCTTTTGACGGTCTGGTGCCTTTTGAAGAGGTCAGCAAGCTATAGTATAATTAAGGCGCCGTATGGACCAAAAATCTAAGATCTTGATTGTTGATGATGATAAGTTTCTGCTGGATATGTACTCGCTCAAATTCAGCGAGCGCGGTTTCGAGGTCGCGACCGCGCTCTCGGCTGACGACGCTCTGGCCCAATTCAACGCTGGTTTTCAACCCGCCATTTTTCTGGTGGATCTGATTATGCCTGGCATGGACGGTTTCCAGCTGGTTGAGAAATTGCGCGCCGCCGGGGCCGATAAGAGGGCGGCGATCATTCTTCTGTCTAACCTCGGCCAGAAAGAAGATATCGAGAAGGGTTTGGGCTTGGGGGTAGACGGTTATATTATCAAGGCCTCGGCCACGCCCTCGGAGGTGGTCAGCAAGGTCAGCGCGATTGCCGAGCAGTCGAGAGCAAAAATTAAAAATGACTGATTACAAACGAGAGTTGGAAGATTTGGTCTTGATTGTGAGTAAAGAAGGCGGCTCCGACCTCCACCTCACCGTCGGCCGCCACCCGACGATCCGCGTGGCCGGCGACCTGATCCCGATCGTCAAAAAACCGTTGCTGACGGCGGCCGACACCATGGGGCTTGTCAGCGAGGCCTTGAGCGATGTCAATCAGAAGCTTTTTCTGGAGCAAAAGGAGATTGATTTTTCTTACAGTGTCGCCGGCAACATCCGTTTCCGCTGCAACGCTTTTTACCAAAAGGGGTTTGTCGGCGCGGCTTTTCGTCTGATTTCGTCTAAGATACCGTCGCTCGCCGAACTCAATCTGCCGGACCGTTTGGCCGATTTCGCGCGGCGCGAGCAAGGCTTTTTCCTTGTCGTCGGGCCGGTCGGCCAGGGCAAATCCACCACTTTGGCGGCCATGGTCCAGCTCATTAATCAAGAACGTTCCGAGCACATCATTACCGTTGAGGATCCGATCGAGTATCTGTTTGTCTCTGACCGTTCCATCATTGATCAGCGCGAGGTCCGTTTCGACACGCGCGATTTCCGCACCGCTCTCCGGTCAATGTTCAGGCAGGATGTCAATGTGGCGATGATCGGTGAGATGCGGAATCCCGAAACCATCTCAACCGCTGTTACCGCCGCCGAAACCGGCCATTTGATTCTCTCGACGCTCCACACCAACTCCGCTTCCCAGACCATTGACCGGATCATTGACTCGTTCCCGGCCAACCAGCAGCGTCAGATCCGCGTCCAGCTCGCCGGGTCCTTGATCGGCATCTTTTCTCAGCGGCTCCTGCCCCGCGTCTCCGGCGGTCTGATTCCGGCCTACGAGCTCCTGCTCAACAACACCGCTGTCGCCAATCTGGTCCGCGAGGGCCGAACGCCGGAAATTGATGTGGTGATTGAAACCGGCTCGGACGAAGGCATGGTTGACCTGAATCATTCGCTGGCCGAACTCGTCAGCCGGAGCGAGATTACGGCCGAGAGCGCTTACCGCCACTCGTTGAATCCTAAGACTCTCGATCGGCTACTCTAAAGTGTAAAATTTAAAGTGAAAAGTTTAAAGCAACAGCTCAAAATTAAAAATATTTTAAGTTTTAAATTGTTATTTTAAGTTTTTCGTTTTTAGCTTTACGTTTCTATGATTTTCAATTATCAGGCGACCACCAAAGAAGGCCAAGAGCAGCAGGGTACAGTGGAGGCGCCGAGCGTCAATCTCGCCATCGCCTCGCTCCAGCGCCGCGGCCTGATTGTCATTGATGTCAAGGCTGAAGGTGCCGGTTCCTGGTTTACCCGCCTGCTCTCGTCCAGCCGGATTAAAAACAAGGATGTGGTGATCTTGTCGCGTCAGATCGCCACGCTCTTTGAGGCCAAAGTCTCGGCTCTGTCCACCTTCCGGATGCTCGCCGTTGAGGCCGAGAATCCGATCCTGCGCCGGATTCTGACCGAGATCACGGATGATATCAAGGCCGGCGTTCCCATTTCCGAGGCCCTCGGCAAGCACCCGAAAGTTTTCTCCAATTTCTATGTTCATATGATCGAGGCTGGCGAAGAATCCGGCCGGATTTCCGACAACTTCAACTACTTGGCCGATCACCTGGAGCGGTCCTACGAACTTTCTTCCAAGGCCCGGAACGCCCTGATCTATCCGATTTTCATCATTGTTTCCTTTATCGGCGTCATGATTCTGATGTTGACTTTTGTCATCCCGCGGCTGACGGCCATCCTGGCCGAAACCGGTCAAGACATCCCGATCTACACCAAAATTGTGATTGCCGTTTCTAACTTTTTTGTCAACTATGGCGTGTTCTTTTTTATTTTGCTGGTGATCCTGGCGGTCTTTGTTAATCGCTATGCCCGCACCGGCGCCGGCCAGGGGAGCGTTTCCCGTTTCAAATTGGCGCTGCCCTACATCGGTAATCTCTACCGCAAGATTTATCTCTCGCGCATCGCCGACAATCTCTCCACCATGCTGACCTCGGGCATCTCAATGGTTCGGGCGATTGAGATCACGGCCGAGGTGGTGGACAACGAGGTTTATCGCGAAATTTTGATTGAGGCCGGCGCCAATTTGAAATCCGGCTCCCTGATTTCGGCCGTGATGTACAAGTACCGCGAGATCCCGACTATTATGGTCCAGATGATGAAGGTCGGCGAGGAAACGGGCAAGCTCGGGTTTGTGCTGGAAACTCTGTCTCGCTTTTACCGGCGCGAGGTGGACAACGAGATCAAGACCCTGGTGGATTTGATCGAGCCGGCGCTCATTGTCCTCCTCGGCGTGATGGTCGGCATTCTCCTGACTTCGGTCCTCCTGCCGATCTACAACCTGGCGCAGGGCATATAGAAAACTTAAAGCGTAAAGCGAAAAACTTAAAGTAACAATTAAAAGCTCAAAACATTGATTTTGCTTTGATTTTTAAACTGTTGTTTTTAACTTTTCGCTTTTAGCTTCACACTTTACACCCTCTTATCCACACCCCCCTTTGCCCTTATTTTCCAATCGGTTTATAATTACCCGTGGAACAATTGTTAAACTAATTGGTCGAAAATCCTTATTTACAAAGTCGAAAATCATTATAAATTAGTAGTTTATTATCAAAAATATGAATTTAAATTTCTCTTTCCTAAAAGCTAAAACCTATAAGCTAAAAGCTAATCAAGGTTTTACGTTAATCGAACTTCTCGTCGTTATCGCCATCATCGGTATCTTGTCTGGCATCGTCTTGACGAGTTTGGGTACCGCGAGAAATAAAGCTAAAGATTCTTCCGCTAAAGCTAGTATGGCCTCCATGCGGGCTGAAGCAGAATTAGGTGCCGATAGTTCTGGGCGTTATATCGTAAATGTTTGCTCGGCTGTCGTTACTGGAGGGTTAGGCAATTTGATGCTAGCTGTAAATAATCAGATTTCCAATAACTCTAATGTAAGGTGTGGTGCTACTGGAGCTGATAGCACGGTTGTAAATCCAGCATGGGGGGTTTCTGCTAGGTTGATAGATGGAAGTGGTTATTGTGTTGATTCAACTGGTTACTCTGGCAGTGTTACTAACGGCTTGAATGCCATCAATGGTTCTTTCGCTGGTGTGTATAATAGTAGCGATGTCGTGTGTCAGTAGCTAGTGATAGTTTTAGTCTAATTTTGTATAAAAATCCGTCCTATGGGGGCGGATTTTTTGTTCGACATCATCAGCCAAAAGTGATTAAATGATTTTTATTATGCGTCAGTTATCAATCATTATTCCGGTCTATAACGAAGTAACCACTATTGAAAAATTACTGAATCAGGTTTTGTCAGTAGATTTACCACTTGGAATAGACAAAGAGATTATTATAGTTGATGATGGTTCCACAGATGGAACAAGGCAAGTGCTCAGTAAATTTAGTAATACTTGCCGATTGATCTTCCGAAAAGAGAATAGCGGCAAGGGGATGGCTTTGAAAGACGGTTTTAAGGCGGCTAGCGGCGATTACCTCCTTATCCAAGACGCTGATTTAGAATATGACCCTAATGATTATCAAGTCCTTTTAAGACCAATCTTGGCTGGAGAAGCGGAAACCGTTTTTGGTTCACGGACACTTTTGCGTAATAACGTACCGGTCGGGCAAGTTTACTTTTATGGCGGGTTACTTTTAACTAGATTCTTCAATTTTCTTTTTGGTAGCCGTTTAACTGATCTGGCAACTTGTTATAAACTTTTTCCATCTCATTTTGTCACCGAATTGGAGTTTTTGCCGGCCAATGATTTTGTTTTTGATGTGGTCCAGCTTTCTCATCTTCTAGTTAGGCACTCTAAGGTGTTGGAAGTGCCGATTACTTACCGCGCCCGCGATTTAAGTCAGGGGAAAAAATTAAATTGGCGTCATGGCTGGAGATGTTTTTGGGCCATGATCCATTTGCGTTTAAGTCTTGAGGATTTGGTGCGAAGGTGGCGTTATCGTCAAGTGGTTAATTTCGTCAAAAAAGATGCTCTGATTCTGGATATCGGTTGCGGCCCCCACCTTTCTTTTCTGAAACTTATTAGACATAAGATTCAAAAAGGTTGGGGGGTGGATAAAAAAATTATTCCTCGACAAGTCGGTAATCTAGAGATTTTTAATGTTGACTTAGACCACAGACCAATTTTACCCCTTCCTGATTCATCAGTTGAACAAGTTTTTTTGTTAGCTGTTTTAGAACATTTTTATAATCCCCTCGAGGTTTTGAGGGAAATTAAAAGAGTTCTTGTCCGGAAAGGGGAATTGGTTTTAACCACTCCGACCACCGTCTCCAGATCAATGCTAGAATTCCTTGCTTTTCGAGTTAAATTGATTCAACCCGAAGAAATACTGGACCACAAACACTATTTTTCTAAATTAGAATTGACAGATCAGCTGAAAAAATTAGGATTTCAAGATATAAAACATCAATATTTTGAGTTTGGCTTTAATCATTTTGTGGTTTGTAAAAAATGAAGAATCTATTTCACCGATCTATAACATTTATTTATTCGAGAGACTATCTAAAAGTCCTCTTGGTCTTCTCTTTATTTTTTATCATTTTTATCTTGGTTTATTTATCTTTACCGACATTATCAACTGGTGATGATCATTTTTTCCATTTTCGTTTTGCGGAGCATTTGAAACAAGCTGGTTTCTTCGAGTCCTTTCGCGATTTTAAATCATTATATTTTTCCAAAATGGCCCAAACTGGCACTTACTTCGTCTATTACAATTTCCTTTTCTATTTGGTTTTAATTCCTTTTACTTATATTCAGCCACTTTTTATCTCTATTAAACTTTATGCCGTTATTATCGCGGCTCTATCGTTCACTATTGTTTATTGGTGTTGCCTTCGTTTGAATATAAAGCACTCGCTCATTTGGGTTGGCGTAATTTTTGCTCTGACTAACCATACTGCAGTCTGGCGATTGTTTTTGTCACGGCCCTATGCTCTTGCACCGGCAGTGCTTTTATTGTTGTTAGTATTTCTAAACCGTAAAAATTATTGGGGAGTCTTTGCTGTGAACTTTCTATACTTATTTTGGCATAGTGCCACCTTTTTCTTCCCCTTAGGCGTAAGTCTTGTTTATTTCATTGCTCAAAGATTCTATCGCGAGAAATTGGATCGAAAAAACCTGATAATCGTCATTGGTGGTTTCTCTTCTGCTTTCATACTAATGGCCCTAGTCTCTACTGGCTTTCTAGAATACATAAAAGAAATTATTTTTGGAGTTTTTCGAGAGACAGTCGTTAGTAAAAAGGTAATTCTAGCCGAAGGAGCAGAATTGTACCCCAAAGACTTTTTTGATTTTCTCCGCAACAACTCGCTCATAATCTCTGGCCTTCTACTCGCCGGCGGGGCGGAGATTTATCAATATTTATCGGCTCGGTTTAGAAATCATGGACGTGAAAATTTTTTTTCTACTAGCGTGTCTGGCCGATCACTTCAATTAACTCTCTTTTTTTTGACTATTGGTACTTGGCTCGGGACGACGGCCGTCAGTGGTCGTTTCGGTGATTTCTTCATGTTCTTTGCCGCCTTGTACCTAATTGTCGCCTTGGAGTCATTACGACGTTTCATTTCTATCTCCGATTTATTTGTCAGAAGGGGAATACTCATTGGCCTATCAGTAATGCTTATTTATCTATTTGCCGGCAATATCCTTTTCCTCCAACAAATCTTGGCTCACGGAACTAGTGTAGATGAAATGACTGGCGTCGGAGAATGGTTGAAAAATAATACCCAACCTGGTGAGTTAGTTTTTAACGCGAACTGGAGTTGGTTTCCACAGCTTTTCTTCCATTCTCCTCGAAATTACTATGTGGCCGGTCTTGAGCCGAGATTTTTCTATGTCTATGACAAACGTTTATATTGGTTGTGGTGGAATCTGGCTGTTAATGGCTATGTCTGTGAGGCGGCAAAATGCGATGAGAAAACCAATGAACAGCGCCTCGCTTTTAAACGCGAATTAAGTAAAGAGGAATGGGTTAAAACTGAAGCTGGTTTGGCGGTAGAGATCTTGTCTAACGATTTGCAATCTAGGTATATAGTTAGCTCTCGAGCTTATCCCCTTCTTAATACCATACTGAATGATTCGTCGCGTTTCAAACGAATGTATTATGATCAGAGTTACGTGATTTATGAAGTGCTTGCTACTTTAGATGAAAAAGATTCTTGACATTGGGTGAAGTCTGAAGAAAGTGGGTGAAGAAAGTGGGTGAAGTCGGACTTCACCCACCTCATAAAATCATTACCAGAATCTCCTTCTCCTTCTCGTTTTAGCCAATGAAAGACTTCTCTCCGATATTCTTCCGGCTTGCCCAAAATCTTGGTTAAAAAAGTTCGATCGCTGACATCGGGGAAATTTTTTTGCCCGAGGTAATCCAGATGGCTCGACCATTCGAAAGAATCAAGCAATCTTTGAGCGGATCTCAATTCATCTTTGCTTAATCCATCACTGAACCAATCCTTTTTTATGGCCTCCAGCGGGTTAAGGTGGATATAAAAGGGCAGATAGCGTAATTGCTGTTCTGTCTGCACCTGGACCGCCTTGTATTTGCCCTGGAACAATGGTCCCACTCGGCGGTATTTGAGATTGAAGTAATTCGTATAGCCAGTGCCTAGTTTTCTGATGAACTCTGTTAAGCCGCGGTCGGTGATAGGCCTAACCAGTAGATGGTAGTGATTGTTCATCAGCGTAAAACATAATATTTCCACTAGCTTTTTACCCTTATTTGGGCGAAGTCCGACTTCAAACATTCGGTACATGTTATGCACCGTGGGTGCTTCGTCATTGAAAACAGATAAACTAAATATAAATCTCAGTCGATCTTTATCATTAAGAACGATTTTTCTTTTTTCGACGCCGCGATTATAAACATGATAAATTTCTCCGGCGACAATTGGCACTCTTCGCATCAAGTGATTATAACAATGGTCCGAACTTGTGCGAAGTCGGACTTCACCCACTTATTCAGTTTTGAGGAGATTGGTTCGGAAATGCCCGGCAAGTTATTGATATAATACCCTTAATGCTTTGGTTTATACCGTTGACGGTTTTCGTGTTAGGTCTCATCGTCGGCAGTTTTTTGAATGTCGTGATTTACCGTTATCAAACCGGGTACACCGTGCTTGGCCGATCCGAGTGCCTGGTCTGCGGCGAGAAGTTGCGCTGGTTCGAATTGATTCCAGTCGCGAGTTTCCTTTTTCAGCTCGGCCGCTGCCGCGCCTGCAGCGGCCTCATCTCCTGGCAGTACCCGCTGGTTGAATTGCTCACCGGTTTCATTTTCCTCAGCAGTTTCTGGCGCGGCGGTAGCCTCGCCTGGCCGCTTTTCGTTGACTGGGTTATTTTCAGTCTGCTTATCGTTATCACGGTCTACGACTGGCGACACAAGATTATTCCCGACCTCTTTGTCTATACTTTTATTGTTGTCGCTCTGCTCCAGTCAGTGTGGCTCGACGCGGCCGGTCCGGGCGCGTTCGTGGGTCTCGCGCTCGGCGCTTTCTTTTGGCTTTTGTGGTTTGCCTCGCGCGGCCGCTGGCTCGGCCTGGGCGACGCCAAACTCGCGCTTGGCCTGGGTCTCTGGCTCGGTTTCCCGGTGGCGCTCTCGGCCGTAACGCTCGCGTTTTGGTCGGGCGCGCTGGTTGGCCTCGCGCTCTTGCTGGTTCGGGGTTACAATATAAAGAGCGAGGTGCCGTTTGCGCCGTTTCTTTCCCTCGGCGCCCTGCTCGTTTATCTTTTCCAGTTCGATGTTTTCAATCTTTTATCCAATTTGTCATTTGTCACCTAGACGCCAATCAGGACTGACGCTGATTGAAATGGTAGTGGTGCTGGCGATTTTCATTATCATGCTTGGCGTGGTGTTGGCTAACTTTCCGGCGTTCCGCGATAAAACGGGATTGCAGCTGATCGCTCAGGAGATCGCCACGACCATCCGCCAGGCCCAGGTCTACGGCATCGGCACGCGCTCGACCGGAGTCAGTTCTTTCCCGGCTTACGGACTTTATTTTGATGTTGTGATGGCGACGGATAAAAAATCTTTCATTTTGTTTGCGGATCGTGACGATAATGACATTTATACCGAAGGCAGTATGAGTTGCCCGTCTGATAGTGAGTGTGTGGAGAAGTTTAGTATCCGCGGCGCCGCCGAGATTGCGGATATTCAAATATGTAATAATAGCGGTTGTACGGAGGCGGCGACGGTGGCGCCGGTTTTCTCCCTCTTATTTATTCGGTTCTATCCCGAAGTCCGATTTCTTGAAGCCGTTAACGGTACTGAGCTTGTCGGTTACAGTTATGCCCGAATCGTTGTTCGATCAACCCGCGATTCGAGTCAGCAAAAATGGGTCGAAGTTTGGAACACCGGTCAGATCTCGGTTAAAAACCCAACATGAAGCGAGGTTTTACTTTAATTGAAATCATGGTCGCGGTGTCTATTTTCGCCATCGTGGCGGTGATCACCACCGGCGCCCTGGTGACGGCGAGCGAAGTCAATCGTAAGGCCCAGGCGATCAAGATCGCGATGGACAATGTCAGTTTCGCCATGGACAGCATGGTGTTTAACTTGCGCGAGGGTGCGAGTTTTGGTTGTTTAGATGAGCCGATCCCTGATAATCCGTGGGGTGATTTTCAAAGCGCCGAGAGTAAATTAAATGAGGATTGCACCGGATATCCGGGAATTATTTTTGCTGTTCGGCGCTCGGCCAGCCCGGCTAACTACATTATCTATCGCTTTGACGAAAATAGCGACGGGCTCGGCAGTATTCAGGTTGCTTCAGATAATCCCGCGGTTTGTTCACCGGGTGCTTGCCCCTTTACCGCTCTAACCTCTTCCGAGGTGGATATTACAGACCTTCGTTTCTCTGTTCCTGATACGCAGACGTCAGAAGGGGTAAAACCAAGAGTCACGATCGTTGCTAGGGGAGAAGTCCCGGGTAAAAATCCAACCGAGTTTAATCTCCAAACCACAGTCAAGGCCAATTTTTAACATGAAGCTAAAACTTAAAAGCCATAAGCTAAAAGCTGCTCCAGGGTTTACCCTGATCGAGTCTCTGGTGGCGATTACTGTTCTGCTCATTGGCGTTTTGGGCCCGATGACCGCGGCCACCCGCGGCATCACCGACGGGCTCTACGCCGGAAATCAGCTCGTCGGCACTTATCTGGCCCAGGAAGGATTGGAACTGCTAAGCGCCCGGATTGATCAGAATAACAAGGGAGACTCTCTAGATCATGACGGCGATGGCGATCAGGACATCGATGATTTATTATCTAGCCTTGGCGCGTGCAAGTATCCTTCTTTTTGCGCCGTGGTTTTTGCTTCAGCCACTAATCTGGCTGATGTTACTTTCGAGGCTTGCGCCGATGCCAGTAATTGTGAGATTGCTTATCATGAGACTGATGGTTTTTATAAGCCGTATGACGGTGGCGGCGGTTTTATCGGCCCGGTGTTCACGCGGACCCTGACGGTGCAGACGTTGACGGCTGACGAGGTATTATTAAAGTCGGAAGTGAGATGGCGAAATAGGGCAACCGACCCGGCCGATAAAATTGTCAATTTATTTCGCTATGCCTTTCATGACAAATAACTTTAATAAAAATCACGGGGTGGCAATTCTTTATGCCGTGCTTTTGGTCAGCATTGTCTTGACCATTAGTTTGAGTTTGCTGAACATCACTTACAAGCAGATTGTTTTA
>CAZLZS010000009.1:0-34278 GCA_964564105.1 uncultured Candidatus Saccharibacteria bacterium
AAACGGGCTCTTGCCCGCCGGCATCTTGATCACCGGCGGCGGCAGTCAAATCGCCGACATCGAAAAGCTGGCCAAAGACGCCTTGCGTCTGCCGGCCAAAGTTCACTGGCCGAACATCATCGATCATCACAGTAAAAATCAGATCCGCGACAGCGGCTTCCTCGTGGCCTACGGCTTGTGTCTCTTTGGTCTCGGCACCGATCTCGAAGAAACCTTGACCAACCGCGTCATCCATCGAACCAAAAACAAATTCCTCCGCTGGCTAAAAGAATTGCTGCCGTAACGCCACTTGACCAATTTTCTATGCAAGATTTTGATGATTGGAACGAAATAAAGAAACAAATTGAAGTAAAGGTTAATGACCCTAAACGCTTCCCGAAAGCTGGTGAAGTTTGGATGTGTGCTGTGGGTAGAAATATCGGTTTTGAGCAAAACGGAAGTGGGGCTAATTTCTCTCGGCCGGTGCTGATCGTTAAAAAATTTAACAATCAAATGTTTTGGATCGCGTCTCTTTCTACGAAACAAAAGGAATTTGATTTTTATTACAATTTCATCGATCCTGGTAAGAAAAGGGCATCTGTAATTCTAGCTCAATTAAAGTTGGTGAGTGTGAAAAGATTGAAAAGAAAAATGTACGACGTCATCTCTAGTGACCTAAGCGAAATCAAAACACGATTAAGAAACTTTATCTCATAAAATCGAAACCCCGCCGTGAGGCGGGGTTTCTCGGAGCCCGAAGGCACTTTGTATCTTTAATATACTCACCCGCCACCTTTCGTCAAGTTTGACAGAAAAACCATAATTTGCTAATATAAATCTGGATTATTCGGTGTAAATTTCACGGTGGCAAAATGTGAGTAGCTCTTTATAAACGAGAAAGGGACTGATATGGCGAAAAAATGGACTGGGGCAGAACTCATTAGACAGAGATTGAGTCATGTCGATCTTAATCAGGCCGCGTTTTGCAAAATGAACGGTCTAAACCACGGGGCCTTCAGAAAATTCATCTCTACAGGCAGAACAAATAAAAGATTGGCCAAGTCGTTCAGTAAGGCCCTAGGAATTTCTTTGGAGGACTTTTTGGCGGCTGGCGCTGTACTCACTAGTGAAAGAGAAAGCAAAAGGTCTGCATACCTACCGATGCCTGAAAACCTAATACTCTCTGGCGAAGAGTTGCGACTCTTGGCAGAAGCGCAAAAAGTGTTAGGCGACCTCTCCTTGAAGATGATCGTCGAGATTGTCAAAAACCGCCGTGCGCAAAGCTAATCTAGCAAGGGCAACCCTTGATAATCCCCTGCCCATACAAAGCGGGGGATTTTTTTATTGCCTGGAGTCAGACATTTGCCTTTTTATATTTTTCTGCTAATCTGAATCCAATATGCCGAAAATCAACCCGGAAATTGAGGCCTTTGCCCGGATCAAGGTGGTCGGTGTCGGCGGCTCGGGCAAAAACGCCGTCAATCATATGATTAACTCAAAAGTGCGCGGGGTGGACTTTATCGTCATCAACACCGACGCCCAAGACCTTCACCACTCGCTGGCGAAGCAAAAAGTCCACATCGGCAAAAACTTAACCCGCGGTCTCGGCACCGGCATGAATCCGGAGTTGGGCCGGAAAGCCGCCGAGGAAAGCGTGGAGGAAATCCAAAATGTGATCAAGGGCGCGGACATGGTCTTTCTCGCCGGCGGTACGGGCGGCGGCACGATGTCAGGCGCCGGCCCGGTGGCAGCGAAAACCGCCAAGGACCAAGGTGTGCTCACCGTCGCTATCGTCACTAAACCTTTTTTCTTCGAAGGCGCCCAGCGCCTGCAAATCGCTGAACGAGCGATTGAGGAGTTACGGAAAGAAGTGGACGCCCTAGTGGTGATCCCGAACGACCGCTTGCTTGGTTTGATTGATAAAAATACAACTTGCTTTTCCGCCTTCGCCACCTGCGATGAAGTGCTGCGGCAAGCGGTGGAAGGCATTTCCGATCTTATCACCACGCCGGGAATTATCAATGTGGATTTTGCCGATATTAAAGCGATTATGTCTAACGCCGGCTCGGCCTTAATGGGTATTGGTCGGGCCTCGGGCGACAATCGCGCCACCGAGGCCGCTCGGCAAGCGATCAACTCACCGCTCCTCGATGTCTCGATTGATGGAGCTAAGGGCGTCCTTTTTGCCATTGCCGGCGGCAAAGACATGACCATGTACGAAATTCAGGAAGCGGCCAAGACCATAATTGAATCGGTGGACCCGAACGCCAAAATTATCTTTGGCGCGATCCATGACGAAAAACTAAATAAGAATGAGGTCAAGATCACGGTCATTGCCTCCGGCTTCCCGGAAACCGCGCGCAAGAAACCGATGATCACGATCGAAGCCAAGACCGCGAGTCCAGAATCCCAGCCGGCGGCGGAAACCGTTGCTCGCCGGTCAGAACGACCAGAACCGACGCGCGGCGGCGGCGCGGCGGTTAAAATTCAGGAAGAGGACGACTGGTCATCAATTCCGGCTTTTCTCCGCCGCGCGAAGAAGCCGTAGTTGTGTTATAATCGATGAAAATATGTCCACAATTACTTTACCAAAAATTGAATATCGCGAACTAAAGAAAAAGGCCTCGGCTTATGAAGCTCTAACTCGTTTACCCCACTATTATTTAAAGGGGAAATCGGCCCGGAAGCTTGACTGTCGGGTGGAGCAAAGTCTAAAAGAACATCTCGCTGGTAAAACTAGGAAGATTAAGTCCGTGGCTGATTTGATGTAGAATGTTAGAGATTGAAACTGGCAGTTTATTCAGGCGACATTTCAAGAAGTTACCCGAGGAAATAAAACAGAAAATGATTACGCGGGAGAAGATCTTTATCGAGAGTCCGTTTGATCCGCGATTGGGAACTCACAAATTACACGGAGAGCGTAGGAATGAGTGGGCATACTGGATAGATTATTCATATCGGGTTACCTTCATGTTTCTCGGTGGAAACTACGTGCTTTACACCGATGTTGGAACCCATGATCAAGTTTATTAAGATTAAGAAAACAATAACTATGCGGAGACATCAAGGGTTCTCGACAGTGGTTATCTTAATCATCATCGCCTTAATCGCCCTCGGCGGCTATTGGGTGTGGAAAAATAAAACGATTGACTGTAGAAATATACCTGAAATAGCCAAAGATTGGTATTATCGAATCGGGAAATGTGTTTTGCGTACGCATACCAATCAATGATCTACGATCTAATTATCATCGGCGGCGGACCGGCCGGGGTGGCAGCCGGAGTCTACGCGGCGCGGAAAGCGTTAAAAACGCTTTTCTTAACCTATGATTGGGGTGGGCAATCGGTGGTCTCGGCCGAGATTCAAAACTGGATCGGCACACCCGCGATTTCCGGCGAAGAGTTAGCCAAGCAATTAGAACAGCACTTGCGGCGCTACGAAGGAGAAAATTTCGTGATTAAAACCGGCGTCAAAGCTGAAAAGATCGAACAAGCCGGCAGTAATTTTTCTATCAAAACCGATGACGGACAAACTTATGAATCGAAAACTGTGCTTGTCACCACTGGCGCCCACCGCCGCAAACTCACGGTGCCCGGCGCCGATACCTTTGAGCAAAAAGGTATTACCTACTGCGCCACCTGCGACGGACCACTCTTCGCTGGTAAAGATGTCGTCGTGATTGGCGGCGGCAACGCTGGTTTTGAAACCGCGCTCCAGCTCCTCGCCTACGCTAAAAGTGTGACACTCATTCACCACAGCGCCGAATTTAAAGCTGATCCGGTGACCGTGGAAAAAGTCCTGACTAACCCGAAAATGACCGCAATCAAAAATGCCGAAACCGTGGAGATCAAGGGCGATAAATTTGTAAAGAGTTTGATTTATAAAGACAAAATTACGGGAGCCATTAAAGAATTAGCGACCGAGGGCGTATTTGTGGAAATCGGGCTGGTGCCGACAACCGAGATGGTGAAAGATCTGGTGACACTCAATCCATACGGCGCGATCGTCGTTGATCCTAAGAACCAGCGAGCGCCAGTCCCCGGCATTTGGGCCGCCGGCGACTGTGCTGACGGTTTATATCATCAAAATAACATCGCCGCCGGTGATGCCGTTAAGGCATTGGAGGACATCTACAACTACCTGCATCTGGGAAAATGATTAGCTCATCGTGCTTTTGGCCACAAATAATTTCTCGCCGCCGCTCGAAATTTTCGCAGCCTACCCCTCGCGGCCTCGTTTGTTAACGAGGCATCGTTGCGGTCGTCATCTTCGCCCGCAAGCAAAGCAGTTTGCTTGCTTTCCGTTCGGATGACCCCACCGGGAATCGCACCCGGATTTGCGCCTTGAAAGAGCGCTGTCCTGACTGTTAGACGATAGGGCCTAAAAATCGAACGAATCATAACATTTTTTGAAAATTTGGCCAAAAATGCTAGGATGGCGAACGGAGGAGTGGCTGAGTGGTTGAAGGCACCGGTTTCGAAAACCGGCATGCGGGAAACTGCATCGTGGGTTCAAATCCCACCTCCTCCGCCCGCACTTCCAACAAAGCGGGGGCGGTTAGCTCAGTTGGTAGAGCGTTCGCTTGACGTGCGAAAGGCCATAGGTTCAAGCCCTATACCGCCCATTTTCTTAAAAAATTAAAACAAAAAAAGAGCGGGGAGACATTTCCCCGCCCGCAGCTGGAATGGCTACTAACCCAACTTGATCACTTGATCATCAAGACCCTCGGCAGTGGCTAGGGCCCGAGCTTTGGCTCTGGCTTCCCTGGCTTTATCGGTGTGGCCCATTCTCTCAAATCGGCCAGCTAGAGCCCGCCAGGCCCGAACTTGTGTTTCCGGCAGTAGTTGGTCAATCAGATCTCGAACTTGAAGATAAGCCACGCGCGCCTCCTCATCTTTAGCCAACATCTCGGTCGCTTCGGCCCGGCCCAAAAGGAGCAGACAGCGAGTGTTCATTGATAGGTCATCCTTTTGTAACCCCAAACCAGCCGCGGCCCGGGCTTTTTCCCAGCGCTTTGCCTTGCGAAGGATTGAGCAACGGACATCGAGCTCATCAGCCGTCAGATTTTTCAACCCGCCGGCCGCCTTTTCCAACTGATCAGACCAAAGCACCGCCTGCCGCAGACATCGCCACGCGCGCCAAGCCCAAAACAGAAACGCCAGACTGCCTGACACCACACTTGATTTTTTGGCATTTTTCGCCCTGGCCCAAGCGTGGCCGGCCGCCGAGTAATAAGTGCTCGACAAACCGCTCAAGACATCTCGCCCGGTCTTACCCAACTCCGCCATCAGACAGAAACAACGTTCCCTTGCCAAAGCAATGGCGCCGGCCCGGCCCCAATACTGACCCAACCAACTCTGGTGGTAAATGGCTTCGCCGAGTGCCGCCACCAAATTCTGATACCGTTCCGATCTCATCATTTTTTCATCCTCCCAAAAGGACTCAAGGATCTCAATGGACTCTCAAATCAAGATAACATATCACGCTATTGCTGTCAACACGCGTCAAATGTTAGCATGGACAAATGACCATCCTCGGGATTGAGACGAGCTGCGACGAGACAGCAATAAGTGTGGTGGCAGGACGGGGCAAATTGCGCGGGCTACAGTTCCGCGTGCTCGCGCATGTCGTCAGTTCGCAAACTAAAGTTCACGCCCCTTACGGGGGTGTGGTGCCGATGCTCGCCAAACGGGAACATGGCAAAAATTTGATTCCGGTACTGAAAGAAGCATTAGAAGGGTCGAGGCTAATCAAAAATTCGACCTTAAAAACCAAAAACCCCAAGGTCGAACCTTGGGAAAATAAAATTCTCGGCCGAGAGCCGGAATTACTGAAACAATTTTTAGAATTCATCCCGACTGTCAACGCGCCAAAAATTGACGCCATCGCCGTTACCGTAGGCCCCGGTCTCGAACCGGCGCTTTGGACCGGCATCAGCTTTGCTCGCGCGCTCGCGCTGGTCTGGCAGAAACCACTTATCCTTATAAACCATATGGAGGGGCACATCTATTCTGTCCTAGCACAAAGCGAGAAACGCAAAACTAAAAAGATAAAATTTCCGGCGCTGGCCTTATTAATCTCCGGCGGGCACACCGAGCTCGTGCTGATGCGCGATTGGTTCAAATACCGAATCATTGGCCAAACTCGCGATGACGCCGCGGGCGAGGCCTTCGACAAAGTGGCTCGCCTGCTCGGCCTCCCCTACCCGGGAGGTCCGGCAATTTCTAAATTAGCGCAAGGGGCCAAGGGGCTGTCCTTGGGGCAACAAACACCCCCGTTGCCGCGACCGATGATCAATAGTCCAAATTTTGATTTCTCCTTTTCCGGTTTGAAAACAGCTGTCAAATACCTACTGGAAGATAAAAGGTCGGACCTTAAGAGAACCCGAGGTCCGACCTTGAGAAGAATGGTCGCCGCGGACTTTCAGCAAGCAATAATCGATGTCTTGCTCGCTAAGACTGCCAGAGCGATAGAAAAATATAAACCGCGAACTTTAATCATCGCCGGCGGCGTCTCGGCCAATAAACCACTGCGTCAGCAATTCACCAAGTATCTCACTAGACATACTCCGACTGTCGAACTCCTTCTGCCGACGCCAAAATTATCACTCGACAATGCCACGATGATCGCGATGGCTGGGTATTTACGGCTCCTTCAGGGTTCGACCTTGAAAATTAAGAATCCTAAGGGCGAACCTTTTTTAAAAAGAATTCGTGCCCGCGGACGACTCGTTCTAAAATAAGCGGTTTTTTGATATAGTGAACCGATGCCTCTCAACGAGCGACTGCTTAAACCTTACGATCCCAAAGCGACCGAGGACAGGATTTACCGCCAATGGGAAGCGAGTGGCGCTTTCGCGCCGAGGCCAGACGCCCCAAACGGCGTTTTTTCTATGGTTCTGCCTCTGCCGAATGTGACCGGCACTCTCCACTTGGGCCACGCGGCCATGATCACAATTGAAGACATCCTGACCCGTTACGCCCGGATGCGAGGCAAAAAAACCTTGTGGTTGCCGGGCACGGATCACGCCGCCATCGCCACTCAAAGCAAGGTTGAGGAAATAATTTATAAACAAGAAAGCCGAACGCGACACGACCTCGGCCGGGAAGAATTCCTACGCCGTGTCGAGCAATTTGCCGCCGCGAGCCGCAATATCATCGTCAAGCAAATCAGAAGACTCGGCGCTTCAGTGGACTGGAGCCGCGAGGCCTTTACCCTTGACGAGCCACGGAGTCGCGCCGTCCGAACCGCCTTCAAACGGCTCTACGACGCCGGACTCATCTACCGCGGCCGGCGGCTCGTCAACTGGGATCCGAAATTGCAAACCACGGTCTCGGATGACGAGATTGAATGGCAAACCGAAACCACGCCGCTCTATTATCTGAAATACGGCCCCTTTGTCATCACCACCGCCCGGCCGGAAACCAAGTTTGGCGACAAATATGTCGTGGTCCACCCGACGGACGAGCGTTACACCCAATTCCAATCCGGCCAAAAACTGACGGTGGAATGGATTAACGGACCAGTCACCGCCACGGTGATCAAAGATGAAATCATTGACCGGGAATTCGGCACCGGCGCCATGACCATTACGCCGGCCCATGACCTCGCGGATAGCGAGATCGCCGCGCGGCACGGTCTTGAATCCGAGCAGATAATTGATTTGGCTGGCAAGTTACTGCCGATTGCCGGAGAATTTAGCGGCCAGCACTGGAAAAAGGCCCGAGCGAAAATTGTGGCTAAGCTGGAGGCCAAAGGACTGGTGGAAAAAATTGATGCCAATTACCAGCATCAAATTGCCGTTAACAGCCGCGGCGGCGGCATTATCGAACCGCAGTTGCTAGAGCAATGGTTTGTCGCGGTCAATAAACCCTTTGGCCAAGAACAAAAAACTCTGAAGGATTTGATGCGCCAGCCGGTGGCCTCGGGCCAGATTAAAATCATTCCCGAACGCTTTGCTAAAATTTATTTCCACTGGATTGACAATCTGCGCGATTGGTGCATCTCACGGCAGATTTGGTACGGTCACCGAATTCCAGTTTGGCGCCATGAGCCTAAATGCGTGCCCATTGCCGGCCGAGAAAAAGAAATTGAACAATGCCAAGAGATTGTGGTCGGGGAACCGCTGGAGAAATGCCCGCACTGCAACGCTAAATTCATCCAAGACGAAGACACCTTAGACACCTGGTTTTCCTCCGGTCTCTGGACCTTCTCTACCCTGGGCTGGCCGAATGAAACCGAGGATCTTAAAATCTTCCACCCCACCACCCTACTCGAGACCGGCTACGACATCCTTTTCTTCTGGGTGGCGCGGATGATTCTGCTGAGCGGTTTTCTCCTCGGGCAAATTCCTTTCCGCACCGTCTATCTGCATGGCCTGGTCCGCGACAGCGGCGGCAAAAAAATGAGCAAGTCCAGAGGCAACATCATTGACCCCTTAGCCATGATTGATAAATATGGCGCCGACGCCCTACGTTTGGCTCTCGTTGTTGGCACCAGCCCGGGCGCTGACAACCAAATTTCAGAAGACAAAATCCGCGGTTACAAACACTTTGCCAATAAACTCTGGAACATTGGGCGCTTTATCTTGGCGGCCGTTGGCGACGAGGTGCCAGCGCAGCCAGCGACCATTCCCGCCGCTGATCAAAATCTGATCAAGCAACTTGATGAATTGACTAAAGAGATAACTGCTGATCTTGAAACTTACCACTTTTCCCTCGCCGCCGAAAAACTCTACCACTATGTCTGGCACACTCTGGCTGATAAAATAATTGAGGCGGCTAAGCCGCGGCTCCTCACGGTGGCGCCGGAGACAAAATGGTTACTCGACACTTTGTTTGAACGTTGTCTACGTCTGCTTCATCCCTTTATTCCATTTATCACCGAGGAGTTATGGTCGCTCAGACCAGAATCAACTGAATCAAAACCCCTCATCACCGCTCCATGGCCGACAACTTAACCCTAATCCTTTACTCCCTAGCCGGCGGCCTGATTCCGGTCGGCGTCTGGCTGTGGTTCTGGCTGAAAGAAGATAAGCAGAAACCAGAACCGACGCGTCTCGTCGTCCGAGTATTCCTGGCTGGCGCGGCGAGTGTGGCCCTGGCCTATTTCTTTGAACGTTCGGCCTGTAATTTATCCTGGCTCACTGCCGCCTGCCAAGGACTTTCCCACCCGGATTGGCTGGCCATGAGCGTTCAGACTAAAACTTTACTCCTGGCCTGGGCCGGCATCGAAGAAGTTCTTAAATTCATTGCTGCCTACTTAATAATTTTCCGGCAAGCGGCTTTTGACGAACCAGTGGATGCCATGATCTACTTAATTACCGCCGCGCTCGGTTTTGCCGCGGTTGAAAACGGCTTATTCCTCTTTAACGCCTTGACGGAAACCGGGCCGGCGGTCTTTCTCCTCACTGGTAACCTTCGTTTTATGGGCGCGAATATCGTCCATGTGGTATCCTCGGCCTTGGTCGGCGGCATGCTGGCCTTAGCTTTCTGTTTCCGGGGGTTTAGACGGTTAAGCTACATCGGCGCCGGACTAATCACGGCCACACTCTTGCACGCTCTATTTAATTTCCTTATAATTATCGCGGACAGCCATGAGCTATTCAAAGTGCTAACGCTATTATGGTTTTTCGCCGTTTTTATTATTTTACTTTTCGAAAAAGTAAAAACTGTGGTTTGTCCGCCAAAATATGTTTAAAAATAAACGTTCATTCTTCGAACGGCTGACCGGTAGCATCTCCGTTTTCAATCAGGAGCCGGCGCCGGAGATCAAGACCGAGACGACGATCCGAGCCAATCACGACTGGCTGAGGGAGGGCGCCGAAGAGGGCGAGCTGGCGGTGGATGTGCACCAGACACCGACGGAAATCGTCGTCAAAGCCATGATCGCCGGTGTCAAGCCAGAAGATCTAAATATCTCCATTTCTCGCGAGATGGTCACGATCCGCGGCAAACGGGATGAGACTGAAGTGGTGAACGAGGCGGATTATTTCCAGAAAGAACTGTATTGGGGCGCGTTTGCCAAAACCATCCTTCTGCCGGCTGAAGTCGAACCCGAAGAGGCCGAGGCCGTTGAGCGCCACGGTTTGCTCATCATCCGCCTGCCCAAGATTGACCGCCAGCGGGTGCAGAAATTAAAAGTTAAATCGATATAACTTATGCCTCCCGACCAAATGCAAACACCCCCGCCTCTTGAACCAACACCGCGACACCACGGCCCGCTTTTGGCCGCACTCATTTTTTCAATAATCGCGCTGCTGGCCGCCGGAGGACTGATCTTTGCCTATTGGCAAGAGTTAGGACTATTCGCTAAAGCGCCATATGACGAGAACGGTTTTCTGTCTGACTTGGCGCACACTCTAGACAAAATACGCACGGCTGAATACACAATTGCTTTGAATTTCTCTATTGTCCCGCGCGATGACGGAGCGAGGGCGTTTACGCCACCGGCACCCGATCCCAACGACCGCCGCCGTTGGCAAAACGATTTACAACGCTTCGAAGAACTAACCGAGGTACTTGATGAATTAAGCAACGCTTACCGTTTATCGTCTAAAACTTCTGCCAAACGTCTATATCCAAAAGAACTACCTGGCCGAACTTACACCACCACTGCCGACCGAAAGAATTTTAACCTGCCATTCACTTTTGAGACAGGTGAAGCAATTAAAAGAATCAGAAACAGTTGGGGTTATCAAAGTACGAGCACGGTCATTGCCGGTCAAACTGTTACTTTCACCAGAGACAGCCCGAACCGCATATACTTCCCGGATGAACCGCCCAGATCATTCCTATCTTCTCTAGCCGACCTAACAGATAAATTGCCAGCCAATGGGCAGATGACCGCTCAATTTGGCGGACTAATCAACCGGCCGACGGCCAGCGACGAACCAAATCAAACCGAACAAAACAAATCAGTGGACACCAGTTTTAACTTCTCTTTTAATGGCCAATTTGATGATTTATCAATTCGGGCGGCGGCTGAATTCCGCAAGATCGGTGAGGATTTATACTTCCGAATCAATAATTTTCCTAATCTCTTTTTCCTGTCGCAGTTATCGGCCATTAAAGGCAAATGGGTGGAAATCTCCAAAACCGATCGGGGCAATTCAATATCTTCTCTGCCTATCAGAATCAGCAAATACAACGAGGAATGGCGGAACGATTTACAGAAACAATTGGATATTCTCGAACGGTTGTGGAATAACTATCAGATTTTTGACTTTGCCGCGCCGCCGAAGAAAATCAAGATTGAAAACGAAAAACTATGGCAATACGAGTTGCGGCTTAACCGCGACGATTTGATTGATTTTCTTAAGGCGTGGAAAAATGAACTTGGCGGCGACGAGAATGATTTAGACGAAATCGTCACGGCGCTTGAAAGCGAAGAAGCCGCCGCTATTTTAAATTATTTACAAGACAATACAACCATCATTATCCTGATTAACCAAACCGGCTGGCCAGTCCGAATGGAAAGTAGGTTCCGGCTGGTTCCCCACGATACGGCATCTCATTTAATCGGCAAACAGGGGTTATCCGTTTCCTCAATCACCATAAAAAACATCAATCAGCCGATTACTATTTCCATTCCAGACGGCGAAATCATCCCCTTCAAAGAGGCCTTGGAGAGTTTGTCATTTTGAAAGAAAAAAGCCCGACCAAGAGGTCGAGCTCGATGGACGCTTGTTTCATCACGGATGCACAAGAGTACCGATGCTGTCGCCGGCGATGACGGACTGGAAAGGCTCCCGAAAGTCGAAAACGCGGATCGGCAAGCGAAAGCGTTCGGCCAAAACTACGGCGCTGCGATCCAAAATCACATGCAGGCCACGACTGAGAAAATCGTGACAGGATAACTGCTCGATGAGACGAGCATTCGGGTCATGTTTTGGATCAGCATTAAACACTCCGGCCACGGTTGTCCCCTTGAAGACAAAGTCGGCGCCGAGTTCGCGCGCGCGAACCACGGCAGCCGTATCGGTGCTGAAACCGATCTGACCAAGACCGCCGGCCAAAAGCAGTATCTCGCCTCTCGCGAGCACTCGACGCGCCCGATCACAAGAATAAGTTTCCATCGCCGACGGCACTGGAAAACCGCTCATCGCCACTGTCGGCACTTCATTTTCCTGCAACGAATCTCTAAGGGTCAAAACATTCATAACCGTTGCTAGCATACCGATATGGTCGGCGGTGATCTGATTACAACCACTAGCCAAGTCCATATCAGAATGGTTGCCGCCGCCGACAACTACCGCCAATCTTGCAATCTCGTGAGCCGCGGCTAATTTAACGGCCACTGATTGCACCGCCGAATTAGTTATCTGTCTGAGCGAGGAGAGATTGCTAAAAACCCTACCGCTCAATTTGAGAACCACCTGTCTTTTCTGACTTTTTGCCATCTCTTGTCTCTCTTTCTGCTAGTTTTTCTAGCCGCCAAATAAACTGTCAAAGAACAACTCGTCTATAATCTATATCATAGATTGAAAAAGTCAACATTTTTTGAATCTGAACCGACAGTTATCGGCGACCGCATTTAGTTGTCAGTTCAAGTTCATTTCTGATGAACAAGGGACATTGATTGATGCCCAGAGTCAGAATTGCACTGACGACCCTTCGCTCTTCAGGCGAATGCTCTGCTCACTGAGCTATCTGGGCAAAATTTACTTCGGCAAAGTATTAATCAGGTTTTCCCACACGGCCTTGATCTGCGGCCAGGAAGCCAGCCACTCGTCAAGGTAAGGCTGCAGATAATAATACAGCCCGCCCGCCGCGGCCAGCACGATCAATAATTTTAAGACTGACCAAGCCGCGGCCCAGCGCCGGGCGCGCTGAAGACGATGGAGCATTTGATTATTTTCCTCGACCTGCTCCAAAATTTTCTGCAGGGTGGGACGATCTTCCGCGTACATCAAGATAAACTATAACACAATTTGTCCTCGACAGGAATCGAACCTGTATCTAGGGCTTAGGAGTCCCTGGTTCTATCCATTGAACTACGAGGACTATTTAGAGCCCAAGCAATTGGGCCAGTCGGGCGCGGTTGTAACCGATCACCACTTCTTCATTCGCGCCGTCGGCGGCGCTCACGGTGATCACCGGCACGCCGAGCTGGCCGCTTTTATCCACCATTTCCTGTCGCCTAATCAAATCAGTCAAAACATCGTGTTCTTCGTAGTTGACCTGATTGGCCTTAAAAAATTCCTTGGTTTGCCGGCAATAAACACAGCTCGGCGTGGTATAAATTGTCACTTTTTTATTCATCTTTTGATTTTAGCATATTTTGCGGGATACGAGAATCGAACTCGTGTCTCATGCTTGGGAAGCACGCATTCTGCCACTAAACCAATCCCGCGCCTATCTGCCGATAGGCAGATCTATTTAAACAGATCTATTATCTTCTGCCACCACCGGGACGATGACACTGGCGGAGAGCTCGTCGGCGTCTCGTCGTCGACGAGACTAATCACTTTCTCTCCGGGCTTGACGACATTAAATTTTTCCCTAATCCCTTCTTCAATTCCCCGCTCGGTCGCCAATTTTTCTACCTCGGCCGCGAGCTCCCGCTGTCTAGATTGCAAACGTTCAACTTCTTCAAGCAATCTCGCTCGTTCCCGCCCGACTCGCCGTTCTTTTTCGTAAAGCCGGAAAACCGAGCTAGCGAGCGCCATAATCATCAGGACCAAACCGAGCCGCACCGGCCAAGAATAGATCAGCCACCGCCACCGCCGCTTGTCTTGAAATTCCCTCATCGTTTAGTGTATCCTAAAGTGTAATGTTGTTTCAAAAAAAATACAAAAGACCGATCCAGATTTTCTGGATTATCGTCAGCGCTGTTGTCATCATCGGCATGATCCTCCTTTATGTGCCAGCGCTATTTTCTTGAACCAGCTTTAGGAAAACTTCCGGCGGGATCTTAACGCGGCCCCGAGCTTGCAGACGTTTTTTACCCTTAGCCTGCTTGACCCAGAGTTTTCTCTTCCGCGTAATGTCGCCACCGTAGAGATAGCCGGTAACATCCTTTTTGAGAGCGGGCAAGGAACGGGAGGCGACGATCCGGCCGGCGGCTCGGGCCTGAAGCTTGACGACAAAAAGCTCGCGCGGCAGGAGCACCTTCAACCGCTCGACGACCACTTCGGCCTCAACCGTCAGACGCCGCCGCGCCACGACGCGCGTCAGCGCCGGCACCACCTCTTCGGCGATTAACACCTCCAACTTAACCACCGTGGCCGGACGCCAATCAATCAAACGGTAAGAGAGTGAGGCAAAACCAGAGGAAACGGTTTTCAGCTGGTCAAAAAAACGCCGCATTAGTTCACGCAAGGGCAATTCTAAGCGCAGGATGATCTTGCCGTCGCTCCAATTATCGGTCGCTAAGAGCCTGGCCTCATGACTCTGGAGCAAACCGAGAATGGCGCTTAAGGGCCCGGCCGGGGTCAAAATTCGAGCCGCCACCCACGGTTCAGTCACTGTCTGAAACCGCGATTCGTCAGGAAATAAATGAGGGGCGTAAATCGTTTCGGTCTGCCCCGTCCGACTGTCGCTAATCCGGAAACTGGTCGCCGGCGAAGTGACGACGAGCGGCAAGCCGTGTTCGCGGCGCAACCTCTCGGTCACAATCTCCAGGTGAAGCAGACCCAAGAAACCGGCGCGCCAGCCGCGGCCCAAGACCCCGGACGCTTCTTCCTCATAGGAAAGAGCGGCGTCGGATAATTTAAGCCGCGCCAGGGCCTGACGCAGCAGATCAAAATCAGGTTGATTCACCGGATAAAGCGAGGCCCAAACCACTGGCCTGGGTTCGAGATAACCGGAAACCGGCGGCAGGGTCTGACCGACTTTTAGAATAGTCTCGCCCACCTTCGCCCGACTCGACCCCTTGATCCCGGTAACAACATAACCGATCTCGCCGGCGCTCAAAACGTCTCTCGGCTGTTTCTCCGGCCGGAAAACACCGACTTCGAGAGCGGCAAATTTTTCGCCAGCGCGGGCAAAAATCAATTCATCGCCCCGCCGGAGCGCGCCGTCAAAAATCCGCGCATAAACAATCAAACCGCGATGGGTGGAATATTCAAAGTCGAAAACCAGGGCCCGCGGGCCGTCAAATTCGCTCCGGGGCGGTGGCAAGTGGTGAATGATCGCCGCCAGCAAGCCGGCGACACCCTGACCGGTCTTAGCGGAAATTTCGAGAATCTCAGCCGCCGCGCGCTTAAGCAGCTGGGCCAGTTCTTGCCGGACGACCGCCGGCCGCGCTGACGGCAAATCAATCTTGTTGATCACCGGCACCACGACCAGACCAAGCTCACGGGCCGTCTCAAGCACCGAGAGCGTCTGCGCCTGCACGCCCTTAGACGCATCCACCAAGAGCACTGCGCCTTCGACCGCCCGGAGAGCCCGCGACACCTCATAAGAAAAATCAAGGTGGCCGGGCGTATCAATGAGATTAAGCTTATAGGTGTTAGCTTCCAGCTTATAGGCCATCGTGACGGGCGCCATTTTAATCGTAATCCCCCGTTCCCGTTCCAAGTCCATGCTATCCAGCACTTGCGCGCGCATGCGGCGCGGTTCGATCGTGCCGGTCAATTCCAATAACCGGTCGGCGAGAGTGCTCTTGCCGTGGTCAATATGGGCGATGATGCTGAAATTGCGGATCTTGACCAAATTAGGCCGTCTGACGCCGCAACAACCCTAGCAATTTCTGTAACAATTCAAGCAGTAACTGTCTCAGCTGTAAAATTAGCGCTGGCCGTGCTGGTCCGCCGGCTGACGGCAGAAGCACAGTCTGACCGCCCTTAGCCGGTTTAACGGTCACGGTTGCTGGCCTGGACCAGTTGCCGGAACGGTCATAAGCGTACAAAGTGTAATGGTAGATTTGGCCGTTGATCAGTTTGGTGTCGGTGAATGACCAAGCCACGCCATCGTAGACTATTTGAGCCATCGGCAGGTAACGGGGGTTGCCCGGGGCCGTGATGACCGGCAGCGGCCTGACGCTTCTTAGAACAAGCACCCGAACAAAATCTGATTGGAGCGGATTCTGCCAGCGCAGGATGGCCTGGCGATCGGCGCCGTAAGCCGTGAGGTTCGTGGGCGAACTTGGCGCGGTGGTGTCTGTCGCTGCTGTGCCTCTACCACCACCGCCTCCACTGCCGCCAGCAGTAGCATCCTGCGTTTGGGCCGCCGGTTGAACACTAGTGGTAAAAGAAACAACATTGGAAATGGCAGAAACATTGCCAGCCGCGTCTTGACTCTTAAGAGCGACTGAATAAGTCTTGCCTGGCGTTAGATCAACTAGGGTGTAGGTTTCAGTCTGGCCCGGGAGCGCCGGGGTGGGTTCGCCGCTGGCCTGGGCGCTCGTGCTCCAATTAGCGTCCGTGATCGTGCTCCAGGTCGTGTTGCGAGCGTAACGAAGATCGTAGCTCGCGACCGGGCCAGAAGAAGTCGCAGTGAGGTCTTGGTAGGGCGCCGTCCAGGCAAGAACCGTTGATTTCTTCCCGATGCTACTGACCCGAAGGTCAGTGATAGTCTGGGGTGGCGCGGTGTCAGGAACGGGCGCGGCCTGGGTAGTGAAAGTGAAATCAATGGACAGGGCTTCGTTACCGGCCTGATCTTTGGAGCGAACTCGGTAGTGATAGAGCGTGGCCGGAGTAAGCTGGCTAAGCCGCTGGCTGTGAGTCGTAACTAAAGCCGTGGTGGGCAGAGTGGACTGGCCGTAACTGGCGGTAAAACCGTAATCAACCTGTGAAGTGGCGGGTTCATTGGTCGTCCAGGTGATGGTCGCGGTGGAAGTACTGACGCCAGAAACAGTGACCGCCGAGATAACGGGCGGCGTGGTGTCAGCGACTGCTGGGGTGGTCGCACTGACTGGCGCGGATTGGGCTGAGTTGTTCCCGGCCGCGTCATAGGCCTCTACCGTGTAAGTATAGGTGGTGGCGGGTGAGAGACCAGTGTTTTGGTAACTCGTGCCGGCCACTGTGGTGAGGGGCGCGCCGTTTCTAAAAACTCGGTAGCCAGTGACGCCCACATTGTCTGTGCTGGCCGTCCAACTAAGATTGATTTGGGTGGAGGAGATAGCGGTGGCCGTAAGACCAGTAGGCACAGTCGGCGGCGTGGTGTCAGCCGTCGTGGTGGTACACTGTGAGGTGTTAAAAGTGCAGGTGGCCGTGCAAGAGAGAGTACCGCCGGTGAAGCCACGAGTAACACAGGTCTGGCCTCCAAGCGCCGTGCCATCGCACTGCTCGGTGCCTTCAATCACGCCGTTGCCGCAGACAGCTGGGGCCGTCCCGCCGCTCGGGTACTCGTAAGCGCCGATGTCGTAACCAGTGCCTGATGGTCGCGGGTTCCCATCGAAATCTGTTGATGGTCCCATATTAATACCAGCATCGCGTGCGGGGCTGGTTGACTTGAGATGGAAGTCCCAGGCAGAATGTCTTTGATAATTTACAAATTGTGGGTCAGTGAACAAATTATTTGCGCCCACCGGAACATTAGCGTTGGCCTGGTAGAAAAGGTTATAGTTAACTTGAGGAGTTTCACCTGGGTCAACCTCGATTTCGACGTCGGATTGGTAGAAGATATTGTTTCGAATGTCAATCCCTGTGACCTGACCTGGCCCCATACCGAGGCCATCACGGAGAATCCAAACGCCAGCATATCCAACCCAACCAATGGTATTAGAATGAATGGTAATGTTTCGCGCAATGGTGCTGCTGCGACGGGCATCGATAAAGATTGCAGGAGCCTCGGCACCCGGCCCGCTGGGCCCGCCAACCGTATTGTAACGGTCGGTGTAGAGGATGTTACCGTAAATCTGTACGTTGTCCACATAGTTTCCCGGCTCGTCCTTTAGTGGGAAGTAGATGAGCTGTGTGAGATCGTAAATCACGTTGAAGCGTATAATGGAGTCGCGCAGCCTACCAATATCTATTCCATCTTGGTGCTTGTCCGTGTGGAACTGGTCGTAGATGCGGTTGCCTTCGATGAGCAGGTTCACGCCGGCCCCTTGGACACCATCTTTCTCATTATAATGGATGTTGTTGCCAATGACTGAAACTCGGTCTGAACCATATTGGCCACCAATCGCGATGGCGGTTTCGCCATTGGCATAAATCTCGTTGTTTTCGATGCGGCTGGCAGTGCCATTCTTTGCAAAAATGGCATCACCTCGATTGTGGTGGATGTAATTGTTAAAGATTTGAGCGCCTTCGACCACTCGAGTGTAGTAGTCTTGGAAATAAACACCTTCAGCAGAGTGATTCTTTATTTCAAAACCCTCTATTCTAATATTTGATTTAAGATTCATTTTGACGCCGTTGGCTCTTATGTTCTGCCCGTCAATCACGACCTTGCAGCTTCCCGCGTTTTTGGGTTGGCCCAGTGCCCCTTGGCATGCATCCGTGTCTGGGTATGCCTTGAATGTAATCAAATTGGTGGCGGTGCCGTTGTTTTGGGGTGTGAGGGTTTCGTTGTAGGTGCCTGCGCGGATACAGACGGTTTGGCCGGCTGTTGCGGTTGAAGAGTATTTGTTGATGGATTCGCCGGCGTTGATGGTGTAGGTGCAGCCAGTGCCGCCAGTCATCAGACTGAAGCTGGCGCTGATGGTTTGATTAGCCTGGACATTGGGGAAGGTGTAGGAGGCGACGGCGCCGACGGATGAGCCGTTGACCAGGACTTGAGCGATCTGGTAGCCGGAGTTGGGCGTAATGCTAAAGGTTTGACTGCCTCCCTGACTGACGGTGATTGAACCTGAGGGCGTGATCGTGCCGCCGGAGCCAGCCGTGGCCGTAATGGTGTAGGTGGTAACGACGTTGCTGACGGTCACGCTGACCGCCGCTGAAGTGGTGGTCAATCCGGCACCGTCGCGGGCCACGGCGGTCAAGACATGGCTACCGTTAGTCGCGCTCGTGGTGTTCCAGTTGACCGCATAAGGCGCGGTCGTATCTTCAGCGCCGAGATTCGCCCCATCAACTTTGAATTGGACGCCGGCTACTCCTACATTGTCTGTGGCGTTGGCCGCGACCGCGATGGTGCCGGAGACCGTGGCGCCGTTAGCCGGCGCGGTGATGGAAACCGTGGGCGGGGTGGTGTCGCCTGGTGTCCCGCCGCTCGGGTACTCATAGGCGCCGATGTCGTAGCCAGTGCCTGATGGTCGTGGGTTCCCGTCGAAATCTGTTGACGGTCCCATATTAATACCCGCATCGCGTGCCGGGCTGGTTGACTTCAAATGGAAATCCCAGGCCGAGTGTCTCTGATAATTTACAAATTGTGGATCAGCGAACAACGTATGTGTGCCCATCGGCACGTTGGCGTTGGCCTGGTAGAAGATGTTGTAGTCAACCAGAGGAGTCTCACCTGGGTCGACTTGAACTTCGAGGCCGGCCTGATAGAAAATATTGTTTCGAATGTCAATCCCGGTAACTTGACCTGGTCCCATTCCAAGGCCGTCACGGAGAATGTATACGTTAGTGGGCCCGGTCCAGCCGATGGTATTGGAATGAATGGTGATGTTCCGCGCCACGGTGGTGCTACGACGGGCGTCGACAAAAATTCCAACAGCCGTACCGCCCGGCCCGCTGGGCCCACCAACCGTATTGTAACGATCGGTGTAGAGGATGTTCCCGTAAATCTGGACGTTCTCCACGTAGTTCCCCGGCTCGTCCTTTAGGGGGAAGTAAATGAGCTGGGTGAGATCGTAAATCACGTTGAAGCGTATAATGGAGTCCCGCAGCCTCCCGATGTCAATTCCATCTTGGTGCTTGTCCGTGTGGAACTGATCGTAGATGCGGTTGCCCTCGATGAGCAGGTTCACGCCGGCCCCTTGGACACCGTCTTTCTCATTATAATGGATGTTGTTGCCCCGGATTGAAACTCGGTCTGAACCATACTGCCCGCCAATCGCGATGGCGGTTTCGCCATTGGCATAAATCTCGTTGTTTTCGAGCAAGCCGCCAATGGCATTCTTGGCAAAAATGGCATCGCCTCGATTGTGGTGGATGTAATTGTTCACGACTTGAACGCCTTCGACCACGCGGCTGTAGTAGTCTTGGAAATAAACACCTTCAGCAAGGTGATTCTTGATTTCAAAACCCTCTATCGTGATATATTTTCTCGCGGAAAGGTACACACCGTTCCCTCTCACATTCGATCCGTCAATCACGACCTTGCAGCTGCCTGGCACTTTTGGCTCGGCAAATGCTCCTTGACATGCATCCGTGGCTGGATATGCCTTGAAAGTGATGAGGTTGCCGGCGGTGCCAGAGTTGGCGGGTCGGAGGGTCTCGGTGTACGTGCCGGCCCGGATGCAGACGGTCTGACCAGCAGTGGCCGTGCTGGAGTATCTATTGATTGATTCGCCGGCGTTGATGGTGTAGGTGCAGCCAGCGCCGCCAGTGATCAAACTGAAACTGGCGCTGATCGTCTGGTTGGCCTGCACATTGGAGAAGGTGTAGGAGGCGACGGCGCCGACCGAAGTGCCGTTGACGAGCACCGACGCGATCTGGTAGCCGGTGTTCGGCGTGATGGTGAAAGTCTGGGAGCTGCCGGCACTGACGGTGACTGAACCCGAGGGGGTGATGGTGCCGCCTGAGCCAGCCGTGGCCGTGATCGTGTAGGTGGTGGCCGGCGCCGCGCCCTGCCAGGTAAAGGTCAGGCTCTGGAAATTATCCGCCGTGCCCGGGAAATCAACTTTGTATTTGAGCGTCGAACCGCCGAAACAAAAGGAGCTCGTCAAAGTCTGGCCATTGCTGATCTGGCACCAAGTGCTCCCATTATTAGTGCTGAAGGAAACGATCGAGGCCCCGGGCGCCGACTCGGTCCAGCTCGCCGCGAGCTGGCTAATGACGCCGGAATTGAAATTAACCGAGCGGAAAGAGCCAGGACCCGACGCGCCAGAACCCGACACCACCACATTGTAGTTACTGCCCGAAGCGCCGTTGTTGCCGCCCAAAACCACCTGCCCGGCCGCGAAAGATTTTTTGTAAATCTTTCGCGTGCCGGGATTACCGTCATTGGTGCCGATCGTATCGCCGGTCAAGGTCCAGCCGGCAAGCCAGGCCGGGGCGCTTAAATTATTGTCATAAACCACATAGACATCGGCCGGCGCTGAAACGGTAAAAGTCAGGTAATTAGAAGCAGTGACTGATTTATCATCATTGGCGGTGCGGATATAAGTTTTATTCTGATAAGCCGCCGGGACGCTGGTAAAAGTATAAGTCCGGTCAGTATAGAGCAGTTGGCCGAGATTGAGCGTTCCGATCTGCGGGATCTTGCCGGTGCTGGCGACGAGGTTACTGATTGTCACCGCGTCGCCGGCCGCCTGGTTGTAAATCATCGCGCCCTGACCGTCCCAGGCGACATTGACCAGAGACGAAGCATCAACATCGTTCAGATTGATAAAATCTTCGGCGAGCGAATTGGCCGTGAACACGGCCGCCAGATCCTTGGCAGAAGGGCCTGACCAGTGATTGAGAAAGGTGAACCAGAGGACAGCGATGAGGCCGGAGACGGCAATAAGTTTCAGCAAGCGCGATTGCGAGGGCATAAAGTTATTTTAATTATACTCTCTGACCGGCCAACGAGGTAAATGAGTGTGGATAACTAAAGCTTCTTAGGAACAATTTATTACCGCCCGCGGATACGTGCTCTCGGTCAATGTCGAATCCTGTTTTGATAAAAGACCCCGAAAAGGCGCGTATCTAAATCCTAAACGTGTCTCTCCTAGTTCCTCTATGAATCCTTCTGTGATCCAAGCAATGCTGGAATCAGAAAACGAAGCATTATCTACGGCGATGCCAGCGATAGAGTAAGTGCCGCCCCCGGGATCAGTGTCAGGATCAAGCATTGCCTCTAACATAGCGAGATCAATGACATTTTGTGCTGTTACCGTTACCAGACCAAAACTCAAGATGTACCGATCGCTACCACCGGTAGTCGCACATATACCAGAACCTCCACCATAAGGTGGACCGAGATCATTACAACCATAAAAGGTCCACCCATAAATACTGTCACCCCAAAGAGTCTCGGGCCAGCGGCTCATATAAGGACCAGACCAACCCGACGGCCGATCAACGCTAGTGCCAGCGGTGAACGGAGAATAACAAAGTCGATAATTACCGGTAACAAATATGGCTTCTATGTCAGCGGTATAACAGCCACAACTGTTTATATCTGCGGCAAACGGCGGCGGCGTATCAGTATCGTTGTAATAACTAACGATGGCTGTTACCATCTGACGAAGTTCAGCCGCGGTCCTGACGACCCGCGCCTTGCCTCGCGCCTGCGATAAACTAGCCAACACGATGCTCGATAAGAGCGAGATGATAGCAATGACCACCAGGAGTTCGATGAGAGTGAAAGCGGCTTTTAGCTTACGGTTTTTAGCTTGTAGCGCAGACATCCGTTTCATTATAGCACGGTTTATTTCGTCTCAAAGTTCTTCCGCCGGAGGGATGGGTTGCGCCCGGCGCCAGAATTTGTGCCGGAATGAATGACTAATCTCCATCAACTCTTCATTGGCTAACTGCCGCAGGACCAAAAAGCCGGCGCTGATGCCGCCGACCCCAGCCCACCAACCCTGATTAAAAATGCCCCAAAAAGTCCGCTGGTCAAACACCGGGGCTAAAAGTTGCAAAATAAGGTAGGCCGCCCCGCCCGCCGCCAAAGCCGCGGCCGCTGATTGACCAAGGCTACGATAAAGCAAGGGCGGGAAAGCGCCAAAATCACGACGCGATGAGCGCCAGAAGATAAAGAGGTTGAGCAACACGCCGCTGGTGAAAGCCAGGGGTAAAACTAAAAGCTCGACGCTAGTGAGGTCGGCCACCCGCAGCAGCTGGGCTAAGCCAAGTTTGCCGGCCGGCCACCAGGCGAATAAACGCCACAGGCCCACGGCCAAAAATACAATCAACGCCGATGACAAAACATTAATGATTAGGGGTTTTTTCGTCTGACCAGAAGCGTAATAACCGCGCACGAATAACAGAATCAGACTCTGGGCCGCCACCGAAAGCAGAAAAAGTGCCAGGGCCGCGGCGGTCAAACGCGTATCGCTCCAATCAAATTTGCCGGCGCCCAAAATAACTCGGACGATCTGAGCGCGCAAAACAATCGCCAAGGCCAGGGCGGGCAAGGACCAAAAAATAATGTGGCGGATCGTCACCGCCATTTGGCGGATGAACTGTCCCCGCTCGCCGTTAGTGAACAGGCGAGCCAAAGAGGGAAAAGCCGCGACCGAATAACTGACGCCGATGATCGAAACAATCGTCGCCTGAAGATTATAGGCCAGATTGAAAACCGCGATGGAACCAGCCGAGAAGTATGAAGCCAGAGCCACCAAGGCCAAAATCGCCAGCTGGTGAGCCGAGAGAGCCAGGGTGCGCGGCCAAGCCAAACGTAGAATCTGGCGACTCTCCTGCCCTCCGGCTGGTCGCCGCCACCACCCCGACCAAGAAACAATCGGGCCGCGCGCGACTGCCGGCCATTGAATCAAAAGGTGAGCGGCCGCCCCGAGGACGACTCCCCAGGTCAAACCAGAGAGACCCAAGCGCGGATAGAAAAACCCGATACCGACAATAATACCGAGATTATAAAACACCGGGCTCAAAGCGTAGAGGAAAAATTGCCGCGACGACTGGGTAAGATTGGCCACCAAATTAGACAGACCGAGCAAGAGCGGTGAGAGCAACAAAATTCTCGAGAGTGGCAGCAGGGCGGCGCGCGCCGCCGGACTAAAACCCGGGACCATCACTCCCACGAGCCACGGCAAAAGAAAATACAGCGCCACGACGGCCACGCCCATCAGAACGGAAAATTTACGCAGCAGGTCAAAAAATAGGGCTCGGGCGGACTCGGTTTCGCCGCGTTCAAGATGTTTAATCAGAAACGGCAGCACCACCGTCACCGACACTAAAGAACCGATTGAGACATAGAGCAGGTCGGGCAGGCGAAAAGCGGCGTAATAAATGTCAAGTTCTGGACCAGCGCCAAAGGCGGAGGCCAAAAGACGGTCCCGGATCAAAGCCAGAATTTGCGACAGCAGAGCCGACAAACCTAGCAGCAAAGCGGTCTCGTGCAAACCAGTCAGTTCCCGCTCCAAAAAATTGAACAGGCGCTTCACCATTTTAATAAATCAATAACATCCTAACATTCCCTGCCTTCTTCAGACAGGGAATGTCAAGTTGGTACCTATAAGCCGAATTCTGTACCTCGCCACAACTTCGCAGATGTGGGCGGGCGGCAGCTATTTATCTGTCTCGTCTGTTGCCAAACGGATCAAGCGGCACTCCCCGCACCGGGCGGCGCGGGGCTCGGCCTTGCACCCAGGTAAGGATTTAGCCGTTTCACCCTCCGCCAAAGGCGGAGGCTCGTCTCTGTTCGCACCTCTTGGATTGCTCCAGACGGGCGTTACCCGCTACCCGGTTAATCCGCCTCAGTGGCGGATGAGTGTTCGGACTTTCCTCCCCGACACCATTTCGGTCGTCGGGGCAACTGCCCGGCACCAACCAAAGAAATATTATACTGCCGTTACTGTCTGGCTGTCAACGCCAAGAGGAAAGTCAATTTCGCAGACGCCGGAAACGCAAGCGAGTTCCTTAGCGCCGGTAGTCGAATCTTCCTGCTCGTAAAGCACCAGTTTGGCAAAATCAATGTCGGGGAAAATCCGGATCATTTCATTATACTGCTCTTCGGTTATCGCTTCATAAGGCGCCAGACGGTAAACATGTTCGGTGCGAGGCAAGAAAGACAGGCCGCCGATAATTTCCCAATTTTCATAGACCCAATTGGCGACTCTCAACCATTCATCTTCGCTGACGGAAATAGTGGTGGATGGATTATGCTCGGTGTAGTTTTCTTTCACAATTTTCCAATACTCCAGCTGGTCCAAAGAACTTAGGTCGTCGCGGCAGGGCGAGCCCTTGGGCGCCTTGACCGGAAATTCCAAAACATAAGTGGCGGCCGCGGCCGGATCCTGCCCGACTTCCGGATGATGCGGCACGCCCATGTCCTTCAACATTTGGAACAGCGGATTGTGGCTCTCGATCCGGACGCGGCGAATATAATAAGGCGAGTGACGCGGGTGCATACCAGAAGAAGAATCAAAAAGTTGCGACCCGTTACCAGAGGGCTTAACGCAGGTAATGCAAGTGGCTGGATTGATGCCGAAGCGGGCCGCGTACTTACGGTTGGTTTCAATCGCCACCTCTTTCAATTTCCGCAGGGTATTAGGACGGCGCAACGGTTTTGAGTCCCACTGGCCGGTGATAGACACGCCGAGGAGTGCTTCTTCCTCGCAGTTTTTCTTCCACTCTTTGGACAGGTAGGGGAAGGCGGTCAGCGAAGCCTGGAAAGTGCCGAGGATGGTGGCGACCCGGACTTTTTCGAGCAAGGTGTCTTCCGTATCTTCGGCGCGGGCCACGACTTCCGAGAGATTGCAAAATTGTTTAGACTTGAGCACGATCTCACCACAAGGATTGGTGCCGGAGTGCTCCCAGTCCGACGCAAATATCTTCCAGCGCCGCGCCGGTAATTGGGAACGGAGGCTGCCGCGATTAAAAATACCTCGTTCCCCGGAACCGGACTTAACCAGGTTCAGCCACTCATCAAGAAAATTGGCGAGGGTCGGTTTCTCGTTGTAAACGGCTGAGTTATTGGCCATGCTCCGTTCCGGATGCGTTAGGTAGAACTGGCCGTTTTTCGCCTCCTGCATCTCAGAATCATCGAGGTCTGAAAGGGAAATCAGGGCGCTCCGACGAACTCCGCCAGCCACCACCACCTCGCCAATTTTACAAATAATGTCGTGGACATCAATGGTGGATAGCCGACGGCCCTGGCGGTTCAGCATTTTCTGCCTGGCGAACTCCAACAGGCGCCGTAAGGGTTCAGGACCGGACGCCCGACCACCCATAGTCTTTAACCGCGCGCCCTGCGGACGAATTTTCGAATAATCAAATTCCCCATCTTGACCCGAGGACCAAGTCTCAAGGCCATGCGCCAACGCGTCGGCCCAACCCTCGCGGCTATCGGAAATGACGAAACGCGACAGTTTCTCGCCGGTCTGCCGTTTAATGATCGGTAAGAGTTCCACGGTCTGATGCTCGACGGAAAAACCCATCCCGGTCCCGCACATCAGCACATACATAATCTCGGCAAAATCCGACCACTTAGCCGGCGCCACATAAGCGCAATTGTAAGCACAGACATTGCTTTTCTCGGCCGCCGGGCCGGCCGACCACAAAAGCCGCATCGAGCCGAGCGCCTTCATGTTCAGCATATAGTCTCGAATCTCGAGATACTCTTCTTCGGTCAACTTGCCGCCCAGATGCCCGCGCATAAAATTAATGTAACGTTCAATAGTCTCAACCCAGGTTTCGCGGCGATTTTTCTCCGGCAGCCATTTGGAATAGGTGCTGTAGTAAACGAATTCCGAAAGCTGATTTCTGAAATAGGCCTTGCTTTGAGCCGTTAGATCGCGGATTTCTTTGGACACTTCGCCCTTTTCCCGGCGCAATTCTGACCGACGCTGACGGTAAAGGATATAGGCCTTCGAGGTCTTGACAAAATTATGGAGAATGAGTTGCCGCTCGACAAAATCCTGCACCCCTTCGACTGTCGGCAGAAAGTCGCGGCCGACATTTTTGACGAGTTGCCTTAAATCTTTGGCCACCGCGTTGGCCACGCGCCTGGCTTCTGATTCGCCGCCCTCGCCAGAAGCGCGCATGGCCTTCCAGATGGCGTTGACGATTCGCGCTTCATCAAACGGCACGATTGCACCGTCGCGTTTGCGAATTTCTTTAAGGAGTCGCGTGGACGATTTCATTCTCTATATTCTAACCGCGCCCTCGGGAAAAACAAAAAGTCCAATCTGTTGATAAATTTTTCAAATCAGGGCTATGATTGAGAACGGAGACAAACGAGGGCACCGTAAAGACCGCTTAGCTCGCCGAGCGCCGCCCGTTTGACCGCCGGCAACCTGGAAAAAATACTGAGATGTTTACCGAGGAGTGACGCAATCACCTCAATCTTAAATCCCGGAGTCTGGAACATACTGCCCCCAAGCACTAGGCAGTCCGGCGACCAATGGAGCAGGGTGTTGGCCAGACCAATAGCCAGATATTCGCCCAGATCCTGCCAGATTTTCTCATCAGTAATCTCGCGCGGCGGTCGGCCAAACCGTCCCTCAACCGAGCCACCAGAAACCAAATCTTCCAGAGTTTTTGGCTCACCGTTAATCATAATTAATTGCTGGCCGGGTTCAAAACCAAACATGTTTTCGTCAATCCGTCCGCCCTCGATCTTGACCCCGCCCACGCCCGTGCTCACCGTCACATAGGCGACGAGATGCGAACCGCGGCCAGCCCCATAATGGGCTTCGCCGAGACCCGCGAGCGCGGCATCATTTTCAATCAGGGCTGGGCAACCGAGCATTTTTTCTAATTCTGATTTAAACGGCTGGCCGGGCCAGACTTTTCGGCTCACTCCCAAACACAGCCCGCGCCGCTCGGCCGCGGCGCTTTTAGCCACCAGCTCTTTAATCAGCTGGAGTCCCTCGACATAATCAACCGGGGTCGGTTTGATAATCGGCTCGTCTAAAGTTTCCCCATCGTGCGAGACTGCCAAGCGCATTTTTGTCCGTCCAATATCACCCAAGATAGACATGATCAATTAGACATCTTGATTGGTTTTTTAAATTCTTCGATCACCGGCACCCCGACTGGATCGCGGTGGGCCAAAAGCGCCAAGTGATAAGAAGTCCAATCAGCCAGAATCACCGAGTTAAAGATCTTTTCAAGCGGCGTCGCCCCCTCTAGTCCAATTTCTTCAACCGTCAAACCCTGCGACCGAAACATTCCCGCCAGTCGAGAAAAGCGGTCCTTAATTCTCGGATCGTCAGCCGAATCACGAAGGAAGATATAGCTAAAATTGGAGTCGGCCACGGCTAATTCATTATGATTCATCTCCGGCAAAACATTGTAAAAGGCCGCGGTCTTGCTAGTCTCATTGAACCTAATTTTCCAATTGTAGGCCAGAGATAGATTAAGGGTCGAGGAGTAAATAATCGTCACCTTGCCGGCAATTACCTTGGCCAGACGCTGGCCAACTAATTCAAGGGTTGCTGGCTCGAGGCGGCTGGCCGCTAACCTAAGCTCCGAGAGAACCGACCTCAGTCCGAGCAATTGGCCCAAACCAACAAAAGAATAACCAGTGGCCAAACGCGGCGGCAAGCCAGCCGGTAACAGGACATAGGGCAACCGTAATTTTTTGGCCTCTTCAAGAAGCAGGCCACCAGCGGCCAGCGCCGACAGTTTCAAGCCTTGTGCCGCCGCGAACTGCAAAGTGTCTAAAACCTCTTCGGTCTCGCCGGAATAAGAACTCAAGATCAGCAAACTGCCGGCGAGAAAATATTTGGGCACACGCGGCAAACCGTAATCGCGATGAATCAGTAGATCCAGTTCCGGGCGATAAACCCTCAGCAGCCCGCCAGCTAGCGCCGAGCCGCCCAGCCCGCATAAGATAAACTTATCGGCCGGCGGCAAATTTTCGGCATTGACCACCGGCAAAGCCGCCGCCAGCTGCCGCGGTAAATTGAGTATTTGTTCACGCATCTCAGCTGCATCCATCCTGTGATTATAGCGTCTTGACGCTTTGAGCGAAAGCGCTAAAATATTGCTGGGTGGATATGGTATCCACCCACTATTGCTCTTTTTGGAAAACGGAGGTGCAGAAATGGCAACAAGGGTAAAAGAAGGGGTCCAGGTGCCGAAAGGACGCAGGGTTGTTCTAAGGAGAACTTGTCCGCCGGAGGTACGAAAGAAACTCGGCCTACCGTCAAATCCCCAAAGGGGGAAAGAACAATCTTTGTTGGTCCAGCGAGACGAGCCAAGAAACGGGCACGTCTTTGTGGAAACGCCCCAGGGGGTTCAGCCGGTATCGCGTGAATTTCTCTGCCTCGTCGATTGATCAATACCCTCCGCAGACGAAACCCGCCCCGATTTCCATCGAGGCGGGTTTTTGCGTCGTGCGATAATCCTTACCGCGAGAACTCCCGACGGGGCGGGCGCTGGTCGGTTAAAGGCCGGGCCTCGTTAACCGTCAGACGGCGACCGTCAAGCTCTTTGCCATTCCACGTTTCAATCGCTTTCGCGGCATCGTCGTCCGACTCCATCTCAACAAAGCCGAAACCCCGCGAGCGGCCGGACATCCGATCAGTGATGACCTTAGCCGAGCTCACGGCGCCGACTTGCGAGAAGGCCTCTTTCAAAGCCTCGTCAGTCGTATTGTACGACAAACCGCCGATGTATAACTTCTTAGCCATGGGTTTGATCTAATTTCTAATTTGTAAGGCGACCTCTCCTCGTGGTTTCGTTTCGACCTTACCCTTGGCTAAAACGCTGTTGTAAGGACACTAAACTCCCGAGAACAAACACTTACTCTTCTAGTATGCACGAATTAAAAAAGTTGTCAAATCGAAACGGAAGGGGCGAGATTTGAACTCGCGGTCCGGTTGCCCGAACTTACGCTCTCCAAGCGTATGCATTAGACCACTCTGCCACCCTTCCCATTCATATTTTATTTAAATCGCTTTTCCAAGCAAGGCGGCGATCCGCGCCTCAACCGGCGGGTGAGTCATAAAAAGTTTTATCAGGCCGCCCTGGCCACCAAAAGGATTAGCAATATAGAGGTGGGCGGTGGCATTTGAGGCGCGCCGAAGCGCCGCTCCGGATTGACTGATTTTCTGTAAGGCGCTGGCCAACCCTTCCGGATAACGAGTCAGGAGAGCGCCCGAGGCGTCAGCCAGAAATTCGCGTCGGCGCGAGACAGCTAAACGAATGAGAGTGGCGGCGATCGGCGCCAGAACCGCGGCAACGACAGCCAGCAAAACAAGCAAGCCGCCGACGCGGTTGTTGCGGTCGCGGCCCCGCGAAAAGCCATAGAGACGCGATCGGAGAAAAATATCTGACAAAATCGCCACAAATCCGACGAGTACCACGGCCACAGTGGAAACGAGCATATCGCGATTGCCGATATGCGACAATTCGTGAGCCACCACGCCCTCGAGCTCGCTTTTGTCTAAAATCTGAAGCAGGCCGGTGGTGGCGGCGAGAGCGGCATGATCCGGATTTCGGCCGGTGGCAAAGGCATTGGGCGCCGGATCATCGATGACATAAATTTTAGGCATGGGCAAACCGGCAGTAATACTCAAATTTTCCACGGTATTGTAAAAATCTGGAAACTCTTGATCGGTGGCGGCGCGCGCGCCGGTCATCTTAATTACGATCTTGTCCGAATACCAATAACTGAAAAAATTCATCGCGACGGCAAACACTACCGCAATATACAAAATGGACGGATCCCCCCACGCTTGGCTAAACAACCAACCAAGCCCTATAACTACAACTAAAAAAATGGTCATCAACGCCCAGGTTTTGCGAACATTGGCGTCTTGATGGGTGTAGAGAGTAGGCATAGTTAATCAATTTTAATGATACTTGAAATATGGAAAAAATAAAGTAGCCAAGTCCAAAATTTGACAACCCACCGCCCGCTATGCTAGCATAACGGCAGTGGTTTTTTAATGAAATTTGGCTCTTTGAAAGGAGAAAACTGTGAATAATCCGTTAGTGTTGTGCCTGATTGCCGCTCTTGGTTTCGGCGTCTGGCCCCTCATCGCCCGCTTTTCTGGAATGGCAAGTTCTCATATTGCCATTTGGGCTTCACTGGCAACTTTTTGGGTGTGACGGTGATAATGTGCGGTTTCGCCAAACAATCCGTTTGGTCTACCAAGGGCGTAATTCTGTGCCTCGCGGCCGGATTGGTCAACGCGCTCGGTGTTGCCGCTTACAGCCGTTTGCTGAGCACGACAAACTGGAATTTAACTAAGTACATCCCGCTGTCGTTTGGTCTGATGATTATGATTGCCGTCCTGGGCGGAGTCGTGGTGTTTCGGGAAGCCGTAACGACGCAGAAGCTTGTCGGAATCGGCCTGGTGATTGTGTCCGCGTGGTTGTTGAGATAAAGGAGAAAACTGATGAAGACAGAACAAACAGAGCAAACCGAACTGCGGCCGTTCCATGAGACGGTGGTGGAGAGGATCAAATGTATGTCCGGAGATGATGTTTTGTGTTTGTCAAAGATTCTTTTAGAAACAAGAATCTCAGCTGGCCACGACAAGATCATCAAGGCGTGGCTTAAGGTTTGCCGTGAAAGAGATAGAGAGTTCGCGTTCCAGGGCGGGTTTGATTACGATGTGCCGGCTGGCATTATCGCCCAGAAGCAGGCGGCCGAAGCGGCGGCGACTGACCTTAGTCGAAGCTTTCCTTACAATGGCAAGGAGCGAGGGCTGATGGTTGTGATTGAGAAGGTTATCGCAGTTGTGCAGAACCTTCCACTACCAATGCCCACCCATCTGGCTAGCGCCCTAAGTCATTATGGAATCGACGAGAATGATGTCGGTAAGATCCTCAAGTTGTTTGAAACGGCTAAGAAGATTTATAGCGCCAAGGACAATCATGACTTCCAGCTCGCTCTGGCTGATCTTGAGTAGCCGTCCACCTAATTGTCAAGGTTTAACCTTGACATGATTGATTGACATGACAACACCCCCCAAGCCCCGACGATTCGCCAACCGGCGAACCAGCGCGGGGCTTTTTGTTTTTCTATTGTTTTTCTATCAGTTTGAATTAATCCTCGTTCATCCAATCGACCCTCGGGGTTGATTACGGGCCGATTTGACAACCCACCGCGCGCTGTGCTAGCATTACGGCAGTGGTTTCCGTTTAGATGACGACGGAATGCCAAACGAAAACATGCTTGCCGGGAGAAGGAAATCATTCCTGGCCAGGTGAATACCTGAAGCTAATTGCCTCTGTCTCCCTCGGCCCCACCAAGGGAGAAAAGACCCTCTACAAATGCGCCCACGGGTATGGGAATTTACACTTAACCACAATTTGGGACTCACGGTTCAGTAATGATAAAGACATCAATGTGGAGGGCCAGGATACTTCCGAGATTCCTGTCGAGGTCTACGAGTTGGTACGAGATGGCAGCTTCCGGAACATCTTTGAGAGTCTAGATATTTTACCCGAACATCTGTGTCTCTCACAGGGTCAGATCATAGAATTTGGGAACTGTCATCGGGTGCATCTTGGTTCGTTCGGCTTTGGCGCCTACTTCCTCTTTGACACTGGCCCTAGTAAGTTATTTCTGGCGCATTTGGATTATGCGGGTCGGTATCCGATTGCGACAGTCGCTCGTTTCCCGCGTCCCGATAACACGGGAGCTAGTGAGAGGACTCGATTCGTGTTTCCCGCCCGCCGACCAACTCCTCTGCCCGACATCCAACAGGTTACAGAAAATCACCGCGCCACTTCAACTACTCTAGTATTCTAAACAACGCACGATCTTCGTCTACGGTGTAATGAGACCCTAAGCCCCGCGCGATTCGCCAACCGGCGAACCGAACGGGGTTTTTTGTTTTTGCTATAATTAGCCAGTGAAGAATTTTGCTTTTATCGACGCTCACAATGTCCATCTGGGCATCAAGTCTTTAGGTTGGAAATTGGATTGGAAAAAGTTTAGGGTCTATCTCAAAGAAAAATACTCGGTGACCACCGTTTATCTCTTCATTGGCTTTATTCAATCCAATCAGGATTTATATTCCGAACTGCAAAAGGCCGGGTTTGTTTGTATTTTCAAACCGATTATTTTTGATGGCGAAGGCAAGGCTAAAGGCAACTGCGACGCGGATTTGGTCTTGCGAATAATGATTGAACTGCCTAATTTTGATAAGGCCGTAATTGTCACCAGCGACGGCGATTTTTATTCTCTGGTCAGATATCTCCGTGACAACAATAAATTGTTGATGGTTTTAAGCCCCTATGTAAAAACCTGTTCAAAATTGTTGAAGCAAGAAGCCAGGCCTAGAATCAATTATCTAAACGATTTGCCTCACAAAATGGCAGGAAATGAAAACGCACCGCATAAGGACGAAACCTTATGAAGTGCGTTCTCTTGTGGATGTTTTAAGATTAGCAAATCGGTAAAAGTCTTGCAATATTGACAACCCAGCGCGCGCTGTGCTAGCATAACGGCAGTGTTTTCCGCCCAAGGCGGACAGGTTCCGTCTCGGTGGCGGAAAAATCGAACAAGATTGGGCTCTTTGAAAGGAAAAGTCTATGGCTAAGACGAAAATCAATACGAAGACTTACCCGGCTTGCCCTCACTGCAAAACAAGAATTGACAAGATCAAGCGTACGCTCATTGTCGCCGTTGGTGACTATGGCGAGGAAGAGTCAGGTGTTCAAAACGTGGAGGTGTTTTTCTGCCGCAGTTGTGCGGGTATATTGAAGATGGAACCTTGTATCTCGGGTGGTACTCCTTATGCTCAACGCGTAACTATCGGCCAGTAGCCCGCTCGTTCTGCAACAGGACCACCCCAAGCCCCGCGCGCTTCGCCAATCGGCGAACGAAAGCGGGGCTTTTTTGTTTTTCACAAAAGTAGATGGGGTCATTGGTAAAATAGACTTATGTTAACCATTGACACAATAGTTAACACGGACTATCATTGAACATTGTGGCTAAAGAATTTTTTACCACCGGCGAGGTGGCGAAGATGTTGGGCATAAGCCGAGTGGCAGTTTTTAAGAAAATTAAATCCGGCGCCATAGAAGCCCGAAAAATTGGCCGGAACTTTGCCGTGGACCGGAAAGCTTTACCGGAAGTGCTTGGCGCGGCGCTACGGGAGGACAAAAAGCGGGAAATAGAACGAGCGGTTAAAAAGACGGTCAAAGAATACGGCGAGACATTAAAATTGTTGGGCCAAGAATGAAACCTCTAACCGTGGTTGAAGTGGAATATGTGGCGCACAGTCTGGCGCGCGAGATGCTGTCTTGGGATGAGCCGATTCCTGATTTCGGCACTCGCCGGCCAAATATTCTTGAGGGATGCCTGATATCGCCATTTCAATCCTTCGGCGGCAAAAAATTGTATAAAGGACTGATTGAAAAGGCCGCGATCCTCTTCTATCTCATGGTCAAAAACCACCCTTTTCAAAACGGAAACAAACGGATTGCGATGACCGCCATGCTTTATTTTTTATATCGAAACAAAAAGTGGTTGCGAGTTGATAATCAAGAATTGTATAACTTTGCGAAATGGGTGGCGGAGTCAAACTCGAAACTCAAGGAGGAAACGGTCCGCGCCACGGAAAAATTCATCAAAACTTATCTGATAGATTATAGGGGTTAAAATAAAATACGCGGGTAATCTAAAGGAGTTGGAACAAGATAAGATATAAGTATTAAGTCTTAACTCT
>CAZLZS010000010.1:0-32704 GCA_964564105.1 uncultured Candidatus Saccharibacteria bacterium
TCAAACTAACAGCGTCTACCAATTATTTTGGGCGTGCGTTGATTAAATTGTTATAACAGGTTCTGACGTCGTCACCTCACTGGCTTCCACTGGCGTTACGGTCGCCAAATCGGTTTGCTTAACTTTCCGGCGAATGTCGCGCCGGGATTTGGTTCGGACATAATAAAGTTTGGCTCGTCGGACCTTAGCGGCCTTAAGAGTTTCCACCTTGTCGATTAGCGGTGAATAGAGAGGGAAGGTTTTTTCCATGCCCACGCCGCTCGCCACGCGCCGGACGGTAAAGGTGGCACCCGGCTCGCGGCCGTGCTGGCAGGCGATCACCAAACCGTCAAAAGGTTGAAGTCGAGTTTTACCGCCTTCGATAATTTTCTGCCAGACGCGGATAGTCGCACCCGGGACCAAGGCCCAAGCCCGGCGCGCCTCTAAATCAACCGAGGCAATGGCGAAATTAGTCGGGAACATTTAAGCGACGGTATCATAAATCGTCGAGCAAGGCAAGGGCGGTAAAAAAATCGAGCGGCAGGGGCGCCAGGAAGAGGGCCGCGGCCGGTGCGATCGGCGGCGGCAATTCCAAACAATAAGCATGCAGAGCGGTTCGGCTGATTATCGTCGAGCCGGAACCGGCGTAAAGCTGATCGCCGATAAGCGGATGCTGGATAGACTTGAAGTGGACACGCAACTGATGCGTCCGGCCGGTCTCGGGGTACGCCTCCAAATAAGTAGCGTCTCGGAAACGGCGAAGAACCCGATATTTGGTAACGGCCGGCCGGATCAAACCTCGACGAGCCACGGTCCGGCGGCGAGGATCGAGCTGACTCCGGCCAATTGGCAAATCAATCACCCCCTTCTCTGATTTAACTTGACCGATGACTAGAAGACGGTAGGTCTTCCGGACGCGACGCGCGGCAAAGGCCTGCCGGAGCGCACGGTAAGTCGTCTCGTCTTTGGCCGCGACCATTACGCCGCTCGTCTCCCGATCCAGCCGGTGGACGATCCCAGGCCGAGCCACGATCCGGCCAGTCGCGAGCTGCCCCGGCTCGCCGACCGCGCCGAGACCAGGATAACGCGCCAGAAGCCAATCGGCCACCGTCGGCTCGGTGCGGCGGCCGTCAGTATGCGTCAGCCAGCCGGCAGGCTTATCTAATACTACCAGACGATCATTTTCATAAATCACTTTCGGTGCCACAAATTCAGTTTGGCTAACGGCCGAAACGTCGCTGGCGCGCGCGGTAGTCGGCGATAATCGCCTCAAATTCTGACTGCGTTAGCGCCGGCCAATAGGTTTTAGTAAAATAGAGCTCGCTGTAGACCGATTGCCAAGGTAAAAAATTAGACAGCCGCTGTTCGCCACCGGTGCGAATGATCAAATCAGGATCCGGCAGGCCGGCGGTCCAAAGACATTGGCTGAATTCTTTTTCGCCGGCGGTCTTAAATTTGGTTCGGTATTTTTCGGCGAAAATTTTTGCCCCGGCCGCAATTTCCGCCCGGCCGCCATAGGAAAGAGCCACGACCAAAGTGGCGGTGCGGCACTTTTTGGTTGCGATTGTTGCTTCATCAATCAATTTTTTCAGACCGCGCGAAAAACGCCCGAGTTCGCCAATGCAGACCAAACGGGTGTCGTGTTGGAGCAGAGTTTTAACCTCGGTCTTTAGAAATTTACGGAACAAAACCATGAGCGTCGAGACCTCGATTTTACTCCGTTGCCAGTTCTCGATGGAGAAAGCATATAGAAAAACGGTTTTTATATCACCCTGTTTAACCCAAGCCAAAAGTTCTTTGACTTTGGCGAGGCCCCGACGATGACCTTCGAGAACGGGTAAACCTCGCTCGTGGGCAAAGCGGCGATTGCCGTCCATAATAATGCCGATGCAACTTAACTTATTCATAATTGACCATCAATAAATAAGGCGGAAGCCGGTGAATTCTCCAATTGGTTCGCGCCAGCTCACTTTAACCTTTTCCACCTTTGACCATAACGACCCTTGCTCCAGATAACTAATTAACTGCCGCAAAGATAACTCGTTGCCTTGAGCCACCACGCGGACGGTCTGGTCGGGCTGATTCCGAACCGTGCCGACAAGCCCAAGCCGGCGTGCCCGGCGCTGGACGAAATCACGAAAGAGTACGCCGGTTACTCGACCAGAAACAACGGCTTCAATTTCTCTGACTTCCGACATCGCCAGTTATCGTAGCACATTTGAAAAACCGCGTCAGACGAGTTATCGTAAGAGCGAGATGGGACGGTTAGCTCAGTTGGCAGAGCGACGCATTTACACTGCGTAGGTCGGAGGTTCAACCCCTCCACCGTCCATCGGCCCCCGTAGTTCAATGGATAGAACCTCGGACTTCTAAGCCGGTGATGCAGGTCCGATTCCTGCCGGGGGCAAAATGTATGTGCTAGGATTAAAAACACTCGCCTCGCCGAAGCTCCAGCGAAGCGCGGATCGGCTCGAACCATATTTTAATTCTGGGGCAAGGAAATTTTTTAATCATTTTTTTGAGTACGAATTCTAAATTCTTATGTGGAAAAATCTAGCACCAAATTTAATTAGACAACGAGTAATCATTGAAGGGACGGCCGAGAAAATCGTTGAACCCGAACAGATAAAAAAATATCTGCCCGAGCTTTCTAGGGTTCTCGGCATGGAAGCAAAAGGAGAAGTGTTCACATATGCCGCGGAAGAAATAAGGAGACGATGAAGAGTGGTCAGCACTCAATATGGGGTACGCCGGGTGGCTTTATTGGGTGTCGTCGGGGGTACACTTTCACTCATACCCCACCGACCCTCCGCTTTTTACTGTGGACTGCTACACCTGCAAGCCGTTTTCCGCCAAAGAAAAACTTGAAGTTGCATAGGCATTATAACTCTGTTACACTGATACCTATGGCCACAATAAAAACAAAAACTAAAATCAATAAACATCACGCTCTCGAAATAGAGGAGGATTTCATGCTTAGCGAAATAGCCAAGACGCGCGAAGCAAAGACCGTCAAGTGGATTAGCCACCAAAACGCATGGCGGGGTACGAAATAGTTTATAGCGATATCGTTGTCCGTGAAGATATTCCTCGTCTTGATAAAACAGATAAAAGCCGAATTGAAAATATCATACACGCCAAGCTCGCTACTTTTCCTGACCAATTTGGCAAACCGCTTCGCCGTCCGCACAGCGGATATTGGGCACTTCGAGTCGGTAATTACCGCATAGTCTATGCCATCTCCAGAAATATCGTCCGAGTGATAGTAATATTATCTCGTGACCGCGTGTACGAATAACTTACGAAAAGACTCGGGCGCTAACGGAGGTCGAGACACGGAGCCACACTTTTTTAAGTGGCCGGGTCGCCGAGAGTCGGCGGACTAACCTTAAGCTCCTCGGTGCGGGCGGCCTTGGCCTCAAGCCAGTCAGTCACTGCCCGCAGTCTGATCTCATCAAGCTGAAGTGTTTCCTGGCTCTGACTCTGGAGACGGCGCTGGCTCCTCAGCTCGAGAGAGGCCAGTTCGCGATAGAGGTAGTAACCGCCGACGAGCGCGCCGGCGGCGGCTAAGAGAAAAACCGACACCAGCCAGCGCCAAACGCGATCAGGACGGGGTTCGGACTTGGTCGCGGTTTTAATTCGCGGTTTGGCTAACTTAATTTTGAACATAATCAGCAAGAAAACTGTGGAGAACGAGAGAAATGTCCCCGGACCAGTCGGTGCCGGCACTCAAATTTATCCGTTCAAAAGTTAATCGATAAGGCAAATTTTCCAAACGCTCCAGCCAGCGATAAACCTTAGCGAATGAACCGACGGCCTTCATTGAGAGCGTGAGGGAATTTGACTCAATCACCGGCTCGCCGAGCGTCAAATCAACGCCGCTCTCGCGAGCCACTGTTTCCAACCCCTCAATAAATTGAATAAGTGATTCTCGACTGATAAAAGCCGATCTAACTTTCACTAGATTCGGTTCGTTCGCCGCCAGCCCCTGCTGCCAATTAGTGAGATCGGCCTTGGCTCGAGCAGTAAAATATTGATCAGCGCGAGCACTGATAAACACTTCCGCATCGCGCCGGATAAGATAAACGAGCCCCAGACCCCCGGCCAGCACCAGAACATTCATCAACCATAAAAATAACGCGTGGCGGATTTTCATCTTGGCGGGGCTAACGATTTAACCGTCACCTCGAGCGTGAAGACGAGATTTTTTTCCCGAATCAGATTTTTGACCGGCGAGTCGATCGTCGCCAACTCCGGATCGCGCCGCAGCGCCTCAAGGTAAAGCAAAAATTCTTGCCGCGTCGGACTTTTACCAGTCAATCTAAACGTCGCCGGCGCGACCGGCGAAAAATTATACGAGATCTCGCTGATGGCGACCGACCCGCGCCGGTCAACGAGACGGCGAATAATCGCGACCGGCGAGGCCGTTGTTGTGTCTCCCACCAACTGTTTGATCAAAACATTCGCTTCCCTAATCGTCGCGGCCTGTTTTTCAATCTCCAGCGCCTCCAGATCGTTTTTAACCGAGGCCAATGCCTCGACGGTCTCGGCTCGACGGAGACGAACTAACAAGTAGAGCGACGAGAGAATGACTAAGATGATCAAGAGCCAAACGAGAAATAAAAAACCCGCGACGACCAACCAGCGCCGGCGGTAGTCGGTGCGCAATTTCTGCTGGTCGACTGGCAAAAGCAAATTAATCATGATGAGGACAATAAGCCGCGGAGCGCCAAACCTAAAGAAGTGGTGTAACGAAGAGACTGATTAAGATTGATGGTCGGAATATAGGTCTCGAGAGAGAAAACATTTGTCCAGGGATTGCCGAGTGCCACCGGCCAATCCAAATTCAGATTTAAATAGTCAATCAAGCCCGGCAGAGTGGCCTGACCGCCGCAGATCACGATCCGGTCAATCGCTCGGTCGAAACGACTGTGATCGCCGCGCCGACTGTCCCACCAAGCGGAGTGCTTAACGATCTCATCACGGAGCACCGAGACGATCGGCAAAATCGAGAAAAAGAGCTCCTGATATTTCTTGATCGTCAGCAAGCCCTGTTCAATCTTTAAGTGCTCAGCTTCGTCATAACTCAAATTGAGATTTTTCTGAATCGACTTGGTCAGATCCGCGCCGCCGATGTGCGCGGCCGTCGCGGTAAAGAGAACGATGGCGCCGCTGGTGATAAAAAAACTGGTTCTGGTCTTGCCGAAGTCCACAATCATGGTCAGCCGCTCGTCGCCTGAATGTAGGATCGAACGGGCGATAGCTTGCGCTTCGATCTCGGCCGCCAGCGGTGTGAGCCCGGCGGCGGCGAGCGCCGCCGTGTAGCTGGCGATAATATTTTTCGGAAAGGCCGAGAGGCTGAAGTTATACTCGCCGCGGGCGTCAGCCGGTGCGGCCAAAATTTCATAATCAAATACGATTTCGTTAACCGGCAGCGGGATATGCTCTTCGAGCTGTAACTCTAAACTATCTTTGAGCTCCGCCGGAGCGACATAGGGAAGGGTGAGCCGAATCACATAAGCTTCTTCTTCTGGTAATGACACTACGACATCGGTTAAACCGTGCGCGGCCCGGAGAGCCGCGAGCGCGGCCACCAATCCGGCCTGGTCTTTGATGATCCCCGCCTCAATTGTCCCGGCGGGAATCGCCTGCTCGCCGTATTTAACAATCTTAAAGTGGTCGCCCGAGCGAGCCAGCTCGATAAATTTAACTGACTGATCGGAAATATCGAGACCAACGGCCGGCCGGGTCAAATATTTCGGTGTCGGAAAAAACTTGGGGAAAAAATGGACCATCACTTTCCATTATAGCGTAAGTGTCGGAGAGCGGGAATGAGAGAAAGAACGACGATGGCGGCGACAATCACCAGAAGATAACGGTCCACCCCGGGGAAGATGGCGCCGAGAAGATAACCGAGGAGCGGCAGGCCGCCGCCCCAGACGGCGCCGCCGACCAGATTATAGATGAGAAAAACCTGATACTCCATTCGGCCGACGCCGGCCAAAATCGGGGCAAAGGTCCGAACAATGGGCACAAAACGAGCCAGAACGATTGTCGGTTTGCCGTGCCGAGCGTAAAAGACCCGGGTTCGCTCCAGATGTTCTTGGTGGAAAAAGAAAGAATCGGCGCGGGAGAAAATTTTGGGGCCGACTTTGGCGCCAAACCAATAACCGACGCTATCGCCGAGACAAGCCGCGGCCACCGCCCCGATGATCAAAAGCCACAGCTCGAGATGGCCCTGGGAAGCCAAAAAACCAGCGGTGAACAAAAGCGAGTCGCCCGGGAAAAAAAAGCCGAAAAAGAGACCGGATTCGGCAAAAATAATCAGCCAGACACCAAGGAGCCCAGCAGCCTGGACTAACCAAAGCGGATCAAACCAGTGGGCAAAATTGCTCATCGCCGGCGCGCCAGATAATTTCGCAAAATAATCGCCGCGGCCCGGGCATCGAGCAATTGGTCTCGACCGAGGGAACGACCGGCCTCTTTGGTGGTCAGAGTCTCATCCTCTAGCACGACCGGTAAGCCCGTGAGTGTTTCCAGCTGGGTTTTGAATTTTAGAATCGCCCGCATAATGGGATTTTGCCGGCGCCGGAAGTTCAGAGACTCGCCGAGCACGATCTCGCCCACTCCTTCCCTGACGCAAATCGCCTTCAGGCAGAGCATGAGCTTACTATCTTGGGCAAACACCGCCAAGGGGTAAGCAAACTCGCCGGACTCGTCCGACAGCGCGAGGCCGACCCGCTTCGAGCCGTAATCAATGCCCAATCGCCGCATCGCTCCATCATATCATCCACCTGATTGCTTTCCCAAACATAAAGACTATAATCGAAACGGAAGCGTGGCAGAGCGGTCTAATGCGCTGGTCTTGAAAACCAGTTGAGGAGTAATCCTCTCGGAGGTTCAAATCCTCCCGCTTCCGTTTGAGGATTTTTTGAGTTAGAATTGAATTATGGACGATATGCAATTTGAGTGGGAAACTTTAGAGTACGAGCATTATGAGAAGAGCCCCCGCTGGTTCTGGACCATTGGGATCGGCGCGGTCATTCTGATTCTCATCGCCATCCTGACGAAAAATTTTCTGCTGGCGATTCTTATTCTTTTGGCTGGTTTTGCCTTGATCCTCCACGGCGTCAAACCGCCGGATAAAATCACCATCGCCGTCAACCGGTACGGCGTCCAGGTGCGTCACCGCCTCTACCCGTTTAAAACTCTACGCTCGTTCTGGATTCACGACCAACCAACCCAAAAAATCACCTTGCGCTCGGAAAAAGCCCTTATGCCCCACCTCCATCTGCCGTTCCCTGACGACTTAGATCACGAAACGCTCCGGGCATTCCTCCTAGAGAATTTGCCAGAAGAGTACCACGAACCGACCCTGATTGACGCGTTGGTTGAATATTTATAATTTTGATAGGTTGTCCCCGTAGTTCAACGGATAGAATGCAAGCTTGCGGAGCTTGTGATCGGGGTTCGATTCCTCGCGGGGACGAAATCAGATCTTGGATTTAGCGATCGCCCTGGCCAGACGGGATTTGTAACGGCCGGCGGCATTAGCTTTAATCACACCGCGCCGGGCGGCCTTGTCAATTGCCCGATAAGCCGCGGGAAGAAATTGGGTCGCTTCTTTGTTTTTGCCGGCCAAGACTAGCTTCTTGAGCTTCTTGGTGATTTCTCTCATCGCCGCCAGTCGGCGCAGATTAAACACCCGCCGGCGACGGGAGACACGGAGCGCTTTCTTAGCTGAACTCGTGATCGGCATAAGATCACAAAGATTAACATCCGCATAAGAAATTGGCAAATGGCAACGATTAAGATAAGATGATGACCGTTATGATTGCGCAACTTAAGGGCCAAGTGATTGGAAAAAACGAACGAGCAATCACGGTTGATGTGGGCGGTGTCGGCTACCGCGTTTACAGCACCGCCGAGATTTTAACAAAAATCAAAGTCGGCCAAGCGCTCACTCTCCACACCCACCTTGCCGTCCGCGAAGACGCGCTGGAACTTTTCGGCTTTGCCACCAAACTGGAGCTTGATTACTTTCATTTGCTCCTCACGGTCCCGGGCATTGGGCCGAAAAGTGCGCTGGCTGTCTTATCGTTAGCCGCGCCAGAGATTCTGCAAAAAGCCATCAGCGCCCAAGACACTGATTATTTGACTCGCGTCTCCGGCCTCGGTCGAAAAAGCGCCGAGAAAATTGTCCTGACGCTTAAAGATAAACTAACGCCCGTCAGTGGCGAAGGTGAGGGCAACATCGGACTTCAGGCCGAGGCCGAGGCGCTTGAGGCGCTGAAGGCACTTGGTTACTCTGCGGCTGAAGCGCGGACGGCCTTGAAACAAACGGGTGAGAGCGAAACCGGCGCCAGGATCAAAGCCGCCCTCAAAACCCTCGCTGGCCGATGAACCGATTCCGTCTCCTCTACCACTATCTCTGGGCTTTGGGCGGAGCGCTCTTCTACCGCTTCCCGGCCCGACACATCTACGTTCTCGGCGTGACCGGCACCAAGGGCAAAACCACGACCATCGAATTGATCTCGGCGATCCTGGAAGCCGCTGGTTGCCGCACGGCGATTGCTTCCACCCTACGATTTAAGATTGGCGAGCGCTCCGAAGCTAATCGTCTTAAAATGACCATGCCCGGCCGGGCGCGTCTGCAAAAATTCCTGCGCCAAGCCGTCCGCGCGCGTTGCGATTACGCCCTGATTGAAATGACCTCCGAGGGCGCCAAGCAGTTCCGGCATCACTTTATCGAGCTCGACGCGCTCATCTTCACTAACCTCACGCCCGAACATATTGAGTCTCATGGTTCTTACCAAAATTATCTGGCGGCGAAATTGGCCATTGCTCGCCAACTCGAACGCTCGACTAAACCCGATCGAACCATCATCGTCAATGCCGACGACCGCGCCGCCCGGCGCTTCCTCGCGACCAAGGTGCCGCACAAACTGACCTACCGCGCCCGGGACGCCGCCCCCTGGACAGTCAGCGAGAGTGGTTGCCGCTTCGTTTTCCGCCAAACTGAAATTAACTCGTCTCTCCCGGGCCGCTTCAATCTTCACAATCTTTTGGCGGCGGCCACTTTTACCGCGAGCCGCGGCGGGCCGCTCGCCGTCATCAAAAAAGCGCTCGAGGGTTTCCGCGGCGTCCGCGGACGACTGGAGCGGCTCGCCGCCCGGACAATTGATCCCCGCTGGCCGGATTTCACCGTGATTGTTGATTACGCTCACACGCCTGATTCGCTAAAACAGGTTTACGAAATTTTTGCCACCCGTCAGAAAATCTCCGTTTTGGGCGCGGCCGGCGGCGGCCGCGACAAATGGAAGCGGCCAGTGATGGGCAAGATCGCCTCCGACCACTGCCGTCAAGTTATTTTAACCAATGAAGATCCGTATGACGAAGACCCGCAAGCGATCGTTCGAGATTTGGCGCGCGGTTTGGGCCGGGCGCCTTATGAAATAATCATGGATCGGCGCCAAGCCATCCGGCGCGCGCTCGGCGAGGCCAAAGCTGGCGAAGTGGTCATCATCACCGGCAAGGGCACAGATCCCTATATCATGGGTCCCGGCGGCACAAAAATTCCCTGGGATGACGCCACTGTGGTGCGAGAAGAACTTTCCAAACCAGAAACTAATGAAGCTACTCTACATGCCTGAACTACCGGAAGTGGAAACCCTGCGACGCGAATTAGAACGGGCGCTTGTCGGACGCGTCATTAAGTCAATCAAGATTCTCTGGTCCAAAATCATCCTACCCTTAACCCCAACGGGCTTCAGGCGAAAAATCAGAGGGCAAAAAATCACCGCTATCACCCGCCGCGCCAAAATCATTTTTCTTGATTTGGAAAATCATCTCACTTTAGCCGTGCATCTCAAAATGACCGGGCAACTAGTGTTTCAATCTCTTCAATCTCAAGGTTCGACCTCGGGGGAGTTTAAACACACCCGCGCGATTCTTTCTTTTACCGATGACTCGCGCCTTTATTTCAATGATTTGCGCAAGTTCGGTTGGCTCCGTTTAGTCTCGGCCAAAGATAAACAGATTATGACGGAAAAACACGGGCTGGAACCGCTCTCACCGGAATTTACGCTTACCAATTTCATCCGCGCGCTGACCCGTTACCCCAACCGAAAACTAAAACCAGCCCTCCTCGACCAAACCCTGATCGCCGGTCTCGGCAACATTTACGCCGATGAAAGCTGTTTAGCCGCGGGCTTGAGACCGATGCGGCGCGTTAAAACTCTGACTGATCAAGAAATTAAAAAATTGCATCGGGTGATCAAACAGGTCTTAAAATTGGCGCTGGCCAAGGGCGGCACTTCGTCGAGAAATTATGTCCGAAGCGACGGCTTGCCGGGCGGCTTCTTTTCTTACCTAAAAGTCTACGGCCGCGGCGGCCGACCCTGCCGGCATTGCCGAACGCCAATCGTTAAAATCAAACTCGCCGGCCGCGGCGCGCACTATTGCCCCAAATGCCAGAAATGATTATCCCCTTGACACTAAATGTACAAAAAGTACAATAAGATGATATGGAAGTTATAAGCACCACTGAAGCCCGCAAACGATTGGGTCGGCTGATTGAAGCGGTTGACCGAAACCGACGAGCGATTGGCATTGGCCGGCGAGATAAAATCGAAGCCATGATCATTAAATACCCGGCCCACCTCAATCCGCGACTTGACCCGTGGACGCAATTCGCGGCCAATGGCGGCAGTTTTGATTTTTTAATGAATGAGCCAGAACTCTATTCAACTAAAGATGTAAAACGCCGCTATGCCCAAACCAGGTGACATCATTCTTGTCCCCTTCCCTTTCACTGACCTTAGCGGCGACAAGGTGCGACCAGCCCTAATTCTAGCGTCGGTTGGCAGTAACTCCATTATGGCGATGATCTCCTCAACCCGCCACGGCAAAAAGTGGCCGAGTGACTACGACATTTTAGATAACGACGCGGATTTCGCCGCCTCGGGCTTGAAAGTAAGCTCGAGAATTCACTTGGGTAAACTGGCGACCATTGAAGCAAAAATCATTCTGGGGCAACTGGGTTTTTTAACGCAGAAACATTGCCAACAAATCAACAAAAAATTAGCCAGACTTTTCGGTTACTGAACTCGCCGGCCGCGGCACGCGCTACTATCCGCGGTGCCAAAATTTAGACCACATCCCGAAATGACAAGGGTAACCCCTGAGGACGAGGGTATTTAAACACGAACGACCCCAAATAAAAAGACGCTGAGCGCGACGGCGACATTGAGCGATTCTTTCCGGCCGCGCATCGGGATCTCGACGACCGTATCGCAACGGCCAAGAATTTGTTTGGATAAACCCCTAACTTCATTACCAACGATAACAGCGGTCGAGCGAGTTAAGTTAATTTTTCGGTAATCAATTGATTTATTCGATTGTTCCAAAGCTAAAAGCTGAAAGCTAGAATCTGAAAGCTTTTTCAGTAAGCGACTGACATTTAACATTTTCTCCCAAGCCACATAATTCTCCGCACCGAGTGCAGTTTTAATGAGGGCGCGATTGGCGCGGCCGAAACGATCGCGCGGCGTGGGGGTATAACCGGTTAAATAAATTTTACTCGCGCCAGCGGCGTCAGCGACCCGAAAGATCGCCCCGACATTCTGGCTACTCCGAACATTGTGAAGAATCAAAAAGATTTCTTTTGTCTTGACCATTCGTGTTACAATAACAAAATGTTGAGTCTCTTTCCAAATCTTCTAAATTACTGGCTGGTGGCGCCGGTGATTCTTCGGGCGGCGTTGGGACTGGCTTTGGTTCATGAGGCCTATAGCGCGAGGCGGGAACAAAAGGTCCTGGCTCTCGCCAAACTGCTGGCTGGCGGACTGCTCATCATCGGTCTGGCGACTCAAGCCGCGACTCTCGTTGGCGCAATAATCTGCCTTTACGAACTCTGGCGCCAGGGAACAAACGATCGGCTGTTACTCAAACTGGCCATTGCTGTCTCACTCCTCTTCCTCGGCCCGGGTTTCCTCGCCCTTGACTGGCCGTTATAATTTAGTGATTATAATCCCAACCGCCCGTAGCTCAGTTGGTAGAGCAGCTGCCTTTTAAGCAGACGGTCGCAGGTCCGACTCCTGCCGGGCGGACACTTTTTATATCTCCAAAATCAGCTGTTCGAGGTGATGCTCAAAATTAATCAGGCCGCGGCGACTATCGTGCCAGAGCGTCACGAGCCGCGCCGAGAACTGCTTTAGTTCAGCCAACTTGAAATTTCGGCTGTGCCGGCGGGACTGCGCTAAAACAAAGGGTTTTAAGCCGAGCGAGGCCGGGTCGGTGGCGATTTGCACAAGGAGCAAAGTTTTTATTTTCCAAACCAGTCTCCAAAAAATCTCTTCCGGCGCGAGTCCGCGGGCGAGTGCGGTCTGAAACAAAATCCAAGCGCGCTTGCGATCCCTTTCGCCCAAGGCGTCTCCCACGGCAAAAGGATTGAAACTAGGAGTGCGCTCGATCGGCGGCGGCATACTGCGGCCCGCCACTTTTTTTACCTGGCCACCGGTGGCGCTCACCTGTTTTAAAACATCTGGCTCGAGCGCCTCTTCAATCAAAAGATAGAGATTGGACGAGGCGCTCAAGTCAGACAAATAGCGCGAGAAAAGTTCGCCGGCCGAGGCCCATAAACCGTCCAATACCACCGCGAACTTTTGAGCAAACAAGGTTTGACCGACGCAGACTTCCTCCAACCGTTCCGGCGAATAGTCCTCGACTGAGAATCTGAACACCGCAAGCTCGGGAAACTTCTTGAACTCGGTCGCCAAGAGCGCTTCGACCGCCGTCTGCGCCTTCATCCGATCTGGGCCGTAAATTAAATAAATCATTGTTTGAGTGTGAGACCGACCGGGCAGTGATCCGACCCCTCTACTCCCGAGAGAATAAAGGCGTCCACCACCAGATCAAGCAGAGACCGGCTGACAAAAAAATAATCAATCCGCCAGCCAATGTCGCGCTCGCGGGCCCGCGAGCGATAACTCCACCACGAGTACTGAACTTTCTGGGGGTGAAGCTCGCGCCAGGTGTCCACCAAGCCGTGCCCCACAAACCGGCGAGCCCAAGAACGTTCTTCATCAGTAAAACCCGGCTGGCCGACATTTTCTTTAGGCCGCGCCAGATCAATTTCCTCGCGGGCGACATTGAAATCGCCACAGGCAATGACTGATTTTTTACGCTCCAACCGTTTAACATATTCCAGAAAATTCCGGTTAAATTCTTCTTTGAAACTCAAACGGGAAAGCGGGTGCTGGGCGTTGGGGAAATAGCAGTTGAGAAAATAATATTTTTCAAACTCCAGAGTCTGAATCCGGCCTTCATTATCCTCGGCGAAAGGAAACCCTTGATTGATTGCGAGCGGCGCTAACTTAGTCAGCACTGCCGTGCCGCTGTAGCCCGGGCGCTCGGCCGGATACCAGTATTCCTGGTAACCAGCAAAGTCGAATTCCTCTTGCATCCGCGCCTCGTTAGTAATCTTAATCTCTTGCAAACCCAAAACCGCTGGCTGGTACTTTTGGAGGAAATCGGCGAAGCCCTTTTTAACCACCGCGCGCAAACCGTTTACATTCCAGGAGATAAAAGTTCTAGTCCTCATGCCTGTCAACAGGCTTAATCCGCTTTTCGAACAACCACAAGAAAGTGAGAATCAGGAGGGTCAGGACCGTGGCGACGAGCGCCAACGCCAAAAGGCCAAAACCCGCGGCGACGCCAATACCGGCGGCCACCCACAAACCGGCGGCCGTGGTCAAACCGCTGATTTTCGACTCCTTAAAAATAATCAGACCGGTGCCGAGAAAACCAATCCCCACTACCACCTGCGAGGCGATCCGGAGCGGATCGAGCGTCAAACCAGTCTGACCCAGATAACGAGCAATTACGAGTTCGGAGATCACGACAAAGAGCGCCGAGCCCAAAGCCACCAACGCATAGGTTCGGACGCCGGCATGCTTGCCAGCCACGGTCCGTTCCAAACCCAAAACCGCGCCACAGACAGCGGCTAAAACGAGACGAGCCAACATCGGACCCAGAAGGGAAAAATCAGTCATCGGTGACCTCGCCGCAGGCCACATAAACACTCATTTCCGCCGCTGATTTATGAACATTGAGAGCGAGCGGCAACTGGCCGGTAATGGCCGCGAGCGACACGGGCAGAGTGGTCTCGGAAACGCCGTTGACCACTGAACTTAAGGTATAGATCGGCTCGCCCAGAGCCTCGCAGGTACCCTTGTGCAAATGAACCGGCTGGGGCAGATCTTGAGGCCCGCCAGAGAGCGCGATTGTCACCATCACCTGGCCGTCTAACTCACTCAATGTCGCCTGACCGCTTTCACCCGAACTATTTTCAACCGTCAATTCAACCTTAAGCGACACTGGCAACCGTTCATCCGCCGCTGGCTGTCTCATCGCCCGATAGACGATAAAAATTACGACAACAATAACCACTAACCAGATTAATTTCTTCATCATCTCGCCATCATAACGGTTTCCTTACCACAAAGCAACTTGACCGGTTTGTGGATAAACGCCTCCGACCGGCACGGCACTAAGAGCCAAACCGGCTGCCTGCCGGTAAAGGCAAAAATCGCAGTCAGCCGATGATTGAGGCGGCGCGGGAGCAAGCAGGGTCTGTTTCATCTCATCAAGCGCTTTCGGAATCCATCGCGGGTCGCCCTCACAGGGTAAAATACTGACTTCAAATTCTAGCCGACCGTCGAAAGCGGCGGCGTCTCGGCGGCCGTTCACATAAACAAAATATCCGATTGGCGAAACCTTGAAATCATTTTTACTGAGCAACCACTGGTAGACTTCCATCTGCCTCTTGTATTGCGCGCCTAGTTCGCCTTCTAAGGTCGGAGCAGCCACTTTGGCGGTGGCTTTATAGTCAACGACGACTAATTCTTTCTTAGGAGTAATCCAGACATCATCGACGACGCCGTAAACATCAAAGTTGGTTTCTTGATGCCAGTGATGAATCCCGCCTCGACCAAAATCGAGCTCGCGCCAACTGTTTATTTTTTCATGCTTAAACGGTAAAGCGTCAAGGCCGTATTTCTTCATCATTGGATGGGCCGTCTGTTTCGCCCGATGAAGATCAAATTCCTTTTTCAATAAAGCGTCCACGGCCAGATTAAGAGTCAGCGGATAGGTGTCCGGCCGCTTAACGCCTAAACGCTGATCAAGGTAGAAACACCGCGGACACCCCAAGAAAAGGTCAATCTTGGTTCGACTAATCCGAAATGGTTCAACCGACTTCGGGTCAAAAATTTTTCCCTTTCCCTTCCGATACTTGGTCATTGAGAGCATTGTAGCATAAGAGTGAGAACTCTTTCTCAATACTAAGTTGCTGGGAGGCGTTGCCTCCCAGCAACAAGCCCTGGCAAGGGTTACCCTTGCCATAGAACAAAACATCATCAGAGATTTCGCCCAAACACTAGAGAGAGAACTGCGCCATCAACTTTCTCTTCACTAAATCACTGCAGTCTGACCCCGCCCTGAAGACGCGTGCCGCCAAGGAGGCGAATAATCCGCGTTTTCTCCGGCGCGTAAGTAATCACAATGATGCCGGCTTTGCCGGCACCGGCACTGCCCTCACCACCACCACCACCACCACCATATAAAGCGCCAGCGGCGCCGTTGCTGTCATTTCCGCCGCCGCCGCCACCACCACCGGAACCATAAGGTGTTTGAGAATCCCATTCAAGGCCAGTGCCGCCGGCGCCGGCAGCCCAACCCGGCGCTCCTCCGCCTCCTCCGCCACCTTTAGTTCCAGGGGTGCCCAGATCTCCAGAAATGCCACCGGCACCACCACCAAACCCGCGACTATTATTACCCCCATCACCACCGACTCCACCACCTGGTCCATCAACGCCCGCTGTTCCACCGCCATTTCCACCGCCACCACCACCGGAGTAATTAACCGTGGTGCCGGCACCACCGGTTGCTCCAATACCATCAGGCCCACCACCGCCGCCACCACCACCACCAGCATTTGTGGTAGTATTTCCTCCAGCACCACCGGTACCGCCGGCGCGTGTGACCGTACCAACGCTACCACTAGCCAAACCGCCGGCGCCGCCAGCCACATTACCGCCACCGCTACCACCTTTGGCACAGACCGAGACGGTATCGGCGCAGGTATTCGCCGACCCGGCGGTCCGGTTGAAAAAAGTATCAGTGCCAGGATTGCCGTTGCTGTTGTTGTTCGGCGCCGCGCCGCCGGCGCCGACTTGAATTGTGACCAAGCTGCCACGGGTAAGCGTCGTAATATTAGAGCTTTTGGCATAGGCCCCACCACCACCACCACCGGCACCGTTACCAGTGTTGGCATTCCGGCCACTTGCCCCCCCGCCGATAACTTCAATAGTATTAGTGTTGGTCCAGTCATCGGGCACCTGCCAGGTGGTGCCCGAGGTGATGAACACGGTTTTGGCTAACGTCAAATTCGGTAAAATTAAACCCAGCAAACAGACCAAAACAATTTTCAATTTGTAATTTTTGGAAAATTGTTTAGAAAATAGAAATTGGAAATTAAGAATTATCAATGATAAGTGTGTTACTGACCCAGAGTGGTGAAGGAAGCCGTCGTGGAGGTGCTGTGGTTGCCGGCGTAATCGGTGGCGACAAGATAATAGTAATAAGTGGTGCTGGCGAAAAGATTGGTGAGCGCCAGTTGATGACTCGTTCGCCAAACCTGGTCCGAGGCCAAAAGCGGATAGGCCGCGCTATCCACTGGCGTGGAAGTGGCGTAATGCAACGCGCCAGTCGTTAACTCATTAGTCTGCCAGACGATCACCGTGCTGGAAGCGGTAGTGGAAGTGGCGGCGGCGCCAGTGATTATCGGCGCGGTCGTATCTTGCCCGGGCGAGGTGGTGGTGGCCAGACCGAGTTTCTTCAAGATGCCTGGCGCCCGCAGAAGCCCCGGCGGAATCTTGCCCGAATGCCCCGCACCTTCAGTCAATAATTCGTTAATCTTCCAAAGCGTGCGTTCATCAACTTCACCAGTTTCTGTGAGACCGGCTTTCTTCTGTAGCTTCTTCAGCGCTTTCTCGGTCAACAGGCCGAAATAACCGGTTTGGTACCCTTCTGGATAGATCTCCGGATCAGTGGCCAGCAGGGCCTGCAACAGTCTCACTTCTTGATCGCTCGTTCCCTTCATCATTCTCTTACTCAAACGGATTTCCGACTTGACCGACACAGACTGGAGTTTAAGCGTCTCGAGTTTAGCTTGCAGAACAGCCAACTCCCGCCGCAGCTGATTGAGTAATTGAACCCTCTCGGCCGAGAGCGGCGTCACTACGGACGTCTGGGCCGAAATCATCAGAGGGACGCTAATGAGCACGGCTGACATTAAACTTACTAGCCATAACTTCTGATTTAGATTCATAGTTATTGTGTAATTAATTGATAATTTCGAGGTGATTCAACCCCAGGTTTATTATACTCCAAGCTCGGCCCAGTTCAAACCAGTGGATACTTTAACTGACAAAGGGATCGGCCAGTCAATGACCCCTTCTATTGCTTGCTTTAAGACCGGGGTAACCGCGGCGACTTCGGTTTCCACCACCTCATAAATCAACTCGTCATGGACTGTCAGCAAAAGGTGGGTAAGGGGCCGGAGACCGCGGTTCAGCAATTCGGTTTCCACTCGAATCATGGCCAATTTGATAATGTCGGCGGCCGTGCCTTGAAGGGGCGCGTTCATGGCCATCCGTTCGGCCGCGGCGCGCACTTCAGGCAGAGGCGAGCCGAGCGCCGGTAAGTAACGGCGCCGGCCGAACTGGGTTACAGTGTAACCTCTCTGACTGGCTTCGGCTTTAACCCCGTCAAGGTAAGAACGGATTTGCGGAAAAGTGGCAAAGTAGCGATGGTAAAATTCGGCCGCGGCCGGGCGCGTCGTGTTTAGATTAACCTTGAGAGCGTTGAGACCCATACCGTAAATAATGCCGAAGTTAATGACCTTAGCTTGCCGACGCATCTCCGAAGTTACCGCCCTAGCGTCAACATTAAAGACTCGGGCGGCCACGCCAGTATGGATGTCAATATTATTTCTAAACAAATCAAGCAGTATGTCGTCGCCCGAGAGCACGGCCAACACCCGCATCTCAATTTGCGAATAATCCAGAGCCACAAAACAATGACCGTCGCGGGCGACAAACGCCCGGCGCACCAACCCGCCCCAGCCGGCGCCGGCCGGGATATTCTGGAGGTTGGGGTCACGAGAAGACAGCCGACCGGTCGCTGTGCCGGTTTGATCAAAAGTGGTATGGATTGCGCCAGCCGCGTCAGCCAGCGTCGGCAGAGTATCGAGGTAAGTCGAGAGTAGCTTCTGGCGCTCGCGGTAAGCCAAAATATCAGCGATGATCGGGTAATCGCCGCGGAGTTTGTTGAGTTCTGACTCGCGCGTGGACCGTCGACCGCCAACGGTTTTTCGCAAACCCTTGAGGGGTAAACCGAGCTCGTTGAAGAGCACCTGGCCGAGTTGCTTGGGAGAATTGAGATTAAATTCTCGTCTGGCCGCCCGGTAAATTTTTTTCTCAAGGCCCCTCAATTCTTTATGAACATCGACTGAGAGCGATTGGAGATACCCGATATTAATTTTGATGCCGCGCTTTTCCGCCGCCTCGAGAATCGGGATAAGCGGTAATTCGATTTCTTCGTAAACTCGCGTCAGCCCCTCGCGCGCCAACTGCTCTGCGAGCCAAACCCGCGCCGCCCGAGGCTCGCTCTGGCCGGTGTGCTTCGCAATCTCGTCCCAGCTGAAATGAGACTGTTCTGGATTAAGCAACCAAGCGGCGATTTGCAGTTCCCGTAACGCTAAGCCATTAACCGGACTCGCTTTGGCTTTTGCTGGAGTGGACCCTGGCGTTTGATTGAATAGATTCTTCAATCGCTCTTTAAGCGTTCGGAATGACAGCTGGTCAAATAATTGCTCGGCCGCGGCCAATTTGACCCCGGCGCGCCAGGTCTCAACGGGTAGAGAAAAAGTGATCGGTGCGTCACGCCGGATGGTGGCGAGAGTTTTGGAAAAGAACGCTTCTTCCTCGCCGGCAAGCAGTAATTTAATTATCCGCTCTCGAATACCAGCTTGCCGGAAGACGGCCGGAGTCTCTTTTAATTTGGCATAGATCGTCTCGAGGGCGCCGAACTGACTCACCAACGTCGTCGCGGTTTTCTCGCCGATACCGGCGATGCCGATGATGTTGTCCGACGGATCGCCGCGGAGTCCTTTCCAATCGGCCAGACGCTCGGGGCCGAAACCGAAACGGGCGCGAGTGGCTGTTTCGTCGTAGATCACGGTTTCGTTCAGCCTTTTCTTAAAAGTGTAAACAGTCACCCGCTGGCCATCAACTAATTGCAACGTATCAAGATCGCCTGAAGCAATGATAATCTTGAGGTCCTTCAATTTTTTAGTCTGCTCAACAATCGTGCCGATAATATCATCGGCTTCAAAACCCGCCTGTTCGTAAACCGGCACGTTTAAGGTCGCGAAGAGTTCGCGCGAGCGCTCGATTTGACTGACTAAGTCCGAAGCCACCGGCTTCCGGCCGGCCTTGTACTCTTTATAGGCCGCCTTGCGGAAGGTCGGTTCCGGCCGGTCATAACAGGCCGCTAGATAGTCTGGTTTCAACTCAGCAATGAGCTTAATCAGCATGGCCGCCAAACCGTAAAGCCCGCCGGTGGGCTCGCCGGATTTGGTTGTAAAATCCGGCAAGGCATGGTAAGCCCGGTGCAAAATCGCGTGGACGTCGAGCAGAACCAGAGTTTTGGTCTTGGCCGCGGGCATAATCAAATGGTAGCACAACCAAGTTCTAAATTGTTGCTTTAATCGAAAACTGCGGCAATGGCTCAATAATCCCAAATATGACAACGGGTTGCGTTCACCAATCTCACCCTTTCCCAACTGCCGCAATAGCCGTCTTCTCGTTCTCGTCCGCAACACCCGATAATAAGGCCTGGCGACATAACCAAGATAATCAATCCCCTGACGAAATTTACGGATGGTGATTTTGTTATTATGCAAATCAAGTTTAAGCTGCGCGTTTAAAAAGCATCGCAAGGGTGATATTAATTTCCCCAAAACCTCGGGTGATTGGTCAACAAACAAAAAATCGTCGCAGTAACGGATGTAGTACTTGGTTTTGAGTTGATGTTTAATGAATTGGTCCAATTCGTTCAGGTATATGTTGGCAAAAATTTGGCTGGTCACATTGCCGAGCGGTAATCCTTTACCGTGAGCAGTTTCAAAACTACCAATAATCTGCTCGAGTAGTTTTAATGTTTTCGGAAAACTAATTCTTCGCCGCAGTAAATCCATCAAAACATTTTGGTCAACCGAATCGAAAAACTTTCTGATGTCGCACTGCAAAACAAAGATTGGCGTTTGGTAATTCTGGCTGGTTTTTCTCGCAAACTTTTCAAGCCGGTAGACCGCCCGATGTACCCCTTTCCTTTTACGACAGGAATAGGAATCAAAAATGAAAGTCGGATCAAAAATCTGATACAATACCCGATAGACAGCTTGATGCAGAACGCGATCCCGCACTGAAGCTTTATGAATCCGCCGTGGTTTGGGATCAGAAATAGTAAATAATTCGTAGGGATCTGGTATGTAATCGCCGTCAATTAGTGATTGTCGCAATCGCCACAAATTATCCTCGAGTGACCACTCAAATTTCTGAACATCCGGCTTTGAGCGTTTGCCGCGGCGAAACTCGCGCCAAGCAGCCAGCAGGTTTCCAAGTGAAATTATTTTATGAAAAGTCTCCCCAGTAAGCCCCCCCCCCGACGGTTTTGACCTGTCGATTGTTCATAAGTTAAGAGAATTTTATCTCACGGCCTATCTGGTTGGCAAAAAATTGCCGAAGCGAGAAAGGTTTGGTTTGTGGGGCAAGATTGAGACGGTGATTTTGGAAGTTTTAGTGCTCTTAATCGAGGCCGGGTTGTCGTCAAAGATAAATAAATTGCCAATACTTGAAAGAACCAGAATCAAAATCGAAACCATTAAACAACTAGTTCGTTTGAGCAACGAGGGAAAAATAATTGAGGAAAAAGCATACCTTGATCAGCAAAATCAATTACAGGAAATATCAAGAATGTTGAACGGCTGGATCAGATACACACAAAAGGAGCCCTAGGGCTCCCTGATGTGCGAAACTTCCAGACGGATACCGCCGTTCGGGTTAGCATTGTCACGATTAGACCAATTCACCCTAAACTTGCCGTCGTCCGCGTTCCAGTTGGCGTTGGCAACGTGGCCGCCGGGATCCAGAAATTGCTCGATACCATCGGAATCACCGATAATCTTTCTCAAAATTATCTGCGTTGTCTCATCCTTGTGAGCTAAGTTTGGAAGCATCCGCCTAGAGCGGAATCCTCACCAGTATCGAGCAAGCAGTTTCGTTACAAACTGTGGCAAATCGATATTCGCTTCGCCAGCCGGCGAACGAACCGACTGTATTAGCCAAAACTATTTTAAAATACAGAAAACCGCTGTGCAACAAGGTTGCACAGCGGCATGAGATTAAAAGGAACGAGTTACAAGGTTTAGGAAACTGCCAGACGGACACCGCCGCGCGGGTCAGCATCGTCACGAGAAGACCAATTCACCCCAAACTTGCCGTCGACCGCGTACCAGTGGGCGTAGGCAACGAGGCCGCCGGGATCCAGAGAAGAGGTGCGGGTCCAGCCAATCGGATCGAGGTGTTCGGGGATCTGGAAAGTTTGGGCCTCGGCTCGATGGTCGCGGTTTAACCAGAAGCCGAAGGGCTCAAGGCTGATGCGGTGGCGGATGGAAAGGAAGAGAAGCCCACTGGCCAGCGCCTGGTTGTAGGAGAGTCTGGTGTCTGGTTCGACGCTGGGTTGAATCAGCACCACCGGCACTTCATCAATTGGCCGCAGGTAGGTCTCGACCACTTTCAGCTCATCGAGGTCGTTCCAATACTTCCAGCACGAAAAGAATTTGGTGCTCACGGTGAGGTCGTAGAGACCTTGCGGGGTCAAATCCCGCGGCGTGACCACCGGCCAATCAAAGCCCGGCCGGTAAAGCGGGGGGACGAGGTCGGCGGCGGCGAGGACGCGGCCGCCGACGATTTTCCAGAATTCAACCCAGAGGTCGAGGAGGCGGAGGAGGAAGTCGGGGTGAGAAATCTTTTTCTCGTTTCGCCTTCTTGACAAGTGTTTGATGGCGTCGGGAAATGGATTACGCCGTTTGGCGAAAAGCGCCAATTCATCGTGAGTAAAGACACCCTTAGCTGTCTTGCCAAAAATGTCGCCAAGCACGCCAAGCGTTCGGCTCGGAATGCTACCGGGCAGGTTTTTAGCCATGGCCAGTTCCTTTCAATCAAAGACCAAGAGTTTTGCCAAAAACAACATGTTTTCGGCGCCGGCTGCATCCTAGCAAATTAGGATAGTTTTGTCAAATTTTTGGCTTCTGGCGGGAACATCATCCGTGGACGTCGAGCAGGACCAGAATTTTGGTTTTACTTTTGGTAACTGACATAACTTATCAGAGCAAAACCTTAATTACTCGAGTCGAGGAAAGATCGGTAAAAAGCATTAGGCCAAAGCTACTTCCACCTCGCTCAATCTCACCGCGCCTAATTCCTGTCGTTCCATTGTTAGATAAACGCGAATGGCATCCTTAATATTGGCTAGGGCTTCGCGTTCGTTCTTACCCTGACTGTGGCACCCCGGTAAACTTGGCGCCGAAACACTGTAACCATATTTACTTTTGTGTAAAAGGATAGGATATTTCATTGCCTAATGATAGCATATATAGTCAGTATAACCAAACTGACAAAAAGAAAGGCCCCGTACACACTGGTAGGGGCCACAATGATTCAGCTTTTCACCTAAACTAGAATCTCGGAATGACATGGGTCGGGAAGCTGGAGACCAACCTCAGGTTCTAATGTTCCCTAGTTTAAGTGGGCCTGTACGCTAGGCGATTTATGATCGCTTCGGTCAGGTAATATTGATACTAGCATACTGCCAAAAGATGTCAAGGTAACATCCAGATTTTTCGTTCTGACTCGCCCGTCACCTCAAAATTAATTTTCAAGGCCGGGGCTGACAAAAGATCGCCCATCCGCTCGGGCCATTCGACAAGAATAAGATTTTCTGGATTGGCAATGAGTTCATTCCAGCCAAGATGAAGCAAATCGTCGGCTTTATCAAGCCGATAACAATCAATATGAACCAGCTGCCGCCACGGCCATTGACAAGATCTCACCTTTTTTGACGGAATAGAATAACTCTTCATAATCACAAAAGTCGGGCTCTGGATCGGCGCACGGATGCCTAATTGCCGCGACACGGCTTGCGTAAAAGTGGTCTTACCGGCGCCGAGGTCACCCACTAGACCAACCACGGTGGCCAATTTATTTTGCCTGCCCTTCTCGGCCAAGTTGGTAAGAATTTTGGAAGCAAAATCGGCTGTTTCTTCTAAACTGCGACTGACAATTTCCATTGACCAATATTATCATAATGTGATAGTTGTATGAGCAGAAAGGAGGTGACTCACATGGCCCAGATTTCGTTCCTCACCAACGGGTGCATCGAGAACCTAGAACAGGCACACAAACAATACTTGGGAGGTAACTTGACCGATGCCCAATGCTGGGAAATCGACAAACATCTATTAGTTTGTCAGCGTTGTAGCAATCATTGGGATGCTTTGACGAAGAAACTGGAAGAAACCTTCCCGACCCAAGTTCGTGACGCTGAATCAGCTTGAAAACCAGTCAAACAGAATCCTCGTTTAAGGCCATCCCAAAATACCTTAATATGCCAGGATCCGACCTGTCTCTTGGTAAAACGAGAGGCGGGTTTTTTCTTGGAAAATCTCTGGCGAATGGAGTTATTACCAATTTCTCTGGTTGACTTTTTCCTGCCGCTTCAAGTAATATGGAAATACCAACGCCGTCAGGCGTCAACGGCCCCGCCAGGGGTCGTAAATGTTAAAACAATGTATTTCAAAGATTTTGACGGATGGGGTCTAGTTAAGAAACGGCTCAACGAAGAAACACGCAGAGTCCACATCCGCGCTGGAGAAATCCGCTGGGTGACATTTGGAGTAAATATCGGCAGTGAAATAGACGGTAAGGGCGTCTCTTTCACCAGGCCAGCTTTGGTCGTCCACGTCATCGGCTCGCATCTGGCATTGGTAATACCGATGTCGACCAAAATTAAAGACGTCGCCGGGTACGTTCCGTTTGAATGGAGGGGAGTAGCGAGCGCCTTGTGTGTTCACCAAATAAAAATTGTCTCGCAAAAAAGAATCCTTTCTCGAAAAGGTAAAATATCAAAACAACGATTAAGAAACATCAAAACAGAAGTGGTAAAATTCTTTGGGTTGTAAAAACCCTCTATAGTGAATGCGCCAACCGCCGCCACGGCCATTGACAAAATCTCACCTTTTTTGACGGAATAGAATAACTCTTCATAATCACAAAAGTCGGGCTTTGGACCGGCGCGCGGCAAATTTTTCGGTCTCCACCAAACTGCGACTGACAATTTCCATTGACCTATATTATCATAATGTGATAGTTGTATGAGCAGAAAGGAGGTCATCATATTATGGGACGGGCGAGACGACCAAAACGGATGAGGATGTCGAGTTTTTTGAGACAACTGGCAGAGCTGCGCGGAAGTGATAATAAATGGACCGTTGCGGTGAATGACCAACGAATGTTGGTTCTCAATGGCCTATTTGACCCAATCACGGCTGTGGCCAACGAAGCCGGTTTCCTCATTCACTTCTCTGACTGGCGATCGGCGGCGCACGAACTCGGCTTGTCGAAAGCTGACGCCGACAGGATCAAGGATGCTTCTCGCGACATCACCCCTCTAGTCAGTCACCTCAAGAGAACGCGAATAAAAATCCTCCGAGCTTTGGGCCTTAGACTTGAGGATTTCCACACTATTAATTCGCCTTTCCTGCCAGAATAAATCAACTCACCCCGAGTTATCACCAACTCGGGGTTTCTTTTTGCTCTTGGTGTGCTAGGAATAGAAGCAAATGCCCCTCGCCTTCCGCGAAGACAAGCAACAACTGCGACTTGACGAACTCCGCGCCAAGGAAGCTGAAGATTTAGCCAAAGTCCTGGCTCAAAGATACGATCTCCCCTACGTTGACCTCTCCAAACTACCGATCAACACCGACGCCCTGCGCCTCGTTCCGGAAACCGAAGCCCGCGCCGCCAACCTGGCGGCCTTTAAGATCACCGGTAAAAATCTCTTCGTCGTTGTTCTGTCACCGAATAATCCAACCGCCCAAAAAATCATCCGCGAGCTGCTAGACAAAAATTTTAAGGTCGCGGTTTATCTTGGTTCAGAAGCCAGTTTGGCGCGCGCCTTCGAGCGCTATCAAGAAATTTCCGAATCCAGCCAGACCGAAGCCGGCGTCATCGACATCGCCAGCGCCGCCATCAACACCTTTATCCAAGAAATTAACGATTTAGACAGTATCCGCGCCCGGCTCGACGCCGAAACCGCGCTGACTCTCAAACAAGGCGGGGTAACGAATCTGTTGGAGATCATCCTCGCCGGCGCCATCATCGCCCGAGCTTCAGACATCCACGTTGAGCCGGAAGAAACGCGTCTACGCCTCCGTTATCGGCTCGACGGCGTCTTAAACGACTTTACTTTTTTCGATCGGAAGATCTTTCGGCCCCTGCTCTCGCGCGTCAAACTGGTCTCGGGTCTAAAATTAAACATCAAAACTACGGCTCAAGACGGGCGTTTCTCGATCCGTCTGGGACAAAATGATATTGAAGTCAGAACCGCGATCCTGCCCGGGGCCTACGGCGAATCAATCGTCCTTCGACTCCTGAACCCGGAGACGCTCGTGGTGGACTTCGCTGACCTCGGCATGGAACAAAAACTTTTTGAGACGCTCAAAGAGCAAATCGCTAAACCAAACGGCTTGATCCTCCTCACCGGCCCGACCGGCTCGGGTAAAACCACCACTCTCTACGCCATCCTCCGCGTCTTAAACACCGCGGACACAAAAATCATTACCATTGAAGATCCGATTGAATACCATTTGGCGGGGATTAACCAAACGCAAGTCAACCTGGACAAAAAATACACCTTCCTCGTCGGTCTGCGCTCGGCCTTGCGGCAGGACCCAGACATCATCATGGTCGGCGAGATCCGTGACGCGGAAACGGCGAAAATCGCCATCAATGCCTCGCTCACCGGCCACCTCGTGCTCTCTACGCTCCACACCAATAATGCCGCCGGCACCATCCCGCGCCTCGTTGACTTGGGCGTAAATCCGAAAATTATCGAGGCGGCCTTAAACATTGCCCTGGCTCAACGGCTAGTGCGACGACTTTGCCCCGAGTGCCGCGAGAGCTACCCACCCTCAGACAAAGAACAGGCTCTGATCGGCGCGATTCTCAAAGCCCTGGCAAAAAAACGGCCGGCCGAGGCGCGGGAGCGGCCAACCGCCCTCTGGCGACCCCGCGGCTGCCCCTCGTGCCACGGCACTGGCTTTGCCGGTCGGATCGGCATCTTCGAGGCCGTAGTGATGAACGCGGCGATTGCCGAACTCTTGCTTAAAAACCCAAGTGAGCGGGAAATCAAACATCTGGCCGACGCAACCGGACTCCTGGACCTGCGGGAAGATGGATTATTGAAAGTTCTTGACGGAATCACGGCTCTGACCGAGCTTGGGCGAGTGGTCGATCTCTACGCTGAGATTCTTTGACAAATACCAATCGAGGTCATAAACCTCTAAGCAAGCCTTGACGCTCAAAAGCCCCAAGTGAGGCGTCGGTCTAAGGATAGACCCAGTAATCCCCTCGCCAGAGCGAAAAGAAACCAAAACGTCCTTTAACCAACACCCGTTTAAACCCAAAAGTTTAGTTGCTTAGAGGTTTATGACCTCGAATACGATCCTAGCATAAAATGAAAAAGAAGTCAAGTAACCAAAATAATCCAGCGTCTGGAACGATAAGCGATTGGACTCTTGATCAATCGCTCCGACCAACCGCCTGGGAAGAATATATCGGTCAGGAGAACATCAAACAGAACTTAAAGATTTTACTCCAAGCCGCCCAGGAACGGCAACACCCGCCCGAGCATCTCCTGTTCTACGGCCCGCCGGGCCTCGGTAAAACCACGCTCGCTTACCTAATCGCCAAAGAGCTGGCGACTCAAATCAAAGTCACTTCCGGACCGGCGATTGAGCGAGTCGGCGATCTGGCGTCAATTCTCACCAACTTGTCGCCGGGCGACATTTTGTTTATTGATGAGATCCACCGGCTGAATAAATTGATTGAAGAGGTGCTTTACCCGGCGATGGAATCGGGCAAATTGAATATCATCATCGGCAAGGGCCCCGGGGCGCGAGTGATCCAACTCGACCTGCCACCCTTTACCCTTATCGCCGCCACCACCCGAATCGCCCTCTTATCCAGTCCCTTGCGCTCGCGCTTTTCCGGCGGCACCTTCCGGCTTGACTTTTACAGTGAGGAGGAAATCCAGCAAATCATTAAGCGATCGGCAAAAATTTTAGGCATCAAAATTGAACCGCGCGCCGCCCGGGCGATTGCCGGGCGGAGCCGTTTTACCCCGCGGATCGCCAATCAATTTCTAAAACGAGCGCGCGATCTGGCCCAGATCAAAAAAAGGCTGGTTGACGAATTGATCGTTGAGGAAACCCTTAATCTAATCGGGGTGGATCAAATGGGCCTGGCCGCGGCTGACCGAAAATTGCTGCTGACCTTGATCGAGAAATTCGGCGGCGGTCCGGTAGGGTTAAACACGCTGGCCGCGGCCACGGCCGAAGAAGAAGCCACGATTGCCGAAGTCCACGAGCCCTATCTCATACAATTGGGCTTCCTCGACCGCACGCCGCGCGGTCGCCTTGCCACGCCCAAGGCCTACGCGCACTTGGGTCATCCTGCGCCAACCAACCGGCAAAACAAATTGCTTTAGCGGTTCGGGGCTTTTTCTTTTGTTTTGGGTTAATTACTTTCGTTCAGTAAAACTGATAAAATAGCCGGAGGCTAAAAAGATTTCTTGAATGGATCAAACTTAAAGAGCGGCTACATGGCGGCAAACATAAACCGCCGCTAGTGTCGCAAAGAGAAATCTGATTGACAGCCACGACTTTCAGAAAATCAAAGAAGCATTGCCGAATGTAAGTTTAGTATATATTCTATCTCAAAAAAATCAATTGACAAACTCCCCAGCTACGTGCTAGCATAATGATAGCGGCTGGGAGGATTCAACACCGAGTGTTGAACAAATAAAAAGGTCGGGATGAAAACTTATGAACATCCCGACCAGGCTTCGGAGAACTTGATCCGCGCATCTTGAAAGGGTCAGTGATAACCCCACGACACCTCTAAAAGTAAAAGGGTTATTACTGAATCACTGAAGTGCGACTTGGTGGAATCCCCAATCAAGGGCGACGAGCATCAAGAAAACCTCAAGCCCGTATCTATCATGCCTAGATTACTATCTTTGTCAAGGACTCAGAATTTTACCTCTTTGTTAAACTTAAATCTATAAGCTAAAAGCTACCATCTAACTAAAATGGCCGGGCACAATAAGTGGACGCAAATTAAGCGGAAAAAAGAAGCGGCGGACTCGGTCAAGAGCCGGCGGTTTTCGTTTTTGGCCAAACAAATCCAATGGGCGGCGAAGAAAACGGGCGGTGATCGTAACGCCGCTGGTTTAAAAGCCGCGATCGCCCGGGCGCGGGAAGCGAATCTGCCAAGCGACAACATCGAGCGCGCGATCAGGGCCGCGACCGAAACCGGAGTGAATCTCGAAGAAGTAAATTACGAAGCTTACGGCCCGGGCGGCATCGCTCTGATTATTAATGTTCTCACCAGCAATAAAAATCGCGCCAGCCAGGAGATCAAACACCTTCTCGCTGCGCACGGCGCGGCGCTGGCCTCGCCCGGGGCCGCGCTTTGGGCCTTTGAACAAACGGCTGACGGCTGGCGACCCAAAACTCCGCGGCCGGTAACCAGAGAGGAACAGGCTCAGCTCAATGAACTCTTAGCCGCACTCGAAAAATATGACGAGGTGCAAAACCTTTGGCACGATGCGACGGGCGATACTACTGATGAAAATTCTGGGCATTGATCCGGGTTATGACCGCTTGGGTCTGGCGCTCGTTGAGCGCTCGACTCAACAAAATTATAAAATCATCTATTCCGTCTGTCTGACCAGTCCGCGGGGCGAAGTGTTTGAACAAAGACTCTATCATCTGATTAATCAAGTAGAAAAAATCATCGAGCAACACCGACCCGATCTTTTGGCTCTGGAGAAAGTTTTTTTCGCCAGCAATCGGAAAACCGCTATGGCCGTGGCCGAGGTCCGAGGCGCCCTCCTCTACCTCGCGCATCGGCTCAAGGTGCCGGTAATCAGTTTGACTCCGCTGGAGGTTAAAATGGCCCTGACTGGTTACGGCCAAGCCAGCAAAGAACAAGTCAAATATATGGTCGAGCGTCTGCTGGGCTTTAAAAAAAAGCGTAGTTGGGACGACGAGGTGGACGCTCTGGCTATTGCCCTGACCGGCGCCGGCCGCGCCACCTCAGTTTATCCACAAGCCCCCGCCCTCCAGACTATTGCAAAAAAATCTCGGTATGCTAAAAAATAGGGGTTTCGCAAAGCATTAAAAGGTCGGACTTAATTCAAATAAAATAAATATGGATTTTGACAACGAACTCGACGAGACTCTAGCGGACACCGATGGCGCCGGTGATGAAGAAGAGACCCCGGGTATGGGCGAGAACGCCGCAGACGGAGAGAAGGCAGAGGAGGAAGACGAGGAGGATTTAGCGGAAGACGAGGAAGTCTAGCAAGCAAACCAGAAACGAAATGAAAAACCCCGCCAGGTTAGACCCTGGCGGGGTTTTGTTTGATCTTTGATCAAAGTTAGGTGCTCAGGCACCCGGCTTGACCAAAAACGCATCCAAGAATTGAAGCATGTAATCTTCGGAACAGCGGTGGAAGGTCTGAGCTTCCTCGGCCGACATAAAAACTTGAGCCAGGACCACGGTTACCAGATACGACATGTATTGACGCAGGGCCATGTCGCCCTTCTGCTCCGCGGCGGTGAAATCAGCATGGGCGATGTTAAAAACCATGCAGCCTTTTTCATCGCCATTGAGACCGAGGCGAATTCGCCACTTGTTGCCGCTCACTTCATCACCTTCACGAAAGATGATGACAAGGCCGGTTTGACCAGCCACCCGCACTTTCTTACGCGATTGGCTGCTTTCCACCCCGCTCTTAGTGACTGACGGCGTCCGGGGCGTTCTCGTTTTGTCGGGAGGCGGGTTGGACCCGGTCGGTTGAGGCGCCGGTGCCGTCAGGGGAGGAACTTCATTGGTTTTCCTCCGCTGGTTTTTCGGCACCCCAACGGCCTCTATCTGACCAGTACTTGGGTCTAAACCAACCCCGCGAAGCATCTCGCGATAAAGATCGCGGTGAGACGCGAGGATGGTCCGTTCCAAGTTCTGAATCACCCTTTCGGCCAGGGCTGACAGCCGTTCGGCTTTGAACTGCTCGCGCAAGCGAGCGAGCCAGGGCCGACCGTAGTGTTCGGCGAACTGGCAGACCGCCTCGTGGAAGCGTTCGAGATCAGAATTGTACTCGAAGCGCTTCCGGTCTCCGGTCAGAGTGCAAAAGTCCACCCTGATCCGTCCCTGCACGTGGCCGCTGTCAAAAAAATCAGCCACATCCGACCAGCTTTCTTCAAGCTGACGCAGAGGGAAAGAGTAACGGCCTTGATGATCGATTAAGACGATCGGATTTTTGTTGACCCGATGCGTCAGGTAGATAATGAAGCAGACGGTGCCGCGCGGCGTCTCGATGAGCACCTCCTCGCGACGGCCAGGAAATTCGATTGGTTCGACGGAAACCGTTTTCTCTATCCCGTCGTGATCAATCACTGTCACTCGGATATGGATCCCGGTCTGCTGGATCTTCGATGAATAGGCGGCGGTGATTTCCTCGGCGATGGTTTTCGCTGGATTGTCATCACGCCTCAAGATTTTGAGCGCCGTCGGTTCCAGTTGCTGGATATCGACAAAGGTTGACATACCGGCATTCTCGCCAGAAAAGGTAAAGCCGTAATCCAGAACTTCGTAGTCGAAATTGACCTCGGCTTGTGCCTTGACCGCTTGCCGGTCCAGACAGAGACGGAAAAAGCGCGGGCGCGGCTTCTCGTCGCGCGGCCTGGTGATCAAACGGTACTGATCGCCAATGCCGATGCCGGCGAGATTACCAATGCCCTTCTCGCCGATGTCGTCGATTGATTTCATTCGCGCTCCGAGTCTAGCAATTCGTTCTTGCATTTGCCCAATTGAGGCGCCGACGCCATCGTCATAAGCCTGCAGTTTGCGCTGTTTGCAATTAAGCACGATCCTCGCCCGCTTCGCCCTGGCGTCGATTTGATTTTGCACCAACTCTTTGATGACTTGGGTTAAGGTGCCGTATTTCTCGGCCAGATACATAATGATGTTGCCGGTATGGAAACCAACCGGCATCTGGCCCCTAGTTGCTGTTTCGATTGTTTCGGGCATTACTGCCTCCTTTCTGTAAACGAAGTCCGTCTTCTTCCAGCACCTTGTCGCGCATTTTCTCGTTAGTGAACGCCCGGGCCAGATCCACGAAATCTTGGAATTCCTGACCCAGTCTGTCACGTACCCACCATCGATTCTCTTGAGAGGCATCGAGTAAGAGCCAGCGCAAAACAAAGTTTAAATCAATGATCTTGGCCGCCGCCACTTCGAGTCTAAGCTCTGATAATCCTTGAGCTACTTTAGCAGGCCGAGCGTCCAATAACTCTTTCAGGGCCTTGAGGTGTGTCTTTTTTCTTGGCCTTCGCCCTTCCGCGACCCAGCTACGAACCGTGCTTCGATCAACCGACGAGCCACCGGGCACGGTGGCGAGCAATCGGCCGAAAGCCGCCAGAGACGGTACTTTATTCGCTGTCATATACTCGTTGATCCTTAAAGCGAGATTATCATTATCCATTCACATCCTCCTTTCGTTACTAGCAGTTTCGGAATCGGGGTTAGAGCGTGCCGAGAATCTTAGTCTCTTCAATCGTCACCGCGGGTCTTTCTTTCCCCTGCCAGACGATTCTGCCGCCGACCATCACCCGGAAACCGTGCGGCACCAAACTATTTCGTTCGATCCGCCGATGGAGCTTCCCGTAATAATGCTCGCGCAGAGCTTTAGGGGTTGTGGCCGTACCAAAGGTTCGATTGAACCATCTGGTACGCTTAGGCCAATCAAGCTTTCGATTCTGGGCCAGGTTAACGATGAGCTGATCCATTTCCGAGGTGTAATGAGTAACCGAGTGCCTGCTGTTTCTCGTTAACGTCAGGCGTGCCGCTCGTTTTGTCTGCTTACGCGATGGCGCCAATCCAAGCAACTGTCGTTGCTTCAGAACCAGGGCCCGAGCGCTACGGCTAGTGCCGAAACGCTCGTTGAATTCTTGCGCCACGGTTTCCAGACGCGCCCGATCGGCCCTCAACCAACTTAAGGGCGGATCAACCTGTTTTAGATACGCCTCTTGCTCCGGGGTGTACTTCTGGCTCGGCTGTCGTTTCTTTCTCATTTCGTTTCTCCGATTTAGTAGATTCTTTGACAGCCAACGCTGGCCACGCAGCAATTCTTGGTTATCAAAGACCGTTCTGTTTAAAGAGCTACCATATTGATACAGAGTTTGTCAAATTTT
>CAZLZS010000011.1:0-28785 GCA_964564105.1 uncultured Candidatus Saccharibacteria bacterium
ATATTCTTAGCCTGACCGCGGTCTTTCGCGCGCCTAATCCGGGCTACCCGTTGGCGATCGCTTCTGTGAGTACACTGCTTGTGATTTTTGTTTCCCGTTTTGTTTTTCATTCTTCGCTTGAACGGCGTTTGGTGCTCGCCACGATTATTATTATCGCCGGTGTCGCCCTTATTCGCTTCGGCAGTCTGTAAAAATACATTTTGAGTAATTATGAGAAAAACTTTAAAAATTGGTTCACGAATAATTGGTCCGGGACGACCCATCTTCATCATCGCGGAGCTTTCCGGCAATCACCATCAAGACATCAATCAGGCCATGGCTTTGATTGATGTCGCCGCCGACGCCGGAGCGGATGCGATTAAGTCGCAAACTTACACTGCCGGTACAATCACACTTAATTCCGACACTGAACCCTTTCAAATCAAAGTCAACGACGCCTGGAAAGGTCAGACGCTTTATGATTTATATAAGCAGACGTTTACGCCGTGGGAGTGGTTACCGAAAATGAAAGAGCGGGCCGAGGCCAGGGGCCGTTTCTTTTTCACCAGTGTTTTTGATCCGACCGCGGTTGATTTTATGGAGCAGATCGGGGTTAAGTTTTACAAAGTAGCTTCGTTCGAAGTGGTGGATATTCCTTTGCTTCAGAGAATCGGCCAGACCAAAAAGCCGGTGATTATGTCGGGCGGTATGGCGACTGATGAAGAATTGGCGTTGGCCCTAAAGACCCTGCGCGAGTTCGGTTCACCGGCCGTGGCTTTGCTCCACTGCCTTAGTTCTTACCCGGCCCGGCCGGAAGAAATGAATCTCGCGACCATTCCGGAACTGGCGCGGAAATTCGAAGTGGTGGCTGGTCTGTCAAATCATTGTCTTGATAATCGGATTGATTCTTTAGCCGTAGCCGCGGGCGCGGCGATTATTGAAAAACATTTGACCTTGCGGCGATCGGATGGTGGACCGGACGCGGCGTTCTCGCTTGAGCCGGAGGAGTTCAAAGATCTGGTCAAGAGGGTTCGCCAGACCGAAACAATCATGGGCCGGCCGCAATCTAGCGCTGGCGAGAAAGAAACCGAGAACATTGTTTTTCGTAAGTCGTTGTTTGTCGCTAAACCGATCAAGCGAGGCGAAAAATTTACCCGGGAGAATGTTCGGTCGGTGCGCCCGGGCCATGGCCTCGCGCCGAAATATCTCGACGAAATTGTCGGCCAAACCGCCAGCCGTGACATCAAAATGGGGACTCCGCTTTCATGGGCTTTGATCGAAAAATAATTTTACCCTTCGATATCGGGTTTTATGATCAACGACATCCCGATTTGCCCGAGTTTCTGCCGTTTGAGCTAAGGGTTGATCGGCGGTCTGGTTTAATCTGTCAGAAAACCAACGCGTCAGTGAGGCGAGCGCTCAAGCTCTATTATACTCTTGGTGGTTACGCGTCCACGCCCTTAGGTGAAGGCGATTACGGTCAACGTCAGGGGGACGAAGTTTTCTCTCTTTTGGAGTCAGCCATTCTCGCGCGCGGCCGGAAAATTAGCGAAATGAGTTTTCTGGAAATCGGCGCCGGCTACGGCTATTTGCTTTATCGGTTGAAGCAGTCCGGTGCGAAACTAACTCTCGGGCTGGAACCCGGCAACGAAGGAGTCGTCGGGGCCAGAAAATACCAGATTCGGATTCTTCAGGAATTTTTTCCCACCAATCAGCTTCAGGAAAAATTCGATTGCGTTTTTTCTTATGGTGTTTTAGAACATATTGAGAATCCACGATCGATTTTTAAGAAAATAACTGAAGTTTTAAACCAAGCCGGAATAATTTTTATGGCGGTGCCGGATTGTGAGATGAAAATGGCCATCGGCGATCCATCCATCATCTCTCATCAGCATGTCAATTATTTTACTAAAGATTCTATGACGGAATTGTTAGCCAGTGCCGGTTTTACCAAAATGAAGATCGAGAGTCATTCCGGTCGAACGATGCTTATCGCTTCAGCCATAAAAACCGCTAGCGGTCACGTCAGGTTGAGAAAGACATCAGACGATGCTAGACAGCTTACGATTGACTTCTGGAAAAATTTAAGGAATAATGTTAGGTCGATCCAAAAATTAATCGACGAGTTGGAAAAAATTTCTAATAATCCAATCGGTTTTTACGGCGCTGGTTGCTCGGTCCTCAAGGGACTTTTAAAAATGAAAAGTGAACCGCGTCTTTTCGACAGCGACGAGGTAAAATGGGGGAAACATGTTGCTGATTTCCAACGACCAGTCGAATCTCCTCAAGCGCTCGTTCAGAACCCGCCAGCCGCAATTTTTATCACCCCGATTGATTATGACAAGGAAATAAGAGATTATCTAAAGAGTTTAATTGGACTAAAATTAATTAGAGTAATTTCTCTTAAAGAAATTTATCAATGGAAAAAGTAAAAAATCTCTTGTTTACTTGCGCTGGTGGAAATGCCGTGCAGTATCTGGCCAAACGTTTACTCGGCCGTTTTAATGTCTTTCTAGTTGATGGCAGTGATCAAAGTTTCATCGCCGGAGAGATCGGGGCGCCCTTTGTCCGAGTGCCTTTCGGCAATGATCCGGCTTATGTTCCGGAAATCAAAAAGCTGGTCAGTAATTGGCAGATAGATTTCATTGTGCCAGGCGCCGATGAAGAACTTGTGCCCTTAGCGGAAGCTTACGAGGAAGCAGAGCTTCCGCCGCTCGTCATGCCGTCCTTGGTTTTTACTCAGTCAGTTTTACACAAAAAGAATCTTATGAAGATTTTGGCGGATAAGAACATCTCTAAACTTTTGCCGTTCGAAAACATTGAAGAGATTAAGTATCCAGCCGTGGCCAAGCCGATTTACGGCCGTGGTTCGCGCGAGTTCCACATTATCAAGAATCCAACCGAGCTTGACGGCTATCTCAAACTCTACGGGAAACATTTTGGTGAGATTGTCGTTGAACCATATATCGCCGGTGACGAGTATACCGTTTCAGTGATTGTCAACAACAAAAATAAAATTATAGGCATTGTGCCAAAGAAAGTTATTCTAAAACGGGGAATCACTCGGGTCGCTGTCTCTGAAAAAAACGAGGTGATAGATACAGTTTGTAGAAAAGTGATAGCGGAGTTAGATCCGCGCGGTCCCCTTAATGTTCAGCTGAAGTTTTTTGAGAATCAGGTTTATATTTTCGAAATCAATCCGCGTCTTTCCACCACTGCGGTTTTAACTGATCAATGTTTCGGTAATGAGGTTGAACTGTTTATAAAATATTTCGGCGATGAAAAGATAGATCACCCACCGATAATGAAAGAAAACGTTTTTCTTTATCGTTTTGATCAGAATTATTTTAGGTCATGAAGATTTTAATCATCGGCGGTTCACGTTTTATGGGGCCGCGAATCGTAAATTTGCTTATGGCGCACGGTCATAATCTGACGGTTTTTAACCGCGGAACAATTATTGAACCACCACCTGGCGCCAAATTTATTAAGGGTGATCGCGATCTAGGATTTAAAATCACCGATCATTTCGATGCCGCCATTGATACTTGCGCTTATAATGGCCAGCAAGTCGCCGGCGTTTTCCGGGAACTTAAATTTGATTTCTACTTGCACATTGGTACAGCGGCTTCGTACCGAAAACCGGAAAGGTTCCCCCTGGTTGAGGAGATGCCAATCGGCGATTGGCCGTTGTGGGGAGATTATAATAAAGGTAAGGTCGAAGCTGAGAGGACACTGGAAAAAATCGGCCGATCATATGTTGTTCTCCGCCCCGTTTACATTTTAGGGGTGGCCAATCATGTAGCTCGTGAGAGGTTTATCTATTCTAAAATAAAACAAGGAGAGAAAATTATTTTACCTGGTGATGGTAAAGCTAAGGCCCAATTTGTTTTTGTCCAAGATGTTGCCGCCGCGGTCGTGCTTTTGGTGGAGAATAAGATCAGCGGAATTTTCAACTGTGCCGGCGACGAAATAATCACCTTGCATCAATTAGTGTCAGAGATGGCAAAAGTTGTTGGCCGGGAGGCGAGATTAGGTTTTAATCCCGCCACCACCGGGGTTAATTGGCGAAGTGAAGAATTCCCATTTGCCAACCAAGATTTCTATTGTTTGAACACTAAGATCAAAAGGCTCGGTCTTAGATTTACCCCACTCCTTGCTGGTCTGAAAGCTGATTATGAAAATTATTATCGAGGAATCGTTTGATCTATGAAAACATTTATTGTTAGTGATATCCACGCCAACTATCAAGCCCTGATTAATCTATTGTCTATTCTGCGGCCGACAACCGATGACCAGTTGTTATTTTTAGGCGATTACTTGGATAAAAATCCTTATGTCAGAGAGACGTTAGTTTTGCTAAAATCTCTTCAGGGAAAGTGCCGCTGCGTTTTCCTAAAAGGTAATCATGAATTTGTCTGGGTTAAATATTTAAAAGATAAGGAGATGGCCCGGCGTGAGTTTATTGAAAGTTACGGCGGTCTGGAAACCTTGCGTCAGTTTTCGGTTAGGCCAGAACTCATGACCGCTTACTTAAAAATCATTGATCAGTCGGAGGATTATAAAATAGTCAGCCCGTACTTCGCGACCCACGCCGGCCTTTTGGCGGAACAACTAGACGATCCTAAACCGCAGTTTACGGAACTAAATTATTTCGTTCGGCCGCGGCAGATGAATCTCGAGAAAAAATATCTCGGTCAGTATCGAATCGTCGCCGGGCATACTTGTTTGGGGACGGAGCCGACTTTTGAAACTGGTTACATCAACATTGATCTCGGCGCTGGTTATCCCGGCGGTTTTATCGGTGCTCTAGATGTTTCGAGAAATGAAATTATTCGATCCGATGGCCGAAAATTTACGGTCAGATAGCCAAGGATTGATTTTTAAGTTATGATCTAATTTAATGACCAACGATATCTTAGTGATTGCCGCTCACCCCGACGATGAAGTTCTTGGGGTTGGTGGCACCCTGCTTCGGCACCAGAAGGCCGGCGATAATATTTTTATCCTGATTCTGGCCAATGGCGAAAGTTCTCGGGATACCGGCGTTGAAGTGGAAAAACGTTTGAGGCAAGCCACTCAGGTGACTAAATGTCTCGGCGCTAAACTCTTTTTGGAAGATTTTCCGGATAATGCTTTTGACAGCGTGCCGCTTTTAAAAGTTGCCAAAGTGGTTGAAAAAGCGGTCGCGGCGGCGAAACCGACCATTGTTTACACTCACCATCCTTACGATCTCAATCTTGACCATCGTTTGACTTTTCAGGCGGTTTTGACTGCCTGTCGTCCTCAACCTGGTTTTCCCGTTGAAAAGATCCTCGCTTTTGAAACTTTGTCTTCGACCGAGTGGCAGACTAAAGATGGGGGCAATGCTTTTTGTCCGCGGCAGTACATTGATATTTCAGATTTTATCGATCAGAAGCTGGAAATTTTAAAGATCTATCAGGACGAACTTCGAGTTTATCCCCACCCACGTTCAATTGAAGGCGTTAAAATACTGGCTGCTTATCGAGGTTTAGAAGTCGGATTGAGATTTGCTGAAGCCTTTGAAGTCATTAGAATTTTACAGAGATAGATTAGGTGTGCTAACTTAGCTAAAGAAAGGAGATTAGATTATGGAATTGCGACTAGCCACGATCGAGGATGCCTTAATCCTGTTTAATTGGCGGAATGACCCCGTTTCCCGGCAGAACTTTATTCATCAAGAATTGGTGAGTTGGGACGAGCATATCGCTTGGCTCAAGAATAGTTTAACCAATTTTCGTCGTCAGATTTTTATCGCTACAGTTAATGGTCGTCCGGTCGGGCAAATTCGCCTCGATGAGATTGATGAAGTTCGCACAGAATTATCATGGACGATCGCTCCTGAAGAGCGCGCTAAGGGTTATGGCAAGGAGATGGTGCGATTGGGGGCAAGTAAGGTTCCTAACGGACGAACATCAATTGCCAAGATCAAAAGCCACAACGAGGCCTCACGCCGCATTGTGAATAGACTCGGTTTCCAATTTAAAACTATATGTGATGGACTCGAGGAATGGACACTTTTTAAGAAAAAAGCCCAACGACACTGATTTTTCGTCGGGCTCAAGTGATCGGAGTTTTCTTAAACCCCGTAAAACTCTTTGAAGGTCTGGATCTGTCGTCTGGCTGTATCCGATCCCCAGCGTATTTCGAGGCAAACCGTATCCATCTCTTGAATTGCTTTACGCAAACAAGCTGGCGGTTTGACATCGATGTAGTCATGATTATCTATTAGGGTTGGCGGAATACCCGAGAAGTGGCAAATTGGCCAGTGAGGTAGATCCAAGTACTGCTGGATGGCGGTTTTCAGATCAAGCTTCGGTAGATACCTCGAGAATCTTGGGTTCTTGGCTTGATTGACCATCACGATCAGATGGGTGAAGTCAATTAAACAGCGATGGCCGCGATCCATCATGATCGCCATATCGTCTGGAGTACCGCCGAAGCCCCAGTAGTTGTAAGTCACCCCAGCTTCTGATTCTTCTAAGATGACGAGTGGCGGTACGTTTTCCAGAGCTACTGTTCTAGGGTCAGGATATTCAGTCAAGAACTCCACGATTTTTCTTCTCGCCACAGTATCAGTAGAGCTTTGACCATAACCAACGTGGGCCACACCCAGCGGATGATGAGAAGCGATATTTAACCGTTTAGCCACCTCGATACCCCATTCAATGGTTTCTCGGTTCCACTGGGCCCAGCTCATCTCTCCTTTATGATCGGCATAGACTCCTTTTTCATCAAGTGTTTGGCCAAAGTCTACACCCCTATTCTCGGCGCCGTAATGGATCATGAATTGCAGATCAGTCGGCAGTCGGTCGAGAATTTTCCGTAGGTCGCGGCTGGTAAGTTCGGGAGTAAATGACGGGTGTGCGACTAATAATTGCAGTCCATCGATCAAACCTTCGTTGAACAGGGCCATTTGCAGATTGTAATACTCATCTTGTCTGACCAGGTTTTCTAACAGTAGACCACCGTAGACCATCATTATGATTCTCCTCATTCACTGTATTCAAAGAACTTAATTTACTGGTGACGACAGTCGTCCCAGACCATCTAAATACATACACTATTAATGTTTAAAAGTCAATACTCCCAGAGGGAACCGATTTTCGTACACTATAACCAGACGTAAGATAAAACATTACAAGCCTTGTTGCATTAAATTTTATGATTCTTTACGAACACGAGGGCAAAACTTTGCTCCAATTCGCCGGTATCACTGTTCCTAAGTCGCAATTGTTAACTAAGGAAAACGAATCGGTAACGATGTTTCTACCCTGCGTTCTTAAAGCCCAAACTCTATCCGGGAAGAGGGCTAAGGCGGGCTGGATCATTAAAGTTGGAGATAAAAAAGAAATTTTACCGGCCCTGCATCGTCTCTTTGGCCAATCAATCAATGGTGAATTAATAAAAAATGTTTTGGTTGAAGAACAGATCCAATATGAGGAGGAATGGTATGTTTCTTTTTCTTATAATCCAGAAACTCGCTGTCCCGTGATCATTGTTTCTTCTGATGGTGGTTCGGGAGTTGAAGAGCAGGAAAAGATGAAAGAAATTTTCGAGACAGATATTAGAATATCTTCACTGCCGGCTATAGGCGGCTTACCAGCCATGTTGATGAGTACTTTATTTAAGCTTTTTTTAGACCAAGATTGCCTATTGCTCGAAATAAATCCATTAGTTAAGACGAGTGTCGGTTGGATGGCGCTTGATGCTAAAATTAAGTTAGACGATAATGCCTCCAATCGGCATCCCGAGTGGGCTTATACTCCTCGCTTGACATCTGGACACCAGATCACTGATAGGGAGATTGCCGCTAAGCAAATAGATCAAGATGACCATCGTGGGACGGCTGGTTCCAGTTATCTTGACCTTGATGGTGACATCGCTGTCCTTGCTTCCGGCGGCGGGGCGTCGCTGGTCGCTATGGACGCGTTGATTGCGGCTGGTGGTCGGCCAGCAAATTACACTGAATATTCTGGGAATCCACCGCGGGAGAAAGTGATTAAATTAACCAAGATTGTATTATCAAAGCCGGGTTTACATGGGCTATGGATTGTCGGTGCCTTAGCTAACTTTACCGATATTTATGAAACGCTCTCCGGAATTATTTCCGGCTTGCGGCAAGCAGAAAAATCTTTAGGTCGAAAATTTGATTTTCCAATTGTAATTCGCCGCGGTGGACCATATGACGAGAAGGCCTTTGCAATGTTAAAAGAAGTAAAAGATTTTGATCTTACAATTTATGGTCCTACGATTTCTATTGCTGAATCAGCCAAAGCGGTAGTTCAATTATCAAAAGATTACGGCAGTCGAGTATGAATTTACTTTTACCACCAGACAGTCGATTTATTGGTCAAGGTATCACTGGAGCGGAGGGTCGATCTTCTTTGCCGACCATGCTCCGTTATGGTACTCAATTAGTGGCTGGCGTCACACCCGGTAAGGGTGGTCAAGAGTTGGAAGGAGTACCCATTTTTAATACTGTCAAAGAAGCGATGGCGGTAGTGGGTCCGGTAAACAGTAGTGTTCAATTTGTTCCACCGCTTTTTACTTTAGCGGCAGTTCAAGAAGCGCTTCAGGCTGGCATAAAATTTATTCTTATCGGTGCGGAAAAGGTACCAACTCGTGATACGGCTACCATTATCAGTTTAGCTAAAACTCATCAGGCAACGATTATTGGTCCGAGTTCAGTTGGTCTGATTAATCCTAAGAGGAAATTGAAAATCGGAGCGATTGGCGGCAATAATCCAGACAGAGTTTATACCCCGGGTAACATATCGGTTATTTCTAAATCAGGCGGGATGACTTCGGAAATAAGCTTGCATCTTAAACAGAATGGTTTGGGGGTGAGTTGGGCGGTAGGTATCGGTGGTGATCGGATTATTGGTAGCGATTTTGTTGACTGGCTCAAAGCACTCGAAAGTGATTCCGAGACAGCCGCCTCAGTCATTTTTGGAGAATTGGGCGGTACTTATGAAGAGGCGGCCGCGGTTGCCGTCCAGTCTGGCGCAGTGAAGAAACCTGTAATTGCTTTTATCGCCGGAGAGTTTGCCTCGCGTCTTCCCTCGGAGGTGCAATTTGGCCATGCAGGTGCTTTGATTGAAGGTGGCCGCGGTCGGCCCGAGCACAAGCGACAAGTGCTGTCCGCGGCCGGTATTCGAGTGGTGAAGCATTTCGACGAGGTCAGCCAGCTAGTTAAAGAAGCTCTGGGTAAGTAGAATATAAATATGGCGTTGCTAGTCTCTCATCGAGATGAAGAATCATATTTTGGCGATGAACTACAGCTTGATGTCGGTCAAAAACTTCATTTCGCCGAGATGATTTTTTGGCTCTTGGCGGAACGCCGGCCCACCGCCGCCGAACTGGCAGTATTTGGACTAATTCTTAATCTCTCAATCGATCACGGATCCGAGACGCCATCGGCCAAGGCGACTATCGCGGCGACCAAAGCCGGTCATCCGATAAGCGAGGCAGTCGCCTCCGGGATCAAAGAAATCGATCATGTTCATGGTGGAGCGCAGGAAGCCTTGATGCCGATCTTGTATCAAATGGTAAAGGGAAATGTGTCCGCCGCGACTATTATTCGGGATTATCTTTTACGAAAAGAACGGGTGCCTGGTTTTGGCCATCGACTTTATACTAAGGTAGATCCGCGGGCGGAATTAATCTTAACTACCCTGCAAGCTCACAGTTTAGGTGAAGAATATATCAAGGCCGGTTGCTCTCTTGGACAAACACTCAAGCAGGTCACTGGTAAAGACTTGCCGTTTAATATCGACGGTGCGATTGCGGTCGCACTCTGCGCCTTTGATTTCCCTTCAGCGCTCGGTGCTGCTGTGTTCATCGTCGCGCGTACGCCGGGTTTGTGTGCCCATTTTATAAGTAATCGCCCAGAGACTTAAAAGTTTTTTATTTTTGACCTATGTTATACTGAGGTAACGATGTCATTAAATTCTATTTTGAAATGGGCAATTACGGTCGGGCTCATCGTGCTGACAGCCGTGCCGCTCTTAGTGTCTGAATCACTCTTTTTCCCCTTCATCACTGGTAAGGGGTTCTTTTTTCGGATTATTATCGAAGTGATTTTTAGCTTGTGGTTGATTTTGGCTTTACGCGATCCGGGCTATCGGCCGCGATCGTCCTGGATTTTTAAGGCCGCGGCCGGGTTCATTATTGTGTTGATTCTGGCCACAGTGTTCAGTGTAAACTCCTACCGCAGTTTCTGGTCAAATTACGAGCGGATGGAGGGTCTGGTGAGTTATCTGCATCTTTTCGCTTTTTTTCTGATTTTGGTTTCGGTGATGAAAACCGAACGACTCTGGGGCTGGTTTTTGCACAGCTCGCTGGTCGTTAACGCGGTGATCGGCGTCTATTCGCTTTTGCAGCTTGCCGGCAAACTGGAAATTCATCAAGGCGGCGCGCGCGTGGACGCCACGCTCGGCAACGCCACTTATCTGGCGGTCTATGTATTATTCCATATTTTCCTGTTGAGTTTTTTACTTTCCCGTTTGCTTAATGCCGGCCGCTGGCGGAAAGAATTAAGCCAACGTTTGGCCGGCGCTGGTTATTTACTATTATTGATTCTTGATCTGCTCGTGCTTTTTCAGACTCAAACTCGCGGCGCAATTTTGGGTTTGGTCGGCGGCGTTCTGATCGCCGCCGTCTGGCTGTTTTTATTTTCGCCGCGCGCGACTCGCGCGCGGCGCTTGGCTTCCGGCTTGATGATTGCGGTTTTAGTTTTGATCAGCGGATTTTTAACGGTCAAAGACACAACTCTGGTACAAAATAGCGCCACCCTCAAACGTCTAGCGGACATTTCACTGACCGAGCAGACTACTCGCTCGCGCTTCATGGTTTGGAACATGAGTTGGCAGGGATTCAAGGCGCGGCCGGTTTTAGGTTGGGGGCCGGAGAATTTCATTGTGGTTTTCAACAAATATTACAATCCGTTGATGTATGATCAAGAGCAATGGTTTGACCGCGCCCATAACGTTTTTTTCGACTGGTTGATCGCCGCCGGTATTTTAGGCCTATTGTCTTACTTGATGCTTTTCGTTGTCGTGATCTACTATCTTTTCAAACTTAGGGGTGGGGGAGGGTTCAGGGTTAGTGAGCAGGCGATAATTGTCGGCCTGCTCGCTGCTTACTTTCTTCACAACTTTTTTGTCTTTGACCAACTCGTGAGTCTCTTACTATTTTTTGGTCTTTTGGCCTACCTGCATACGAGATTTGCGATTGATTGGTCAGAACGGGTCAAGCAGTATTTTATGGCGTCAACGTCGCGTTGGCTGGCGACTGCTGGCGTGATCGCCGCGGTCATTGGTCTGGTGATAGTTTTTTACTTTGTCAATTTGAAACCGGCGTTGGCCTCACGGACTTTGCTTAGTGCTTTAAGTTTGCAACGTGCTCCAACAGAAAGTCTCAAACGTTTCGAGCGCGTTTTCGCCTACAACACTTTCGGTTCGGCCGAGGCGACCGAGCAATTGATGCCATTATCTTTGTCGCTTGCCCGGAATCAAGATGTACCGATTGCTCTAAAACAAAAATTTATCAATCTCGCGGCTGAACGTTTAGAGGCCGAGATCAAACGCGCGCCGTGGAATGCTCGTTACTATCTATTTGCCGGTTCATTTTATCTTCGGATCGGACAAGTTGATTTAGCGCTCGAACGTTTGGAAAAAGCGCGTGAATTGTCGCCGACCAAGCAGGCCATTCTTTTTGAACTTGGGCAGGCGTATTTGACTAAGGGTGATAAAACCGCCGCCCTGGAGATTTTCCGTGAGGCCTATGAGTTGGCGCCCGGTTTTGATCAGGCCAGGGATTACTTAATAAATATGTATGTGGAGATAAAACAGTTCGATAAATTAATAGCTTTATGGCAAGAAAAAGTGGCTCTGGCGCCGACTAACGCCGATTACCGCGGTTCGCTTGGCCTATCATATTTTTACGCGGGCCAACGCGAGCAGGCAGTGGTTGAATTTCAGAAGGTGGGTGAATTAAACCCTGCTTATCAGCCAGAGGTTGAACGGGTAATTCGCGAAATCCGCGCCGGCCGGAATCCTTTGCCTCAATAAACGCGTTAGACAGATTTTAGTTATCCACACTGGCAGTTCACCCCCCCCCTTCTTTAGAGAGTATAATTTGCTAAACAGCTTTTATCTAAGCTGGTCGAATTGGTGAATTAAAAATCAAACTAGAAATTAAATGATCAAAAATATTCTTAAGGGTTTCCCACGTCTGTTATTTTCGTCTTTACTTTGTCTTTTGGTCTTTGCCTTCTTTACCTATGCCGCGAGTACTATTAGTACCAATATCTCAACTGATGGCACTTTAACCGTCAACGGCAATTCGACTTTTGGCGATGCGGCAACGGATGTTAATTTATTCACCGGGACGCTGCAGGCTTCAACCACTGCCTTGTTTACAAGCGGATTTACGACTTTTGGCGCTTCAGTTTTTAACGAAAACAGCGGGGCGCTTGACTTCCGGGTGGAAAGTGACGGTCAAGCCAACATGCTGTACGTTGATGGAACCAATGATAGGGTTGGCATTGCCAGTAGTACGCCATATGTGGCTTTAGGGGTAGTTGGAACGACTACTTCAAGTCTCGGCATGAGAATTGGGGCCACCGGATCAGGTATTACTCAACTGTATTTTGGTACTTGTTCTGTCAATTTGCCCAATATTACAGCTAGCAGTACGGCCTCAGCTGACTGCACAGCGACCGGAGTTAATCTGGGTGACAAAGTTTTTGTTACTCCGGCCAGTTTAGAGAATCACGTTGTTTTCACTAGCGCTTCCACGACAGCGGCTGATACGATTCAGGTAAGTGCTTATAATTACGGCGGTGGTCAAGGCACCGCGGTTAATCCGGCCGCGGCGACTTGGTCCTGGATGGCAGTACGGTAATTTCTTTCGCCCTATAATCTTCATGAAAAATGCCTATCTAATCATCTTTTTGTGTCTGACTTTATTTTCTTTGCCGTTAGCCGGTTTTGCCGCTTACAATGATGTTACTTTAACCACAGACGCGAAAATTACCGCTGGCGGAGCCACTCTCGATGTCACGACCTCGAGTGCGGTGTTAGAGTCTATAATTGTCAATGCTAGCAATTTTGTAGTGACTCTAGTTTCTTCTGGCACCGGATTGTCGTCAATTCGAGTGTCGTCACCCAATAGATACAAGCTTAATCATTCTGTTAGCCCAACCTCGGCTTATGTTGTGGCTGATGAATGCAATACTGGTGCTTCAGTAGTTGAGTTTAAGGCGCTTTCCGGTATCAACATAAATGTTACCGTGACTCCTGATACAACCCTTACTTGTTCCGGGTCCGGGAGTGGCAGTGGTAGTACCGGCGGCGGTGGCGGTGGTGGTTCAACACCGCCGCCAGCGACTCCGTCAGCGGTTCCTCCAGTCCCGCCAGTCGTGGTACCGCCAGTGATTCCGCCGCCGTTTGTGGCCCAACCGTCAGCCGTGGCCTTGGCGGTTTCGCCGGTCTTTAATCGGACCTTGCAGTTTGGTATGGTTGGCGAGGATGTTAAACGTTTGCAGGAGTTGCTAAATTCTGATCCGGAAACCTTAGTGGCGGTTTCTGACGCTGGCTCGCCGGGCAATGAGACAGACTTTTTCGGTAATTTGTCTCGCCGGGCAGTGGGCAAGTTCCAGCTTAAATATTCCGTGATCGCGAGTGAAGAAGATAACGGTTATGGCATTGTTGGTCCCAGAACCCGCGCCAAACTGGCTGAAGTGTTTGGCGGCCAAATCGGGCCGGCGCCGATTCCTGAATTTCAGACTGCCGCCGTGGCCATCCTGCAAGCCGAACTTCGGCAACTATTGGAGCAGTTAGCGATTTTGTTGCAAGCTCAATTGCGATCTCTAACCGGGCAGTAATCCCCAATCGAGATTGACATAAACTCGGCCGTAAGTATAATGGCTAACGTGGGTGCTTTTGAGCGGCGCAAGCTGTTCAGAGCTCCAAGAATATAGATGTCTTGCGTAAGTCCCGCCTTTCGGCGGGATTTGCGTCTATGGACGCCGAAGAGCTATAATACAGGCGATCGTGCCGAGTTGCCGCCGGCGGTCGCACTCACATTAAGACATTTAGCTTTTGGAGCTCGCACCCGCCGGCGACATCTGGGCAGGCATGCCGATTTAATCAATTCTAAATTATGCGTTACACTTGGACCTCGGTCGCCATTCTCTTTATCTGGATTTCCGCTTCGATTTTGATGGTCTCTAATCGTCTGCCGGATCCGGAGCTGTTTTTCGTCTTTTTGATGGCGATTACTGTGATTCTGGCTCTGATCGGTTTTCGTTCTAAATAGATGTGGCTTAGTCGGACGCTTCGTTTTTTTCAGCGGCTGATTAAAATCAAGCTGATAATTTTGCGGCTGGCGTTTGATTGGCGGACCTCTCGGCCGGTACGTTTTCGGATGTTTTTCGAGCGCGCCGGCGGCGCGTTTTTGAAATTTGGTCAGATCCTTTCGCTCCGGCACGATTTCATCCCGCCGGCTTACGCCAACGAGCTGCTCAATCTCCTGTCGCGCGTGGAGCCGCAGCCGTGGTCGGCCTTGCGCGAGGTCTTTATCGCCGAGATTGGCGCGCCGCCGGAAAAAGTGTTTCAGCAATTTGATAACCAGCCGATCGCTTCGGCCTCGATCTCGCAAGTTTATCGCGCCGTCTTGCCGGGAGGAGAAACAGTCGCCGTTAAGATTCAGCGCCCGGGGATCCGCGAAGTGTTTGAAACTGATTTTATTCTGGCCTCATTTCTCGGCGGTCTCTTGTCGATTTTTCGTTTTTTCGATTCCTTTCAGATTCAAGATATTGTCAGCGAATTTATTTCCGCCACGCGGCGCGAGCTTGATTTCCGAGAAGAATCGAAAAATTCGTTGGCTCTCTTAGCTCACTCGAGCGAGCATCCCCAAACCATTATCCCCAAATGTTACTCGGAGCTCTCGACCGAGCGGGTGCTGGTGAGCGAATACATGTCCGAGATTTTGTCAGTGGAAACAGTGCTCGAGCGGCTCGCAGTCAATCTCGGTTATGCCGCCGAGCTTAAAGAGCATCAGCGGATTGATCTTGAAGCCCTGGCCTATTATTTCGTTTTTGACATTATGCGGCAGTATTTCATCGACGGCTTTTTTCACGCTGATCCGCATCCGGCTAATCTCTTTCTTGCGCCGGACAATCGTTTGGGTTATTTTGATTTTGGCATTATCGGGCGGGCAGGCAAGAATCGCCTCGACCTACTCCGAATCATCTACGGTATCGCTAAACGCGATCTCAATTTTTCGAGCCGACATTTCCTCCGTTTCGCCAAGAGTGCGATTGCCAAAGAAATGGAGCTCTTCAAGCAGAAAGATCGGACCACTTACGATCGTTACGCCAAAGTGCTCGAGAAACTGGAAGAAATTATGACCGACAATCTGCACGCCGATCTCGAAAAGATTCTCGCGCCCTGGTACCAAGATCAATCTTCTCGCGATTATCATCATTTGACCTCTTCTATCGTTATTTCCAAAATGATCCTCCGAGCTCGGGACTACAGTATCTATTTGCCGCGTGAGATCATTATGTTTTTCCGTACTTTGATTATTTCCGATATGGTTGCTCTGCGCCTGGCGCCAAATTTTAACATTATGAAAGCACTCAATCGCTTTTTTGATCGTTATCCGCTCGGTGTGGCCGAGGAGTTGATCACGGCGCGGGTCCACGAAGCTAAACTCGAAGAAACAGTGGACGCGGCCGCGCACCTGAGTTTTGAAGAACTGTTGGCGCAGAAGGAAGCCGAGCAAGAAGAATTGAGTCTGGCCAAGGAGCGCCTAATCAATCTGATTGCCGCTTACGCCGAGGATTATCAGGAGGTTCGCCAGTTGCTGAAGACTTAGATAATTTGTGTTATAATCAAGGTTATGAACAATCGTGATTATGATAAAATAGATGAAGCAGTCGTCTATGAGTACATTCAAAAAGCCCCTGACATTTTCCGGCAATTCGCCAAGTATTTCGTCGAGTTTTTAGATAAGGACAAAGATAAATAAAATAATATGAACGAACAAACATCCCAGCCGCAAGAATCATTGTCAGCACCGAGCCTGTCCGCCGACGAGGCTGGTGTTGCGTCGGAATCAGGAAATCTGATTTCCGGTGGAAATCAGATTTCCTCCAAGAGTCGCGGGCTTCTCATCGCGCTCTTGTTTATCCTCGCGCTCGGCTTGGGCGGCTGGCTCGTCTGGCGCTGGTGGCCGGCGGGTGTCGTCCCGCCACCGAGCGATGTTCCACCGCCAGTCGTAGTCGAAGATACAAACATCGAACCGCCCGCTTCCGCCGCTATCATATATGATAGTGAAACCGGGGTTGATACTTCCAATTGGCAAACTTACCGCAATGAGGAGTATGGGTTTGAGTTTCGATATCCGGACGAATGGAAGATTATTGCTTGTGCACAAGGTGATAGCAAATATTGCTCGCTTATTCTTGAATTTCCTTTTGTTATTGAATTTCCTAGTGAACTTAAAGGTCAAATTGGTACCGGTAAAGTATCTGTGTCTGTACGTGACACAACGAGTTCTTATAGCAGAGAGTCCGAAAATGACCGAATTCAAGAAATAGTGGAGGCAAACTACATAACACCGCCCGGAACCTTTGGTGTTGAGACTGATTATCATCGGGAATCAGATCGGTACTCTCTTGCAAGTTTCGTAAATCAAAACAAGGTATCGGTGTTTTATTCTAAATATGTTGGTAAATATGGAGATACAGATGCCACATATTACTTTGACACTAACAAAGAAAAGACAGTTAGTTTTATCGGTAGTTCGATAGATGTAAATTTTATAGAACTTAATAAAACTTTATCAAAAATAGTAGGTTCAGTCGGTTTATTAAATGAGTGAATTATGAACAAGGAAATTTTGGAGAAGCTAAAAACATATTTTGAAAACCGCGACGAGGTCGTAATGGCGTTTCTTTTCGGCTCACGGGCCGAGGGGCGGGCACGGAACGATTCTGACTGGGATATCGGTGTGTACTTTAGACCGAAGACCAAGGGAGAATTGGAAACAAAAGAACGGTATACAGGCGAGAGTGAAATTTCTGGCGAGGTGGCGCGGCTTCTCGGCGCGGAAACTGATGTCGTCGTTCTTAATCGCGCCCGCCCGTCGCTCGTATTTGACGTGCTCAATTCGGGGAAAATCCTCGCCAACAAGGATGAAACATTGTACCTGGAACTGCTCTCAAAAACTCACTACGAAGCCGTTGACTACTGGAATTTCGTGAAAGAATTTTGGGATATCAGACAACAAGCCGCGTCGCTGACCCCTAAAGCCAGGGCATTTCTTGCGGAGCATTTAACGTTTCTTGAAAACGAGTTTGCCGATTTTCCAAAATTTCAGAACCTCTCGTGGAAGGAGTACCAAGAAAACCGAAGCCAGCGGCGAGAGATTGAGCGCTGGGTAGAAAATGTTGTAATGAGCTTAATTGATATTGCAAAGGTCATTCTTGCCTCCGAGAAAAAAGATGTGCCGCAGACCTATAACGAGACAATCAAACGATTTGCGATTTCTTTTACCGATGAGAAGGCAGCTGAAAAATTGGCGGAGTTTGCCGAATTGAGAAATTTAGTAGTGCATGAATACCTTGATTTAAGATTCGCGCGCATTAAAAGGTTTATTGAAGAAGCGGAGACGCAATTGCCTCCGATTATTGAGAAGATTAAAGAAATTATAAAATGAAATACCCCTGGACCGCGCTGTCGCTTATTATCATCTGGATTGCCACGACTTATATTGTGATCAAAACAGTGAATCTGAATGTTAATTATATTTTGTTGGTTACCCTGGCGGGTACGGTGATTATCTCCTTGATCGGTTTTCGTTCTCCGACTCTGCGGAAGTAGAAAAGTTATCCACATTTGGTGTAAAAAAACATTGTGGGTAATTTTTTTTCGCGCGATAATTAAGTCGTCGGTAAAACTTAAATCTGGTCGATTGATATTACTAGAATTTTTCTCCCCTAAAATAATTTCATCATGGCTAAGAAAAGAAAAGCGGCGAAGAAGTCGAAAAAGACTTCGAAACGTCGGAAGGGCGGCAAGAAACGCCGCTAGCCCCATTCTTTATCAGTTTACAGAATCCCCTCGTAGGGGATTCTGTTTTTATGTGCTAGACTGTCAAAATTATGTCTATTTTATCAAGGTTTTTTGGCGACGATGGTTTGCGCTACTTAAAAAATATCGCGCCGCGAGCCGCGCAAATTAACGTTCTAGAACCACAGTTGATGGCTTTGCCGGATCAGACCCTCAAAGAGAAAACTGTTGGTTTGAAAGCGCGTCTCGCCGCTGGGGCCACACTCAATGATCTTCTCCCCGAGGCCTTTGCTCTGGTCCGCGAGGCCGCCAGACGAACTCTCGGCGAGCGCCATTTCGATGTCCAGTTGCTTGGTGGCATTATTCTTCACGACGGCCGGATCGCCGAAATGAAGACCGGCGAAGGCAAGACTCTGGTCGCGACACTAGCCGTTTATTTGAATGCTTTGGGCGGTGAGGGGATGCATATCGTTACCGTTAATGATTATTTAGCTCGGCGCGACGCTGTCTGGATGGGACAGATTTACAATTTACTGGGGTTGTCGGTTGGCGTGATCAATAATCAGGCGTCGTATTGTTACGATGCCGTTCCCGCCGCGGCAGCGGATGCCAATCGCGATACTCTTGGTTCTTTCCAAATCGTTTACGATTTTTTAAGACCATGTTCACGCCGGGAGGCGTACGCCGCCGATATCACTTACGGTTCAAACAATGAGTTTGGTTTTGATTATCTCCGCGATCATTTGGCTTACCGGCCGGAGGACATGGTCCAAAGGAAGCACCATTTCGCGATCATTGACGAGGTGGACTCGGTGTTGATTGATGAGGCGCGGACGCCCCTGATCATTTCCGCACCAGTGGCGCCGTCCGGCAGTTTGTATAAAAGTTTTGCGCGCTTGGCCGAGACGTTCAAGCCCGAAGCGGATTACACCGTGGATGAAAAACATAAGGCCGCGGTTATTACCGAAAGCGGCATTGCCAGAGCTGAACAGAAGTTGGGTTTGAGCAACATTTACACCGACCTCGGCATTAAATACGTTCACCATTTGGAAACGGCCGTTCGGGCCAAGGCGCTTTTTCTCCGCGACCGCGACTACGTGGTGCGGGGCGGAGAGGTTGTAATTGTGGATGAATTTACCGGCCGGCTCCAGCCGGGCCGACGTTGGTCTGATGGTTTGCATCAGGCGATCGAAGCCAAAGAGGGGGTGGCGGTGAAGGAGGAATCACGAACTTATGCCAGTATCACGCTTCAAAATTACTTTAAACTCTATCAGAAGTTGGCGGGGATGACGGGCACCGCCGCCACTTCAGCCGAGGAATTCCGCAAGGTTTACAGTTTGGAAGTGGTGGCCGTGCCCACCCATAAGCCGAGCGCCCGCACCGACCTGACGGATTTGATTTTTCAAACCGAGGCCGGCAAACACCGCGCGGTCGTGGCGAAGATCAAAGAACTCCAGGCGCGCGGTCAACCGGTGCTCGTCGGTACCATCTCAATAGAGAAGAACGAGGCGCTCTCAATTTATCTGCGGCAGGCCGGCGTACCGCACTGTCTTTTGAACGCCAAAAATCACGAGGAGGAGGCCGCGATTATTGCTGAGGCCGGTAAGGCCGGGAGCGTGGTCATTGCCACGAACATGGCTGGTCGTGGCGTAGACATTAAGTTGGGCGGCGCCGCGGCGCCACTGGCCGAATACGAGATGGTTAAGCAGCTCGGCGGGCTCTTTGTTCTTGGCACCGAGCGGCACGAGGCGCGCCGGATTGACAATCAACTCCGCGGCCGGGCCGGCCGCCAAGGTGATCCCGGGACGACCCAATTTTTCCTGTCCTTTGAAGATACCCTGACTCGAGTTTTCGTTTCCGGGACGGTCAAAAATATGATTACACGGCTCGGTTTGCCTGAGGTCGAACCGATTGAGCATCGTTTGGTGGCCAGGGCCATCGAGAGCGCGCAAAAAAAGATCGAAGGTCTGAATTTTGATTTGCGGCGACACCTTTTGGAATACGACAATGTTTTGAATCACCAGCGGGCGCTGGTTTATGGCCGCCGGGAGCAAATTCTTTTAGGCGATCGTCAGACTCTCAGCGAACTGCTTAAAGATTATGACCCACCGCCGTCGGTGACCGTTGAGGATTTGCGGCGGATAATGTTGGGCGCTCTGGACGCACTATGGGTGGAGCATTTGGAGGCGATGGAATATTTAAAACAGGGAGTGAACCTGCGCGCTTACGGCCAGCGCGATCCCTTTGTCGAATACAAGCGCGAGGGCTTGCGGCTTTTTAAGACCATGGAAGCGACAATGATTGAGACGATTGCCGCCGCCGTCAGACAGATGGTCGAAGGTGCACTACCTCAAGGTTCGACCTCGCGTAAGATTGAGATAGTTAAAACTTCAGCGGGTAAAAAAGTTGGCCGAAACGACCCCTGCCCGTGTGGGAGCGGCAAAAAATACAAAAAGTGCCACGGCGCGGCGGCTCCACAATCTTGAAATTTATTCTCTGATGACTATGATTTTGCCGTTTTTGATGGCGATCAGTCTGGATGATTTTTTGTTGATTCGGCCGCCAGTCAGATAAAAATCGGCTTGAGCGCCGAAATACTTTTTGGCTTGAGCGATCGTGGTCGCTGGCGGCCGACCTTCGGGGTTAGCTGAAGGCGCCGCCAGAGGTCCAGTCTTTTTTAATAACTGACGCAGCCGGTACGAGGCCGGCAGACGGCAGGCCACTCTTTTAGTGAAGATGATACTTGTCGGTCCTGGCCAGAACCGATTGATGATTTTTAACACTGAGCGAGTGGGCTTAATTTTGAACTTTTTTAATTCGGCTAGGTCGCTGATCAAAATAATAAAGGGTTTATCCGGCCGTCGCTGTTTCAGCCGATAAATCCGGGCGACCGTTTCCGGTTTTTGCGCCTGGCCCACCAGCCCGTAAATGGTGTCAGTCAGCAGAACGCCGACCCCGCCACGCCGCAAAATTTTGATTGCTTGATTGATCGTCATAAATAATACAAACGCCCGGCAAGTAGAGGATACTCGCCGGGCAAAGCACTGGGGTCATGCTGGATGGGTAACATTCCTGGGCCGGCCGCAACGGCGGTAGACTGACCATCCGCTCTGTTTCGAGTCAACGATTTGGTCGGGGGGTATATACCTTTTACTTTCAATATCCCCCCTTAGTCGACACTCTTGATCATGATCAAGCTCCGCCGCAAACAACATTTCTCTGAGCACCTGCCTGACTGAAATGATATGACCCGCCATCTGACGACCCTTTCCCGTTGGGACCTATCCTAGCCGCGTCCTAGATCCATCTAAGTCAGTCCGGCCAGTCTGTTATTATTCTACTGAAAAGACGGCTGGCGTCAATATGAGATGTCCACAGCCGCCTTTTATCACTCGGCTATTCAATGTTATAATCTACTCGGCCGGTCCGCCGCCTCTTGGCGGAACAGATTTATTAGCTAATTATTATTAATGTGAAAAATATGAAAGGTTTACATACTATTTCGTTCATCCTTTTAGTCATCGGTGGTCTTAACTGGTTAATTTTCGGTATCTGGGGGACCGATGTTGGGACCTGGCTTGGCGGAACGATGGATAGCGGCATCGCGCAAATCATCTATGTTTTGGTTGGTTTGGCCGCGATCTCTGAGGTGCTGACGCACAAAAAGAATTGCAGAATGTGCGGTAGCGGCGCTAACCAGATGAGTTCGTAAACAGTCCAGCTGAAAAATTAGTTAAGTGGAGACGAGATAAGCCCAGAACCCTAGGTGGTTCTGGGCTTAATCTTGAGCGATGAAGGGATTAACCGTTACCATACCCGCGCCTCCCTCTCTGATTGGCCAGTTTCTTTTGCACTCGCTTCCACAATTGTTCTCTCGCGGCCGTTCGCACTGCCGGCAGTTCCACCGGCGAGCTTCGGCCGTTTTGCCGGACACAGCAAGCCAGTTCCAGCATCACCCGCTCTTCCGGTGTCAGCCGAGGCAAAAGATCTCGGTACTGATTCTCAAACTCTTTTCGCTCCAGCGCCATGGTTCATCACCTCCTTTCTCGCGAAGAGCCAAATCTATATTAAATGGTAGTCCAATCAGCCCACTTGTCAAATTAAGAAAAAAGCGCCGGACCAGAAGGTCTGGCGCCTTACTGTCAACACTTAGTGTTGACAGTGCTCGACTTATCAGAATCCAGTAGGCATTCCGAGTCCGTGGTATGGATAGTATAAACCGGGTTCGGGTTTCGCTGAAAGCCCACTTGCTTCAATGACACCATCCTTGATCACAGCTCTCTCGGCAAAAAGTAGAGCGCGGTAGCGATAGCCGGGACCCACTTGGTGGTGTGGTCCCCAGATGGGATATTGTCCTTCAACAAATTTGAAGGAGATGCCGCTATCACCAAGCGGAACCGGCATTTTCCCAACCGAGACCAATCGCATGACCTCGATCTTAAGTCGTTCCAGTTCATCTGTGTTGAGAAAACCCCCGGAAGATGCGTCCACTCGTAGAATTACACGTTGGCTTTTGGGATTATAGATCAGCTCGAGAGGTTTACCGTCCGGTCCGTTGTAACCGACGACCAGTTCAGGAACCATTTGCTGAAATGGTTTAGAAACAGAAACGCTCGAATTTGTCAGCGTCACCCCTTCCTTCTCAGGAGATAAGAATGGCACCCATATGGCAGATGCAGCCAACATACCCAAAATAAAACTGACCAAAGTTTTCATCTCGAGTTCTCCATGGCAAAGACCTAAGGTCCATTTCCTGTTTCGATCCTTTTGGATCTCATCAGCCCGAGCACACACTCGAGGACAGGCGGAAGGTTTTATAGAGATCCTCCCGAACTCTTAAGAAGGAGATCGGCCATATCGTTCGCTGAATGTCTTGATAGCGGTTATCAATCTTTGACGAAAGTAATCGACTTGTGTTCGATCGCAATTCCGTAAATTGTATACAGCCGACAACACTCTTTTTCCGTCTTCACTCAAACCGGGTTTCCTACTGGTCAACGCCTTAACGATCTTTACAACTTCACCGAGTTCCGCTTCTTCCAAAATCGGTAAGCAGGCTAGCATCAATCTTCTCCACCTTCATCATTATATTAAGGTTCAGCCAGAAATCACGCGATTCTGACTTATCCCATTTTCCACTCATAATGATACACGGAGGAGGAAAAAAGTCAAGGTCTAAAGTTTTTTGTTAGCGTCAAAAATACCGTCGCTAACGTCACGGCGTTAGGGCGAATCAGTCACCGCGCCCCAGTTATTTTTTCTGCGCGTGTTTGAAACCGGCGATGGCGAGCACGGCCGTAATAAACAAAGCCAACCAGCTGGTCGTGAGCGGGATGAAAACCCCGCCGATCTCGGACGGCCAGCCATAGGTCAGTCGGATGAAATGCAGAATGGCGATAATCGAAAAGAAGGTCGCCGCCAGCCAAAAATAATTTTTCGACTCAATATGCATAATTTAATTATAGCATAGGTCGCGTTTAGTCAAAGATCGTGACTAGATACTTATCCACATCTCGCTGAATCAAATCGTAAAAATAGACCTGATCGCTTATGAAGCTTAGCCGCCAGAGCCAATGTTTATACTAGCGATTTCATTAGAATTGACATTGAGAGTGACGGTGTGCGCGTTTATCAGCACCGTATCGCCGGCCAGATTGGATTGCCATTCAGAAATTTTCGGCTGGACTTCGATTGTGGTCGAAGCGAGGTCGCCTCGAATCCGGATCATCTCCACGGTGAGTAAATCATAGTAATAATAGACGCCGTAGGCTAAAACCGTCAAAGCGACAAAAAGAATTATTTCCAGAACTATAATATATTGAATGACAAATTTAGGCGGATGTTTGTTCACAAAAATGATTCTAGCATATAGAATAGATATATTCCGGTGTAGCTCAATGGTAGAGCGGCTCCCTGTTAAGGAGATGGTTGTAGGTTCGAGTCCTACCACCGGAGTTGACAAATAAAAAGATAAGATGTAGTTATTATAGTTGGATTAGATAGAGCCTAAATGGCTTCGTTTTATGGTCTTTGATAACTGAGAAAATCTGGGTCTGTAACGGTTATAGACTCTTGATTTAGGCAAACTTCTGAAAGGAGAAGTCAGCTATGCCAGAACCAGAAGGAAGAGGTCGTGAAAGAGATCTGGTGCTCGGACCAACCGAGTACGCCATGATCTTGGATGAAACAAAGGGACATGTGGCGGTCTATGTTGGACCGCATAAGACCAGCCTGTCTAACACAGACAGGCCAGTGGTTTTTGATCCAAAAGTGGGCAGTTTCGCTCGCTGTGACCTGGCGGAGGCCATCAGGGTGTTCCCAACCGCGGATGAAGGTTCGTACATTGTGCTTACGAACCCGACTGATGGCGGAAAGGACACGTACCCCAAGAGTGGAACGGCCAATTCATTGCCGACGCTTCAACTTGGCCGTAAAGTAAATATCCCCGGTCCGATTTCGTTTCCGCTTTACCCAAGCCAAGTGGCGACCGTGATTGGTGGCCATCGGCTACGTTCCAATCAATACTTGGTCGTCAGAGTCTACAACGATGAGATGGCCAGGAAGCATTGGGAAGCGGCGGTGATCAAACCGCAAGCGATAACGCAATCGCCCAAGGCTGGTAGTGAAGGAGAACCAGTTTCGACTTCTGTTAAACCAGCCGAGGGCGAGCGCCCGGAATTGACCATGGGTCAACTCTTGGTCGTCAAGGGAACGGAAGTCTCCTTCTACATTCCACCGACCGGTGTTGAAGTTGTCCCTGGTGAGGACGACGCGTACACGCGTAACGCGGTTACTCTCGAACAGCTCGAGTATTGCATGCTCTTAGACGAGAACGGCACGACTCGGTATGTTCAAGGTCCAGCAGTGGTTTTTCCTGAACCGACAGAGACTTTCGCCAAACGGGATAACCAACGCAAATTCCGTGCCATCGAACTCAACGAGAACATGGGTCTTTATGTTAAGGTCATCGCCGACTACCAAGAAGGCGATCGGTCTTATCATACCGGCGATGAATTGTTCATTACTGGGGCGGAGCAGAAAATCTACTTTCCCCGTGAAGAACACGCCATCATCAGGTACGGCGAGAACGAAATCCATTACGCGGTGGCCATCCCTGATGGCGAGGCGCGTTACGTTCTCGACAAACTGACCGGCGAAGTTCAGTTGGTCAAAGGTCCAAAAATGTTTTTGGCTGACCCCCGGACTCAAGTTTTAGTCCGACGGGTACTCGACCCGAAAACAGTTGGCCTTTGGTTCCCAGACAACAAGGAAGCTCTCGATTACAACACTCGGCTCTCCGCGGCAACTCGCGGAAGCGCCGAACGATTTGTCCGAGAGGGTGAAGCTACTCGCTTGCTGGGACGAGAAGAAACAACTGCCGCCTTCCGTTCTTCTCTAGTAGGCGAGACGGCCCAAGAAGGATTTGCTGGTGCCGGTTTTGAGCGCAAGCAAACTTTCACTTCGCCTCGAGAGGTAACTCTCGATACTAAATATGATGGCGCAGTGGCCATCAATGTTTGGACCGGTTACGCCATTCAGGTCGTTAGCAAGACTGATGATCGTCGAGTGGTTGTTGGCCCGGCGACCGTTCTGCTTGAGTACAACGAAACTCTTGAAGTACTCGAGATGTCCACCGGCACTCCGAAGAGCGACGATCACAGTATCCGAACAGTCTATCTTCGGGTTAAAAACAATAAGGTTTCGGACATGGTTACTGCCGAGACCAAAGACTTGGTCCAAGTGACCATCAAAGTTTCTTATCGGGTCAACTTCGAAAGCGACGAGGGAAAGTGGTTTGGCGTTGAGAATTACGTCAAACTACTGACTGATCATCTCCGTTCGATGGTTCGTAACGCCATCAAGCAGCACGGCATTGAGGATTTCATCAACAATGCCATCACCATCATTCGCGACACGGTTCTCGGCAATCCGATCACCGGCGAGAATGAAGGTGGCAAGCGCCGCGGGCGGTCCTTCGAAGAGAACGGGATGCGGGTTTATGACGTTGAAATTCTCGATGTCAAAATCGGTGATGGCAAAATCGCCGAGATTCTAACGGGAGCCCAGCACGAATCGGTGAGGCAAGCCATCAAGGTGGCTGAAGCTGAACGGAATCTTGCTGTCACCGCTCGTCTCGAGGAGTTCAGTCGCAAAACAGAAGAGGCAAAAGCCGAAACCGAGCGACGGAAGCTTGAACTCCAGGTCGAGAGAGTAGCCAAAGAGTTGGCACTCGAATTGAAGCGGATCGCCAAGGATGCCAAAGCCCAAGATGAACGGCTTCAGGCAGAGGAGGCCCAGGTAGCTCGCAACAGCCAGATCGCCGAGAAGCGACGGGCAATCTCGAAAGCCGATGCCGATCAGGAGCAAGCGATTGCCACTGAACGGCAAAAGCTGACACTCGAGAAACTCAAGGCCGAGGTTGAATCGGTCGTTGAGCGGGCCAAAGCCTTTGGTCCAGGCGTGGTTGAAGCCCTCCAGGCTTTTGCCAACAAGGATTTAGCGGCTAGGGCGGCCGAGAGCATGGCACCACTCACGATTCTTGGGGGCGACAGTGTGGCCAACATTGTGAATCGGATGCTCTCCGGGACGGTGCTGGAGAATGTCTTCAACCGTCTGCAGGGTAACGGCAAGATTGATGAGGAAGAAGCGCTGACTCGTCGCTAGTCACGAGTCTCTAGATTTTCTCAGTCAGTAAAGTCAGGCCCCGGGCGGTACATCCATCCGGGGTCTTTTTATTTTCATCGTTGCTATTCATATTGTGATTATATCATGGTCAAACGATTTGATAGGACTCGCACCCCTTGAAATTCTTGAAACGCTTTCTGCCACTCTACAGTTCTGAACTTGTCCAACGGAGTGGGCTATTTGAAGTCAGATAATATCCAACCTGCCCCTTATTCTCGTTTGCTACCCCCGCAAAGAACTCCTCAAGCAGGAGTTTTTTGCTTTCAAAACAATAGTGAGTAGCGGGGTGGGGTAGCCATTATCCACAGCTTATTGATTTTTTCATATATACCTGTATACTGGAAACACTAACAGCACCACCTCTGCCTTTACGGGCAGGGGTGGTTTGTTTTATGTTAGAATTGGTTTATGCCATTAAGAAAAGAAAGAATCGTGGTTTACATAGACGGAGGTAATACATACAGAAAACTTAAAGAGTTAGGGATACCGCAACGAGATAAACGATTTAATTACTCTGCCTTTGTTAGCCACCTTGTGGGAGAAAGAGTCCTTATTTCTAAGAGATACTACGTTGGTATTGTAAAAAATCACGATAACTCTAAAAAGGGAGATGATATGGTAAAAGGCCAGCAAAAATTTTTGAGTGGCTTGGAGAACGAAGGATTTACAATTAAACGTGGTCGCATAATGTACGATGGGAGTCGTATTAGAGAAAAGGGTGTTGATGTTAAATTATCTGTGGATTTAGTTATTGGTGCTGCAGATGACCTATATGATGCGGCTATCATAGTAAGCTCTGATACCGACTTGATCCCCGCGATTCAATATGTGCGAAATGGCAAAAATAAGCAGGTAGAATACATTGGTTTTGCAAATAGCCCGTCTTTAGGATTGATAAAATCCGCTAAGTCGAGGTTATTTGCTGAATCCGATTTAACACCATTTCAGACAAATAAGATAAAAACAATCCTAGTTGATGCCGTACATTGTTTTGTTTCCAACAAAGGGGAGATTTTTAAGGAGATGCATGATTTGCTGGAAATTTACCCAAATAAGAAAGTTTTGCTCACGGGGGCTGACGATGAGGAATTTAAGAACCTTGGGTTAAATAAAATGCCATACGAGGTTTTTACCCTGAAGCATAATCCAGAAAAAACTGACCCTAAATACTACGAGACACTACTTGAGCGGTTTAAGTTAGGCAAAGACGATGTTGTTTATTTTGAGCACAGCCCAGAAGCAGTAAAGAGTGCCCAATCCGTAGGCATCAAAAGCCATTACTACGACCCCAACAAAAAGGACTTGAAAGCCCTAAAGGATTTTCTAACACAGAACCTATAAGTGATGATACCTATCTCGAAATCAGACTTTCTCGTTTCTCTCGCTGGCGGGATTTTTATTGGTGGGGCTTTGTTTGATGTGTTGTCGGAGACAATCAAAAATCTCGGAATAGCCACTGCCCTCTTTTGGTTACTGATTGGCTATGGCGGCTGGTGGATTATTAAGCTCGTTTTACAAAAACTAAAAAAGCCCGCTCTGTCTCCTTTGACCGCCATCGCTCTGTGGCTTCATTCGGTTTTAGAGGGAATGGTTACCGGATTGGCCTTTGGAGTTTCTCAACTATTTGGTCTTTTTATCCTTATCGCAATGACCCTCCATGTTCTTCCTGAGTTTTTTGCGGCCACAACATTGATGAAGGGGGCTGGTTCAAGCACCAAGGGTTCGCTGACAGCAACCTTCGCTGGGTTCGGTCTGCTCTATGCTAGTTTCGGAATAACCTATTGGTTGATAACAGATTTTGGGACGATACTGCCGATAGCGATGGCACTATCGGGCGGAGCGTTCCTCTTTGTTGGCTTGGCCAGTTTTTGGAAAAGAAAGTCGCTCGCTAATTTCTTGGCCCTTCTTATTGGCATCGGCATCGTCTTTCTTCAAAGTAGTATGCATATCTCGTTGCGGAGCCTTTAGTTAACCTCAAGGGGTGACACTGTTGATAAATATTGCTGCCACTTTT
>CAZLZS010000012.1:0-19031 GCA_964564105.1 uncultured Candidatus Saccharibacteria bacterium
TGATCACGTCGATAGGCGTTAGGTGTAAGTTCCGTAAGGGATTGAGCCGAGACGTACTAATCCGCCCAGTCCCATTGGGAAATTTGGAAATCACAAAATGCTATCGAAGATTGCGAGTTGGTGGCTTAACGCGATGGGTCCACCCGATCACATTCCGAACTCGGCAGTTAAGCATCGTAGTGGCGATGGTACTCGTAAACGGGGAGAGTAGCTAGCCGCCAACTCCTAGTCTTTGATAGAATCCCGTTAGAAGTCTAATCGCGCGGATATTTACAATCATTTAAGGACTACCATTTAAACTTCTAACGGGATAGAATGACGGTATGTCTGTTTGGAGCGCCAGACGCCAAATCACTTTTTTCTTTGTTTTAGTTTTGCTTTTTATAATCGCCGCGGCCGTAGTTCTTTTCTGGTACTGGCCGCGGCCAAGCTGTCAGGATGGCCGGCAGAATCAAGATGAATCCGGCGTGGATTGCGGTGGTCCGCCAGTTGGCGGATGCGCCGCGGTTTGCCAGTTTGAAGCGCGGCCGGTTCGGGTAATCTGGTCGCGGATCTTGCCGCTTGGCGCCGACATCTATGACGGAGCGGTCTTGGTGGATAATCCGAATGCCGATCTGGCGCTCACGGATTTGACTTACAGTTTGCGCGTCGTCGACGACGACAATCTTTTCATCACTCGAATGAGCGGTTCGCTGGCGTTGGCGCCGCGAGAGGAATTCTTGATTTTCAAGACCGATATCAATGTCGGTCGCCGGCGTCCGGCGCGAGTCCTCGTTGACTTCAGCGGTCCGCCGCGCTGGCGGCGGAGCACGGCGAAACCAGATCTCGCCGTCAGTGATCGTCAATTTACGCCCGGCCCGATACCGCTCCTCAAAGCCAAATTGACCAATCAGTCTCTGACGGCTTATCGAGGTCTGGAAGTCGCAGTTGTTTTGTCCGACGGCGAGCATAACGGTTTTGCCGCGAGTCAAACGGCGGTGGATGAACTGGCCCCGGGCGAAACACGAGAAATCAGTTTCAGCTGGCCGCGGCCGTTTCCAATCAGCGAACCCGCCTTTATCGATTTTTATCCTCATGTGGCGACTGCAAGCGTCATTGATTAAACAGGTTGATTGGTGGCTCACGGTCTCGCTCGCGGCTCTCGCCGGCGCCGGACTACTAACGATGCGCTCGTTTACCGGCGACAATTATTTTTTCACTCGCCAATTGATTTGGCTTGGATTGGGCTTTGGGCTGTTCTTCGTCCTCGGCCAAGTTGATTTCCGTTTCTTGCGCCGGAGCGGGCTCTTGGTGTTATTCTACATTGTTTTGGCGGCCGTACTAGGTTGGCTCTTGCTTTTCGGCGAGACGATTAAGGGCGCGCGCGGTTGGATTAATCTCGGCCTCTTTTCCTTCCAGCCGGCCGATTTCATGAAGTTGGTCCTGATTTTGATTCTGGCTAAGTACTTTTCCCGGCGGCATATCGAGATCGCCCAAGTTCGCCACATCTTAATTTCCGGTCTCTACGCGCTCTTGCCCTTTGGGCTGATTTTACTGCAGCCGGATTTTGGCTCAGCGGTAATTGTGAGTGTCCTCTGGCTTGGTCTGGTTATCGTTTCCGGCGTCTCCAAAAAACATTTGTTTATGGTTATGACGCTCGGCTTGGCGGTTTTGGGCTTCCTCTGGTTTTCGCTTTTCACCCCAAATCAGAAAGCCAGAATAATAACTTTTCTTTACCCCTTAACCGATATTCGCGGCGCCGGTTACAGTGCTTTTCAATCAACGATCGCTGTTGGTTCCGGCCAACTTCTGGGCAAGGGGGTGGGGTTTGGCACCCAGTCGCGATTGAATTTTTTGCCCGAGTACGAGACCGATTTCATTTTCGCCGCCTTTGCCGAAGAATGGGGCTTGGTCGGGGTGGCGATCTATTTTACCTTGTTTGGATTCGTGATTTGGCGGATCATGCAGACGTCGAGCCGCGGGGCGACAAATTTCGAGACGCTCTACGGTCTGGGTCTGGCGCTTTTTTTTATGAGCCATTTCTTTATTAATGTCGGCATGAATATAGGACTTTTGCCGGTGACTGGTTTGACCCTGCCCCTGACGAGTTACGGTGGCTCGCACCTCTTGGTCGAATTTATCGGGCTCGGAGTCTTGCAGGGCATGCGTCGTTATTCTTTAGTTGTCCACCGCGATGAATTGGCGAATGAATTCATCGGCGGAGTCTAGCAAGTTTAAGTAACTTATTTTACCCCAGCCATTGCCGCCAGCGCGGGAAGCGGCGGCAGAGAGGAAGATTATGGCAATTTTATTCCTGCGCTTAATGAATAATGTTTTTATGATTGCCCGTTTGACCGCAAATCGGGCAATGGTCGGTGATTTTTTTGCCCGGTCGAAAGGCCAGCAGAGCTTGCCGGACCGGGAGAATTGACAGGAAATAGCGTAGGTCAGCCAGACGGCGGACAAGCCAGCCGAGCCGGCCCGAGATGATTACCGTTCCTATAATCGCCAGACCCCAGCCGCGGCCGATCGGTATGGCGTGAGATGGCTTTTTCGGTTGATATGTTTGAAGTGGTTTTTGTTCAGCTAAGCGAAGGATATTTTTGCCCGCCGACTGACCATCACGGATAGCGGTTTGAGCCAGGCCGGTGAAGGGCGTGGCGGCGCCGTCGCCGATGACAAAGATTCGTTCTTGGTTTTTGACTCGCAGATATTCATCAACGATGACTCGTCCGCGCTGGTCAAAAGTCAGTCCGGGAATTTTCTGGAAAAATGAGTTTGGTTTGACGCCGGCGGTCCAGATGACGGTTTCCGTTTTGGCCGAGAGGCCGCGCACCATGATTTGCTCGCCTTCTTCTTTGACGAGCGGGCGGTTGACGAAGATGTTGACGCCGAGGGCGCGGAGTCGGCCGGCGGCCAGTTCGGAGACTCGCTCGTTGAGAGTCGGAAGGATGCGGCCGGCGCCTTCAAAGAGGTCAATGGTGATCAAATTTTCCGCCACGCGGTAATACCGGGCCAGTTGCCTGAGGTACCCGGCCAATTCTCCGGCCAGTTCCACCCCGCTCGGCCCGGCGCCGACCACCACGAAGTGGAGGAGGCAGACCTTTTCCTCTGGCTTGGTCTCACCGCCGGCGCAACTCTTAAAGAGTGCCTGGATATGTTTCTCTAGCCGTAGAGCTTCTTGGATGGATTTAAAACCGAAAGAAAATTCGCGGAGCCCGGGAATCTCGAAGTAAGCGGTTTCCGATCCCAGAGCCAGGATCGCGTAGTCGTAGTCATAGCGCCGGCCAGAAAGACCACGAGCCGTTTGGATTAGCGGTTCTAATTCCGTAATTTCGTCTAACACGAAATTGACCGGTGCGCGCTGGAAAATCTTGGTGATTGGAATGCACACTTCGAGCGGCGACCGGCCAGTGACCACGCGGTAGAGCGCCGGATAATACTCGAAATGCGGTTTATTAGAGATCAGGGTGATCTCGAGCTTTGACGATTCGGCTTTCGCCAGAGTGAGCGCCGTAGCGATCCCGCCGAACCCGGCACCGACAATTAGCACCTTCGTTTTTGTTTGATTCATTTTGCTATATTCTACTCTTTTTCAGCCACGCCGCATTTATCGCTACGATCACAGTGGAAATGGACATCAGTCCGGCCGCGAGCGCCGGCTGCAGGATGAGGCCGTATGTTGCCAGGGCCCCGGCCGCCAAGGGGATGGCGATAATGTTATAGCCGGTGGCCCAGAAAAGATTCTGAATCATCTTGCGATAGGTCAGTTGCGATAAGCGGATGATTTTCGGAATGTCGCGCGGGTCGTTGCGGACCAGGATAATGCCGGCCGATTCAATCGCCACATTGGTGCCGGCGCCGATGGCGATGCCGAGGTCGGCTTGCGCCAGAGCCGGCGCGTCATTAACGCCATCACCGACCATGGCGACTTTTTGATTTTTCGCTTGGAGTAGTTTTACCTTGGCTGATTTTTGATCGGGTAAGACTTTGGCAAAATACTCATCGAGGCCGAGTTCGCCGGCCACCCATCGCGCCACCTCCTCACTGTCGCCAGTCAGCATAGCAGTTTTAATTCCCAGGGCGCGGAGCGAGCTGACGGCGGCTCGCGATTCGGCGCGAATCATATCAGCCAGAGCGATGACGCCGATCGCCTGATTCTGTCTGATGACGAAGATGACGGTTTTTCCTTGCTTTGATACTCTATTGCTTTTCTCTTCCAGATCACTAGCCAGACTTATTTTGTGATCTCGGAGCAGGGTGGAACTGCCAACAAAGACATCCGCGCCGTTGATTTTTGCCCGCGCTCCTTTGCCGGCCAGCCGTTCAAAATCGGTTACTGGCAGCAACTCAAGATTTTTATTTCGCGCTTCTTGGACTACAGCTTTAGCGATCGGATGTTCCGACTGGCTGTTGACCGAGGCGGCATACTGAAGGACAGTAGTTTCTGTGTCCGCGCCGGCGGTCATAATTTGGTCAAGGCCGAATTCTCCCTTGGTGAGTGTGCCGGTTTTATCAAAGAGCACGATATTGATATTGCGCGCCGCTTCCAGTGCCAAACGTTGTTTTACCAGAAAGCCGTTTCTGGCCGCTTTGGTCGTAGAGATGGACGCGACCAGAGGGATTGCCAGGCCGAGCGCGTGCGGACAGGCAATAACGAGCACCGCCACTAGGCGGCTGACGGCAAAAGCCGCGTCCGCGAATGCCAGCCAAGCGGCAAAGGTAGCGCCGCCGGCGACCACGGCGATAATCGTCAGATAGAAAGCCGCCCGGTCCGAGAGCATTTGCAGACGCGATTTGGAACTTTGGGCTTCGGCCACGAGGCGCATGACGCCAGCCAGAAAGGTCTCGTCGCCTATTTTAGTCACTGTTATCTTCAGGGCGCCGTCGCCGTTGGTGGTGCCGGCGATCACCACGTCGCCCGTTTTTTTTGGCACTGGCCTTGATTCTCCCGTGGCAATGGATTCGTTGACATCGGAAATTCCGCTTTTGACGACGCCGTCTGACGGGATTCTGCCGCCGGGTCTGACGAGCACCAGGTCGCTCTTTTTAAGTGCCGAAAGTGGGACAATTTCCGTTTTTTCATTTCTTTCCACTTCAGCTTGGTCCGGTAGCAGTTTTGTCAATTCTTTGAGGGCGCTCTGGGCGCCGGAAACCGCGCGCATTTCAAGCCAGTGTCCAAGAAGCATGATAGTAATCAACGTCGCCAATTCCCAGAACAGATTATCTCCGTCGATCAGGAAAATCGTCGCGATACTGTAAAGATACGCCGTCGAGATCGCCAGGGCGATGAGTGTCATCATTCCGGGAAGTTTTGCTTGTAGTTCCCGATAGGCCGAAGTAATGAACACCCAGCCTCCGTAGAAGAAGATGACGGAGGCAAGAACGAACGGTAGGTAGGCAGCGCCGGGGAACATCGGCGCTTGATAGTTGAGAAGTTTCTGAGCCACATCGGAATACGCCACGATCGGAATGGACAGGCTGAGGCTCACCCAGAACTTCGTTTTGAAGATGTTCATCGAGTGCCCCTTATGCTTGTCGTGCTCTGATTTTTTACTTTTGAACTTTGACTTTTTACTTTCTATCAGCTTCATTCCGCATTCCTGGCACAGTCCTGGTTTATCAGAGACGACCGCTGTGTGCATTGGACAGATGTAAGTAATTTTTGTTGGCAATTTGCTCATGTTTATCTAAGATCGTTTGACCAAGTCGACCATTCGAAGGTCCGTTCTGGGACGCCGCCGACATTTACTATTTTGAGAGTGAGAATTCGTGGAGGCGATTCGAGTTGTTTGAATTTTAAAATTTCCTCGCGATGATGGCCGCCCGGCGTCTAGAGCAACGATAAAGTACCAGTAAGCGCTGAATTGGATGAGGGCGAACTCCCAGCCCGAAATTAAGCTGACGATAGATGAATTTTATCATACGCCGCAGCTCATCCCGCTCCCGCCGGCCGGCGGCGTGATTTGTGACAGGACGCGTTGGTAACCGGAAGCACTGGAATATTGAGGACCAAGGATCTCTGGCGCGCTTGCTTCCCTGCCGATAGTTTTTAGATATTCATCAATCGCCGCGTAGGCGTCCGGGAACCAAAGCCGGTTGGCGGTGAGCGCCGTTTGCCACATTTCATTTTCGCTGACGCTCTTGGCCGCCAGCAGTTCTAGGAGTCCTAACATCGCCATACCGTGATTGCAGTCCGGGAAATAAGTGGAATTACCGCAGCACGGTCGGTAAATGTTTTTCGCCAGTTTTTCGACCAGAACTTGTTGTTCGGCGGTGAGAGTGACAAATTGATGTGCGCTGTAGTGATCCATCACGTTTCCTTTTGTGAGCGTCCAGCCGCCGGTAGAAGCGAATCGTTCTGCACCGCCGTAGCGGGGGTCCATCATCGGTCCGGTTTCCAGAATCGGATTTTTATTGGCCAGTCCAAAAGCCCATAAGAGATGTAGATCCGTTAATTTACTAGTGTCGACTTTAACTGGATCAATAACTCCAGTTTCGATGAGTCTATTCAAGATTTCCTCGCGGGGAATCGGCAAGCGGAGTTCTGGGTTTGACGGAACAGCAGTTAGAGCCAGAGAGGTGTCTGGCGGCGAGGGAGCGGTTGGCGCCGGCAGAAATTTAAGAAGCAGGATTAACGCCGCGATCAAGATTAAGGTGTTTATTTTGTCTAGTTTCATATTTTAATTTGCCATGATTTAATTGGGAAGGGGAGAGTGCAGTCGCTTAATTCAGCCAGCCGTTCTAGGCTCTGCCGGCCGGCGAGTTTCTGCCCGTCTGGCCCGCCTGCCGGCGAGGCAGGAAAAATCCAAGTCGGGTAATTCTCGATTCCGGCCGCGAGGCACCGCTTTGGTTCCTCCGGACATTCGACATAATTGATGAACCGGAAGGCGGCGCCGAAGGCCGTTTTTTCCTCTTGGCAGTGCGGGCACCAGTTGGCGCCATACATCACGGCGCCGCGCGCGGCCAAGCATTGAGCGAAATCGGCGAGCGCGGCCGCGTCCTGGCCCTCTCGAGATGCCAAACGTAAAGCTAAAAGCGCAAAGCTCAAAATTACAACGAAAAGCAGTAAAATTTTTTTACTCATCACAGCAATCAACTAATTTGTTAACGATATCTTTCAGGGTCCAGGGCTGTTCCGCCGCCGCCATTGTCTTGAAGGCCGCGGCGTCGACCACTTTCAAGCGCACGGCCCAGAAGAGAGCGTAAATTTCATGCGCTTGTTCGAAGACTTCTTCAGCTTCGGAACGTTTGTTGTCGCTCCAAAGTTTGGTGCCGACTTCCATTAGGCGCATAGTGGTGGCCAAGAGGTGCTTGCCGATGCACCAGGTCTCACCCTCGTTTTTGTCCAGTAGTTTAGCTAAGAGTTTTTTGCGAATGGCGCGAGTCCGACCGAGTAGATCAAAGTAGTCAGCTTTGCCGGTTTTGCCGGCGGTGAAGAAGAAATGTTCTTCCAGACTGATTAAGTTCATTATGGCGATAGACAGATCTTCTTCGGTTGAGAGATCGGCCGTGCCAGATTGCTTCATTTTTTCCACTCGCTTGGTCAGTTCCTGAATGTCAATTGTAATTTTTTCAACGACGTTTGTGTTCATATAGTGATTAAAGACTAAGAATAATCAGGCCGAGCGCGACCGCCGCCAGGCCGCCGAAGAGCCGCATCGCGCCAGTGCGTTCTTTCTTCCAAAGCTGCAGTTTGCCCAACAGGGTTTGGTTGCTACCGAGGAGGAGAATGATGACGAGCGGTAAGATGAAGATGAGATTGTAGAGCGCGAGATAGCCGAGGCCGGACAGATAGGTATTTTGGTCGTGCAAGAGGCCGAGGACAAGGAGATACGGCCCGCCGGTGCAGGGAAATTCGCAGACGCCGACGAGGGCCCCGAGCGTGAAAGCCGCCGGGAGCGAACTCTGTTCCATTAATTTGGCCATCCGGCCGTGAGCTGATTGGGGAATCTTGAGCTTCAACGGAAAGCGGGGGAAGAAATGATTGATGAGCCCGATGAGTCCGAAAACGATGATCGCCCAGGCGCCGGCCTTAGCCATGAAGTGCGGTGTGTTAAAGAGGTGCAAGGTTTTTAGGAGGCCGAGACCAATAAGGAGATAAACAACGAAAATGCCGGCAATGTAACTGGCGCCGATCTCGGCAATTTTTCCTCTGGTCCGGCCGAGACTGACGAGAAAAGCCAGGGTAATCAAAAGGATGGAGAAAGCGCAGGGATTAATACTGTCCACGAGTGCCGCGACGAGAATAAGCGGCAGGAGCCAGACGCCGCCCTGACTCCAGTTCCAGAGGAGTCCGGCGGCACTCTGGTGGTAGCGGAAAAAGATGGCGATGGCGATGAGGCCCGCGCCGACAGCCAGAAGCCAAAATAATTTATTACGGCGTGACATTGACGGTGAATTTAAGAATTAGCGGTTCGGCGTCGTCAGTTTCCAGATAGATCAAGCGCTCGACCCGACCGATGCCGGACGGGCCGTGGGCCGCCGGGTCAAAAGTAACGGCCACCGTCGCTTCTTGATCGGGAGCGAGTATTTCGTTGATGGTCGGTATTGAACCGTGGCCGGGCATGCCGAAAGGCCCGGCCGTCTGGCCGTCCGGGCCGGTCCAGACCGCCGTGGTGCACATGCAGGAAGTGTAGATTTTTTTGATTGCGAGCGGCGCCGCGCCGCTGTTTCTGACGGCGAAGCCGTGGCTGACTAGACCGCCGTTAATCTTGATCGCGCCGAAGTCAAAACTGGTTTCGGCGGCGGCAAGTTCAGCTTTGCCCTGTTTGCTATTTTGACTATTGTTTGAAGGAGCGCTCTGTCTAGACCAAGCCGTGAGCCCGACGAGCACGAGAATGATGACGATTAAACTAAATAAGGTTTTTGAGTTCATTACGATTCGCTTAATTTTCTGATAATCCCCGAGGTGACGGGGTAGAGAAAATTAGCGAGTCGGGCTCGATTCTTTAAGCGCCAGCCAACGGAGAAAAGGTTGGAGATTGGAAGTCGGATTGAATTTCGATCGGTTTGATTGATGGTAAAAATTAGTCGGAATCGAAGCCCGCACCAGAGACAACTCGAAAAAGGAGATTAAGAGAAGCGCGGCTGTGATCAAGGCCAGGAGAATTGATAAGCTAACGGTTGTTTCTAGGGTGAAGGTCGAGAAGAATTTGAACGCCGCGATGTGGAAAAAGGCCGTTCCCCAGTCGCCAATCTCCTTGGGGCAGTCGGTGTTCTGTACGGCCGAGGCCAGGCAAGTTCGATGATCGAGACCGCCGTGTCCGTTTGGCGCGATCATTTCCGCAAAACCGAAAACCGCCAAACCGACGAAACCAACAAGGAGGATGGCGGCCAGGAGCGATTTCATATTTTTAGTTTACACTCCTCATCATTACCCGTCAATAAATAATTAACAAAAATTTAGGATTGACAAAACCCCGACCTTCCTGTAGTAATAAACTCGGAAAGTGACATTGTGTCGCTTAATCTTTGAAATCGGCCGTAGTAGTGAGCCAGTCCTTATTGGGAGATTAAACAGTGAAAAAGAAGAGGGGGTGTAGTTTATCTACTGGTAAGCCGGGAATACTCAATATTGGTCTCTCGAACGAACGTGAGCTTTTGAAGTTGTGCCCATTAGAGTTTAAGGATGAAGATAATGAGTGGACTGCCTACGCGAGGCAATTCGATCTTCTTGGTTTCATTGGCATTAGCACCAGCAATTGGAAGTGGAGGTCGGGTGACAAAAAGGTAAGGCAGGAACAGATGGATTATTTCTGTGCTATTGTCCAAACAACTGGTCTCGAATACCCACAAGATAGATGGGCTATCGCTGGTTGGATGCTTTCTGAAATATTGACAGAGGCTCCCCCGGTAAATCAAATTTCGTACGAGGAGATGATTCAGAGATGTCTTCCAAGAAGCATCTAATCGAAACATACAGTCTCAATTCATGGCGCCTGACCTTCGGGTACGGCGCTTTTTTATTGATATTAACGACTCGGCGTTTGGCCAACCGCGTTTTTGTTTTTCAGCAGGTAGTAGAGAGCCAGCGGCGCGCCCCAGTTGGCGAAGCGCTCAATGAAGTCCCAAATCGGCTCGCCGACCAGCGGCCGGACGAGCGCGGTCCAGAAGCCCCAAAAGGCCGCCCAGAGGAGAATTGGCTTCAACGGTTTGACGAGGACGACCAAAGCTACGACGAGATCCATGATACCCACTAAAAATAACAGTTGCGTCGCTAAATTGACATCACTGATGCCGAAATCAGCGAACCATTTCACCCATTGCGCTTTACCCTGCAAAGCGAAAACGCCGTGGCCCAAGAACTCGCCGGCCACCGCGATCCGCAGAACCCACTCGATGATTTTTGTTTGATTCATAATTTAATTTTTCTAATAATTTCTATTTACCAATCGGCTGACCAGGCCAACTGCTTATGCCGTTCGGTTCTTTCCCAACCGTGACTTTCCATATCAGTTCATCAGTGTCGGTATCAATCGCCGCTACATCGCCATCAAGCAAATTGGTCACATAGACGAAACGGTTACCAGACGAAAGAATGACGCCGTGCGGGCCACTGCCGGTCTCGATCGTTTTGACGATTTGATTGGTCGTTAAATCAATTTTGAAAACCGAACGGCCGACGGGCTGATTAAAATAATATCCCTGATCCGCGAGATAAACAAAACGGGAATCAGCCGTGGGGTACATCTGGATTGGGCCACGGGCGTTCGCCGGCAGATCAATAAACGAAAGTTTTTTAGTTGTTGGTTCGTAAACCGCCAATTGTTTTTTGTCATAAAGAGACACCACAACTTTCTGGCGGTCCGGGGTTACGCCGGTTTGCACCGCTTGGCCGCCAAGCGGCAAGAATCCTATCTGGTCAGTTTGCAGATTCAAAACCCCTAAACTTTTACTACCGAGCATGGCGACATAAGCGGTTTGTCCATCAGGCGCGATCCGCAAACCGTGCGGTTCACTGTTTGACGGCAGAGTAATGACTTTCTCCACGGTCAACGCCCGGGCGTTAATTTTGTAGATCTTTCCGGCTTCCTGAGCGGTGATGTAGGCATAAAGATTGTCGGGAGTTAAAATCACATGCGCCAGATGCCGTTCTTTTCCAAGCTGCCGGCGCGCCGTGATCTCATCAGTGCTTGGATCAATGATAATCATTTCATCGCTCTCACCGCTCTCGACTTCATCGCTGTGGGCTCGAGCGCGTGGCGTCAAGCTGCCGGTTTGATGATTTTGATGGGGGCCGGCGTTGGCCGTCACCCAGACGCTTCGGCCGTCCGGGCTGACTTGCACATTGTGCGGGGCGTAGGGGAGCAGTCCGCCGTCGTGTTCAATAGCGAGGTCAATTTTCTTGATGACTTTTTGTCTGGCCGGGTCAATCACCGCGATCAGGCCGTCGCCTTCCACCGCCACATAGATTTTCTCCGCCGGCGCGGCCGGTCGGTAAACCAAGCTCAAAATTATTACCGCCAGACCGCCGATAATTATGATAAGCCAAAGCAGTTTTTTCACTTTTTAATTATAGCATACAATAGGCAGGTAAAAATCGTTTTTTTTGATCTAGGCGATTTAATTCTGGTGTCTTTGGTCGGGATGATGCTGGGCGATTCTTTATGGTATTGGTTGGGGCGTTGGCTGGATGACTCGAGACACGTTTTGGCGCGTTGGGCGAGCCGCGTTGGCCGGCCCTTTGATCACCATCTTTTAACCAGGTCCCTGCACACCATTCTGCTTTCTAAATTTACTTACGGCATCCATCATGCCATTTTGGTCCGGGCGGGAGCGATGAAACAGTTGCTCTGGTTTGAATTCCTGCGTTTGGATTTTATCTCGACGGCGGTTTGGGTGTGCGTCATTGGCGCGCTCGGGTATTTGTCCGGGGCGTCATTTGCTTTAGTCAAACATTATATAAAATTTGCCGAGCTCGCTTCAGGTTTTGCCGTCTTGCTCTTTTTGGTCTTTTGGCATTTACTGGCGAAGCGGACAAGGAAACCAATCGCCGATTGAATCAGCGGTCTCTAGCCAGTGGCAAGGTTCGACCTTACAGTATTTGCGGTAGTAACGATGGTAGGGTAAAGCAAAAACCCGCCTTATCGGCGGGTTTTTGCGTATCCGTATCCCGTTCCCTCATCCAGTGGAAATCAGATATCCACAAAGCACCCCTGTGGATATCTGATTTCCACGGCAGGACGAGGGCGGGCAAAAAGAAAAAGGTTCGCCATCTTGTGGCGAACCCGAGGAATCCGTTGCGAATTAGTTTCTTTTGCGCGCGAGGAATCGGTACTGGTTGATGAGATCGTGGAGCTTCTCGGTTTCGCGGCGAGCCGCTTCCGCGAAGTCAGCGCCTTTCGAGGCGAAGATGATACCGCGCGAGGAATTGATGATCATACCCTGTCCGCGGCTGTCTTTGCCCGCGGCAACGGTCTTCTCCACGTCGCCGCCCTGCGCGCCGATGCCCGGAATGAGAATCGGCATGTCGCCGACGAGTCCGCGGACTTCACGGAGTTCATCAGGATAGGTCGCGCCGACGACAAGCGCGCAGTTGCCGTTCTTGTTCCACCCTCCGGCGACTCGCGCCGCCACATACTGGTAAAGCGGCATGTCGAGAACGGCTAAATCCTGAAGCTCCCCCGCGCCCGGATTAGACGTGCGGCAGAGCACGATGACGCCTTTCTCCGCTCGCGCAAGGAATGGCTGAAGTGCCTCACCGCCCAAATAGGGATTTACTGTGACGGCATCAACCTCCAGCCAGTCAAAGACCGCTCGCGCATACTGCTCGCTGGTGTTGCCGATGTCGTTGCGTTTGGCGTCGAGAATCACCGGAACATCTGGCGCAACCTCATGTATGTAAGCGATGGTCTCGCGGAGGGCCCGCCATCCCTCATCACCCAGTGCCTCGTAAAATGCCGACTGTGGCTTGTAGGCGCAGACGAGGTCGTGGGTTGCATCAACGATGCGCTCGTTAAATTTACTGACCGTAAATTCCACGTCAAGAAGTTCATCGCCGTTTCCTCCGACACGGACGCACTCGGGAATCTTGTCGAACTCGCTGTCAAGTCCAACACAAACGAAGTTGCCGCGGGACCATTGGGTCTCCAGCATTTGCTTGAAGTTTCGGTCGCTCATGCTCTCTGCCCTTTCTGTTTTTTGGTTGGGAATGTCCAATTTAATTAAGCCCGACAATCGGACTCAAGACCAAAATCACCTTACCTTAAAGGTCAATAAAAATCAAGCCAATGGGCATGCTTGGATTCGAACCAAGAACCTAGCGTGTATAAGACGCTTGCTCTACCGTTGAGCTACATGCCCGGCAATGGCGGGGGAGATTCGGTTTCGGCTTTCTGTTTCGGTTTAATGCCGTGGAGGATCAATAATTTTTCAAAGTCTTCGCGCTCGATCGTCTCTACCTTGATTAGTTCCTCGGCCATGGCCTCCAGGGCCGCTCGGTGCTCGGTCAAAATTTGTTTCGCTCGCGCTCTGGCCTCATTCATAATCTGGGCGACCTCCTGGTCGACCGCCGCGGACACGGCCTCGGATGAGTACTTCTCGGCCAAAGTGCCGTAACCGCCCCAGAATTTCTGACTGCCGAGATCAAGTGCCACCGGGCCGAGTTTGTCGCTCATGCCGTACTTCGTCACCATATCGCGGGCGAGCGCCGTGGCCACGGCAATGTCGTTGGCGGCGCCGGTGGTGATGTCGTCAAAAACCATGGCCTCGGCCGTGTAGCCAGCCAGCGAGACCGCGATATCGTCCAGAAATTCTTTTCGCGACTGAAGTTTTTTATCCTCAGTCGGCAATTTCAAGGTGTAGCCGGCGGCGTGGCCGCGGGAGATAATCGAGACCTTATGCACCGGGTCAGAGTGCGGCAGAACCGAGGCCGCCAGGGCGTGGCCGATCTCGTGGTAGGCCGTGATTTTTTTCTCCTGGTCCGAAAGAATATGGCTCCGGCGCTCGGGGCCCAACATCACCTTTTCCACCGAGCGAATCAGATCGTATTGACTGACGAGTTGGCGATTCTCGCGGGCGGCCAAAATCGCGCCTTCGTTCATCACATTGGCCAGATCGGCGCCCGAGAACCCCGGGGTTCGTTCGGCAATGGTTCGGAGATTGACGTCCTCGGCCAGCGGCTTCTTTTTTGCGTAAATCACGAGAATCTCCTCGCGATCCTTGATATCTGGTTTATCCAGTACCACCCGGCGGTCAAAGCGTCCGGGCCGGAGCAAGGCCGGGTCAAGCACATCCGGCCGGTTGGTGGCGGCCATGACAATTAATTTTTCATTCGGTTCAAAGCCGTCCAATTCCACCAAAATTTGATTGAGAGTTTGTTCCCGTTCGTCATTGCCGCCGCCGAGTCCCGAGCCGCGGTGCCGACCGATGGCGTCAATTTCGTCAATGAACACGATTGACGGCGCGGCCTTTTTCGCCAGTTTGAAGAGATCGCGGACGCGGGAGGCGCCGACGCCGACAAACATCTCCACGAATTCCGAGCCCGAGAGGTAAAAGAACGGTACCTGGGCCTCGCCAGCCACAGCCCGAGCCAATAGAGTTTTGCCGGTGCCCGGCGCGCCCATCAAGAGCACACCCTTCGGGATTTTGGCGCCAATGTCGAGAAATTTTTTCGGATTTTTCAGGAAGTCAACGATTTCCAATAATTCTTCCTTGGCTTCCTTAACCCCAGCCACATCCTTGAAAGTGATTTTCTGCTGTTGGTTATTGGGATCAATGATCCGGGCGCGCGACTGGCCGAAAGAAAAGGCCTGCATCGAGGCGCCCCGAACTTGCCGCGAGATCATCCAGACAAAGAACAGAATGAGAAGGATTGGCAAGGCAAAGGGCAAAAGATTAAGCAGCCAGAAGCCGAGGCCGCCGGGATTCTCAATCGTGAGTTTGACAGCTTTTAACTCTAGAGCGGTGACGCCGTAATTGGCCAGGGTTTCGGACAACGATGTTTCGACTTCTTTCTGCGATCGGCCGTTTGACCCGTCTTGGTAGTTGATTTCCAAGCTGTCGCCTTGCACCGTCACTTCTTTGATGGCGCCTGATTTAATTTCGCCGGCCAACTGTGAAAGCGAGATCTCCGGCGTTTTGTTAGTTTCTTCGCTCCAGAAAGCGTAGAGACTGACGAGGAGCATCAGGATCAAGAGCGTCCCCAGGATCTGGCGGCTGAATTGGTTGATAATTTTACCCCGCGGCGATTCCATAATTACTGATCAATATACAGAAATTGGGCAAAAAAGGAAGTGCGTGATAACATTATTCAGGTGTTCTTTGAATTGGCCGCAAAAACGCGGCATAGTCCCTTTTTCGAAAGGAGCTCAAAATGAGCGAGGAAATGCGGTTTAAGAATCCTTTGTTGGATTGGAATGAAGTTCAACATATTGTTGATTGGAAGTATTGGCTTAAACTATGGAATGAAGTCGGATTAACCGAATTCCGACATAGTTTGCTCCACTTTGGCTTTGCTACTCCTTGCGACAATTACCAAGAACCGTTGGACAGAATCCGATTTTACTTGACCGTGGCTGACGGACACGCAAAGAGCAAATATATGGAAAGGCCTGATGAAAAACAAGCAGGAATTCCACTCGAGTCTGCTTTCAACAGCTACCGTACTACCTTAGGATATGTCAGGCATCCGTCCGAATTACGCCAGAAAATTGCTCGCAAAGCATTTGAAGTTTTGTGCCCCAATTTCTTCCATGATCGGCGAGATACTAACGACACAAGATCACCGGTTTGGACAGAAGAAGTCTTGCAAAAAAAAGTGTTGCCGACTCTCCTCTGGTTTTTAAGAGTCGAGGGTGAGCACTTAATCAACGGGGTCACGTGGACGCGGTCAGATCATCAAATGAAAATCTTTGTTGATTTTGCTTTCAAGTTTTGCCGGTTTGCCTGGAAGTATCTTGATACTCGACGGCCACAGTTAGTGCAGATCTTGGCGGCATTGGGCAAGACATATGTCTTACTCGACGAAGATGCCTATCCGATGAATAAACCGGCTCTTCTCATGTTGAAAAAACTGGCCATGAGTCACGAATTGCATATCCCTAGCGGTCGCGGTAAATCTGATTATCGTAAACCCCAAGATCTTATAGAGGCCGTGGCCGGGCAGTCACAAGCGGCGCGAGTATTCGATACTTTGTTGTCTATTGATTGGGTTAAGCGACGAGCTCGGCGGGACGAGATCGCGCGAAAGAAGATGGAGCTTCAAGATCAACTCACTCGACTCGGTTCCTGATTTAAAATCCAAAATCGTTCTTTCGTTCATCACATCAGCACGCGGTTCCGCCGCGTGCTTTTTGTTATGCTAATATAAACTTATGCCGACTTTTGCTGACAACCGCCAGGCCGGTTTCCGTTATGAACTGCTGGATAAATTTGAAGCCGGACTGGAATTGATCGGTCTTGAAGTTAAATCCATTAAAGCCGGACGGATTAACCTCGCGAGCGCTTATGTCCTAGTCAGAGACGGCGAGGCATATCTTGTCAATGCCGATATCGCGCCCTATCAGCCGGTCAACACGCCGCTGGATTATGACTCGCGCCATCACCGCCGTCTCCTCCTGACCAAAAGAGAGATTGCCAAGCTTGCCGTGGCTAGTAACGAGAAACGATTGACAATCATTCCGGTCAGGGTGTATAGTAAGGCAAGGCGAATCAAAATTGAAATTGCCCTGGCCCGCGGCAAAAAAAAATACGACAAGCGGGAGGCCACCAAGAAACGGGAGGCCGAGCGTCAGATTGATCGCACCTTGAAAACACGGGGATGATCGGCCTAGACAGGGAGTTTAGACAGATGTGTGCCGATCGAGCGCGCTCGTAACTCGCTAATCTAACGAGCCATCGAATAAGTGCCAACTTATTCTCTAAAGTGAAGGACGGCGTCGCCTCGCTTCAAGCGGGGTTCACCCGAGCCTTTACTCCGGTTTTCGCTTACGCTTAAGCCGGCGTCCGTTTTTCTGACTTCCGATTAGGGAATAACGGGTGTCATAATCTTCGGGATAGACCAGCGCCGGCCTCGGCCGTTGGTCGAAACTCAAGAGGCTCGCCGAGAAGCGATTTTGCCGTTTTCGACGGTTCTCGGTTAAATTTTAAAATCGGCTAGATCGGTAGACTCACCTTTGTTTCCTCCCTGCACCCGGGTTCGATTCCCGGCATCTCCACACAGCGAAACATCGGCGGAAAACGGGGCATCGCTCGCCGCGCGCGAAGCGCGCGTCTCGCTTCCCGAAGCAAAATCCGCTTTGGTTTTGGCGACGAAATTCCATAATTCATTCCAGTTGTTGAAAAGTGTTTTGTCCTTGAGAACAGGGTTAGAGCCGATAGATAAGAAAAAGTTGCGCCATTCGCGCTGGTTTTCTTCCTCGGCCAATTTCTTGGCTTGTCTCAAGGACAAAACGAAACGGCGCAAGGGTTCGAGCGGATTCTTTCTCGGTTGCCCGCCAGTTTGTAGTTGTTCGTCCAGTTCGGCTCGTTGACGCATGAGCGCGTCTTTGCGTTTGAGGTAAATATTCCGCTCAATATCATTGTCGAGATAAACGGAAACGAGCCGATCAAGTTTTGTCTGCGTTTTCTCGCGTTGGCTTTTCAACTGGCGGGCAACCGTTCCCCTCGAAGAAATTGACTCGCTTTCCCATTGATTGACTTGCTTGTCCATTCCGTCAATTTCTTCGAGGGGCAACGACACTGTTTGAAGCAGTGCTTGGAATTGAGCGGCGAGGGCGGCTTCTTGAAGATACGGCTGGTTACATCTGCCGTGCTTTTTCGTGCAATGGTAATACTTGTAAATCGTGCCCCAGCGGTTGATGGAATGTTGAGCCGTAACCCAGCCGCCACACTCGCCGCACCGCATTAGTTTGGTGAGTGGAAAGTTTGTTGGCAGATTTTCACGCCTTGGTTTTCGTTTGCCCGCCAGCACTCTTTGCACTGCTTCAAACAGAGTCGGAGAAAGAATCCGCTCAAAGCTTCCGTCGTGATATTCGCCGTTGTGTTTGACGAAACCGAGATAAGCTCTGTTAGTGAGAATACGGGCGACGGAAGCTTTGCCAAGTGGCGTTCCTTTTTTCGTGGTGACGCCATGGTCCGCCAAAAACTCCGCCAGTTTTTCAATCGTGTAAGTGCCTTTGGCGTATTCCTCGAAAGCGAGACTGATGACGCGGGAATGAGTGGGATGCGGTTCAATCTGTCGCGTCTTGGGGTTGTTGATGTAGCCAAATGGTGCTTTCGTTAACCACTCGCCCCGGCGGAGTTTTTGGCGGATACCGCGTTTGATATTCTCAACGAGATTGTCACTGTAATATTTACTTTGTCCGAACGCCACTTGGAGCATAAAGAGACCTTGCGGAGTTGGCTCGCACCAAAAAGTCGGAAAGCGCAAAGAAACGATTTTGCCGATGTCCACGAGATAAATGACTTTGCCACCATCAACACTATTTCGCGCGAGACGATCGGGGTGCCAACTGATGATGCCCATCGGCTCGCGAGAGTTCTCGATTTTCTCAATCATTTCGGCAAACACCGGCCGGCCCGGTTTCTTGGCGCTTTTCGACTCGGTAAATTCTTGGAGAATTTGCAGATTTTCTCTACAGGCAAACTCGCGAAGCTCGAACAGTTGTGCCTCAATGCTCATAATCTGGTGGTCATCATCTTCCGTTGATTTCCGAGCGTAGAGAAAATATTTTGGGGCGAGCTTCTTTTCTTCAACTGGATTTTTCATAAATGTATTTGTCGCCAAAACCAAAGCGGATTTTGCTTCGGGAAGCGAGACGCGCGCTTCGCGCGCGGCGAGCGATGCCCCGTTTTCCGCCGATGTTTCGCTGTGTGGACTAATCATATCATTCGCGCGAACCTTTTTCGAACGGCAAGATGAACCGCCCGCTGACGCTCGGCGCTGGCTCACCTTCGGCGAGAAAATAACTGACCGCCGCCAGCCCCGCCACAGGCGGGGCTTTCCCCGAGCCAAAATGCTCCCTCAATTTTGAAAAATGGGGTGGCGCGCAAATCAGAAAAGTGGCGAGCATTTTGGCTCGGGTTCCGCGCTTGGCGCGGGGCGGCGG
>CAZLZS010000013.1:0-12339 GCA_964564105.1 uncultured Candidatus Saccharibacteria bacterium
AACCTTTGTTACCCCAATCTAGCAGAAATGTCACCTCATAAGGTTAACTGTACGAAATCTGGCCAGAGAAGAGAAAAGAAAGTAAAATAAGACGATGACAAAAACCAATAACCCCCACCCGATCTACGATAAACTCATCGCTCAACATTTAAAGATTCTTAAAAATCTGCAATACCGATCCGGTTTGTTTGCCGCGGCTAAAAAAGATGCCACTACCGGTTACGACAAGGCCTGGCTCCGGGACAACTTTTACGAGTGTTTGGCCTTTGAGGTGCTGGACGACTTCGAGACCGTCAGAAAAACCTACCGCGCCATTCTGGATATATTCAAAAAACATGAATCCAAAATTGATTACGCCATCAGCCGGAAGCCGGAGCACACCTATCAATACATTCATCCTCGCTACCATCCGGAGACCTTCAATGAATACTGGGAAGAGTGGGGCAATAAACAGAATGATTCAATCGGCTGCATTCTGTTTAAGATCGGCCAGCTAGAAAAGAAGAAGCAGGGGTTGATCATTGCCGACGGGAACGACCGACGGGTCACGCAAAAACTGGTCTGGTATCTCTCTACCCTCGAGTACTGGCACGATGTTGATTTCGGCATGTGGGAAGAAAATGAGGAGATCCACGCTTCTTCCGTCGGCGCCTGTTTAGCCGGTCTTGAGGCGATCCGGCAGGTTGAGAAAATTTCTGTCCCCCAAGAACTCATTGAGCGGGGCCGACAAACCCTCCACACCATGCTCCCGCGAGAGTCAAAACGGAAATTTGTTGATTTGGCTCTGCTGTCACTCATCTGGCCTTTTGCTGTTGCTAATGAGACCGAAAGGGCGGCCATCCTCCAAAATGTGGAGTATCATTTGTTGAAAAAACGCGGCGTGATCCGTTACAAGGGCGACCACTATTACAACAAAAATCCGGACGGCTGGTCCGAGGAAGCCGAATGGACCTTTGGTTTAAGCTGGCTCGCCATTATCTATGCCGCGCTCGGCCAGTCCGCCAAAGCCCAATATTTCTTGGATCGGGCCAAAAAAACAGTCACGCAAGACGGCGTGATCCCGGAACTCTACCTTTCCAATTCCACCAAATACAACAGCAACGCGCCGCTCGGCTGGAGCGAGAGTTTATTTATCGTCGCCCTACATCAAGTCAACGAAGATCACTTAAACGAAAATTTTCTCAAGAACGAGCGGCGGTGGAGCGGCGAGAGGCCGCGACGGCGCAAGGCCGCGTAGTGCTTCTTCGTGCCATAGCCCTTGTGAATTTCAAAATCATAGCCCGGGTAGCGACCGGCGAGACGCCGCAGCCGCCGGTCGCGCCGCACCTTGGCAGCGATTGAAGCCAGCATAATAATTTTGATTCGGCTATCGCCGCGAATAATCGTCTTTTGATTCTGATAAATTCTTGGCGCGTGGAGACTGCCATCAAGCAAGACCCGGCATTGTTTGGGATTTAATTTAAGACGCGCCAAACACCGTCGAATACCAATCGCCACCGCTCGGACAATCCCCAACCGATCAATCGTTTTCTCACCGACCAGAGCGACGGTAAAATTGAGTTGGCGCCGTCGGCGCGCTTTTGTTAATTTTTCGTACCACGCCTCTCGCCGCACCGAAGTCAAAACTTTAGAGTCATTCAAACCTCGCGTGTCAAGGGCCGCCCTTGACATGACTACCGCCGCCACGGCCACCGGACCGGCCAAGGGTCCCCGCCCGGCCTCGTCAATACCAATAAGATATTTAGGATTTTTTAATCGCGCTGTTATAATCCATTATTATACTATGGCCTTCGTCCATCTCCATAATCACAGTTGTTATTCGCTTCTTGACGGCATTGCCAAGATTGAGCCGATGGTGGCCAAAGCCAAACAGCTCGGTATGCCGGCCGTGGCGCTCACTGATCACGGCAATCTCTACGGCGCGATTGATTTTTACAAAGCTTGCCTAGTCAACGACATTAAACCAATCATCGGCGTTGAAGCTTACATCGCCTGCCGCTCGCGGCTCGACAAAGAACCGAACATTGACAATAAACGTTTCCACTTAACGCTTCTGGCTAGGAACAATGTCGGTTACCAAAACCTAATCAAACTCGTTACCGCCGCTAATCTCGAAGGTTATTACTACAAGCCGCGGCTGGATAAAGATTTACTCCGTCAATATCACGAAGGCCTGATCTGTCTTTCGGGCTGTCTGGCTAGCGAGCTCGGCCGCGCTCTCGGTGCACGCGATCGCGTCCGGGCGGAAAAAATCGTCGGCGAGCACCGAGAAATTTTCGGCCCGGAAAATTATTTTATGGAAATAATGCATCACCCAAAAATTGAGGGTCAACTAGCCGTCAAACAAGCGACTATTGATCTCGCCCGCCGGCTCAAGATTCCACTTGTGGCTACCCAAGATTGCCACTACCTAGAGCCAGCCGAAGCCAAAGCCCACGATATCGTGGTGGCCGTCGGCACGCACACCGAGGGCGAGGACAATAAACGTTTCTCCAACCAAGATGAGGATTTCTCTTTTATTGACGAGGTGACGGCGCGGAAACGTTTTACCGACACGCCCGAGGCGCTGGACGCGACTAGCGCCATTGCCGCGCGCTGCCATTTAGAATTAAAACTCGGCCAGTGGGTTTTCCCCGACTTTCCGCTCCCCGAGGGCCTCGACCCGAACCGAGTACTGACGGGACTGACCGAAAAACATTTAGCCGATTATCTCGCTGTCAATCCCAACCGTCGCCCCGAGGCTGAAGAGCGAACGCGGCGCGAGCTGGCTATTATTAACCAAAAGGGCTACTCGCCATACTTCCTCGTTGTCGCCGACTTGATCGCTTTCTCTCGCGGGCGCGGCATCTACACTAACACTCGCGGCTCGGCCGCGGGCTCATTAGTCTCCTACCTTCTCGGCATCACCAATGTTGACCCGCTAGAGTATGAGTTACCCTTCGAGCGCTTCTTAAATCCCGACCGGCCGTCGCCACCGGATATTGACATGGATTTCGCTGACAAACGACGAGATGAAGTGATTGAATATGCCAAAAGCAAGTACGGCAATGATCGCGTGGCTCAAATCGGCACCTTTGGCTCGATGATGGCCAAGGCTGCGGTCCGCGACATCGCCCGAGCCCTGGGCCAGCCCTATGCCGTCGGCGACCGGCTGGCCAACCTTATCCCTTTTGGCTCGCAGGGTTTCCCCATGACCATTGACCGGGCGCGGCAAATCACCCCGGAATTAAAAACCGCTTATGAACGCGAGCCAGAAGCAAAAGAAATTTTAGACATCGCCGAGAAGATTGAAGGCAACCCCCGTCACATTTCCGTTCACGCCGCCGGCGTCATCATTGCCCCAACCGCACTCAGCAACTTTGTCCCGCTGCAGCTCGATCCTAAGGGCGGTAAGATTATCACCCAGTACGACATGTACGCGGTTGAGGAAATCGGACTGCTCAAGTTCGATTTCCTCGGCATCAGAAATCTCTCGATCATAGAAGATGCGGTCCGTTTGATCAAAATAATCCACGGCCAGGAGATAAATATCGAACGGATTCCGCTCAATGACAAAAAGACTTTTGAGATGCTCGCGCGCGGCGAAACTATGGGTCTTTTCCAATTGAACGGCGTTGGTATGACCAAGTGGTTGAAAGATTTAAAACCGACCACCATTCACGACATCAATGTGATGATCGCTCTCTACCGACCCGGACCAATGGAATCAATTCCGGAATACATAAAGCGTAAGCACAACCAAAAATTGATCGCCTACCTCGACCCGCGAATGAAAGAAATTTTGTCTCGGACTTTCGGCATCATTGTCTATCAAGAAGATGTCATGTTGATCGCCATCAAACTGGGCGGCTATTCCTGGACCGAGGCCGATAAACTCCGTAAAGCCATGGGCAAGAAAATTCCCCCTGAGATGGAAGCGCAAAAAGAAAAATTGCTTAAGGGCCTCGTCGCCAACGGCCTAAGTGAGAAAAAGGCTAGAAGTCTCTGGCAGTTGATCGAACCATTCGCCGCTTATGGTTTTGGTAAAGCCCACGCCGTCTCTTACGGCCGGCTGGCTTATCAAACCTCGTACTTGAAAGCTAATTACCCAGCCGAATACATGACGGCTGTGCTCTCGGCCGAAACGGGCGACACCGTCACCGTCGCAGAAATCATTAACGAGTGTCAACGACTCGAGATCGTGGTTCTGCCGCCGGATGTCAATGAGAGTTTTGGCGACTTTACCGTGATCAAAGACGCTAGCGACAAAATTAGGTTCGGTCTTTACACTATTAAGAATCTCGGCACGGATGTGGCGGACGCGATCGTAGCCGAACGAAAGAAAAATGGGCCATTCCTCTCTCTGGCAAACTTTCTCGAGCGCCTCAATTATAAAAACCTGAATAAAAAGTCTCTCGAGGCCATGGCCAAGGCCGGCGCACTGGAGGCCCTTGGCGTCGAGCGTGGACAAATCCTCGCCAACCTTGATCTGATTCTTGAGTTCCAGCGCGAGAGAGCACGCGCCGATACTAATCAAAGTTCGCTCTTTGAAGCGATGACTGATCGAGCGACCGTGCCGCAACTCCAGCTCGCGGCCGCGCCACCGGCGCGGCCGGAAGAAAAATTGGCCTGGGAAAAAGAATTACTCGGTCTCTATGTTTCCGGCCACCCGCTGGAGAAATTTCGGAACAAATTCAAAAACGAGAATGTGATTAAGAAAATCAAAGAAAAGCGTGACGGCGAATCAGTCGCCGCGGCCGGCGTCATCGAAGAAGTTAAATCAATTTTAACCAAGCGCGGCGAGCGGATGGCTTTTATTCGTCTGGCGGATTTTACCGATAAAATCGAGGGGGTGATTTTCTCCCGCGTCTACGATCAATTTAAGGACCTCGTCGCCCCGGACCGGTGCCTCGCCGTCCGCGGCCGACTGTCAATGCGCAACAACGAACCAAGTATCATCATTGAAGCGGTCAAGGAATTGACATAGGTTAGGAAATATGCATAATGGTTAGAAGAATCGGGCTAATTGGTAGCGCGATGAACAATTAGAACCTTGTGAAAGGAAAACCGATGGTTGGAACGAAAACCAAAGAAGGAACGGGTGTTTTGGAGCGGCAGGCAATCTGCCAAGCGCAGGCGCGGGAGAAGAAGGAGTTTTTGGACGAGTTGGCTGAAAAAAGTGCCGAACTCCTCGGCTACCACCAGCTCAAGAAACGAGTCACGGCCGAAACAAAGCCGGAAGAGATTCTGGCCCAGCTTGAGATCAAGCCCTTCACCACGGACTCGGTAAGAAAGTACCAAGACCAGATGGTGCTACAAGACCGGCCGTTCTTTGTCAGACACGGCAACTTCCTTGCAGGCTTGATGCTATGCGTCGCCGTATTGTCCCTCACTGCGCTTCTACTAGTGGGCGTGCCGGCGGCCATAGCCGGGGCCAATTGGTTCTCGGCGTTTGCCACCACGAGTATCGTTACTGTCATACTTTCTGTCGTGTTTGGGATTCGCGTATCAAACAAATACGACTCCTACGCGCCCGGCCAGTGGCGACGAACTGCGTTCAAGGAATACGAAGAGCCGGTGCCAACTTTTGCCGTGAGCACCGCTGTTGAGCTCAAAGAGCGACTGCCCGACGCCGAGTTCTTTGTCGAGAAGTTTGAAGAGGGCCGGTACGTCAAACGAGTCCGTGATCCCTTCTTGGTGATGGAGGCCGGCGGCCAGACCTTTTATCTGGAGGTCTGGCAGGAGCCGGATTTCCGCGCCAAGCGACAGATCTGAATTGGGGGTGACCGTTTTGATCTTTCGCGCCTAGGCACAGGCGAGAGGATAAATACCTCCCGCCTGTTTTTATTTTCCCCTGCCTAATAACCTAACTATCATATATGATAGTGAGAAGTAGATCATTTTTTTATTCTATGCTTTTACTTGCCGGACAATTCCGGGTATTCGCCGTAGCGGTGTTTGATTTTCGGTTTGGGGAAAAACAAAAAATGAATCGGATACTTTCTCTTAAGCCAAGCGTAGGAGGACGGTTCGACCGGCGCCTTTTTCCGCGCTCGATAATCAAATTCCTTTTCCATCTCCTTGATCGCCTGCTCATAACCGGGAAACTGATCTTCCAGCCAGCGCTGAACACGCCTGATTGTTGTCGGTGCCACCCGGAGCCGTTGGCTAATTTTGTCATACGAGTCACCAACCAGAAGCATCCGAGCAATAATGATGCGCCGGCCGAGCATAATCCGCTCACTTGGCGTCAAAAGATCACGCAAAAACATTTTTACCGCGTTGCGACCGCGGACAGCGCTCACGGCCGTATAAAGCGCGTCAAGCGTCACTATAATTTCCTTATCGGTTAAATCCTCGAGTCTACGTTTCATAAACAAATACTATCATATATGATAATATGGGTAGGGGCAACCATAAAGACGCAATTACTGGTGGCAGACGAAGAGAGAAATTGCTATAATCGAATCTTATGAAAAATGAGGAGCGCGATCATAAGAAACTGGGGCCGCGATTGGGGTTGTTCTACATTGATCCGGTCGTCGGCAAGGGCCTGCCGATGTTTCTGCCGAAGGGGGCGGTGATTAAACGGGAATTGGAAAAATTTATTGTTGAGGAAGAAACTAGACGCGGCTACCAGCATGTCGCCACGCCGGATATCGCCCGGCTGGCACTCTACCAAAAGTCCGGTCACTACCCGTACTACCAGGACTCGATGTACGCGCCGATTGTCATTGACGACGAACAATTTATGCTCCGGCCGATGACCTGCCCGCACCATTTTCAACTTTATCTCGCCGCGCCCCACAGTTACCGCGAATTGCCCCTGCGGATCGCCGAATTGGCTAAACTCTACCGTTACGAACAATCTGGCGAAATCATGGGGCTTCAACGCACCCGGGCCATGTGCTTGGCTGACGCTCATATCATTTGCGCCGATGAGCAACAGGCCGAGCAGGAAATCGGCGGCGCCCTGGATCTGATTGAATATGTCGCCGGCATCCTGGGTCTTAAATTAAACGAGCATTACCGCTACCGCTTGTCGCTTGGCGACCGGACTAATGATAAAAAATATTTTAAAAATGATGCCGCTTGGGCCAAGGGCGAGGCTTTGCTCCGTGCTCTGATGCGCCGCCGCGGCAGTGAGTTCGAAGAAGCTAAAAATGAGGCTGCTTTCTACGGCCCGAAAATTGACATTCAGATGAGAAACATTAACGGCAAGGAAGATACAGCCTTTACCGTCCAATACGACTTTTGCATGCCCGAGCGTTTCGACCTGACTTACATTGATTCTCGCGGTGGGCGTCAACGTGCATTGGTTGTCCACCGTTCATCCATTGGCACGACCGAGCGAATCATAGCTTTCCTGATTGAACATTACGCCGGCGCTTTCCCGCTTTGGCTCGCGCCGGTGCAAGTCGCGGTCTTGCCGATCGGCGAAAAGCAAAATGATTATGCCCGGAAAGTTTTCACTGAACTAAAGACAAATGACATCCGGACGGAAATCAATTTAGATAATCATACTCTCGGCAAAAAAATCCGCGACGGCAAAGCGCAAAAAATTCCCTACCTTGCCGTCATCGGCGACAAAGAAATCGCCAACGGTAAATTGACCGTTGGGGGCCGGCGCGAAAAATTGGAAAACATTTCACTGCCGAATTTTCTGACTAAAATTCGTGAAGAAATCAGCAGCAAAAAATAGTGGCGCGCTAGCCATAGAAAAAATTGGCCATTTCCGCTGTGGCGCTTGCCGACAATGGTGGTCAATCGGCGACCCTGGTCAACTGCTCAAGCAATTAAAGCTGTATTGCCCCAAATGCGGCACGAAACAAAAATTTTTGACAGAATCTTAAATTCCTGCTAGATTTAAAATCGGCTAGTTCTTTAACATCGTCCAAAAATAAAGGGCGGGGATTATTTCCACACCCCCGGAAACAATTCCCGAGCGTGAACGGTTCGCGTTCGGGATAAAAGTCCCGAAATCCGAAAGGAGAATGAGACATGGGACGCACTATTGGCATCCGCCATCGGCGGAAGAAAACGGCCGAAGGCGAGTCCCGGCCGACCCAAGTAACGATCGTTGATGGAGATCAAGTCAAAACCTATAATCTCCCAGACGATCAGGCCGAATTGGATTTTGTCTTTGGGCTATTTCCGACTCACTGGCGCGACCGCCTACCCCAAGACCAACCGAGAGACTTTCCCCGACACCAACTCAAATGGCGGAAATTAGAGGCTGATGAAGACCCAGCAACTTTGTTTCCGCCGGAGTGGGTGGAAAAGCGCGGCAAGAAATGGTATACGGTCGCTAAGACTCCTTGTGAGTTTGAAGGACTGCGGCCGGACGACACCATTGCCATGCCCTTTGGCGGTTCGGGCGACATGTTTGCTTACGCCTTGGTGCGCCGGGCTGAGGCGGTCGGCGCCGAAGTCCTACGTTTGCCGTTTTACCGTCTCAAACAAGAACGGGGAAAGAACGAAGAAGAAGACGCCCTTTTGATTGCCCGGTTGGTCGATAGGCAACGCGAACTTTTCTGCTCGGTGCAACCCCGCGATAAAGCGATTATCTTAATGCGGGAATTGCATCGCCAGCGGATCAAGGCAATGCAAGCGCGGATCGCCTGCGAACAACGGCTATGGCAAGTCTGTGTCGGCCAGATCTTCACCAGCTTGGCCGTGGAAGTCGAGATTGAAAAGCGCTTTGCAGAGGAAAAGGCAAATGACCAAATCCTCAAAAACCTCTTGGCGCTGGAAGATGAGGCCAACGCCCGTCTGGCCGAAGCGATTCAGGATCTCGATGTGTACCAACAAGTTTTCGCGCCGATTGAAGGTATGGGACCGCAGATCGCCGCCCGGATCATCGCCGGCATTGTGGACATCCGACGCTTCCCCGACCGAGATAAGTTTGTCGCTTTCTGTGGTGTTTCGCCCGGAGCCGACGGCAAGTTCCGCCGGCACCGGCTGGGCGAAACATGTAATTGGTCCGGCGCGCGCCAAGGTCTCTGGCTGATGATTAGGGAGCAGGCCAACCGAAGACCGGATTCGGTTTGGGGACAGAGATTCCGTGAGATGAAAGCCAGACAGCGCGAAAAACACCCGGAGGAAGTAATAATCAGCGGCAAGCGACGTTTTACCGATAGCCACATCCACAGACGCTCCAGTTGGCCGGCGATGGTTAAGCTGGCCCGTCAGATCTATCGCGAATGGAGAAAGCTAAGCAACAGCACCGTTTCCCTCCAAGCAAAAACCGGTCAAGACGACGGTGATTGACCAGGAATTTCCGAAAGGGAATATCGTCTGAATTCACCGCCGCCAGGACCATGATGCCCCTGCACCTAACACGGCGCAGGGGCTTTTTATTGAAATTAAACATCCAGTGTCGCCATCTTCGCGTGGGTTTGGATGAAAATTTTGCGCGGTTCGACTTTAGTTTTAGTAAGTTGAGGACGTTCGCCGTTCGAGGTCGAAAACTACAATGATCCTATTAGCCAAATCAATTTTGCAAAACAATCGGTAATTACCGATGCGCCGTCGCCAAACATCATTTCGCCCCTTCATTTTCTGGATGTCTCCGGAAAAAAGATTCAGGGTGAGCAAGCTAATCACTAAAGAGATCCGAATCCGATCTTGTGCCGGCAATCTCCTCAGAATTTTCTCCACTGACCGATCAAGGTGCAATTCCCAATTTTCTCTTGAGCTCATTAAGGGTCAAGGTTTTACCTAACTTAAAATTTCTCTCCGCCCGGCGCAGAGCCCGTTTAATTTTCGGTGTGGCCGTAAAAGTTTTGAATGTTCTTAAATTAAGAAGTGTCTCGTACTCCTTACGAGGAACAATCACCAAATCATCTTTAGCCACCATTTGCTTTGGTATAGTTAAAACATTCATAACTCTAATTTACCACTTCTCACTCAAATTTGCAAAGAAAAAAGAAGAAACAAAATTTAAAATTCTTAAAGTGGACCTGAGGCAAAATTAATGAGACCATAAAATAAAACGAGTAATAAAATTGAGCTAACTAAAGAAACTATTGCTATTTTCTTGCCTAACAAGTTATGTTTTCTAATAAACATCAGAGCAAGTATTGAAAGTACAAAACCTGAAAGATTCAGGATAAATCCTAAAATGGTCGAGAAGATAAACCTCCACCAGAGTGTTACCAATCCGCTATAGAGTAATAAAATGGGTATAAAAATGACAAGATAGGAAATAACAACAAAAACTAAAGAGGTTGTCGCTAACTTACTTTTTCGGACAGCTATATTATCCATGGGTTAAGTCTATCATCAAATATCCAACGTCGCCAATTTGGCGTGGGCCCCGCAAAAAATTTCCTTCGGAAATTCTAACGGGGTAAATCTGGATGAAAAACTAAACATCTAGTGTGGCTAACTTAGCATGTGTTTGAATGAATATCTTTCTAGGTTCCACTTCATCACCCATCAAAATCGTAAAAATTTTGTCGGCTTCTTCGGCTTCGGCGATATTTACCTGTTTAAGAATTCGTTGCGCCGGATCCATGGTCGTTTCCCATAATTCTTCCGGGTTCATCTCGCCCAAACCCTTATAACGTTGGATATTGGATTCTCCAGAAATCGTTTTAAGCATTTTCGCTTTCTCCTCATCTGAATAAGCGTAATGAGTCTCCTTGCCTTTTTTAATTTTATAAAGCGGCGGTTGAGCAATATAGAGATAACCGCCGTCAATCACGGCTTGGAAATAACGATAGAACAAGGTGAGGAGCAGAGTCCGGATGTGCGCGCCGTCCACATCGGCGTCCGTGGCAATGATAATTTTATGATAGCGCAATTTTTCCAGCGAAAAAGTGTCGCTGATCGAAGTGCCGAGCGCAATGACCAACGACTTGATTTCTTTGAACGCCAGGATTTTATCCAGCCGCGTTTTCTCCACATTAAGAATTTTACCCTTGAGCGGCAAGATGGCCTGCGTCCGGCGATCGCGGCCTTGCTTGGACGAACCGCCGGCCGAATCACCCTCGACAATGAAGAGCTCGGCCTCGGCCGGATCGCGAGTCTGGCAATCCGCGAGCTTGCCGGGCAAAGTCATCCCTTCGAGCGCTCCCTTTCGTAGCACCGAGTCTTTGGCGGCCTTGGCCGCTTTTCTGGCTTCAAGCGCTAAAATTACTTTATTGACGATCGCTCGCGCGTCGCCCGGATTTTCTTCAAGATAAGCCGCCAGGGCCTCGCCGAAGACCGTTTCCACTGCGCCCCGCACTTCCACATTGCCGAGCTTGGCCTTGGTCTGACCCTCAAATTGAGGATTCTTTAATTTGACCGAGATCACGGCGAGGATTCCTTCTCGCACATCATCGCCGGTTAAGTTGCCCTCGCTCTCCTTGAGCAAACCATTTTTGCGAGCGTAATCGTTCAGGGTCCGCGTCAGGGCGGTCCGAAACCCGGTGAGATGCATTCCGCCCTCGGGCGTGACCGTGTTATTGGCAAAACTCGTTTCCCGCGGCACGATATTGTCTAAGTATTGAAAGGCAGTTTCGACTTGAATATCGTTTATCGCCTTTTCAACATAAAAAATATTTTGGTGGAGCGGTTTTTCTTTTTGGGCGTGGAAACGAACATAAGACATGAGCCCGCCCTCAAAGTAGAAAGTCTGCGACGGCAATTCCAGCCCCAGATTTTTAAGATAAAAAGTTTCTTCGCTGGCGAGCTGGCCGGCATGATGCCTCGCGTCTATCACTCGAATACGCAGACCCTTAACTAAATAGGCCTGACCGCGCAAGTGACTGACGATCCGTTCCCAGTTATAAGAGAGGTCAGAAAAAACAGTTGGATCAGGTTTGAAAATCACTATCGTCCCGTGGAGTTTTGAAGCGGCGATTTTTTTGACGGCGGCCTGGCTTTTGCCCCGCGTGTAGGCTTGAAAATATTCCCCACCGTCACGGTGCACATAAACCTTCAGCCATTCCGAGAGCGCGTTGACCACTGACGCGCCAACGCCGTGGAGTCCGCCGGCAATGGTGTAACCATCACCTTCAAACTTGCCGCCGGCGTGAAGCGTGGTCATCACCGTCTCGAGGGCCGAGACTTTAGTTTTCGGATGGATCGAGACTGGAATGCCGGCGCCGTTGTCCGCCACGCGAACAAGATCGCCAGGGATCAGAGCCACCTCGATTTCATCGCAGGCGCCGCTCATGGCCTCGTCGCGAGCATTATCAAAAATCTCCACCAAGAGATGATGCAAACCATCCGTGCCGGTTGAACCAATATACATCCCCGGCCGCTTCCGCACCGGTTCTAAACCCTCAAGAACCAGTATATCCTCGGCCTCGTATTTTCGAGTTTTAGCCATATTTTACTTACTTATTTTAGCATAACTTAACTGCCTTT
>CAZLZS010000014.1:0-11782 GCA_964564105.1 uncultured Candidatus Saccharibacteria bacterium
GAAAAGTGGCAGCAATATTTATCAACAGTGTCACCCCTTGAGGTTAACTAAAGGGCGGTTGTATGAATTAGTCTGGTGATTTTACTAAAATATGGCTAAAAGCAAGGAGTTTTAACTGATCGTGCACCTGTTAATTTCCCTTAAAATCGGCTGATTGCTAGAATGAACGCATTATGTCAGTCATTGTACGATTTGCTCCCAGTCCTACCGGTCCCCTGCACTTGGGCGGCGCGCGAACAGCGCTTTTCAATTACCTATTTGCTCGAAAAACCAACGGTAAATTCTTACTGCGGATTGAAGACACGGATCGCGAACGGTCAAAACCGGAATTTGAGAAAGATATCCTAGACAGTCTGGCTTGGCTGAGTTTAGATTATGACGATGTATCCCGGCAGTCCGAACGAACAACAACTTATGCCCAATATCTGGAGCAATTGCTCAAGGAGAATAAAGCCTATACCAACTCGGGCGAGGAAGTGATTCGCCTGCGCAATCCAGGCAGGTCAGTCGCCTTTACTGATTTAATCCGCGGCGAGATCGCTTTTAACACCACCGAACTGGGGGATTTTATTATCGCGAAAAATCCGGAAACACCGCTCTACCACTTGGCGGTAGTGATTGATGATTGGGAAATGGAAATAACCCATGTCATTCGCGGCGAAGATCACATTGCCAATACGCCGCGACAAATTTTGATTCAGGAAGCGCTGGGTTCGCCGCGGCCACAGTATGCGCACCTACCTCTGATTCTGGCGCCGGATCGATCAAAATTGTCCAAACGGCATGGGGCGGTCAGCGTGGCTGAATACCGCGCGCGCGGTTATTTACCAGAGGCCCTGATCAATTATTTGGCCTTGCTCGGTTGGAATCCGGGCACGGACGAGGAAATTTTCTCGCTCGCTGAACTCAGTCGTCTCTTTTCCTTTGATCAGGTGCAAAAATCCGGTGCCGTTTTTGACCTGGAAAAACTAAATTGGTTCAACCGCGAGTATCTTCAACATCTCTCCGACCACATTTTGTGGCAGTCTCTGCCAAATTCGCTGGATCAAACAATGACTCAGAAAATCCTGCCACTCATCAGAGAGCGCGCCGTCACTCTGGCTGATTTACCATTGTTAGTCGAGACAGAAGGGGAATTGGGTTATTTTTTCCGGCGACCGATCTACGATAAAATTCTACTCCGCAATCAGAAACATTTTGTCAAGCTTAGAGCACTAATCGAATCAATCCCCACCGACGACTTTCAGATTGACCGGCTCAAGACCGCGATCATGCCGTATGCCGTAAGCATCGGTCGAGGAGAAGTGCTCTGGCCTTTCCGCGTCGCCTTGACCGGTCGGGAAAAATCAGCCGATCCGTTCTTGGTGGCGGCTATTTTAGGCCAGGGCGAAACTTTGGCCCGACTCGACTATGCGGCCAGTTTGGTTTAAGCGAGCGGCCGCGGTCGGCGCCCTGTTTCTCGTCGCGGCGGGCGTTCGGGCCGCGACCGTGGAAGAAATCCGTAGTCGAATTAACAATCACAATGCCGAGATCAGAAAATTGGAAACCCAGATTGAATCGTATCAGAAAGAATTGCGCGCTACTGAGAAAACAAGCAAAAATCTGCAAAACGAGATCGCCCGACTTGAACTAACACGCCAGAAATTGGCGGCGGATATCAGATTGACCGAACAGCAGATCGGCAAAACCGATCTGACTGTTGAGGAACTGACCCTGGCGATCAACGGTAAAAATCTGAGGCTTAACCGCCGCCGCGCGGCAGTGGAGGAAAATCTGCGGCAATGGCGGGAACGCCAGAGCCACTCGCTCCTTGAGATAATGATTAGCTATACTCAACTCTCCGATGCCTGGACCGAGCTTAGCGCGCTCGCGGCCTTCCAAAGTCGTCTGGAACAGGATATAGATGAGGTCTCCAAACTCAAAGAAAATCTCGAGGCCGCGAAAGCGGTCACGGAACGAGAACGCGCTCGACTGGCCGATCTTAAGGAGCGCTTATCTGATCAACGACAAATCGCTAAAGACAACCAGCTTGAGAAAGATCGTCTACTCAATCAAACCAAAAATAAAGAAACTAATTATAAAAAACTGCTGACCGAAACCACAGCGCGCAAACAAGCATTTGAACAGGAATTATTTCAACTTGAATCTCAATTACGGGTTACCATTGATCTTAGTAAATTACCCGTGGCCGGTCGGGGAGTGCTAAAATGGCCGCTCGCGAGCGTCTTCATCACCCAGAATTTCGGCCAAACCGTTGACGCCAAACGGCTCTATGTCTCCGGCTCGCATAATGGCATTGACCTTAGAGCCGGCATCGGCACGCCGGTTATGGCCGCCGAAGCCGGCACTATCGCGGGCGTCGGGGATACCGATACCGTCTGCCGAGGCGCTTCCTACGGCAAATGGATTTTAATTGACCACAACAACGGTCTAAGCACCTTGTATGCCCATTTGTCGCTCGCTAAGGTTGTTCTGGGACAGACGGTGTCGGTTGGAGAAATTATCGGCTACAGTGGCCAAACCGGTTATTCCACCGGTCCACACCTGCACTTCACCGTTTACGCCACACAGGGTCTCCGGATTGATGAATATGCTTTTCGCTCCTGTGCCGGCGCCAAAGTCATTCTGCCCTTGGCCGACCCTGGGGCTTACCTTGACCCAGTGTTATACTTATAAAATGTCGCGACGTGGATTCATCAAAACCCTTTTACTGTTTATTATCATGGTGGCGGTTCTTACCTACTACAAAATTGACCTACGGACACTTGTCGGGGTCTGGTGGGGCAACATTCGACAATGGCTAGACAGTGTGCTAGGATAGGGATGGAATTGGATAGCAGGAACAGTTGAATCAATTCCATCCTTTATTATCAAGCTATTTTGACAAACTAGGCAAGAAGTTGTCTAGTTTTTTCTACCATTTATACTTTAACTCGAATCGGCATTGCCGGCCTCTTGACCGCGGCTCAACTGACTTCAACGGCTGTAACTTCTGCTCCGACCATGACTCTCCAGAACGACAATAACCAAATGATCAAAGTCATAGCGCTGGCGCCGACTAAAGCTGTTATCTTAGTGTTTGACAGTGCGTCAGAACCAACGATACCGGAATTAATCGCACTAAAAAGCCGCGAATATAAAATTGACCCGCGATTAGCTTTGGCGATCGCGCGTTGCGAAAGCCGACTCCGACAATACGACGAGACCGGCTTGGTGTTGCGTGGCGAAAGCAATCCGCGGGATGTCGGTGTTTTCCAAATCAACGAACAGTATCATTTGGAGAAGAGCCGCGAGCTTGGTTTTGATATCTATACCGCCGCCGGCAATATCGAGTACGCTATTTGGCTGATGAGCGCTTACGGCCGGGCGCCCTGGGTCTGGAGCCGGAAATGCTGGTCAAACTAGTTGTTAGTCGTAAAAGATATATTGTGCGACTATAGCCCTGGGCAGTTGGCCGCCGGGGCATACCCTGCCCTCTTGGCAGCCGCAGCGGAAAAGAACCAAATTTTATTTTCTTCTTTGATGCGCTCAGCCCCCGAGCACCAGGGGTAATGATACTTGCTTCCATTTTTTGAACCGACGACTTGCCCACCAGTCTTGTTTTCTTGATTATCGGGAATTGATTGATTCGTCTGAGCCATCAGATTAACTTGTTCGATTCTGACCGGCTCCTTCACTTCTTCGATTTTCGTCCAGCGGCCGAGGCCAAAACTCAAAACAGCCAAAAGTAGAAAATTGACTGGCCCCAACCAGGGCTTGATTTTATCCCAACGATTTTTTATACTAGCTAAATGGCTCATCGAAAAGCCGGTGGTACCGCTAAAAATTTACGCGACTCCCAGCCGAAATTTCTGGGAGTTAAATTGGCGCATGGCGAATTGGCTCAACCCGGCGCGATCATTATCCGTCAACGCGGGACGCGATACCTGGCCGGAAAAAATGTCGGTCTTGGACTTGACCATACTATTTTTGCCCGGAAGTCCGGGCGCGTCCATTTCCGCCAGCGGCGGAAAATACTTTACAATTCCAAAGTGCGATTAGCTAAAGAAGTGTCTGTATTCTAAGCTTAATTTGACCCTGGTTCTCTCCTTGAGCAACGCCTAAATTATAATCGCCGATTGCCTTGATCGGCCGCTCGAGCGTCAGCCAGTCGGGATCTAACTCGAGCTTAATCTCTTGCTTTACGGCTTTGGCGATAGCCGCGCGGTCAAGACCTTGAAACAAGTGCCCCTGATCATTGGCTTTAACCTCGATCTTGATGAGAGCACCGTCGAGTTGCTTGATCGTCTCAGCCGCCGTGGTTCGCCGGCGTGCCAATTCGGCCTGGTATTTTTTCTTCAGTTGTTCAATTTGCGTCAAGGTAACCTGATCAGCAATGGCGGCTAGACCTTCGGGAATCAACCAATTCCGAGCATAGCCATTAGCCACCTTTTTCACCTCAAAGCGTCGACCAACCATTGGCACATCATTTAGCAGCACAATCTCCATGACTTTTTAATCATACCCAATTCCCCTACCCTCGACTATTGACTTTTTTCTATAAATCTTATCTGGATTGACCGTGTAGCGGCCGGACTGGATATTTTTATCACCGATAATTATGCGCCGCGACAGGGTAGCAATGAGCGATCCGCACATATTTGCCGCCGTGCCTAACTGCGGCCAAGAATACAAGGTTTTACCGACGGCGGCGACCGAAGCGAGCATCCGCGGCACGACTAAATTTGCCCCGGCGATTTTCGCCGCGATTTTTGGCAAATCTTCCGGCGGCATATTTTTTAAACTAGCCGCGGTCAAATCGCCAATCAAACCATTCAAGATCAGCGTCTCCTGGTTCAGATCGTACCGCTCAATGTCCACGATCGCGCCGTCGCCGTTGTCTGTGCCCATGAGCACTGGCAGTCTCCGCTCACGAGCCAATTCCCTCGTTCTCAATTTCCAGTAAGGATCATCTGTTTCCTCAATTATCACATCGTTGCCGTCTAAAATCTGGTCGGCATTTCGGTCATTGATGCCTTCGAGATAAAGTTCGATTTCCGAATAGGGATTAATTTCAAAAATTTGTCTGGCCGCAACCAGAGTTTTTTTAATCCCAACATTTTGAAAACTCGTACGAATCCGGTTTAGATTGTCACCGGAAAGGTTATCCGGATCAGCCAGTTTGAGATGACGCGCGCCGCCGGTCATGGCGATCACCGCGGCGGCGTGACTGCCAACGCTCAAACCAAGAATGGCAACGGTGGAATAATAAAAGCGGTGCTGTTCGACGGCGGTAATCAAATTTTTGTTCCGGCCGGTCCGTAATTCCAAATGCAAACTCTCCGGCAAGTAACGAGTTAGAGAATCTAGCCAGGGAAAATAAAACCAAGAGCCGAAATCTGGCTGGTCATAAGTTTTTAAAAAATCAAACAGCGGCTCTTGGTAATTCTTATCAAAGCGGTATTGCGGGTGGCGAAGCAGAAAAAGCTCTTCCAAATTGGCTCGAGTTTGATCAATGACTTGGAGGCCCGGGCGCCCGGCCATAAATTTCTCCGGCCGGTCAACCTGTTCAATCAACATTAATTTGATTGTAGCATAAAAAAAACCGCCCCACTGAAAGCAGGGCGGCTGTGTCAACACCGAGTGGCCTTGTCAAGGCGTTACCTTGACATGACGAAACCAACCTATGATTCGGACAGGCCACGGACCACGGTCCGGAAGATCGGCATAAAGCCGCCACGGCAGACGGCAGACCAATTCCGGTCATCTTCAAAACCAGAATTTGGCGGATAAAACAGATTTCGAAATTGCCGTTGTCCCTCTTTCGTTGTACTACATTCAGTTTTTAACCAGACAGTTCCGTCTGCCGGTTGGTGCTGGTGTGTCCAATTCTCCGCCACGAAAACTGGGAAACCTTGCTCAAACGGCTTGGTGCCGATCCCGCAAGCCAGGGCCGTCACTTCGGTTTTCGGCAGACACCGCGCCACGAAAGATAAGAGATCAGACGACACGACATTGACGATCTCGGTCTGGCCGAGGTTGGGAAAAACCGGAGCCAGACCAAACCAAGACCGAATCCGTTCCTGAAGCTTCTGATCATCTGGTCTGGCCGAGGAGATCAAGATGATCTCGCCCCACTCACCGAGGCCGGTGTGAATGTCGAGTATGGCCAAGTGACGGCAGGGATCTTTCAAGTGATAGTAACAGTACCATTGAAGCGATTTCAAACTCCACGACTTTTCTTGACCGCCATAGAAAATCCCTCTTGGATTGTCGTACTGACCGTAAAACACTTGGGCGCGCAGATGCTTGCACTTTTCCGGATTCGTCAACCAGCCAGTCAATTCTCTGTACCATTCCTCGTCGCACTGTTCTGGATTGACCAGAGCGTTGATCTCGGAATCAAGTGCCGGCAGGATAGGCGGCAAAGTAGACCAGCCATTGCGATTGAGATCCACATTATTCTTGTCCGTCCGCCGGCCGTGCGCCCAGCCCCAAGGGTTAAGCGCCACCACGAACACGAGTCCGACGTCTTTCGGCAACTGCTCGTGAACCCGCTTTTGCAGAAGATCAAACTGTAAATCATAACCGGCTGGTCCTTCCACACCGTGCGTGCCCGAGATGACCATAATGATCTTCGGGGCCTCGAGCCGGTAAGACAGAAACAAAATGCCGAGCTCGGCACCGCGGCTCGCCGACAAACCCGCATCAGGAGCACAAACTCGAACAAATCCCGACTTTTGAGCCAGTCGCCCAATGTTATCTAATCTCCCTCCTAACCCATCAACACTGAATAGTTCTGCCACGCTTCACCATCCTTTCGTTTTTTATGGCTTAATGCCAAAGAACTCTTTCAAGAATTTAGCATAATAGTTTTAGTTTGTCTATAACCCCTCGGCGCGGAGGTCCTCAATAATCTTTCGCGCTTTTTTGGATAATTTATCCGGCGTTTTGACTTTGATGTGAATATAGAGATCGCCACGCCGGCCGGGCCCGGTGGGCACGCCACGACCCTTAACGCGCAGGATCTCACCGCTCGAAATCCCTTCCGGAACCTTCACCTTAACTTGACCATCCAGAGTTTTTAATTCCTGCTCGACGCCCAAGATAGCGTCTGACAATTTAATGTTCAAATCCATGGCCAGATTGTCACTCTCGCGCCGGAACACCGGGTGGCGCTCCACATGCACTTTGACATACAGATCGCCGGCGACGCCCTTCGGCGCGGCTTCGCCGCGGCCGGCCAGACGGATCATTTCACCGTCAGTGATGCCGGGCGGAATTGTCACCTTAATTTCTTCATTTTTGCGCATCACGCCGTGACCGCCACAGATAGCGCACCGATGTTCCGGCACTTCGCCAGCGCCGGCGCAAATCTCGCACTCACGCACGGCGGAGAACGAACCGAGGAGCGAGCGACGGGTTTCGCGGATCTGGCCGCGGCCGTTGCAGGTAACGCACTGTTGTTTACTCGAACCGGGTTCGGCGCCGCTACCGGCGCAATGATCGCATTGGCCGATTTTAGTGATCAATAAAGTTCGTTCGTTGCCAAAGATCGCTTCCCCAAAAGGAATCTGGATGTCCACCGAGATGTCGCGGCCACGACGAGTCCGTCGTCGGCCGGCGCGCACCGGGCCACCGCCGAAGAATTCACCGAACAAATCGCCTAAATCAAATTGGAATGTTTGCCCGCCGGTATCGAATCCGCCAAAATCCCAGCCGCCGGCGGCTTGTTGATTCCAATCTGGCCCGGCGCCACCCGCTTGGCCATAATTATCATAGGCCTGACGTTTGCGCACGTCCGAGAGCACCTGATAGGCCTCATTCACTTCTTTAAATTTACCCTCGTCGCCGCCTTTCTTGTCCGGATGATATCTGTGCGCTAATTTATGGAACGCTTTTTTAATATCGTCCGAAGTCGCACCGCGTTCCACCCCTAAAATTTGATAATAATCTTTAGCCATCGTCATTTGACTTCGGCGTCGCGAACATTATCGCCGCCGGTCTGACCGTCGCCGGGATTCTGATTATTCGGTCCGGTGTTGGCTTGACGCTGGATGGCCTCGCCGATTTTTGACATCGCGGTTGAAAGTTCGGCACTAGCGCGCCGCAAATCATCTAAGCCGGCGCCACTATCGCGCGCCTGTTTAACTTTACTAATCTTTTCCGCCACCTCTTTTTTTATCTCATCGTTCACTTTGCCCGCGGCATCGCGGAGCGCCTTTTCCGCCACATAAACCAACTGATCGGCGACATTCCGCGCTTCAGCTTCTTCCTGTTTCCGACGATCTTCTTCGGCGTGAACCTCGGCCTCTTTCTTCATCCGTTCAATATCTTCAGGCTTCAAACTCGAACGGGCCTCAATCCGAATTGACTGCTCGCGGCCTGTGGCCTTATCGCGCGCCTTCACGCTCAAAATGCCGCTGGCGTCAATATCAAAAGTAACCTCGATCTGCGGCAGACCGCGCGACGAGGGCGGCAAGCCGTCCAAGATAAAGCGCCCCAACGATTTATTATCAGTGACCATCGGTCGCTCGCCCTGGAGCACATGGATTTCCACCGAGGTTTGATTATCCGCGGCGGTCGAGAAAATCTGAGATTTCGAAACCGGAATCGTGGTATTCCGCTCAATAATTTTGGTCTTGACGCCGCCGAGCGTCTCGATGCCGAAAGACAGCGGGATAACATCAAGCAAGAGCACATCTTTGACATCGCCCTGGAAGATGCCGGCCTGGATTGCCGCGCCGACGGCTACCACTTCATCAGGGTTGATCGAACGATTCGGTTCTTTGTTGAAAAATTTCTTGACCGCGGCCACGATCGCCGGCATGCGCGTCTGGCCGCCAACCAGAATCACCTCGTCAATGTCCGCCAGTTTATAGCCCGAGGCCTCGAGGGCCCGACGGGTAATGTCAATCGAGCGATCAATAAACTCACGCGCTAACTCCTCCAATTTAGCCCGCGTCATCTTCATCAGGAGATGGCGCGGCCCACTGGCATCCGAAGTAATGAACGGGATATTAATTTCCGACTCTAGAGTTTCCGACAATTCGTGTTTGGTCTTTTCCGCCGCTTCTTTGAGTCGTTGAAGAGCCAAGGGATCCTTGGTCACATCAATCCCGGACTCTTTCTTAAACTCATCGGCGATCCAACGGATAATTTTCTGGTCAATGTCGTCACCGCCCATGTGCGAATCGCCGTCGGTGGACTTAACTTGGATGCTCTGCTCGCCTCCCTCTCCGGTGATATCGAGGATGGAAACATCAAAGGTGCCGCCGCCGAAATCATAAACCGCGATCTGCTCATCTTTCTTTTTGTTGAAACCGTAGGCCAAAGCTGCGGCCGTCGGCTCATTGATAATCCGTTTGACCTTGAAGCCGGCGATTTCGCCGGCGTCGCGCGTCGCCTTACGCTGGGAATCATCGAAATAAGCCGGCACGGTGATCACCGCTTCCTCAATCTTCTCGCCCAGTTTGGCTTCGCCGTCGCGCTTCAACTTTTGCAAAATCATGGCCGAGATTTCCTCCGGGCGATGATGCTTATCGCCCAATTTAACCTTGACCCCACCGTCATCGGAACGCTCGATGGCAAAAGGCACAATCTCCTTATCACGCTTGACATGCGGATCGTCAAATCGGTGACCCATCAAGCGCTTGATGCCAAAAATAGTATTGGTGGGATTGGTAATCGCCTGTCGTTTGGCCAGAAGGCCGACTAAACGTTCACTTGATTTAGAATGGGCCACGACCGAGGGGGTGGTTCGCGCGCCCTCGCTGTTCTCAATGATTTTCGGCGCGCCGCCTTCGACATAGGCCATCGCCGAGTAAGTGGTTCCGAGATCAATGCCAAGAATCTTTGCCATGTTTATTGATTGGTGGCCGACCCAACTCTAACTTGCGCCGGCCGAATTATTTTATTATGCAAACTATAACCTTTTTGCACGACCTTAACGACGCGGTTAAGCTCTTCGGGCTTATCCGTCGCCACCAATTCCAGAGCATGATGCCGTAAAGGGTCAAAATTTTCATGCAGCGCCAAAATTTCTCTCAAACCGTGCTGGGTTAAAATGTTCAAGAGTTTGGTGTAAATATATTCTACGCCCCGGCGCCAATTTTCGTCAACCACCTCCCATTGTTCGCGATTGGCAAAAGCCAATTCAAAACTGTCCGCTAGATCAATCAGTTCCCGCAAAACCCCCTCGTTGGCAAACTTGACGATTTCACTGCGGTTGGCCTCCACCTCTCGTCGCAAATTCAAGTAATCGGCCTTGAGCCGCTGCGACATGGCCAGATAGTCCTGTTTCTCGCTCTGACACTGTTTCAGTTCGTCTCGCAGTTTCTTTAATTTAGCCTCGGCTGTTTCCACCGCACCCTCGCCATCTTCGGGCACGATTTCCTCTGTCCCTTTTTCCGTACTCTGTTCAATATTTTCCTCTGGTTCCATGAGTTTAAAGATATTCTATCATACACGATTCCCGTCCCCTGTCAACAAAAAAGGACCCCCCTTCGAGAGGTCCCTTAGCTACTACTAGCGATTATTTTAGTCCGAGCACTTCAAGCACAAAGAACGATGGTAGATCCGGACCCCGTGATGAGTCGTTGCCCCAACTTGATGCCGCCAAGACCAGATTATCCAAGCCATCAAACCACAGAGCTCGAATTTCGATGTCTTCGGCGCCGGTATGGCCAGTAGCCGTTCGCAGGTCAACACTAGAAACAAGAGGCGACGGATCCAGAAAAAGGTCAAACAGATCAACCGAGCCTCCTTCGGTGCCGCCAATCAAGAAGTTCACCCCGGCTTGATTCACCACCGCTACCGTATTGGTCGCGGGACGAGCAATGAATTGGTTCAGAGTTAAAGTGTCTTTACGGTAAACAAATATACCCGGGCCGCAACAACCCGGAACGGTTTGGTACAGGCAGGCACGATCACCGAAAAGAGCGACTTGACTGCTCGCCGGGTTAGCAATTCGACCAACAACCACAGCCGTCCGACGATCATAGACTTCGGTGACCCAGGGAGAAAAGATCTGGCCGTAGATTAAGCCGATCGGAGCATCCAGATTGTTCTTCTTCAGCCCTAATCCGACCTCACCCTCATTCAACATCGAGAGATAGACTCGACTCTGATCCACTTCCATTTCTGCTTGCCCCCTGGAAACATAAAGGTCGCTTCCGAGAACTGTCAAAGAATTGAGTCCGAAGTCAGAAAGCGGAACAGTTTTTACCAACCGCAACGGCCAAGTCTTGCAGAAAATTTTGAGCTCGCCGTCAGCCGCCGACACATAAAGGTAATTCCGATCACCACGCACGGCTGCGAGTGATACCCCCAAGTCAACGCCCTGAATCAGAGGAAAATCCGCCAACCGGTCACGCGCCAACACGAACAGTACACCCTCAGAAGAAGCGAGGTAAATTCGCTCTTTGTCAGCGTAGATCGTTTGGTCTTGAAGAAAACTCCCCGGTATCTGGTCCCGAGCACTGAGTAAGACGAGTGACGGATCGGCTTCGGCCCGATGAATGGCGAGCCAGCCGACGCTAACGACCAGAATGACCATTGCCACCCCGACCTTTTTTCGACATCCGACGGTCCACATTTGAACCCTGCCTTTCCGGACCGATCTGGTCCAAAAACCACAAATTCCTGTATTGCTATTGCATGTTTCAACATGCTCGTTCAAGTTATCAACGAACTGGAAAAACCACTGTTATTATAATTATCATACCATGGTCTAGTTTGTCAACTCCGCGCAATGGTTCAATAGCTTGGAACCACTTTAACGGTTAAAATCCAAGCCTATGGC
>CAZLZS010000015.1:0-11262 GCA_964564105.1 uncultured Candidatus Saccharibacteria bacterium
ATAATGATCAAGCAGCAAAAAATTCTTCTCTCCGGCGTTAAGCCGACCGGCCGGCCGCACATCGGCAACTATTTCGGCGCCTTGAAGCAATTTGTTGATCTCCAGGACGACTATGAATCGTTTATTATGATCGCCGATTATCATGCATTGACGAGCGCCAGCGCAGCAAAAATTCTAAAACAAGATATTCTAGATGTGGCGATTGATTATTTGGCGATCGGTCTTGACCCCGAGCGCGCGGTGATCTTTCAACAATCGGCCGTGCCCGAGCATACGGAACTCGCCTGGATTTTTAATTGCCTGACCACGATGCCCTACCTTGCCCGCGCCCATGCTTACAAAGACGCGCTGGCTAAAAACAAAGAAGTAAATGCCGGCATTTTCACTTACCCCCTGCTTATGGCCGCGGACATTTTGCTCTATGATACAGATGTGGTGCCGGTGGGGCTCGATCAAAAACAGCATGTGGAGATCGCCCGAGACACGGCTGAGAAATTTAATCGCGTTTTCGGCGAGATTTTCAAATTGCCGGAAGCGCTGATTTTGGAGGAGGTTAAAACCGTAATCGGCTTGGACGGTCAGAAAATGTCCAAAAGCTACCACAACACCATTCCGCTTTTTGCCGAGGAGCGGGAATTGAAGCAGCTGGTGATGAGCCTGGTCACAGATTCAAAAGGGGAACAGGAGCCGAAAAATCCCGAGGAGTGCAATATTTTCTCTTTGCACCGATTATTCAGCGCCAAAGATTTGCCGGAACTGAAGCGGCGCTATGTGAACGGCGAGATCGGCTATCGGGAATCCAAAGAGATTTTATTCAACAATATGAACGTTTATCTGGCGCCGCTGCGGGAGAAGCGGCGGGGGATCGCCGCCGATCCCGCTCGCGTGGTAGAAATCTTGCGTCAGGGTGGCGAAAGGGCGAGAGCGCGAGCGAGCGCGAAGATAGAAAAGGTGCGGGAGTTGGTAGGGGTAAAATTATGAAAAAATTTCTTATTTTAGTAACAGTACTTTTTCTTTTGTTCGCAGCCTTTCAGATTTATCGGCAAAATCAGTGGCTACGAGTAATGGATAGCCTCGGTTCTCCAACAATAAATGATTCGAAAATTGTTAAAACAGAAGAAATTCAAATTTCTGATCCAATCGAAGTTAAACCAGATCCTATCACTGGTGAGATTAATACTAATGATTGGCCAATTTACCGCAACGAGACTCTAGGGTTTGAGATTAAATATCCTAACGGCTGGGGAATTATCCATTTGGAACGAAAAAAAGATAGATCCCATTACTTCGCTATCAAGTCGGTTTCTCATGATGCTGATGTTGGCCTTGGGGTGATAGCCGCTGAAACAGCCGAGGGAGAGATCGCCAGAGTGATAGAAGAAGATAGAGATAATTTATTGTCTCAGGAACCAATATTGATAGCTGGCTTTCCAGCAACTAGACTAGTCTTTTCTACCGATGATTCGCAATTGATTTATGTTAGATACTTTCTTTCTTTTGATGCTAAGGTTTATTCTATATACGGGTTTTTAAATAACAACCAGGATGTTTTGCTCGATACTATTGTAAAACATTTCAAATTGCTGTAGGCTTAAACACGGATGTTTTGGTAACAGTTCTTTCACAAACCTAAAGGAGAAAAACTATGGATCGGAACAGGACGGTTAGTCTCAGTCTGCTTTTTTCTGTCGCTATCTCAGCTCAGTCTGTTCAAGCCCAAGAAAAAGCCATTGCTTTTACTTCGCCGGTACCAGAAGCAACCTTCAGTCCAAAATTCAACACATTTCTAGCGGCGACCAAAAAGACTCCGAAGAATGCTCTGCCTTACTATGTTTATCATCTCGGCGAAGATTGGAACGATGTCGTTGATCAGAAGGATTATAAAGATCCAATCTACGCCATTGCGGCAGGTAAGGTAACTCAGATCAGAAATCTCAGCACCAAAGATGCCTGGGGCAAGATCGTTGTTATTGAACACTCTATGCCATACGGCATTAAACCAGTTTACTCGCTGTACGCCCATCTCCATCAGGTGACAGTGGCGGTCGGCGCCACGGTCAAGTTGGGTCAGCCGATTGGCACTATTGGTGATGCCAATGGTTACTACGGCCAGAACAAGGCCCATCTTCACTTAGAAGTACGGCAACACACCGCGAGCAAGTGGAATAATGATAAAGGGTATTTGCCCCAGATGGCTCCTTTGACGAAATTGGTTAATTACCTTCCGCCGTCGTTATTCATCGATGATCACGGCGGCGGCGTCCACGAGGTAGCCACGGTCTACAAGGGCAATTTCTGGTTGAGCGACCATCTTCTCTTTGTTTCTGACTTTGCTCCGGCGAACTTGAGTTACCTCAGATTACCGAACGGCGAAATCACCTCGCTGCCGTATGCCGCCACGAGGGGCTGGATCAATGGAACCGTCTACACGAAAGAATCCGGATCGAATTCCTTGATCCCGCATAGCATCTACGGTTTGATTTTTGAGCCGGGTATTGACTATCGTTTTCAAACCAGAAAGAATTGTGAATTCGGGTTAGTCATCCCGGGCCACAACTTTCAAGCCGAGCGCGCCAAGCTCGATCTATTCTGGGTGGCTTACGCGGAAGAGTTCACTGAAGTCGATCTGGACTCATTCACTGAGGTTGAAACTGATTTTGGTTCCGGCTACGACTTTCGGTCAATGAAATTCTACTCCTACGGCGCTTGGGAGACCGAGTTGTTGCATGCCACGGATTGGTGGAATCCTCTCAATCGTTACTGGGCCATTTACGATTCGGATAAGAACCTCATCATTGGGGACTGGAAAGTAATGGATCCCAATACGCTTTATTGAGATGATTGGCCGGACGATTTTCTCCTTTTTCCTTAACGCCCGCCGCGATTCAACCGGCGGGCTTTTTGATCTTTATAAGTCATGATAAACTCAAGTGGTAATGCGTCATCGGACACTGACTAAAAATCTCAAAAGCCAGGTAGGCGAGGAAGTGGCGCTGGCCGGGTGGGTGGATGTTCGGCGGGACCACGGCCAACTGATTTTTCTTGATTTGCGCGACGGCTCGGGCAAGATCCAGCTGGTGGTTGGCCCCGGGCCGGTCCACGAGACCGCCGACAAATTGCGGCCGGAATGGGTGATCGAGATAATTGGTCAGGTTAAGAAACGACCGGAGAAGATGACTAATTCTGGAAGCGCGAACGGCGAGCTTGAGATTGAAGTTAGGGAGATTAAGATTTTAAATCAAGCGGAAACACCGCCGTTTGATCTCCAGGCTGACGGCCGCGCCATCGCTGAAGAAACCCGTCTTCAATACCGCTACCTTGATCTCCGTCGGCCTCGCCTCCAGCAAAATCTTCAGTTCCGTCATCGCTTGATTAAATTTATCCGCGACTATCTGTCCGAGGTAGGTTTTATTGAGGTCGAAACGCCGATCCTTTCTAAAACTACACCCGAAGGGGCGCGCGACTACTTGGTGCCTTCACGGCTCCAACCTGGGCAATTTTACGCTCTGCCGCAATCACCTCAGCAATACAAACAACTCTTGATGGTCGCCGGTGTGGAAAAATATTTTCAGATCGCCCGCTGTTTCCGCGATGAAGATACTCGCGGCGATCGTCAACCGGAATTCACTCAGCTTGATTTGGAAATGGCGTTTGTCGAACAAGCAGAGGTCATGATGTTGAATGAAGAATTGCTTTTGGCTTTGATTCAAGAATTGTCGCCGACAAAAAAGATTTTACAAATTCCCTTCCCGCGCCTGACTTATCGCGAGGCCGTGGATAAATACGGCAATGACAGACCGGATTTGCGGCCGGATAAAAATAACAGCCAGAGTCTAGCTTTTTGCTGGATTACCGATTTTCCGTTTTTTGAAAAAACCGAGACCGGCGCTTGGACCTTTACCCATAATCCGTTTTCCGCGCCCAAGCCGGAATTTATGGATCAATTATTAAAAGGGGAGAGGATCAGCGAGATTATCGCTAGTCAATACGATATTGTTTTGAACGGATCAGAGATCGGCGGCGGCAGTATCCGCAACCACCGGCCGGAAGCCTTGCGGGCGGTCTTTAAAATTTTAGGTCACGACGAAACGGCGATTGAGGCCAATTTCGGGCACCTGTTGAAAGGGCTCGCGTCCGGCGCCCCGCCGCACGGCGGGATCGCCTGGGGACTTGATCGGTTGATTAGTATTTTGGCCGATGAACCGAACATCCGCGAAGTGATTGCTTTCCCCAAGACCGGTGAGGGCCGGGATCTCTTGATGGGCGCGCCCGCCGCCGCCACTCCCGAACAACTCAAAGAATTAAAACTGAAAATTGATCCCCGATGACCGAAGAGTTTGCCGTTAGAGTAGATGAGTTTGAAGGGCCCTTGCCGCTTTTGCTGGAACTGGTGGAAAAACGGCGGTTGGCAATCAATCGAGTGTCGTTGGCTCAAGTCGCCGACGATTTTTTAAATTATGTTAAAGAACAGCAGTCGCCGACCATGGCGATGCTGGCGGACTTTTTAGTGGTCGCCTCCACCTTGATGCTGATTAAATCAATTTCCCTCTTGCCGTCCTTGGCGCTTAGCGAATCAGAAAGCGACGACATTGATGAATTAGAGCGTCGCCTCAAATTCTACCAAATGATTCGTCAAGCGGCCTTGACGCTTGAGGAGCGGTTCGGCCAACGGCTAATCTTCTGGCCGTCACCGCGGCGTTTGGAAACGATCATTTTTTCACCCAGCGCCGAGTTGACGATTCCTAACCTGCTCGCGGCAATGAAAAATCTGCTGGCGACCCTGCCGCCCACCAGCAACGTCCTGCCGCGCGCCACGGTAAAAAAGATCGTTAGTCTGGAAGAAATGATTAAAAACCTGGCTGGCCGAGTTCAGACCGCTCTCCGGATGAATTTCAGCGACTTCATCAAGGATAAAAAAGACAGAGCTAACATGATTGTCGGTTTTCTGGCCCTGCTTGAACTCTGCAAACAAGGTTTGGTGGAGGCGGAGCAGGGTAATCATTTTGACGAGATCAAAATCGAAAGCAAACAGGTAGTAATACCCCGCTATTAAGCCATTTTTTAACTTATCCCCAGTTATTCTAGACAATTTTTGTTAACAAAAAATACGGGATGTGCATATAATATAGCCAGATCAATTGGGTGGAATCTCTTGAATGTTCAGGGGGTTGCTTACCCAAAGGTTGTTCTTACGGGGGCATTCCTATGCGTAAGACAAGAGCGGGTCCGGTGGTATCTTCGCGCTGTGTGAAGGAGCTGAACCTCAATACCTCAACGGCAAGAAGGGCAGCGACGACGGCCTGACGATGTGGCCTGTGGTTGGCTTGATCCCGAGTTGGTTGGTACTTTGGTACGCAACTGACTCGGGGTCTTTTTTTTGTTCAGAAGCTAAGCTATAATGCGCCTGATGGTTTTGGGTCTAGAGGAAAAACTTGAGGCGTTGCTTTTTTGGAAAACTGAACCGCAAAGGGTCAGTAAATTGGCTGAAACTTTAGCGGTGGGGGAGTCCGAGATTAAAACCGGCCTTGAGGACTTAACTGCAAAGCTTTCTGATCGAGGTATCCGGCTGGTCGTCAAAGACGACGAGGTAGCGCTTGGCACGGCGCCCGAGCTTGGAGAATTATTGGAGCGACTGGCTAAAGAAGAATTGTCCACTGATCTCGGTCGGGCCGGACTAGAGACTTTGACGATCGTGCTTTACCGCGGCCCGGTGGCCAAATCAGAAATTGATTATCTCCGTGGCGTAAACTCGAGTTTTACCCTGCGCCATTTACTAGTCCGCGGCTTAATCGAAAAAAAATCTAATCCCAACGACGCCCGTAGCTCGCTTTACCAACCGACTTTTGAATTGATGTCTCTTTTGGGACTCGTCCGGCTTGAAGAATTGCCGGAATACGAGACGATCAAAAAACAAATTAATGACTTCGTGCAAAGCAATCAGTAATCGCTATCAATGGCTAACCGGTCTGGCGGCCTTATTTTTTTTGTTCTTGGCGTTGGTCGATGTCAGTCGAAGAGCAACCCCGGCGCCGGCGGCGAGTGCCTTATCGCAGAAACCAGGTCCCTTTTCCGTCCTAACGCTCGAGGCGGCCGCGGCGTTAGTTTATGATCTGAATCAAGAACAAATTCTGTTTGCCAAAAATCCTGACACTCAATTACCGATTGCCTCACTGACTAAGATTATAACCACTCTGGTGGCCACCGAGATTCTGACCCCAGAAACCCTTGTTCATTTTATCGGCCGCGTCTGGCCCTTACCGACATTGGTTGATTATACTTTAGTTTCTTCGTCTAACGCCGCGGCGGCGGCGATCGCCGCGGCGGCCGAAAAAGCCATAAACGAACCATTAGTTGACCGGATGAATGGGCTCGCTCGCGAGCTTGGTCTCAAGGCGACGCGCTTTGACAATGCCACCGGACTGGATTTAAGCAATGGTCAACCAAGCGCCGTCAGCACCGCGCGCGACATCACGCATCTCTTCGCGCAAATTCTGGCGACTAAACCAATGTTACTCACCGCCACTAGTTTGCCGGAGTTTGAACCAGTGGCTATTGACGGCATTCGCTATCACCTCGCGAATACCAACACCGCCGCGAGAGAAATTCCTGGCCTGATCGCTTCAAAAACCGGCTACACGGATGCCGCCGGCGGCAGTTTAGCGGTGGCTTTTGACCGAGGTTTGAATCAACCGGTCATCATCGTTGTGCTGGGATCAAGCGAGGCGGGTCGCTTTCAAGATTTGACAAAAATTTGGCAGGCGACCATTCAATATTTTCTATGACTATCGAGATCGTTAATCTTTTTAAGGTTTTCGCCCCTAGCACTTTTGCCTTCTTCATCGGTTTAGCCATTACTCCTTGGCTAACCCACTATCTTTATAAATATCAGCTGTGGAAAAAGCAGGCCGGCAAGATCGCGCCGGACGGCCGCGCCACGCCGATTTTTAATCAGCTTCACAAGGAGCGCGAGGTTGGGACACCGCGCTTAGGCGGCGTCATTATTTGGGTTAGCGCGACTCTGACCGTGTTTGGTTTTTGGCTGATCTCTTGGTTTTGGCCCACCCCTCTCTTCGTCAAACTTAATTTTTTAAGCCGCAATCAAACCTGGTTGCCGCTTTTTACTTTGCTGGTAGGGTCGATCGTCGGTTTGCTTGACGATATTTTGGAAATCAGAGGCTGGAGGTCAGCCGGTGGCGGCGGCGGTTTACCTTTTAGGAAACGATTGATCTTGGTTACCCTGCTTGGTCTCGTCGGCGCCTGGTGGTTTTATTACAAACTCGGCCTGTCCGCGATCGACATTCCCTTCTGGGGAGAATTGACCATCGGTTGGCTAATCATTCCGCTCTTTGTGGCAACGATGATCATTTTATTTTCCAGTAGCGTTATTGATGGCCTCGATGGGCTGGCCGGCGGCGTAATGGCGATTATTTTCGGCGCTTATGCCGGTATTGCCTTTTTCCAAAATCAAATTGATCTGGCGGCGCTCGCGGCGGTAGTCACCGGCAGTATTTTGGCCTTTTTATGGTTTAACATCCCGCCGGCGAGATTTTATATGTCCGAAACCGGAATCTTGGGTTTAACCACGACCTTGACGATTCTGGCTTTTTTGACCGAATCAGTGGTGGTTTTGCCTCTCATCGCCTTGCCGCTTTTCGCGACAGTAGTTGTGAATGTTATCCAGCTCGGTTCTAAAAAATTCCGCCAGGGGAAAAAGGTATTTTTGGCCGCGCCTCTGCATCATCATTTTGAAGCGCTTGGCTGGCCGCCAGCCAAAGTGGTGATGCGTTATTGGGTGATTAGCATCATCGCCGCGATCATCGGGATGATCATTACGCTGGTCGGTCGTTAAAAAGTAACCGATTATTTCCGGCCGTGAGAAAGTGGTTAGATTTAAAAGATCATAACCTCTCGGGATCAAAAACCGCCTCGGGCAATCCGAGGCGGCCTGGGTACAACTTGGAGGTTGGATTAGTCAGGTGCCGTTTCTGTCCCAGACGGCACATTTCACTTTTTGACGCACCAGAGAGGCGAAGTTCTGATCATCAATCAGCACCCATTGGTTTTTGCCGGTTCGTCGCCAGACCTGATCATTCTCATCAATTCTGGCGGCGTAACCGCCACGAGTGGCGTAGTAAATTACCATTCGTGGTTCGTAGGTGGTCGGGCGTCCGTTCACATGGAAGGCAGTACCAGTGACGAGTTCGTAGACTTCGTCTCCACTTTCGTCGCTGAAGGTGGAAACCACTGGCACCGAATAGTAATCCTGCGACCCCCACGCCTCCCAAGTATTTGAACACTCTGGGCAGGAACGGGACTTCGCCAACGCCAGCGAGTGTAACTTCATTTCATCGGTCGGAAGTTCGCGCAACGCGTACCAACTTCCGCTCTCGGAGAGTAACTGACGCGCCGCCGCATCATCGAGGGTAAAGCTAAAACGACCCGAACTAGGTGCCGTCTTGTTTTGCCTCCCGTATTCCAGACCACCCCAGAAACCGCCAACAAGCACCAGCGCGGCACCAAACAACGCCAAGACAGTACCCCTTGTTCTTGCCTTCATCTTATTATTCCTCCAAATTCAAGGTTCTGGGCCACTTTTGCCCCGTGGTTGAGGGTCGAACGCATGTTCGATATTCTGCTCCCTATCCTAGCATACTTGGTCCTAGTTAGTCAAATCGAGATAGGAATGTTATTATTGTCCATTATGCGCCGCCCTGCGAGCAACCGCCGTTTCTTTTTTTTCATTCTGGCTGTTGCCTTGATCGGCTTTTTTATTTTTTCCTCGGCCTCACTCGGTTTGCTGGACCGTGATGGCGCCAGTTACAGCCGGATCGTCCTTAAGCAGCTAGTGATCCTCGCCGGCGCCTTAGTGGCGATGATTGTCATGAGTAGTTTTAATTATCACCATCTCCGGCGTCTGGCTTTGCCGCTTTTTATCGTCTCGCTCATTCTGAGTTTACTAGTTTTCGTGCCCGGCTTAGGTTTTGCTTCTGGTGGAGCGCGACGCTGGATTTCCATCGGCACCCAAACTTTCCAGCCCTCGGAACTGTTAAAGCTCGCCTTCATCATTTACTTGGCGGCGTGGCTCTCGCGAACGAAAGTCCAGACGGCCAATTGGCAATACGGACTATTACCTTTCTTTCTCATTGTTGGCGTGACTAGCGCCACCCTCATCGTCGAACCGGATCTCGGAACTTTCTTTGTCCTGATCGCGGCCGCGTTGGCGATGTTCTTCGCTGCTGGCGGCCCCTGGCGACAGGTGTTTGTGATTTTGTTGTTGGCCCTGGTGGCGGGCGGCGCGGTTATCGCCGTCAAACCCTACGCCCGCGAGCGCTTTTTAACCTTTCTTAACCCGACCGAAAACCTTCTCACTTCGTCCTATCAAATTAACCAGTCCCTGATTGCCATCGGTTCGGGCGGACTCTGGGGCCGCGGCTTCAGCCGCAGCATCCAAAAATTCCATTATCTGCCGGAACCAATCGGGGATTCGATTTTCGCCGTGGCTGGCGAAGAATTCGGTTTAATCGGTGGGTTATTCATTATCGGAATTTTTGTCACCTTTGCGGTTTGGGGACTTTGGCTGGCCCGACGCGTCAGCGACCGTTTCGGCCAAGGACTCGTTGTCGGCATCGTAATTTTAATTTCGACCGGCGCCTTCGTTAACATTGCTTCAATGCTAGGTCTCTTGCCTTTGACCGGCATACCCCTGGCCTTTGTGAGCCACGGGGGCAGCTCACTGCTGTTTTCCCTTATCGGCTGTGGTATCATCTTGAATGTCACTAAACAGCGATCTAAATTATTACTATGAAGATAGTTTTTACCGGCGGCGGCACCGGTGGCCATTTCTACCCGATTATCGCGATCGCCGAAGCCATAAACATCATTGTTCGGGAACGTAGACTGGTCAATATCAGACTTTATTTTTTTTCGTCGGCACCCTATGACGAGAGGGCTTTATTTGAAAACAACATTGAATTTGTGCGCATTCGTTCGGGCAAGTGGCGGCGGTATTTTTCCCTGCTGAACTTCTTTGACCCGATAAAAATCATTTGGGGATTGGGCAAGGCCTTGGTCCAGCTTTACTTAATTTACCCCGATGTCGTTTTCAGCAAGGGTGGCTATGTCAGCTTGCCAACGGTTCTAGCCGCTCGAGTGCTTGGCATACCAGTTATGATCCACGAGTCCGATTCCCGCCCCGGGCGTGCCAATCTTTGGGCCGGAAGGTTTGCCGTTCGCATCGCCCTGTCTTATGCCGAAGCGGCGAGTGCCTTCGGAGTAAAACGTCAGTCGGTAATCGCTGTCACCGGCAATCCAATCAGGAGCTTGCTTCATTATCCGCTGACGCAAGGCGCGAGAGAATTCTTGGAGTTAGAGCCAAACCTGCCAGTCATTTTTATCACTGGCGGCTCGCAGGGCGCCGCGGCCATCAACGAAGTGGTGGTGGACGCGTTGCCAGAATTGGTTAAACGGTACAGCGTCATCCATCAGACGGGCGGGGTCAACTTAGACGCCGTGGAAAAACGAAAGCGGATCGTGTTGGAAAAAAATGAACACGCGACCCGCTACAAACTTTTTGACTATCTTGATGGCTCGGCGCTGCGGATGGCCGCCGGGGCGGCGACGCTCGCGATTTCCCGCGCCGGCTCAGTTATCTTTGAACTGGCCCAATGGGGGATACCGGCAATTCTGGTGCCAATACCGGAATCGGTCAGCCACGATCAACGGAGTAACGCTTTCATCTATGCCCGCGCCGGTGGGGCGATTGTCATTGAACAAAACAATTTTCTGCCGACGGTGCTAGTGTCGGAAATTGATCGCTTGATCGGGAACCAAAAACTGCTTGAGGCGATGCGGGTCGGCGCTAAAAGTTTCGCCAAGCCAGAAGCGGCACGCCTCATCGCTGGCGAACTGCTCAACATCGCCTTGAGCCACGAGAGGTAAAATATAAAAACACCCCTGTTAGTTTACGCCAACAGGGGGAGTCGAATGGTAACTGTCAGTTGTTACGGATTGTCTGCTACCGGCCTCCGGTTTGGGACAACGACCTCGGTAAGTTAAGGTAATCATCCCAGCTTTAGCTACGGAGTTTTACTGCTTAGGATCAGTCCGGATCCGATCTCAGTGTAGTCCGGGTCGCTGCTTTCAATTCCATAACCCGTTACCAATCTTCTGAACATAAGTATACACGAATCAGTTTTTCTGTCAAGCGGTCGTACAGTTAACCTTATGAGGTGACATTTCTGCTAGATTGGGGTAACAAAGGTT
>CAZLZS010000016.1:0-10645 GCA_964564105.1 uncultured Candidatus Saccharibacteria bacterium
CGAAAAGTGGCAGCAATATTTATCAACAGTGTCACCCCTTGAGGTTAACTAAAGGATCCGCTTGACTTGCAGAAAATCCAGCTCCACCGGCGTTTCGCGGCCGAACATGGAAACCAGAACTTTGATCTTGCCGCGATTCTCATCCACTTCACTCACCTTACCTTCAAAATCCTTGAACGGTCCGTCGGTAATCTGGATGGCATCTCCGGTCGCCAGATCAATTTTGTGCTTGACGGTTTCGGCGCCCATCAATTTAAAAAGCGTCGCCACTTCTTTCTTATCAAGCGGCACCGGCACGACCCCGGCGCCGACAAAACCCGTCACCCGAGGCGTGTTCCGAACAATGTACCAAGAGTCATCGGTGACAATCATTTCCACCAGCACATAGCCGGGGTAAATTTTTTCCTCAACGGTCTGACGCTTGCCGCTTTTGATCTTAACTTTCTTCTCTACCGGCACGATGACATTGAAAATTTTGTCTTCCATGCCCAGCGACTCGATCCGCTGACGCAAATTCCTTGCCACTGTGTTCTCATAACCGGCGTAAGTGTGAACCGCGTACCAGTTGCGTTCTGGCTGGAGGATTTGTTTCGGCATAATTAAATCACCGATTCTAACAGCGAAACGAAAATAAAATCAAAGGCCCCGAGGAGAGCGGCGACCAGAAACGAGAAACTGATCACCAGAATGGTGAAATTGACGGTTTGCCGCCGCGTCGGCCAATTCACTTGTTTGAGTTCGACTCGCGTCTCTTTAAGATAACTACCAATGCTCATCCGTAGTATCTTACCCGCAAACAGCGGGTTGTCAACGAGATTGGTGCACCGCGGGCGACACTTTTTCCGGACCGCGGTTGCGCCAGCGAGTAATAAAATCGCGGATTCGCTGTTCATCAAGCGCCCCGGCCGGTTCAAGATCCCACTTGTCCACCCGACCCCAAGCGACAAGGGCGATGTCAGTATCATTGGCCGAGCGCGGGGTGATGATCACCAGTGATTCGGCGGCAAATTGCTTCAGCGCTTCTTGAATCGGTTCAGGAATAGTTGGGCGATAAGCAATCCAAATTTCGCCGTGCTCTATATTATGAATCAAATTCTCGTCGGCCGGCGACGGCTCATCTACAGCATAAAAACCGAGCTTGGCCGTTTCGGCATAATGCCAGCCGGATGACGGCGGGTTGGAATTGTACGGCGGATGCTCGGCGCCGACCGGGATATGATCGCGGCCAAGCTCCGGATAAGCCGTGCTCTGATCCGCAACGGCCGGGATCCGTTCTTGAACCTCGCGCACAAACCACCAGCCACCGAGCGCCACCAGAATAATCACGATAATAATTGTTAACCATTTATTTTTCATTTGCGTCTTATGATGATAGCAGAACAGAAGAAAAAAGTCCCCCGCCCAAGGCGGAGGACCAATGCTAGATCGACGATCTCGGATTATGGCTTGACCCTGATCGCAGCTTGCCGCCGGCGCTCGCCGATCTTTTGGCTTTCAATTCCAAACTCCCGATCGCGAGTAATGATGAGCTCGGGATTCACCTGCCCATCCGCTGTCGCTGACCACATGAGTCGCGGCTCACCAAAAGGCAGAGCAGTTTTAGGATCTCGCCAAGTATGCCAAGTTTTGCCCCAGGTCGTTCTTAACCCCTGAAGTAAGGAGTCGCCATCATCAGCTTCATCTGGGGCCACCAACTGACCTGAATCAATCTCATAGTCATGCGGGTGCCAATACTTTTTTTCGTCTTCCGGCAGGCTGACGTAAGTCTCTTGACTGATGATGTACTCAACACCGAGTAATTTGGCATTCTCACCTCGAGAATCATAGACGACGCACTGATGCACTTTGTTGCCGGGCGCGCCGCAGTAATGATGGGCGACCACCTGAAACTTCGAGTCATCCTTGGCCAAGTGGACCGCGCAAAGATAAAGATGCATCCCGCGCGGCCCGCCCCAGTTCTCGACGTGCTTACTCGCCTGATGATCCGGATGCGATGACAACACGAAGCCAATGAAAAGAAACACAGAGAAACCGAGCATAGCCGCAAGTAAAAGTCTAATCATTACCCACTCATCCTTTCTGCCCGTTGTAACGGACAAAGTTTTCAACTACCAAAGACCAAACACCAAAAATCAACCTAGCATAAGTTGGTGATTAAAAGCAAATTATTCGGCCACCGGTTCGGGTTCAGACACGGGCGGCGGCGATTCCACTGCTTCCACTGGCGGTAAAACTGATTCTTCAATCGGGGCTGGCTCCTCCAGGGTTAGCGCCCCGTTTGTCGACTCGGCTTCATTCTCATCAATGGCTAAATTAGATTCTGGTTCGTCAACCGCTTCAACAGTCTCAATTTCCTCGATCTCGGTAACTGCTTCAACTTCAACGATTGGAGTGGTCGTAGATTCTTCCAGTGTGGTCTCGGTCTCCGTCGTGGTAGCCGTCAATACTACAATCTCTTCAATCTGCGGTTCAACGGTGCCAAGGGATTCCACCGATGATAAGTTCACTTGAGTCAAATCAAAAATGCACTGCGGGGCGATCGGATTCTCGTCTTCGTAAAAAGAGTATATTCGTTCGGCCACCTGGGCCGCGTCCACGAGCCACTCGCGGCCATCAAGTGTCGCGTCGGCCTCATGTTGGGCAATCACCCGCTCCGCCGCCGTGAGCGCTTCGGCCACCGTCGAGGACGCCGAAAGCCCAAGACGATCAAACGAACCGCCGCCGCGGTCGGCGCCGGCGATCAAAGCATTCAGATCAAGACGGCCGGAGACCAAATTGAGCTCATCAGCCAGAGTATGAAGTTTAGCCCGACACAATCGGCCCTCCCGCGTCAGAACCGAGGGGCAATTCGGCTGCCACTCGGCGGCGCAAATGCCCGGGCCGCTGTAACCGGCAAAAACGCCGGAAAAAGAACTGCTTAAGGTATTGATTTGAGAAACCCAAACGCTCTCGCCGCCACCCTGCACGCAACCTTCGTGATTGCGCCAGTAGCCCGGCGAGAGCGCGTCGCACTGATTGGGCCGACGCTCGATCGTCGCGGTCACATTAATGACATGAGCTTCAAAGGCGGACAGGAGCGTGACCGAGTTGATTAAAATCGCGACAAAAATGATGGCGGCGGCGAGCGGCCAGTGGGAAGATAACCGCGAGGTCGAACCTCGCGGTTCCGCGAGGTTCGACCTCGCGGACTTCGGACGACGGATAATACCATCAAAACTTTTTTTCATTGTTGCCAATTGCTGGCCAAAACCGTGATTGAACCGAGATATGGGATGTGCACCGGACGATCGCGGAAAGTCAGCGCCCGGCCAACCACTTGATCAAACTCAATCGGCTGATCCTCGTTAAAGTTGGCGTCGCCCTTGGTGATGATCTGACTGCCGTTAATTCTCGCCACCCGGTGAATGGTAAAACCCCGGCCGTCCGAACCGCGCCAAACAATGATATCGCCCGGCGCGATTTCTTCCGGCGCCAGACCGCCCTGAATAAACACCAAATCGCCCTCGTTAAGCACGGGCCACATCGAGCCCGAGGTGATGGCGGCCATGGGATAGGGCGTTTCGAGCGCCCAAGTTAGGAAACGGGGCAGGCCGAAGATCAAACCGCCGATAATCGCCAGATAGACAAATAAATTAAGGATAAAACGCGCGGCGCGGCTCATGGCATTGGGATTTTAAACAGATAGACCCGGCCGTCGTAAACTCGATCAATCTCGGCCGAGGCCGGCATATAGACTGAGAACTCAATTTTGTCCGACGAACGCGGCGGCAACTTAAAATAATTTTTATCCAGCTTGATCAAAGTCCGGATACTGCCGGTACGAACGGCAAAAACATAGAGTGAGAGCGGCAAACCGTTCTCAATCGCCACGCGGCGCACGGCCGAAGTGCCGCGCGACAGATCGCCGAAGTCGAGCGCCTGATCTGTCGGATTAACACCCACCCTGCCTTCGCCTTCGACCACGCGCACCAGCGCCCGGTACTTGTTGGCGTCCAGAGTAATGTAAAAGGCAAAGAGAAAAACCAAAAGCAAAATTGCCAGAATGATCTTGTCAATCAAACGCAGTTTTTTCTTTGGTTGGATTATTTCATCCATAACGTCACCATCCACAACATCAACAGCGAATTTAATCGCTTATCCCTCCGGTCAACCGGTCAACCCTCATGTCAAGGCGTCGCCTTGACAGCTTGACCGGAGAGGAAACGATCAATGGCAAGAGTTCACCTTGACATTAGTAGATATCGGTTACTTCGACCCAAAGATCACAGCCGAAGACCTCGTGCTCGAGACCGGCGGGAAGCATAAAGTCATCGGGATCAGCCGCGGGATTGTGCTTCTTAACGAAACTGTCCCAATCTTGGGCGCACTGCCCGGTAAAGCACGGCACCGGCAGATCAACCGTCCAATTATCACCCGGATCATTGCCGACCGTGGATCCAAACTGGTTGAACTTCACCAATTTACCGTAAGCAAAGTCTGTGTCTGGATCATGGAAAGCCAAAAGGCCACTGTCATTATTAGCATTAGGACCGGTTGACGGCTGGCCGTCTGGGGTCTTTGAGAGATACGGGCAAAGATTCGGGAAGCAATTGTCGTAGTACGGATCGTCCGGATCATTAGCATCAGCCGGCGAATTCAGATGGCACCAATCGCGAGCCACTTCCGGGCTACTCGTCACGGCAATAAACTCCGGCCGCGGTTTGGGCTTCTGCTTAATCACATATTCGGTCGTCGAAGCGTGGCGCTGGCCACTGGCTGAAAACGACTGGCTGAAAGTGATGAAGAACGACGACTCAAAGTACTCCTGCGGAAAAACGGTGCCGAAAGTCAGATCTTCCGGATGGACAAACAGCGCGTTCTCAATCGTCGCCGAGACATTGATCACATGGGCTTCAAAGGCCGAGAAGAGCGGTATCACCACCACCACAATCGCCAATGACAGCAAGCCGACTAATAACTTTTTCATCTAGATACAGATTTAACCGTAGAGACTATATTTTAGCCCTCGCTTTCAGAAACACCAGTTCTTTCAGAAACACCAGTTACTTCCACCCACAGATCGCAACCGAAAATTTTGTGTTCGTCATCGATATCTTGGGTGTAAAGATTAGGATCAGCATTTTCGTTTATGCCATGAACAAAATCAGCCCAATCCTGCGCACAGTAACCACCAAAACAGGGAACCTTCAGGTCAAGATTCCACGTGTCAGAGAAATCAGGCGCGGACTTTGCCAAACGGCCCTTCACATCGTTCCAGACCCAATTATCGCCAACCACCGAACCAATCTTGTGGAAGGCTGGCAAACTGTCATCGTTATCGGTTTCCCGCCCATCGTCAGTCAACTCGTGCTTCGAGAGATATTCGCAGAGCAAGGGCAAGGGACCCCATATTGCTCCTTCAGTAGGAGATTGCCCGGGTTCTGGACAAATAATATTACCCTCATCATCAACATGACCAGATTGGGTATCGCCGACAATCTGTTGTCCATCGTTTATTGTCCAAGCACACTTTGGCTTCTGTCGAATGATATATTCAACATCATCAACACGACCTTCTTCCTGAAACGATTCGGACAAAGTTATATTAAATCTTCTATCAAGCTCCTCTTGCGGAAACACGGTGCCGAAAGTAATCGGATCAACCGGCACAGAAAGTGCATTCTCGATTCGGGCCGTAACGTTAATCACATGCGCTTCGAAGGCGGCGAACATCGGGATGACCACGAGCACGGCGCCGAGCGTCAACAAACCAACAAAAATCTTTTTCATAATGTTTTTCTTTACTAATAATCTAATTAAAGCGACCTAATAATAATTCCTGATTTTATAATCCCCCGCCTTTAATTACGGAGGGCTCATTGCTAAAAATTAACCGCCGTCTGCCGGACAACTGGCCAAATCTTTCAACAGATCACCCAGCGACGCGAAATCCGTCACTTCAAAGTAGTGATCCGCGCCGCTCGCGATACTATCTCTCAAATAAATCGTGGCCTCCGGCACCGTGCCCACTCCGACGACGAAGATCTCGATGCCGGCGGCCTTGGCCGCATCAGCGGCCGCGATGCCGGCGGCTTTAGCTTCGGCTTCGGTGCCCGGCTCGTTCGGACTGCCGTCGCTGATAATGACCATAAAGTCCGGCGAGTCGCCATCTGGCCGGTCATGGCCGTCGCCCGGATTATCAAGTTCGGCTTTGGCCAGATCGATTCCTTCTTTCAAGTTGGTAAAACCGCCGAAGACCAAATTATCAATCGCGGTTTTAATCGTGGCCGTGTCGGCTGACAAATGCTGATCCAAGACACCGAGTGTGGCAAAACTCGAGATGCCAACATGGGCCGTGTCGGCCGACGGCGCCACGGCATCGACGAAGGATTTGGCGGCGTTCCGGAGAGCCGTGATTTCACCGCCACTGATACTGCCTGATTTATCCAAAACGAGCATCAGATCAATCTCATCTTTACAGCCAAAACCGGGCAAACTGATGCCCCGGGCCTCGAGCCATAAATCACAGCCGAAAACTTTATGTTCGTTCTCAACTGGTTGAATATAAGCGCTCGGAGTGGCTGAGGCATTGTATTCAAGAACGAAACTTTCCCAGTCCTGGGCGCAGTGACCGCCGAAGCACGGAACCTTCAGATCAATCAGCCATTCGTCTTCAACATCTTGTTCCGACTTGTCTAAACGACCGTCAGTTTCAAAAGACTGAACCGTCTGCATGGTCCACTCATCAAGCGCGATCGGGCCATGGAAAGGCGGGATCGGGCCGCGGACTCTCATGTCATTCTCGCCGTTGCCATCAGGCGAGACTTCGGCTTTAGACAGATACGGGCACAATAACGGCATTGGTTCGTAGCCGTCAGGGCAAAGCCACTCCCCATCGGCATCTTCGCCGACTTGGGCAAAGGGCGCTGGATTGGCTAGATCAATGGCCTGGCATTTCGGCTTCTGACGAATGACATACTCGACATCGTCCACCCGATCCTCGTCTCTAAAGGATTGCGAGAGGACGACGGTGAAATTCTGATCAAGTTTTTCTTGCGGGAAGACGGTGCCAAAATCCAGTGATTTAATCGGTACGTTTAAGGCATTTTCAATCCGCGCCGTCACATTGACGACATGGGCTTCAAAGGCGGCAAAAAGTGGAAGAATCGCCAGCCCTCCGACCAACAACAGCAAGCCCAAAAAAATCTTCCTCATTGCCGGTAATATTAGCCGGGATCAAAACCCTGTCAACACCCCGTCAAGCCATTTTTGTTGATAGATTGTTGATAGGCTGTGGATAATCTCTCACGGCTGGAGAATGCCGGCGGAAACGCCGTTTATCGAGATCAAAACGGATTTAATCGTTGGGAATTGCTTTAAGGTCTCGGTGATCTGGGCGCGAATCGTGGTTACGAGGCAGGCGCCGCCGACTTCGGCCCCGAGCTCGGAGCTAAAATCAGCTCGGGCCGCGCCTTGATCAATCGTCAAACTCTGGAGTTTGACTCCGGGATTGATCGCGGTGACCACTCCGGCGGCGGCCTCGGACGGGCTTGGCCCCTTGAGTAGTTCGGCGAGAGCGGCCCGGCCCACGGCCGTAGTTTCCGGCACGGTACGGAACACCGGGTAAACCGCATCGCATTTCAGACCTGGCGGATCAAGACGGCGGTTGCCGAAATAGGCGCGAAGGATCATGTTTCCGACGCCGGAATTAACGACCGCGGCGGTTTGATTGACCGAGCTATTGTTGATAACCGCCAAATCGGTCGGCTCACCGACCGTCTCGTCTAGGGAAACCGTGCTGGTGGCCAGACCATCTTCCAGTGTTCCTGTCTCGGCCGGCGGATTTTTCTTAAGCAGGGGCCAGAGAATGGCGCCCACGACTAAAATAATAATAACAATCAGCCAGACATTGCTTTTAGACTGGCCCTTGACCGGCGCGGCGGTTGGTATATTAGACATATTAGCCATAGATAATAAATTAAAGCTGATAAATCTAGCTGGTATTCTAACAAGCTAATAAATTTAGGCAAATACAAAAAGAAAGCACCGCTCACCCTAAGGCGATAACGGTGCTTTCCGGAGGGGAAAGAAGCCATTGTGCAAAGTTCTGGATGGTAGTATAGACCGGCTGCTGGCAATGTCAAGAGGAGTTGTGGATAACCCCAGCAGGACCGGGCTAAGCCACGGCGGCCAGCGGCAGCCGGTCCGTCAATCGCTGCTTCTCCCGCCGAGCACCACGCGGTGTCACCACCCTGGAAATAATCGCCACGGCGATGAGGGCAAAACAACTCTCGCCGTCAGCGCTTGGCCGCGTCGAGACCAGTTTGGTCACCGCGCAGACATAACGACCGGCCTCCCCGGGATGGGCTGGTTTGATCTGGCTTTCTCGATCCAGGAGATACCGAACCGTTACCGCACCATTCACCGCCGGGTAACGCGACTGCCACTGACCGTCCTCACAGGCCAAATCAAGCACGACGGTCGAACCGGCGGTGTGCCTAAGCGACAACACCGGCAGGACGCGGATGATCCGAAACTGACCGTCGTTCAGCACCTTTTCCGGCGTTGCTGAAACCTCCACCACCCACATCTCTTCCGGCGCCACTGACGGAACATCCGGCGCAGTCAACGGCTTATACACCGTGGTTACACCACCCTTGAATCTCTTGGCCTGAAGTCCATGCCGGGACTCGTGGAAGGTCAAACCTATCAAATTTGGCGACGACATAACAATCTCCCTTCAGAAACAGGCCCGTAACCGGGCTACGAGGGCCTTCCTTACCGGCAACGCGCCAGCGAGTTCGGCCCTGAATCAAAGGACATCTCTTATTAGGTTAGCATAGCTATACAAAATTGTCAATATGGACAGCCGGGCGGCTAAAATCATAAGATGAATAAGGAATTTTTGAACCGGCTCTTTCGAGGACGCGCCAGCAACACCGCCAGCAGAAAAAACTCTGGCGCATCCTTCATTTCGTACCCCGCTAGGCTTGACTGCACCCTAACGGGGTCATTTATTACCTCAACTCTGGATAGATTTCGCCGATTTTTTGCAAAAACAATTCTTTCGCGGCAATAAACGGCATTTTCAGCACGGCGCCGGCGGCGGCCGGATGGCCGCCGCCGCCCAAAGCCGCGGCCAATCTGGATAAATCAAACCGCGCCGGATCGCGTGTCCGCAAACTCACACGCACCACGCCCGGCATTGATTCCACCAGGGTGGCGCCGATTTCCCAACCCTTAACTGACTTAAGATGATTGGCGCTACCGAGACCTTGGGTATCTTCATAACGCAAACCGCGAGCGGCTAAAGCTGAAAGCGAGAGGGCAATCAGGGCGATTTTTCCCTGCCCCACAACTTCGATTGAACTCAGAGCCAAACCCTCAAAACGCAACTGACCCGGAGTATTGTTGTTTTCCAATTCAAAAATCAAATCGGGAAAATTAGGCGCGGCCCGGACTAATTCAGCCGCGGCCAAAAAAGTTTCGGTCTTAGTCCCCGGATACTTAAAACCGCCGGTATCGGTATAAAGACCGACAAAAAGACAGGCGGCGATCGACGGCGTTACTTCGATCTCCCAGAGTTTGAACAGCTCAAACAAAATTTGGGCCGCGGCCGGATATTCCGGCGCAATTAGATTGAGATCGGCGAAAGGCTCGGCCGTAACATGGTGATCAATCAAAATTGTCTTGAGCGGCGGCGGAAATTCGACTTCGCCCAAATTAGAAACTCGGTCCGGAGAACTGATATCCAAAATCAGGAACAAATCAAAATCAGTTAGCTCAATTTCCAAATAATTTTTCGGCACAATCGCCTCGTAACCGGGCAGGAAAGATAAATATTCGGGCAGTGGCGAATCGCCCTTGATCACGACTGGCTCTTTGCCGAGCGCCCTGAGCAGGTGGTAACAAGCGAGCGCTGAGCCCACAGAATCCGGATCAGGATTCGGATGCAGAGTCAATAAAACACGCTTGGCCGATTTTACCGCCTGCCAAATCTCCGGCGCCAGTTGCCTAACTTTATCGGTCATACAACTTTATTACCAAAGCGAGTACGGCAGAACCGGCAGCAGCCATAACATCAGGAGCGCGGCGAGCAGAGCCAGATTTTTCATAAAATTCACCTCCTCAATCATTTTCTGCTGCTGATCGGTAATCGTCCAAAAATTGTGCATCTTGGGGGTCACTAACAGCAAAAAAACCACCAGCGCCAGAATCGCCCACTCGAGGTAGACGCCGAAGAGAAAGCCGGCACCGCCGATAACGAGCAGCAAACCAGAAACTACGACGGCGGCCTTGGGGCTAGGCACGCCCTTGGAAGCGGCATAACCCGTCAGTGCGTGGCGGTAGCGAAAATGGTTAATGCCGCTCCGCAACCAATAGAGCCCGAAAATCACCTGACCAATGATCGCTAATGTTTGCATGATGTTAGTTTAGCATAAACAGACCAAGATATAGAAAAAGCGGGCCATGGCGAATCCTTCGCCATGGCCCTATGACCGCGCCAAACTGACAAACTAACATGCGCGAACACGTTCCTTCAACCAAGTCTGGCGCGATCACTACCACTCCGCCGACCATCATACTCCCAAGAGCCCAGCGCGTCAATCACCCGTACAGTTAACCTTATGAGGTGACATTTCTGCTAGATTGGGGTAACAAAGGT
>CAZLZS010000017.1:0-10008 GCA_964564105.1 uncultured Candidatus Saccharibacteria bacterium
CGCTACCACGAAAAGCGGCTTCGCCGCCTCGTGGCGAGCCGGTTTCGGATCGTCACGAGGGGAAAGTGTTTTTACACTCTTCTTTTCGTGAGCCCCGAGATGCGCGACCGCGCGCATTTTTCGGGGTCGTGTTAGAATCAGCCATTTGAGCACCAAAACGGTCAAGGATCTCGAACCACAAAACGAAAGAAAAATTGGCACCTAATTTATTTCGAGGGGTATTTATTAAAAGAAGATGCACCGGGTAGGGAGAAATTTTTGAAGAGTGGCTCGGGTTATAAGTACCTACATAAACAGCTCGCGCATTATTTGCAACAGCAAGAAATTAAAGATAATCTTGAGACAGGGTCGGCGTAGCTCAGTTGGTTAGAGCGTGGGACTCATAAGCCCAAGGTCGGAGGTTCGATCCCTCCCGCCGACATCTTCTCATCTTCCGCAATTTTTGCTAAATTATTTAATCTGCGGGCGTGGTGTAGCCTGGTCAACACGATCCCCTGTCACGGGATAGATCGCCGGTTCAAATCCGGTCGCCCGCGTTATGATAGAATCAGAAAAATGTTACCAAGAATCCACGGCCGTGAGAAGATGGTAACATTTTTGAGATTTCGATTAAAGAAGCTCATTCACTTGACGCTCGTCGCCTTGACGGCCGCGTTAATCTTTTCTTTTGTTCTGTCGCCGGTTTTTGTTTCCGGCCAGAGCATGGAACCGACCTACCGCGAAGGCGAATTTATTCTGATCAATCGCTTAGGTTACCTCATCCGGTCGCCCGAACGCGGCGAGATCGTCGCCATCAAACTGGCGGGCCGGCACCTAATGCTTATGAAAAGAATTATCGGCCTGCCCGGCGAAACGGTAGAACTCAGGAACGGTCAGGTTTTCATTAACGACAGGCCGCTCGTCGAACCCTATCTGATTTCTCCCGAGTCCTGGGACCTGCCGCCGCGAGTTTTGACCGCCGAAGAATATTTCGTCATCGGCGATAACCGGCGCCAAACAATGGAAAAGCATTTCTTCGGCCGTGTTAAAGCGAAGCAGATAGTCGGCCGGGCGTTGTGGTAGAATTAAACCAGTGAGCAAGAAAATTCTAGCGCTAATTGTTTTTTCATTTCTAGCTAGTGCTGTGTTACTGACACTTTGGTATTGGCGAAGCAATCCGGAACGACAAATTAGGAAAACTTTAACTACCATGGCTGAACTCGGCTCGTCGCCGGTCGGCGAATCGTCAATCGCTAAAGCCGTCAAGAGTCAGAAATTGGGGGACTATTTTTCGGAAGACGCTTTTATCGAATGGCCAGGAGATGAGGTGATTCCGTCCGGTCGCTGGACCGGCCGAGACAATATAATTCAGCAAGTGCTGGCGGCCAAAAACTCGGCCAATTACTCTGTCTTGCTTGATGATCTGTCCATTGAGGCAAACCGGCGCCAAGTCCGCGCCGGCGCCCAGTTCACCCTGGTGGTGCGTGAGGGTCTTGACACTTGGGCCTGGCTCGCCAAGGCCGATTTGCTTAAAGCCGGCCGGCGTTGGTCGGCAACCCGAGTAATATTTACACCAATTTTAAGACGGTAACGCGAAAGGTTCGACCTTAAAAACCCGCACCACGTAGGAAAAGTCAAAGAGTTTTGGTTCGCCTCGCTTCGCTCGGCGACTAATTCGTATTCAATTTTGGGGGCAAAAACAAATTCACGGTTTCGCATTTTGGGGGAAGAAAATTTTTTAATCCTTTTAATCATATGAATAGACAAATTATATGCTATAGTATCTTAAAGAAAGGTCGGTCGGCTTTTCTATTAAAACCATTAAATTTATAATCTATGAAACAACTTGATCCAAAAGCAGTTTGGTTATTCTTCATTAGCTTCGTTTTGCGTGCGTTTATTCCAATCATATTTTTGAGCATTTATGGTGCAGTAATTTTGAGCGATCTCGGCGAAAGTCTTGATAACGGTGGCGAGTTTTCATTTGGTTTTCTAAATTGGTTGTGGATTATTGTTCCTGCCTTCCTAGTCTTGTGTTTTGTTTGGGCTAAACTCACTTACCACTTTTATCGCTACGAACTTACTGATGCAGGTTTTCGCAAGGAGCTTGGAGTTATCTACAAAAAGTATGTAACTATTCCTTACGACCGCATTCAGAACGTTGATATTTACCGTGGCATCTTGGCTCGCATACTTGGACTGTCTGACCTTAATATCCAAACAGCTGGTATGAGCGCAACAGTTGGACGCTATGGCATATCTGGCGGCGGTTCTGAAGGACGATTGCCAGCACTCTCTCGAGAAGATGCCGAGCGACTCCGTGATGAGCTTATTCAGCGAGCTCGTCAAGCCAAGAATCAGGGGCTCTAAATTTTTTCAAAGAATTTGCCGCCAAAGAAAAACTTGAAATTGTTAGCGGTGCGGCTCCGCCGCCTTTCCGAATTTTCGCGAGGGGATTTCCTCGCCGCCTGCGGCGGCGAAATGCGTTCGGACTATCTTTAGAATACTGCCGAGGTCGAACCCTAGATAAAATTGAACTCGCGGAAGACGCGCTCGAAGCGGTCAAGCGCCGCCCGCGCCTCGCGGCGCGTCAAGACAAACTGACTGTCGTGGGCAACTTGATTTCTCACCTTATGCGCCTCCCAAGCATCCTGGAGGGTTAAAAAATCGCTTGGCTCGATTGCCTTCAGCCGCTCACCCAAATTTTCGCCCGGATAATTCATCGCTTGGACCATCTCATCAAGCATGATGTCGGCCTCGATGATCGCCTGCTTCCAGTCCGAGGGATTGTCTGAATCCATCACCTTAACGAGTTTAGCCCAACGTTCGTTGCGGATAGTTTTGTCTGAAGCGTCGGTCCGAACCAGATTTAGAAATCCGCGCATTTCTTCTCTCCGCAAATTGATAATTTTATAAGTCAAAATCGCAATGGCAACGGCGAGAAGGAATGAAAAAGCGATAAGCCAAGCCTTGAGCGCCGAGAGCGATGAAAACAGCGCCACGAGAAAGGGTAAAATCCCAACTAGGAAGCGATAAAAGAGATTGAAAAAATATTCCAGATTAAGATAATTCGGTTCAAAGATTGGCATAGTGCTTAGCGATTTGGAAGAGTCGATCTTCGCCGCCTGGCGGGGCAATAATTTGCAAACCGAGTGGCAAGCCCGCCTCGTCGACCCCGGACGGAATCGAGATTGCCGGCAGTCCCGCGAGATTCGCCGGCACCGTAAAAAGATCTTCCAGGTACATCTGAACCGGATCAGCCACTTTTTCACCCAATTTAAACGCCGGCGCCGACGTGGTCGGCGTCAGAATGGCGTCGACTTGAGAAAAAGCCAAGGCGAACTCGCGCGCGATCGCTTGTTTAACGCCAAGGGCCTTGCCGTAATAAGTATCATAGTAACCAACCGAGAGCACATAGGTGCCGATGAGAATGCGGCGTCTGACCTCGGGCCCGAAACCACTGCCCCGCGTCGCCCGGTAATCGTCAAATAAATCACGCCCCGGAAAATATGAACCGTAACGGACGCCGTCATAGCGAGCCAGATTAGATGAGGCCTCGGCCGGCATAATCACATAATAAGCCGCGAGAGCATAAAGGGTCATCGGCAATTCAATGTCAATTAGCTCATAACCAGCTGTGATGAATCGTTCAACGGCCAGCTCAAAATTTCTCGCCGCGGCGGCGGATAACCCCCGTTCCAAAAAACGGCGCGGCACGCCCAATCTGATTGGCCGCCCCGTTTCTGGTCCAAGTAGCGGTAAATCAACACTGGTGGGGTCAAATTCGTCCTTGCCCTTAATCGCTCCAAACAAATGTTGAGCATCGTCCACGGTGCGGCCAAAAGTACCGATCTGATCAAAAGACGAGGCCAAAGCAATCAAACCGAAACGGGAAACTGCACCGTAAGTCGGTTTCAAACCCACCACGCCACAGAAAGCCGCGGGCTGGCGCACCGAGCCGCCGGTATCTGAGCCGAGCCCGGCCAAAGCCAAACCGGCGGCCACAGCCGCGGCTGAACCGCCGGAGGACCCGCCAGCCACGCGCTCGGGATCGTAAGGATTTCTGGTCGGGCCGAAAGCTGAGTTCTCGGTCGAACTACCCATGGCAAACTCGTCCATATTGGTCCGACCGAGGAAAATGGCGCCGGCGGCGCGCAGTTTCGCAACCACGGTAGCGTCATAAACCGCGGTGTAATTTTCCAGTATCCTCGATCCGGCGCTGGCGTGCCGACCCTGGATCAAAATATTGTCTTTAACGGCGATGGGTACGCCCTCCAGCGCCCGCACCGGCTCGCCGCGAGCCAACCGTTCGTCAACGGCTCGAGCGGCGGTTAAAGCATCATCAAAAATTTCCAGATAAGCATTGAGCTTAGGATTTATTTTTTCAATCTGCTGGAGATAATATTCAACAAGCTCACTGACGCGCCACGCGCCGCTGGTCAGACCCTCGAGCCACCGAGTAATCGTCAATTGCGAAAAATCACGAACCGCCATTTTTATCACTAAAGATTGCTTTGACCTTGAAGTAAGCGCCCTGGATCCGCGGCGCGACGGCAAGCAGGGGGCTCGTCGCGACGCTGACTGGCGGACCGTCTTCCCGCAAAACATTAGCCGGACCAGTTCCCCAAGGTTCGACCTTGAGATTTTGGGTCTTAAAGGTCGAACCTTTTCCGATCGGAGCGACTTGTTTCAGCTGGTCAACATAATCAAGAATCGCCCGGAGATCATTGAGCAACCCCGCCTGTTCCGCCGCCGGCAAATTAATCCGCGCCAGCGACGCTAATTGAGTCAGTTCTTTTTCTCCCACCATTGTTTCAGTCTATCACAAACCGACCATTTTCCGGAATTCGCTCTCGTCAATCACGCGCACCCCGAGCGCTTTGGCCTCGGAGATTTTTCCACCCGGCTTAGCGCCGGCCACCACGAAATTCGTCGCCCGCGAGACCGCGGCCGCCACCCGGCCACCGAGACTTTTAACTCGGGCCTTGGCCGCCGCGCGCGGTAAAGACAGAGCGCCGGTAAAAACAAAAGTTTGATTCGCCAAAGAGCCGGCGGCGCGTTCGATTTTCACCGGCGCGATTTTGATCTGTTGCAGCAGGCGGCCGAGCATCGCTTGATGCTCACGATCACGAAACCACCGAGCGACCGACGCCGCCACTACTGGTCCGATGCCGGAGACGGCCTCGAGCTCGGCACGGCTCAGCGACTGAATTTTTGCAAGCGTCTGAAAATGACAGGCCAAGAGCGCGGCGGTTTCCTCCCCCACTCCGTCAATCGAGAGCCCCACCAAAAGACGCGGCAGGGTAACATGACGCGCCCGCCCAATCGCCGCGAGCAGATTCTTCACTGATTTGTCCGCTAGACGCGGCAGGCCGATTAAATCGCCATGGGTGAGCGTAAAAATATCCGGGTATGAATCAATCAATTTGTGGTCAAGCAAGAGCTCAATCATCTTTCGGCCAAAACCCTCGATGTCAAAAGCGATCTTGGAAGCGAAATGGTAAAACCGGCGGCGCAATTGAGCAAAAGAATTTTTATTGAGCGCGCGGTAGGCGGCCTCGCCGGGCCGCCGGACGATCGGCCCGGCGGCGGCAAGCGTCTTCGGAAAAACAAACGGCCGAGCGCGGTCGGGACGCAATTCTTTCACAATGCCGACGATCTCCGGAATGATGTCGCCGGCCTTGCGGACAATCACGGTGTCGCCGATCCGCGCGTCGAGCCGCTTGATTTGGTCTTCGTTATGGAGTGTGGCGCGGCTCACCGTAGTGCCGGCAAGATTGATTGGCCGGAGCCGGGCGACTGGGGTCACGACGCCGGTCCGGCCAACCTGTAAAACAATATCTTCCAGCACCGAGGTCGCTTCCTCGGCCGGAAATTTAAAAGCGATGGCAAAACGCGGCGCCTTGCCGGTGTAACCGAGCTGTTCTTGAAAGATTCGCTCGTTAACCTTAACCGCCACACCGTCTAAACCGTAATCTTCGGCCTCGCGTTTACCCTGCCATTCCTGCCAGTAAGCGATCACCGCCTCAATGTCGCGGCAGAAACGGTAGTGTTTATTTATCTTAAAACCGAGTTGCTGCAGTTTTTCCAATTCTTCAACCTGCGTTAGCGGCCGAGGAAAATCAGCCGCTGACAAATCGTAGATAAACGAATCGAGTCGGCGACTGGCGACAATTTTCGGATCAAGCTGACGAATGGTGCCGGCGGCGGCGTTACGGGGATTGGCAAAGAGCGGCTCACCGCGCGCCCGGCGCTCGTCATTAATCCGCGCCAACTCTTTCTGGCCGAGCCAAATTTCACCTTCGACCACCACTGAGCCAGCCTCGTTCAATCGCAAAGGCACTGATTCAATGGTGCGGACATTAGCCGTCACATCCTCGCCGATCCGGCCATCACCACGGGTAGCCGCGGTTCGCAAAATTCCCCTTTCATAAGTCAGAATGATTTTGAACCCGTCAATTTTAAGCTCGGCGACATAAGTCGGACCAGTCCTTGCTGGCACCACCAGCGCTTTCTTAACCCGAGCGTCAAATTCCCGCATCGCCTCGGGCGTAAAGGCGTCGTTAAACGACCATTGGGGCACGCGGTGGCTAACTTTTTTGAATTCTGACAATGGTTCGCCGGCCACGCGCTGGGTCGGCGAATCAGCCGTGATGAGATCAGGATGCTCGGCTTCGAGCTCGCTCAATTCGCGCTTCAGCGAATCCAACGCCGCGGCCGAGATCTCCTCGCGATCCAGCACATGGTAGAGATAACGGTGATGATTGATCGCCTGCCGCAATTTTTTTACCCGCGCCGCCGCTTGAGTTTTTTGTTGATTTAACATTAGCGCCTTGCCTCCAAATACTCTCAAGTTGTCAAGGTTGTCAAGGCGTTGCCTTGACATGCTGATCCTCCTTTTCAAAATTAATCCATTCCGTGATCAAGGCATCGAAATCAGTGTTAATTGGAAAATAATTTTCAAAAGTGGTCGGCCCAATAACCACATTTTCCGGCCGTGATTGCCGCAAATAAAATTTATAGCTTGAAAAACGATAGGTAACCAGAAAAACCTTGGCGGTTTCCGGATTAGCAATACGTTTGCCGCTCCAACTTGCTTCATCTTTAATCTTCAACGGATTAAGATGGATATAGGCGAAAAGGTATTTTAAATAATCATCGTCATTAACATGTTTAGCTTTGAACGGCCGCTCGAAGAAACCGCCAGTTCTTGCGTATTTTTTGTTGAAATACATTGAATAACTTGTGGTTAATTTTTGCATAAAACGGCTGATTCCGCCCAACTCTTTTTCATAAATCAGCAGGTGGAAATGATTGGGCATCAAACAATAAGCGATAATTTCAACCAGATTATCTGGCTTCTTCAACTCAAACACGGTCTTCGACTGCCTGGTATTATGATCACTTAAGTGAATTGGCTTTCGACTATTGCAAACATACAGCAACATTAAAAAACGAAGGTGATCTCCCTGATCGAGAAAAATCTTTCGCTTCTCGTTGCCGCGTTGATAAATATGGTAGAGTTCGTGGCTGGAAAATTCAAATGGGCGTTGCATTTAGTTAGTATATGTCAAGGCAACGCCTTGACAAGAGAAAGATGGGGATAAAGTGGTGGGGTGTTAACAAAAAACCGAGCCGCGGAGCTCGGAATTAGTAATTTTTGTTTTTCAAGTTGCCGTGTCAAGGCAACGCCTTGACACTTGCGACACGAGAAAATCCTACGGGCCGCCGCTACCGGTCCGATAGATGAATGGTATAGTCAGATTACCGGTCAAATTATCACCCTGGACAATAAAATTAATTTTGTAAGGTGAAGCATTGGCAATCACATTTAATTTCTTCGGCACCTTGACTTGAAAAGTTACCTTGTACTCGCCGGCGCCAATATCTTGAAACTCTGCACAGAGAGGGACCGGAGCGCCGCACTTCGGCGCAAATGAACCATCTAAACCACTTAATGCGCATATTGGTTTATCATCAGGATTATAAGGGGGAACAGAGATTATATCATAGATAGATTGCCCTCTGTATGTAATATTGAACGAATTAGAAACAAATGAGTCAAGGCACAATTTCGCGCCAGTCAGTGGGTTCGGGATCGGGTTTCCGCTGATAGTCGCAATAATGGTGGCCACTTCCGTACTGGCCTCTTGGCCTTCACTGTGGGAATTAATTCTTAAAACACTTGGGCTGGAGCTTAGATTAACAGAATCTTCGACCACCGTTTGATCGTCAAATGTTATAGTCACTGATCTAGGTCCATTCATCGTAACCGTGCAAGTATCGGGAGTAGGGTTAGAGTCACAGCCACTAATCCAAGCAAACTCATAATCGTTTGGGGGATCAAGCGGATTAGGAAGTGGATCCGCCGTCAGGGTAACAGGTAGACCAAGGGCATAAGTTCCATTGCACGAACCATCATTAGTCTGACAGCCATCAATTAGCCCAGTGTCGGGGTTGGGTTCAACGTTTACTTGCCCCATGGTTCCGCCATTTACATAAACAGTCAGGGTAGGATTATTCAAATCCTCCACATTGATCGAGCAAACGCCTTCGCCAGTCTTAGTGCCCTGTGTCGCTCTGACCCTCGCTGTAACCGGTCCGATCGTCGGATAACCTCCGGCGACAAGAACAGTTTCCGTGGTACCGACCACATCGCTACCTCCCAGCGGCGGAGTACAACCCGTGCCCCAGCAATAAGTAGTAAGGCCGCCAGTGGTGACTGTGGCTGTCCAAGTGACATCTTCTCCGACATTGAACCTCTCGTCGAGATTAGCATCGGTGGCCGAGCATTGAACATTCAAACTATCCACCGTCACACAAGCGCCAATGGCCGGATCAGCGCAGAAATCAATCCAGCCGACCACATCCGCGCCCCAGGCAAAACCGTCGAGCTGATTACTAGCATTCAAACACGCGCCGAAACGGCCGTTAGGATCAGAATCACAATCAGTAGTTTGATCACCTAATTTAATCCAGCCGTCCCAGCCGCCGCGTTCAGAATCCGGACGAAGAGCGTCCCCGGCGCAAGTACCGGCCGGGTAAACCGAACAGGCCCGCGCCCAACCGACAAGTTTATCACCAATCAAACTCACGCCAGCATTACCGGACGGCGGCGTGCCGGTATCACTCTCAAAACTGATCCAGCCGATGTTAGAACTCCAGGCAAAATCACGAGTGGCGTCGGCGCCCGACAGGGTCACGCCGTAATCCGGATTAGAACCCTCAAAACTGATCCAGCCGATGTTAGAACTCCAGGCATAACCGGATAAGGAACGCGAGCCGCGGCCACCGCCTTCCCCCTCAACTATTGGCGGAGAAAAAAGCCCGGGAAAAATCAGCGTGGAAAAAATAATCATCACGGATAGAATTATTCCTGAAACTAAAAACCGACGATAGCTTTTCATATCACTTTATTTTACCATGAAAAATTAGAATCGTGGTCTTACTTATCCACAGCGCGATAAAACTTACAATTTTTTCCTGATTCGTCTTTCCACCAAACGGGTGTTTGTTTCTTCGTTGCAAGGATGAATACTATTATAACCTAGAGCAGTAACCATGATCTCCCCACTATCTTCTTCTCCTATTGCTTCGCCGGGAAAATCGTCGTAGTTCCCGGAATACACCTTGATCACATCCACAATCGCGCAGGCGTTCTTAAGACCCGAACCGGTCATTGAATATTGACTGTAAACATTGGTGTTACTGCCGCCCGGCTGATTGGGTCCTGCTTTTACTGATACATTAATAACATCGCCGCCTGTACCGCAATCAAAAGTAGTAGGGGCGCCAGTCGGAGTGTTTAGAGTGGAATTATCGTAATTAAAAACTCCGAATGGATTATCGAGGTTATCGTTAACAGAACCGGATACTGGATTAAGAGACTGATACTGTTTATTAGTATGGGCAATGCAATCCACCGCGCTCCAGGCGTTGAAATGCGCCACCTGGGATTCGCGGCTCACGGCCGCTAAAACAATCTGCTTGTAAGTGATGTTCAGCAAACTCAAACTAATGGTCAAGACA
>CAZLZS010000018.1:0-9605 GCA_964564105.1 uncultured Candidatus Saccharibacteria bacterium
CAAAATAAATTTTTACTTTATCCAACCAAAAATCTATCTTTCCGTTCTGGAACCAATTTACGCGTTAACGCTTATCAACTTGATAATTCTCTCATTGTTAATAACGACATTGGCAATGCCGTTCAGGTGACCGCCACTGCTCCTACTCTTGGGGCAGTTGGTAAGCAAAGAGTAGCGGTCCTCATGGTTAATTTTTTAGACAATCAGTCTCAATCCATGTTGTCATTCGATCAGATTGCGCAAGATATTTACGGTGTCAATTCTTATTCAGTCAGGGGTTATTATGATGAAAATTCATACGGCAAGTCTAATTTTATAGGATCGGTCAGCGATGTTTACGGATACTATACTTTACCTATTACTGTAAGTGAAATCGGAAATGTTGATCTCCAGTCGTTGGTTATTAGCCAAGCTGATAATGATGCGAATTTTTCTGACTATAATCGGATACTGATCTATATTCCAGTTGATCCCACTCTTCTCGGATTGGGTTATCGGGGATATAGTTCAATCGGGAAAATTCAAATTGAAACTAATGATGGATTAATTAACGCTTCAGTCTCGGTTGTATTTAGTAGTAAAGAATATTTTGATACTTATGTAACTAGTCATGAACTTGGCCATGGACTAGGCGCTTATCATAGCGGTGTTTATGAATGCGGTAATAAAACCATTGATTTCCCGAATTCATGTCAAGCCATTTTTAACTCAGGACAATTTCATGATTTGGGCTCAATGCATCTAAATCCTTCTACAAAGGAAGAATTAGGATGGTTAGATTCTGAAAATATCGTTACCATACAGCTCTCTGCTATATCTGGGAGTCGTTATAGAATTTATCCTATTGAATTATCCAGTAATAATCTAAAGGTAATCAAAATACCGATAAGTTCCCAATTTTATCCATTAACCACTCAGGAATACTACTATCTAGAGTTTAAACGCGGCATTGGTCTTGATGATGTTACTACATCCATTAGACCATTCAGTGATCCTGTCCCACGCACCTATCACTTTAGCGATTATTATGATGGTCTTATGTTTTCGATGCCATATTTCGATACTCTCGAATTAGATCTCTTGCCCCATCTGTCTACGGGCACCCCTGAGGCCTGGTCTTGGGATGATATAGAAGATCGACTGGATATTGTTTTGAAGCCGGGTATGAATTTTACAGATCCATATAATGGAATGATGATTAAGATTCTTGATATAAATGAGGTGGGAGGGCATATCGGCGTAGAAATTAAACAAGTGGAACCTATCACGCCTACATCTACCATTACTATCACTTCGCCCGCCGGTGGTGAAAGCTGGCCGCAATTGAGTAACCAACGAATCGCCTGGTCATTTACCGGATTGCCAGTGGCTACGTCGCTTCATATTGATTTGCGCCACGAGGCCACTGGCAGATTATACGCTTTCCCCAATACCCAGAGCGTAAGTGATGGATTAGCCAATCTTCTTATCCCCGGCAACACTCAACTGCCCACCGGCCCCGCCCGTTTAGTTCTCTGGGTTGATGTCAACGGTCGACGTGTTCAAACGACTAGCATTCCGATCAACTTAGTGCCCGTAGAAACATTGAGCAATCCGTTAACGGTCGTTTCGCCCAACGGCGGCGAGAACTGGCTTTATGATTCGGGGCAAGTAGTGACTTGGGCTAGCAACAATCTGCCTCTCTCCTCTCTGGTTGGTGTTTTTGCCATCTCCGCTTCCACAGGCAATATCTGGGGTTTGCCATCTGCTAATGGCACTTATCAGAATGACGGTTACCAGCCGATTTCAAGCAGTGATATCAATTCCATACCGTTAGACGATTACTGGATAGCGGTTCGGACCGTCTATGGTGGGATTGAGTACAGCGATCGGAGCGACGGGACGATTAAGATTGGCTCGCCGGCGGAGATCGTTTTCGTTTCTCCGTCACTCGGTCAATCTTGGCAATTAGGAGAGTTGCGGCCAATTATCTGGACTACTACCAATGTACCAGTGAACCACCCAATGACTCTTTACCTAAAAGCTGTTAGCGGCAACATAATTTGGCTGATACCGAACCTTCCCAATACTTTACCTTTTGGTTTTCTTGAGAATGGAGTTCCCGCCGCGGCGCCCTACGGCTACTATTACTTTGAATTTGTAACTTCTATCCGGGGCGTGCCCGTTATTAAACGCAGCCCGTTATTTTTTGCCGGCAATATTAAAAATGCGTTACCGCCAACGCCCCTACCAATACTACCGCCAACGCCAACCCCTACTTCTGTGGGATCAGCTGAGGTTTGCCTGTGGCCTTGTCAGCAAGACGCAACTACTACTATATTTATAGATGAAACTATTCGTGATGATTCAAAATCAGGCACTTCTCCTCCTGGTGGCACCGGGTCAGTTCCCACCCTCACCAGCTCTGCCCCGCCGAACAACGCCGTGATGGCTCAAGACGGGAGCGGTCTGGGCTGGAAACTGGCCGCCCTCACTTTTTCCTCGGATTTGGGCCCGGATTGGAACAATCCGGCCAACTACGGCCTTTCAAGCAGTCAACCAGCGAGCACCCGAACCCCGGCCCCGACCATCTCAACTGTCAGCGGTTATGCCACCAGACCGATCGTGGTTTGGTCGCGGAATCTGGTCCCAGGCGAACGCATCACCCTCACCCACAAACCGTCCAATTCTTCTATCTGCCTCGGGTACCTCCCCGGTGATGTGGACGGCGACGGTTGGGCCCTGGCCCGGGACATCAGCCTCTTGAATGCCTGGGTCGGCACCGCCACTGGTCTGGCCCAGCCGCTCTACCAGACCGACATCAACCGCGATGGCGTCTTCAACTCGGCCGATGTGACCCGAGCCGGTGAGCTTCTCGCCGCGCCCGACGCCATCCGCTCCTTGCCAGCCTGCCCGGCGCCAATCACTTTGATTTCAAGCCAGAGTCAGCTGGCCAACACTCTTTCAGCCCTGCAGACGGCGATTAGCCAGTTAAAGCAATTAATCTTAAGGTGAGACTTTGCCAGCGGCAAGGTCTCACCTTTTTGGTCAAATGGTTGAGTTATTGAAAAATCAACTGGGGAAATTTAGGCAACTTGATCAGCAACATCGCGAGACCAATAAAATATTGGTTGAGACAATTTTTCGCTACGCCGGGGTAAAACTCGCGCCAACGGATTTCGCCTGGCGGGGACGAAACCTTTACTTAAAAACTAGTCCCCTGAAAAAGACCCAGATTTTTCTTAAACAAAAAATCATTCTGCGGCAACTTGAGGAGATTTTCGGCCGCGCCGCGCCCCGCAAAATCGTTTAGTCAACCTCGTTAGAAGCCTCGTTTCTAACGGGGTCAACAATCTTAATCGGGACGCTGGCCGAACTCTGATTGTCCACACTGTCGTAGATCACCGCCTTCAATTCATTCGTTTCTTGGCTGAATTCCCCGACTTCGTTGGGAGAAAAAGTAAAGGTAAACGGGGCGCCGCGGCGCGAACCGAGAAAGTTATCGTTCAAAAAGAAATCCGCTCGAGCCACCGGAAACCGGCTCGTTTGAATTTCTAAATTAACCACCACTCGATCCCCGGAGTGATAAGTCATTGCCGGATCGGCTAGGACGATCGTGGCTCGGGGTGCGAATTCTGAACCGTGGACATCGTCAAGGGCCTGCGGAATTACTGCTTCAGTTTCTTCAACTATGCCGTTTTGCGCCGCCCAGCGCCGGATCGGTTCTTCCCAGAGCAGGAATTGCGGATCATTAAGTCGATTCAACCAATAAAGAATCGAGTGAATCTGTTTGACCACCCGTTCTTGTTTAAGGTTGGGCGGGGTAAACTCCGTGGCCAGTTTGCCCGAGACCTTATCAATAAAATAACTTTTTCCGCCGTTCGAAAAACCGCGAAAAACCGGCGGCAGCTCGCCACTCGTTGGTTCTGGGGCGATGAATTTCTCGTTCGGGAGCCGGTCCAAGGCGCTGGCGAAAAACCGCCGCCAGAGCGGCGCGACAATCAGACCAGCCACTTTTTTCTCCATCGGCGTATTATCGTTGTTGCCGACCCAGGCGCCGGCGACCAGATTGGGCGAGTAACCGACGATCCAAGCGTCGCGGTAGTCATTGGTGGTGCCGGTTTTTACCGCCACGGCGCGGCCGGGAAAGTTGAGCAGCGAATTCGGCCCGAAAATCGGCGCCCGCGCCTCATCGTCGGAAAGGATTTCAGAGATTAATCGGGCGGTGTTAGCCGCCAGCGCCCGCCGGCTGTCGGAAACAAATTGTTCGATAATTTGTCCCTGCCGGTCGGCGACTTTCAAAATTTTCACTGGCGGGTTTCGGATGCCGTCGTTGGCAAAGACGCCGTAAGCACTCGTCAGTTCCAGGAGCGAAACTTCGCCGCCGCCGAGCACCAGGGTCAGCCCGTAACGGTTGGGGTCGCTCAAACCGCTAATGCCCATCTGCCGCGCGGTTTCCAAAGAATCGGCCAGACCAGCCAGATAGAGTGTTTTGATCGAGGGGATATTGATGGAGCCGGCCAGGGCCTGACGGAGCGACACCGGGCCGCGGTAACGATCGTCGTAGTTCGTCGGAGTGTAACAGCGACTTGGGTCAGTGGGGCAATTGACATCAAATTGCGTCGCCAGATCAAAAAGCATGGTCTCGGGGGTGTAGCCCTTGTTAAAAGCCGTAGCGTAGACAAAGGGTTTAAAGGCCGAACCCGGCTGACGGTGGGCCAGGGTGATGTTAAAATTTCCTTCCTGCGCCTGGTTAAAATAGTCGCGCGATCCCACCATTGCCAGCACCTCGCCGGTTTTCGGATCAAGCGCCACCAGGCCGGCGTTCTTGGCGTTAAAATTTTTCTCGTTGTCTGCGGCATAAGCGGTAATAGCAGCTTCAGCCAGTTGTTGGACTTCCCAATTTAGGGTGGTGGTGATCTTCAGACCGCGCGTTCTGATTACTGATCGACCGTACTTCTCCTCCAGATAATCAAGCACCCACATTACAAAATGCGGCGCCTTGAGGCCAGCAGAAACCGGGGCCTGGAAGGTAACCGTCTCGGTCATGGCCGCGGCAAACTCATTTTGATTAATAAAATTGAGTTCCAGCATCCGTTTAAGCACTAAATCTTTGCGCGCCTCGAGTTCGGTTCGATATTGACCATAGGGCGAGTAATGGGTCGGCGCCTTGGGAATAGCCGCGAGGTAGGCCGCCTCGGCCAACGTCACCTCGCGGGCCGAATGATTGAAAAAGGTCCGACTCGCTTCCTCAACGCCATAGAGCTGGCCGCCGTAGGGGGCCTCGTTTAAGTACCAAACCAGGATCTCTTCTTTGCTCATAATCCGTTCGAGTTTCAGAGCCAGAAAGATTTCTTTAACCTTGCGCGTCAATTTTCGGTCTTGAGTGAGGAGAGAATTTTTGATCAATTGTTGGGTAATGGTCGAGCCGCCCTGTTTGACGGCGCCGGCGCCGAGGTTGACAAAGAAGGCGCGGAACATGGCGTCAAGTTTGACCCCGCGATGCTCATAAAACTCGTCATCCTCAATGGCGACCGTGGCGTTCTTTAGATGTTTGGAAATGTCCTCGGCCGGCACCAGTCGGCGCCGGATATTTTCTTCCGCGTTGTAGAGCAGAATTTCCCCGGTCCGATCATAGATTCTCGTTGATTCGGTTACCAGACGATCGTCGAGCGACTTGAAATCCGGCAATTTTAAGTTCACCAGCCAGAGTGCGCCCGCGCCGGCGCCAAAGAGGCCGATGGTTAAGATGACGAGCAATAACTTTTTCAGCATGGTGTTTATCCTAGCATATCCTTGACTTTTTAGCCACTCTGTGCATAGAATATAGGCAGTTTGATCTTTGATAGCTTGTCTCAAGTTAAGACGAGCCGCCCGCCGAGCGATTTCGGTATTTACAGAAAGGAGTTGACGATGACAACTCGGTTGATCACGTCCGACCAGAAAAAGCAGTTCAAGCGTTTCGTTGAAGATGCGAGCGATCGCGCCCTCAAGGAAACGGCTCTCGACAGGGAAGGCCTTCAGCGGTTGCTCGGGAAAGGCGGTAAGTTCCAAGCGTATGTCATGGCAGGCATTCGTCGGTACACAACCAAGGTGCCGGACTACGAACTCGCCAAGAGTATCCTCGGCCAGGATTTTATCTTACCCGAGGAGATCGCGAAGGCGCGTGGCGTTTTCTACACCGGCGAGCAGCTCGCCAAGTTCGACGAGACACTTCCGGCGCCGGACGCGCTCGAGTGGTGTCGCGACAACAGCATGATGCTCGTCGCCGGTCCGCCCAGGGCCATGTCGTTCCTCGACGTTCGCGCCATCAAGACCGACTTCTTCTACCCCAAAACCGCTGGCTGGTATTTGAACAAGAAACAGAAGTTCTCGCACCGCGACAAGGTTGAACCGATCTGGATCGCGCTTCGCAAGGAACCGATCGCTGATTCGTTCGCTAAGAATTGGGGCGAACAGAACGAACTGATCGCCGCCCCGATGGTGGTGCCGAACGCGGCCGAAGCGGTCTGGGGCCTAACGACTTACAAGGCGGTGCGGGACATCTATCTGCTCCCGAATCTCTACGTAAGGACTTCCAGTCTCGACTCGTTCGGCCACCGCGTTGGCGTCGGCTTCTTCGATGCCAAGGGTCTCGATGTCAGCCTCTGGAACGACGACTACCGCTACGACCGCGTCGGCTTGTCGTCGGCCAGGAAGTTCTGAAGCTTGAACTATTGAGTTCTTGTTCCTTTTGCCACCTTGAGCCTCCGTGCGATTTTTTGCGGAGGCTCTTTATTTTTAATTTGCAGCAAGATAAAATGCCAACATCTCGCTAATCTAGTTTGGATCACGGTTCAAGCTCGCGAGATATCTCACCTTGAGGTATCGCCAGAGTGCCAGCGGTTTACGGATTATGGCAGAGTGCGATTGAGGATAGAGATGAACTTCTTGCTCGTTTCTGGTGGAGGATTTTTTTATCTATCTTTGGTCGACTTGACCCAACCACCCAGCTGTCGCCCAATGTCATCAATATTGGTTTCAATCAGGATGTACTTGTTACTATCGAGGGCCCTTACGTCCTTCATCAGTCGTACGAATACGCGCAGGCAATTAAGCCTAAGGCTCACCCTCTCAAGTGCCGGTAACTTTTCCGATTGAGATTGTTGGCTCGCGAGGAGCAAACCCTCGAGGACATCAATAAGCAGATTTTCACATTTTTGCCAGATAGTATAGCGATCTTGTTTTGGTACCGATAGCCGCAAGCCGTAGAACTCTTTATACAGGTCGTAGGATTTTTTGAAAATTGGGATGTCTAAATCGTTCATCGTATGAGATATTACAAAAATCTTTTTAACTTAATAATTGATCCCGCAAACTTGTTTCTGGCCTGGGATGTTTTTAAGAGAGACAAGAGGGTTCGGCCAGACGTGATGCGATTTGAAAGTCGGTTGGAAGAAAACATTTTTCAACTCCATCGAGAACTGACTAGGCAAACTTATCGCCACGGTCCCTACCGAGGTTTTTGGATTTGCGACCCGAAATCGCGCCACATTCATAAGGCCACGGTTCGCGATCGGGTTTTGCATCACGCCGTATTCAGAATTTTGAATCTGGTTTTCGATCCAACTTTTATTCCGACCTCTTTTTCGTGCCGGTTGGGTCGAGGGACGCACCGAGGAGTAAAATCTGTCGAGAAAATGTTGCGCCAGACGAGCCGGAACTACAACCGCCCTGGCTACGTTCTTAAATGCGACATCGAGAAATTCTTTGAGAGCGTCAACCACGCAGTTCTGCTGGAGATTCTCGGTCGAAAGATTAAAGACCCAAATGCGATGTGGCTCTTGAGAACAATTATCGAGAGTTACCCTCGCGTTTACGAGAGAGAGAGAGAGAGAGAGAGAGAGAGTAAAAATGCCGGCGAAATCGGAATACCAATTGGCAATCTGACCTCCCAACTTTTTGCCAACATCTATCTCAATGAATTTGATCAGTTTGTTAAACATGAATTGAAAGCACGAAACTATGCTCGTTATACTGATGATTTTGTCATTGTATCAGAAGACAAAAATTACTTAAACAATTTGCTTCCACCAATCCAATCATTTTTGTGGCAGGAATTGAAACTCAAATTGCATCCCCATAAAGTAGCGATTCGGAAATTGAGGCAGGGAATTGATTTCTTGGGCTATGTTATTTTACCGCATCATCTAATTTTGCGACCGCGCACTAGAAAACGAATGTTTCGGCGACTGACACAGAAGATGGAAGATTACCAAAACAGATTTTTTTCTGAAGCAGGTTTACAAGCCTCTATCTTGTCTTACTTGGGAATGCTTTCCCATTGTCAGGGATACATTTTGAGTAAGGAGTTGAAGAATTATTTTTGGATTTCTAGCCCTAGGTCGCGAGGTGTGTTAAATTGAGAACCATGGCGGACATTTTCGAGATCAGGAAGTTGCTGACCCGCGCCGTGGAGCGGGTTTACCCCGGCGAGGCCGCGGTGCTCCAAACATTGAAAAGCGGACGCCGATTGGCGGTCTATCTCGGTGTTGATCCGACCGGCCCCCATCTCCACCTTGGTCACGCCACTAATTTGCTCCTCTTGCGGCGCTTTCAAGAGTTGGGACACCGGATTTATTTGCTGCTTGGCGATTTTACCGCGAGAATCGGCGACCCGACAGATCGTCTGGCCGTTCGTCAGCCGCTCACTCCGGCGGCGATCAAGGCCAATCTAAAAACTTTCAAACAGCAGGCCGGGAAAATCCTCCGCTTTACCGGCCAGAACGCGGCGCAGATTAAATTTAACTCCCGCTGGCTGGCCAAGCTCCCGCTGGCGGATTTTTTGGCCCTGGCCGGGCAGTTTACCGTCGAGCAAATTTTGGAACGAGCGATGTTTAAGGAGCGTCTCAAGGCCGGCAAGCCGGTTTGGCTGACTGAGCTCATCTATCCGTTACTCCAGGGTTATGACTCGGTGGCGTTAGAGGTTGACGTCGAGATCGGCGGCAGTGATCAAACTTTTAATATGCTCGTTGGCCGCGATCTACTGAAGAGTTATCTCGGCCGCGAGAAATTGCTGTTCACCACTAAACTTTTAGTCAATCCGAAAACCGGCCGCAAACTGATGAATAAAAGCGAGGGCGGTCTCGTCAATTTGGATGACCCGCCGGACGAGATGTACGGCCAGGTGATGGCCTTGCCGGATGAAGCGATCGTCCCGGTGGCTGAATTGGCGACGGATTTGCCAGATGCTGTTTGCGTTGATTTAGCCGAAACTCTTGCCAAGGGGTCGGTTAATCCCCGCGATCTCAAGATGCGTCTGGCGCGCGCGGTGGTTAATTTGTATTGCGGCGCTAAAGCCGCGACCGCGGCCGAGTCCCACTTCATTGCCGCTTTTCAGCAAGGCCAGCCAGAGGCTGTGAGCGAGGCCGTGGCCGCGGCCGGCGCCTCGTTGTTTGAAATTTTACAGACCGCCGGATTGGTCAAGTCCAAAAGCGACTGGCGGCGATTGGTCGTCGCCGGCGCGGTAGAACTTGACGGCGAACGAATGAGCGACCCGCACTATCAGCTTAAGAAATCGGCCCTCTGCCAGATTGGCAAACGGCGATTTCTGCGGCTGCGGGTGGAGTAGCCCCGGCGTCTAAAAT
>CAZLZS010000019.1:0-7607 GCA_964564105.1 uncultured Candidatus Saccharibacteria bacterium
TTCCCCGTAGCGGACATAGGGTCGGAGTTCAAAAAATTCCACGATGAAATCAATTTGATCGCGACAAGGGTAAGGATAGACAAAGACCGATTTTTGCCATTGATGAAACCCGAGCTCTCTAAGCTTGTGCCTAAGAGCGTCGCGCGCGGCCCGTTTCTTTTCTGGAATATCCGAAAAAACAATATGCCAAGAACCAGCCCAATGACGTGGCTTGTTTATCTCAATTTGATCAACATCGTATGCCAGAGTACGTTTCTTCCCAGCCTCGGTTAAAACGACGGTAATAATTCCGTCTTTACCCTCCCGATAATCAACCAACCGATCGCGCCGAAACTCTTTGATAATCCTGTAGAGACGGTCGCGATTTAGCTTTCGCCACATGCGCGGGATGGAAAGAATAACATACCCCCGTTGTCTGCTAGAACGCGATAAGGCGATCACCGAACCGGCGTAAAGTAAATACAAGAGTTTCTTTTTCAAGACACTGCGAAACTTTTTAAGAGTTTTCCTTCTCATGTTTTTTACTATACCATAATAATCCGATCGGATTATTATGAACAGCTTGTGGTAAAAAAACAACTAGATTACAATTATGATACTGTAAATTATGATGAACATATACGAAACGCCAGATCTCAAACGGGCGCATTATGACGTCCCGCTTGATGAAGAAAAACGAATTCTAAAAGAGTTGAGCGGCCGCGGGGACCCGGAGAGCAAACGTCTCCTCCGCTACCTTGCCCTCCCCGACCTCACGCGCCAGCCGGATAGTCCGATCGCTGAATTGACCCAGCGGATTATTAACCTGTCCGATTTTGAAAATTTCGATCTGATTCAAGTGCCGGAAATTGTATCAGTGAAGGAAAGTTTCGATCTGTTTGACTTCCCCCTTGGCCATCCGGCTCGAAGCAAATCAGACACCTATTATGTGAACGATGATAATATCCTGCGCCCTCACACCACAATCATGTGGTATTACCATCTGAGGCAACCGGGAATGAAAAAGAAAATGGCCGCCGGTCAAAATGTCGGCGCGCTCTGTTTCGGCAAAGTCTACCGTAAGGACGAAATTGACCATCGGCACATGAACGTCTTCCACCAAATGGACGGCTGGTTTCTCACCCCCAAAAAAGAAAAAGAAATCGGCCGCCAAAATCTGGAGGAGATTCTCATTAAAATCGCCCGATCAATTTTCGGTTCCCAGGTAAAATACCGTTTCAACCCCGACAATTACCCCTACACTGACCCGAGCTTGGAAATGGAAATTGAGCGCGACGGGCAATGGGTGGAAGTGCTCGGCGCGGGCGTGGTTAAGGGTAGCGTTTTAAAAAAATTGGACGTTGACCCGACCGAGTACAACGGTTGGGCTTTCGGTTTCGGTCTGGAGCGGCTGGCGATTTTGAGTATGAAATTACCCGATATTCGTCTCCTCTGGTCAGAAGACCCGCGGGTCAAACGTCAATTGAAACTCGAGCAAGAATACAAAGAAGTGTCTAAATATCCGTCGATCATCCGCGACATCTCTTTTATCGTCCCCGACACTTTCGTGGCCAACAATTATTTTGATCTGATTCGCGATTTAGGCGATAATCTAGTGGAAGAAGTGACCCTGCTTGATAAATATGATAACGCTGCTAAATTTGGCGCGGGCAAATTAAGCTATACCTACCGCATTGTCTACCGTTCCATTGATCGCACCCTCACTAACACTGAAGTCAACGCGCTGCACGAAAAACTCCGGCAGCGCACCGAGAAAGAATTTTCGGCCCAGCTCCGTTGAAGTATCTTGATGAATAAAAAATTACAAATTACAATTGTCACTATAGCGATCCTTGGCGGAGGGTACCTTTACCTTTCTTCTGGGCCCGCTTTCGATCTCTCGAATCGCTCTCTAAAAGAAAGTTCATCTCATGTCGTGAGCGAGGCTCTTGCGGCAAGATTTGATTACCTCTCCAAAAACGGCAACTCATCCTGTTCAACGTCTTTCAGAAGTTCCATCACTTCACTGCCGGATGACGAGCGTCTGAGCGGCTCCTGTTGCAGTCCGATGAGCGTGAACCGCTACAGCGAGCAGGTTGAAGGATTAGTAAAATTCAAATCTGTTGCCAGCCAAAACATTGATAAAATTCCTGACGATCCTTATGACATTGAAGTCCGGCTTGCAAAGGAGCTCATGTCCTACTACGACATGGGGCTTACGCCGGATGAAGAGATCGCGTACGACTATGCTATGCAAAACTCAAGCGAAAAAGGGCCTTGTTGCTGTAAATGCTGGAGATGGTATGTTTACGGGGGTTTGGGTAAATATCTTATCCGTAATCACGGCTTCACTGGCGAGCAATTAACCCAAGTGTGGAATTTTTCTGATGGGTGCGGCGGTGACAGCGAACATCATCACCAATCGTAAAAAATAAAATCATGAAAAATAAAACATTAGTAAGCGTCATTGCGGCCACCGTCCTAATAGGAGGTTTATTCTATTTAAGTTCATTCCTCAAAAATAAAAAAACAAAAACATTAGAGCAATCGGGAAATTTAGTTTCTAAAGAAGGGATTCATTGGCATCCCGAACTGAAAATAATTGTTAAAGGCGAAGAAATCAAAATCCCCACAAACATCGGCATTGGGATGCAGTATGCCGGTTATTCCCGCTACGATCCCATGATGAAAATGACGGATATACACACGCATGATGATTCGGGAACGCTCCATTGGGAAGTCATGGAGGGGCCTGTAAAAAAAGAAGATATACGTTTAGAGAGTTTCTTTGCGATCTGGGGCAAGAAATTCGACAGCTCTTGTATTTTTGAAAACTGCAACGGGACGGAAGGAGTAGTCAAAATGTTCGTTAACGGCGAACTAAACACTGAATTTCAAAATTATCTCGTCAAAGACGGAGATAAAATTGAGATTTGGTATGAACCCCGTTAGAAGTTTTGAGCATAAAAAATTTAACAAATTTTTTATGCATGATAATAACGGGGTGTAAGCAATAGTAAAAAGTTTGTTATAAATTATCATTGTGTTATATAAAAACAAATTTCTAACGGGGTGAATAACCACAAATCCTATGACAAAAACAAATCAAAAAGAAGATAAGGAACTACATCAGTGCGAGGAGTGCGGTTTTTGCTATGAGGAGAGAGAATGGGCTGAGAAGTGCGAGGCGTGGTGTAAAGAACATCAGAGTTGCAATATAGAAATTACCGCGCGCGGTTTACCGCCCGCTTCACCGGAGCTTCAGCGAGGCGAGCCGGAAAGCGATATCAAAAACGACGACAAGCTTAGCGAAGAAGATCGTAAATTTCTCACTAAGCTTTTTTACGGCTTAATAGGCGTCGCGTCATCTCTCGTATTTTTTCTTGCGCTCTATTGGGTACTCCGGCTTGATTCGGCTATTACGAATGTCATTGCGAACACATACAGCACGCCTCTTTATTTCTGGCCGTATGTTATCCTGACGCTTGGCGCAATCGCTTTATTCGGTGTAAATATCTCGCTTCTCGTCTATCGCTGGAGAAAATTCGGACCTCCAAAACTCAAAACTGAAGGTGGGGCCGGGCTTGGATCATTGTTCGGTATCGCCGCTTCCGCCTGTCCCGTCTGCGGCTCAACACTTCTTTCCGCGATTGGCATTGCTGGCGGTCTTGCGGCTTTTCCACTTCAAGGACTTGAACTCAAAGCGTTGTCTTTTGGATTTATGGTATTGCCGATATGGCTTATGCGAAGAGATTTCAAAAAACTTGAAGCTGATTGCGCGAGCGGCGTATGTCCTTTACCTAAAGACCACACACTCAAGGAATCCGACAGGCCATGGCTTTTAGGCCTTGTAGCAATAGTTATTGCTTTGGCTTTCGTAAGTTGGAACATGCTCAAGACCGAACCGATTATTGCTAAGGCATTGAGTCAGGGTATTGTTAATCCGAACGACAATACGCTCAATAACACAAATATCTCCGAAACTGGAAATGCGCTGATTGACGAAGTTACTGCAAAAGTTCTGCCGGAGAAAGGTTTTCAGAGTAAAATCGCGCTTAGTAATAGCGTAGTGAAGCTCGTTGAAAATGGTGTGATTGATCGCGAGAAGTTTTTGGCCATTTACCAAGATCGGGGTGGTCTCCCCGCCGAATTCAAAGATGTGCTTAATAAGACATCTTCAAGGCCAATTCTCCTTACACGGCAAAATGCGAACTACTATGTAAATCTCCTGTGGCCGCTTGGACTCTCCAACTATATGTCATCCAATAAGCAAAGCCCCATTCTTGGCAAATCACTCTTTAATTTCGCCTCCACCGGTGGCTGGAATCTGGGCAAAGAAGAAAACGGCGGCACATACTTCAACAAATTCAAAATTGTTGAGCTAACGCCGGAGCAAGAAGCGTTAGTCACGAAAATCGCTCAAAACGCATATCGGCCGTGTTGCAACAATTCAACTTTCTATCAGGACTGCAATCACGGCTCTGCATTACTTGGGCTTCTTCAGCTTGGCGCGGCGCAGGGGCTAACCGAAGACGAACTTTACCGAGAGGCAGTAGCTTTCAATTCGTTTTGGTTTCCACACAACTACATCCAAACCGCTCTCTACTTCAAAGCGGCAAAAAATACTGATTGGGACAAGGTCGATCCCAAGTTGGTAATGGGCAAAGACTATTCGAGCATCGGCGGCTGGTATGCGAATGTCGATACCGAAGTGAAAAAGCTCGGCCTTCTGCCACAACAACAAAGTGGAGCCGGTTGTGGTGTCTAATACTATGAATCTTGCAAAAAAAATTTTAATCGTTATCACCTTCCTGTCTTTCTTTTCTTCCGTACTCGTTTCTGCAAACGGCGGGGATCAGCGAATCGTTGAAGGGAAATATCTTATTAACTTAGCCCGGTCGCCGTTTACGCCAATCGCTGGAGATAAAACTTCAATGCTCATCTCGTTTGTTGATCTTAAAACAAACAAGCTCATTCCCGAAGATTTAGTAACTAAAGTCCGCATCGCTAAACTCGGCGGCTCGGGAACGCAAAAACGGGAATTTCTTTTTGAGAAGGATGAGTTACAAGTAAAGGGAGGCGTATTGGAGTTTCCCTATACCTTTACTGAAACTGGGCTTCACGAGATTTTTATTGATTTTGTGTTTGCGAGTCAGACGGAGCGGGTTTACGAATCGCCGGACTTTTTGATAGATGTACGTAATAAAGAAACTAAACAAGGCATAAGTGGCTTCGTTATAGGTTTTATGATTACCAGCATCATAGGAGTAATTCTTGGCTTTATTGTTGGCTTATGGGCTGGGCAGAAAAGAATAAAATAGTATCGCACGTAAAAATTTTTCTGAAAATGAGAGAAGTTTTATACTGGCTCCACGCATTGGACGAAGAAAGAACCGCAATTCAAGCGATTCGGAGCTCTTCGCCATTCGCTATTGTACACCGGTGGTAACTAAATTTGATGGTATCTTTTGTTTCCGAAAAAGAGATTTATTGTAGAAAACAGAGGTGATAATCAGTATGGCGCCGGGTCCCCAAATCCACCATGCACCCCAAGTACTCGCGAATACATAGCGACCGACATAAAGAAGTATCGCGCCAATGGTCAGCAATATAAGCGGCTTCGGATTTTTGTGCGCTCGATAGTCAAAAATAAACCCAATGGCTCCGATAGCAATTAAACCAAATGCAAGCCAACGCCAGACAGGAATCAAAGCGCCTAGTCCCAGATACGTAAGAAGCGAAGCTGAACCAATCCAACAAAGCGGACATACGCCTATTGCTCCAGCCCCTAATACTGGAGCCAACGCTGTAAGTATTTTTTTGAAAAAAGATTGCATACGGTTATTTTAGCAAGAAATACAAACCTTGTGTATTTTGCGGGCAGTTAAATAAATCGCAATAAGTAAAGCTAAGGTTACGGCGACAACAAAATACCAGCGATAGTTCAGAACAAAGATAACTCCGCCGAAACCTATCCCGAAAACAGCAAATAACGGTGCGAGACAAGAGGCGCAAAAAGCAGTTCCGGCTATGCCAGCAAAAAGAGCGCCCAATCCTCCGCCAACTGCGCTACTCGCGCCCGCAATCCCACACGAAGACGAGTATAAGTTTTCTGGAGTGTCTTTACGACTTCGCTCAAACCTACTTTATCAAAAATTCCTAACCAATGGAAGCCGCCACGCCGCGCCCTCGCGCAGAGTTTTTGAAGGCGGCGGATATTGAATAATGTAAAGTATATTTGACATTATGGTACTATTTGCCCTACAATCAAATCAATCTTATCAATGTATGTATGCAAGAGATAATTTTAAATCACGTTTACGAGTTAAGAACAAAGTCCGACATTACCCAAGAAGCGTTGGCCGAAGCGATTGGAGTAACGCGGCAAACCATCATTGCTATTGAAAAGGGAAATTACACCCCCTCGGTTATTTTGGCATTGAAAATAGCAAAATTTTTTAAGAAACCTTTAGAAGAAATTTTCTCTATCAGATATGAAAAATAACTTACTACAAGAAATTATTGTGTCTGGGGTGCTCATCATCCTGCTTGTTTTATTCCTTAATCCTTTTGAGCTTTGGATGCCGCCAATTTTATTGATGATGATGGTGCTGGGTTTTGTTGTAGTATTCAGTCTGTTTGCCAGCTTTATTTGGAGAGAGAACAACAAAGATGAGAGAGAAGGTCTTCATAAAATGATGGCGGGTCGAATTGCATATCTCACCGGCACGGTTACATTAGTAATCGCTATTATCATTCAAAGTTTTAGACACGAACTCGATGTTTGGCTCGTGGTTACTTTAGGGGTAATGATTTTGGCAAAAATTATCGGGCTTATTTACAGTCGAGTAAAAAATTAGTTATCCACAATCTTGATGTAAAGTTAACTTGACATCAATATAACGCCGCCATATACTTTATGGTACAAGGTCGTCTAAATTAACTAACTTAATAATATTAACTAAAACATATGAAAAACAATAATTCGCAAAAGGGTTTTGCGATGCCGATCGTTATCGCAATAGTTGCAGTCGTCCTGGTTTTGGGTGGTGTAGTGTACTACGCCAACCAATCTCGAACACAAGAGGATAAGATGGCGCAGGAAAAAGCCATGATGGAAAATAAGGAGGGCGAAACCATGATGAAAAAAGAGGGTGGGGCGATGATGGCAAAGTACACAGGCACAGTTCTTGCCGGTAAATCGGCGCCGCTCATTGATTACAACAAGGCGGATTACGACGCGGCGGTAAAATCGGATAAACTGGTGGCATTGTATTTCGTTGCGAATTGGTGCCCCATCTGCAAAGTTGAGTTACCCAAATTGTACGCGGCGTTCAATGATCTCATTACCGATAAAGTGGTAGGTTTTCAGGTTAATTACAATGACAGCGATACTGATGCCAACGAGAAAGCTCTCGCCAGCCAATTCGGCGTAGCCTACCAGCATACGAAAGTATTCCTGAAAAATGGGCAGAGAATACTCAAATCCCCAGAGTCGTGGAGCAAGGAACAACATCTTTCTGAAATTAACAAAGCTCTCACCCAATAAATTATGAGCGAATTCTCCATCGCATTTGCTTTCATCGCCGGAATTGTATCTTTCCTTTCCCCGTGCATGTTACCGATCA
>CAZLZS010000020.1:0-6605 GCA_964564105.1 uncultured Candidatus Saccharibacteria bacterium
TATTAGCGCCGTTGATATTGAAGGAATTGGATCAAGTGCTGGTAGCGACCTCATAATAAAGAAAAAATAATATGGGAGTTCAAATCTCCCCCCGCGCATCGTAACTTCATTTTTGTCAAGGATGACAACTTGGCCGATCGTGATATACTTATAGAGCTACGGTCGAATTTGATTAAAAATAAGCAATAATTTAAATTTTTTCACTATGGCCGAAGAAACTAAGTGCCCAACCTGCATGCATGTCCACAATAAGCCCGATGGCACCTGTGGCCAGTGCGGTTGCACGATCAAGGTTTAGAGCGCCAAAGTGTTTGGCGCCAGCAAAATCCCCGGCTACAGCGGGGATTTTGCGTTTTTCGTCACTCGTGATATCATTGCCGCCAGATTGATATTTTGGTTTTTGGGCGAGTGCTGTTTTGAAAGGATTAAGCATGGACGCGCGGCGGGAAAAAGTTTTTACGATTCCGGCGGGGATGGACGATGACGAGAGCGAGGTGAAAGCGAAAGCTGTTCAGGCGGCGGTGGCGGAGTGGGGGGTGAAAACCGAAAATCTCAGGGTTGAATGCCCGCAGTGGCATGGTCCGGCTGATCGCATCTCTTCGAAAATGCCGGTCGTAGGTTGCTACAGTGTCACGATTGCTGTCCTAACAGTCAGTAGCTGAATCTCTCTCCGCATCTTCGGCGACCCCGGCCCGGTCAGCAAAAACATTATTGCTGGCTGGCGTCGGGGTTTTTGTTTGTGCGGGGGTGCGCTATAATTTTTTCTATGACCGAAGCTGAACTGCGCGAAAAACAAGAACAGTTGAACGCCATCCTGTCATCAATGGCCGAAGGTTTGATCGCCATTGATAATGACCGCCGCGTCATCCTGATGAATCAGGCCGCCGGCATCTTGCTCCGGACCGCGCCCCAGGAGGCCACTGGCCAAGATATTCGTCAAATCTTGCGCTCTTATCGCGACGGCGTGGAGTTGCCGTACAAAGATTTGCCGATTGAGAAAGCCATGACTGAACGCAACATTATTTCCGTTGGTCTTTTGGAAAACCTTTCGGTTAGGATCAAGAACGGTCGTCTCTTCCCGGCGGCAATGATGATCGCGCCGCTTCTAAACAAGGGTGAAGTCTCGGGCGCGATTATCCTGTTTCGCGACATCACCAAAGACAAAGAAATTGACCGCGCCAAGACCGAATTCGTGTCACTAGCCTCACATCAGTTGAAGACACCGCTCTCGGCCATCAATTGGTATTCGGAAATGATGCTCGAAGAAGAAGTTGGCCCCCTGAATGACAAACAGAAAGAGTATTTGAAAAATCTCTATGACGCCAATCGCCGGATGGTTGAACTCGTCAACTCGCTCCTTAACGTGTCGCGGATTGACCTTGGTACTTTTGCCGTTGAACCGACCCCGACAGATTTTGCCGCTGTGGCCGATGGCGTCTTGGCCGAACTCGCGCCCCAGATCGCGCTGAAGAAGTTGTATCTGAACAAAGAATTTGATTCCCAGGTGCCGAAGATCAACGCCGATGTCAAACTTGTCCGCATCGTCTTTCAAAATCTTTTATCCAACGCTGTTAAGTACACGGCCCCGGGTGGCTCCCTCGGCCTAACTATCAAGAGAGAGGGTGAGAATGTGCTGATTCGTGTCACCGACACCGGCTACGGCATCCCGGCCGCCGATCAAGGAAAAATATTTACCAAACTTTTCCGAGCTGATAATATTAGGGATAAAGAAGCAGAGGGTACCGGCCTCGGCCTCTACATTGTCAAAGCAGTGGTGGAGGAAGTCGGCGGCCGGATTTGGTTTGATTCCCTCGAGGGTCGAGGTACCACCTTTTTTATCACCTTGCCGCTCGCCGGCATGCCCAAGAAAGAAGGCGTCAAGGGTTTAACTTAAATAATCTAATCGTGGTGGAAGAAAAAATACCTGGTCGGATCCTGCTCGTTGAGGACGATAAATTTTTATCAACAGCGCTCGCGGATAAGCTGGCGCGCGAGGGCTTTACCGTGACTAAGGCGGTAAATGGCGAAGAGGCCCTGGCGAAAGTGCGGCTGGCGCGACCTGACCTCGTGCTCTTAGATCTGATTATGCCGCAAAAAACCGGTTTTGAGGTGCTCGCCGAACTAAAGCTGGAACCGAGCACCAAAGATATTCCGGTCATCGTGTTGTCTAATCTTGGGCAGGAAGTGGATATTAAAAAAGCCAAAGATCTGGGCGCCCGCGATTACCTGGTCAAGTCCGATGTCGAGATGAAAACCGTGGTGGAGAAAATCAAAGCGGAATTAGCCAAGGCCGGTCAGTCCTAAACTCTGTGGAAATTTCAGCCGCCGAACTGAAAAAATTGTTGGTCGAACCCGGGCTCGTCTCGGCGGCGGATTTCGACGCGGCGGTGGCGGAAAGTCAGGCCGAACGCGAGACTCTCTGGGCCGTGCTGGTGGATAAAGATTTAATTCGTGACGGTCAGCTCGGCAAACTAGTGGCCGAGGCCCACAACTTTCGTTGGCTGGATCTCCGGCGCGAGACGGTCGAGCCGGCGATTCTCGCGCAGGTGCCGGAACTAGTCGCCCGGCGCCGCGGGGTCATCGCCCTCTCGCGCGGGCCCGCGGGAATCAAGGTCGGCCTCGTCGACCCGACTGATCTCGCCACCATCCATCTTTTGGAAAAACGTCTCGGCGATCGGATTCAGCCTTTTTTTATCACCCGGCGCGACCTCGCCGAAGCCCTGACTAATTATAAAGGCAGTTTGAAGGCGGAGTTTGAAGAGACGTTGCGGCGAGTGCTTGATGAACGGCTCGGCCGCGAGGAGCGAGACAATCAGACGATCAGACTGGTTGATCTGCTATTGCGATACGGTCATCAGAATAAGGCTTCGGATATTCACCTCGAGCCCTATCGCGACAAGGTGCTGGTCCGTTTTCGGATCGACGGGGTGTTACACGATGTGTTGGCGGTGCCGAAAACTCTGTCGGATATCATCCTGACCCGTCTTAAAATTCTGGCCCGGATGCGGACGGACGAACATCGCTCGGCCCAGGACGGCAAACTCCAATTCGCGGCGCCGGCCGCCTCGGTCGGACGGGAGGAGACCGTGGATGTGCGCGTTTCCATCGTGCCGGTGACCGAAGGCGAGAACGCGGTCCTCCGTCTTTTATCCGAACAAAGTCGCCAATTCAGTTTGGCCGATCTGGGACTCGGGGAGGCGGATCTCGTTAAGGTCAAGCGGGCGATCGATAATCCCCACGGTATGATCTTGGTCACCGGCCCGACCGGCTCGGGTAAAACCACCACGGTTTATGCGCTGGTGAAAATTTTGAACACCCGCGATGTCCATGTCTCGACCATCGAGGATCCGGTCGAGTATGATATTGAGGGTGTTAGCCAAATTCAGGTTAACCCCAAGACCAACCTGACTTTTGCCTCGGGCCTCCGGGCCATTGTCCGTCAAGATCCAGACATCATTGTCGTGGGGGAAATTCGCGACGAGGAAACAGCCGGCATCGCCGTCAATTCGGCGATGACCGGTCACTTGGTGCTTTCTACTCTCCATGCCAATGACGCGGCGACCACTCTGCCGCGGCTCCTTGATATGGGCATTGAGCCGTTTCTCGTATCCTCAACCGTCAATGTGGTGGTGGCCCAGCGTTTGGTCCGTAAGGTCTGCGACCGCTGCCGGATCTCCGCGCCGCCGACCGCTGAGTCAGTCGCGCTGATTAACCGCGAGCCAGAATTGAAGCGGGCGTTTAAAGAACGGGGCTACAGCCGTTTGAATAAATTAATCTTTTACCGCGGCGCCGGCTGCGATTTGTGCAGTCGCACTGGTTACCAGGGCCGCGTGGGCATTTTCGAAGTGCTTGCGATGACTGACGCGATCAAGGCGTTGGTCGTAGCCCGGGCGTCCTCGAACGAAATTGTGAAAGCTGCCAGAAAATTAGATATGACCACGATGCTCGAAGATGGTTTAGACAAAGTGCTGGTTGGTTTGACGACACTCGAGGAAGTGCTGCGGGTGACCAAAATTTAAACGATGATAGTCAATTTGACATCCAGGGCGATTCTGGCCAAGCACCTCGCAGTGATGTTGACTGCCGGTTTGACCCTTTCTGAAGCGCTGGCGGTGGCGATTGATTCGACGGCCGGAAACTTAAAAAGGGTGTTAAGGCGCGTTCAGCAGTCGGTGCAATCCGGCACCGCCTTTTCCCAGGCGCTTGGCGCTTACCCGAAGGTTTTCTCCGGCGTTTTCGTGAGCGCCGTCTATGCCGGCGAACGTTCCGGCAATCTCGCCGTCAATCTCGCTAATCTCTCGCGGGCGCTGGAAAAGGAGCGCGCGCTTCTCGCCAAAGTCAAGGGGGCGATGATCTATCCGGCGATCGTGCTTGCCGCCGCCGTAGCCCTGGGACTCGGCCTGGCTTTTTTTATTCTGCCTAAAATTACGCCGCTCTTCCGCGGTTTGCGGATTGCTCTACCCTGGACCACTCGTTTGCTCATCTCGTTTGCTGATTTTATTGATGCCCACGGGGCTGCTTTTTTTCTGGGACTGGTCCTCGGCGCGATTTTTCTCCCCTGGCTTTTGAAACGGCGCTCGCTCGCCTTTCTGACTCATTGGTGCCTCCTTCATTTTCCGGCCGTTGGGAGAATTTCCGCCAATCTCAATTTGGCGCGGTTGGCCGGGACTATCGGTCTCCTCTTAAAAAGCGGCGTCAATATCGACGAGACCTTAGCCATTGCTGAAAAGACGACGGGTAATTTTTACTACCGCCGGGCCCTGCGCCGGATTAGTGCCGATGTCGGCCGGGGCCTTAAACTCTCCGAGAGTTTCGAGCGGTTCCCCAAGCTTTTTCCGCTCCTCTTTAGCCGGATGGCGCGAGTCGGCGAGGTCTCGGGCCGGTTTGAGGAAACTTTCTTTTACCTCACTGATTTTTACGAAGACGAAGTGGACGCCGCCGCCAAGTCGCTCTCAACGGCGCTCGAGCCGATCCTGCTTCTGGTCATCGGTCTGGTCGTCGCCGGCCTGGCCCTCTCTATCATCACGCCGATCTACGAGATTACGGGAAACATTCGGCGGTAGTCTTCTTTGTTCCTTACCGCACTTTTCTTTTCATTCACCCCGTGCTAGCTTGTTGGACAGAAAGGAGGACAACATGTTCTTTTGGTGGAGAAAAAAGAAAACTCCGGATGAAGTTTGGGAAGCATTATGTGATTTTTTCGAAGAACATCAGAAGGAGGATGATCTCAAGTTAGCTCTGAAAAACTTTTTGAACCAATATCGGGATAAACCTTATTTTAAAGATCTTGTTGATAAGGCGAAGGCTTGGTTTCTACTCCTTCGAGCCGAAGATAAAAGATCAAAATGAATCCTCGATAGCGAATCAACCAAGGACCCGTTTCGTTTCGGCGCGCGGGTCTTTTTTTATCGTATGTCAAGTATGTCAAGGCGTTGCCTTGACAATTACGATTAAGTTACTGAAGACCGCTTTTGGTTTATAATGAATCAGGTTTATGCTCACGGGTTTTACTCTCATCGAATTACTACTGGTCATCGGTATTTTTCTGGTCGTCGGGATCGCCGTGACGCCGCTCTACGGCAATTTGTCGGTTGCGACCCAATTGAATGAAGAGGCAAGCCAGCTGGTGCAGACGATCCGGCTGGCCCGCGAGCGCGCGGTATCTGGTTTCCTGGCGAGTCGCCACGGCGTCTGTTTTGAATCTGCGGCCGGCGGCGATCGCTATATTCTTTATCAAGGCAATGACTGCGCTACTCGACTGACGAGCGCCGATCGGATTACTGACTTGCCGCCGGCCCTTGACTTGGCGACGACTTTACCCAGTTCGGAGCTTAATTTTAGCGCCACTGGTGCGCCGTCCAATATCGGCGTTATCACTCTTACCCACGCCGCTTACGGCGCGCGGACCATCACCATCAATGAACTCGGATTGGTGGAGGAGTAATCTTATTTGACGACGACTGATCCTCTTCGAGATTCGATTACTCCTCGGGCAATATACTTTTTAATCAGGGATTGGTAGGGAATATCTAACTCGTTGGCTTTTTCTTTTAAGCGAGCTAGAAGAAATTTCGGTAAGCGAATGGAGATTGAACGAGAAGACGGTTTCAGGTTAGAGAAAGAGATTCGTTCAAAATCCCGTTGCTCAAAATGGCGGTCGAGATTTAATTTGGACCAAAAATCCCGTTCTTGTTGTTCATTGCGGAAACGAGGAATTTTAATTTGTTTCTTCATATAAGTTTCTTTCCCTTTTATTCAAATCTCTGGCGGAGATTATTCTGATTTTTTCGCCTCGGATGGCAAAAACCACAAAGAGTAAACGTTCCCTTTTCGTTTCGCCGAGTAAAAGATATCTTGACTCTTGATCAGAATGAATCTCGTCCCGCGCGACTCTTTTTTGCGGATCGAAAAATACTTCCTCGCATTCCTCATCGGTAACCTGATGTTTGATGAAGTTCTTGTTTTGGTTACCCTGATCCCAATCAAATGTTTGAAGCTGATCCAGCCACTCCATCAATGTATATGCTAATCTATACAGTCATTTTGTCTATACGTACAGTTAACCTTATGAGGTGACATTTCTGCTAGATTGGGGTAACAAAGGT
>CAZLZS010000021.1:0-6601 GCA_964564105.1 uncultured Candidatus Saccharibacteria bacterium
GGCGATTTGACTGCCGCCGCCGGTGATCAAGATGCCGGCGGGCAAGAGCCCGTTTCGGCCGATTTTTTTCAAATGCCCCTCGATCAGTTCAAACATGTCCGAGAGCCGCGCCTCGATGATCTCGTCGAGTTTTTTCTTTAGGCTCAAAATATTCTCGCTACCCAATTTCAGTCGCTCGGCTTCGTCAAGCGGCACTCGGAGGCCCAAGGCGATGTCGTTCGTCACATCCATCGAACCGATCGGCAAAACCTGGAGGGAAATCGGTAAGCCGTCCTCGTAGACGATGAGGGCGGTGGTTTGGGAACCGATATTAGCTAAAATACAACCTACATTTTTCTGTTGGGTCGTCAGAGTGGGGAGACTGCCGGCGATCGGCGCGGCCACAATATCTTCAATTGTCAGTTTCGCGCTCTCGATCGCTCGGATCAGATTCTCGAGATGTTGCTCCAAGTAGACAATGAAGAGGACGCGGGTCTCCAGTTTGTTGCCGCGCATGCCTTCTGGCCGGCCGAGAACTTTTTTCCCATCTAGCTTGTACCCTAGTGGGATGGTGTGGAGGATCCGGCCGTTGGCGAGATCGGTCACATTGGCCTCGGCGAGTTCCAGCGCGCGGTCGATGTCATTCTCGGTAATTTCCGCGTCCGCGCGCGAAACAATGATCTGGCTCTCGCCGATTTTTGATTCGAGAGTGACGCCGCCGAGCCCGACAAACACTCGCCGGATCCTGGTGCCCGCGGCCCGCTCGGCTTCTTTCAGCGCTTGCTTGATCGCCGCCGCGGCTTCGTCCGCATTAATCACATAGCCGCGTCGGAGTCCCTTGGACTCGGTTTTAGTCAAGGCTAAAATCCTCGGGCTTTTACTGCCCCGGACTAATTCACAAACGGCGACCCGAACGGTGGCGCTGCCGATGTCGAGCCCGACGACGATCATTCTGCTCATGAGTTTGGAAATGTTTAACTAGTTGATTTTCTAGTGACTCCATTTTACTCCCATGGCGGAGACCTTTCAAATGCAAGACTCCGTGGATAAAGAGAAAGCGAAGATAATTAGTGGAGCGTTGGCCGAGATTCAAAAAAATTTCTCCCGAGTTTTGATCAAGAGGAAAACTTAAAACATTAGTTGGTCTATCTCGATCGCGCCAGCGGCGGTTGATGGTACGCGAGCGGCGGTCACCAACGAGCACCAGACTTAATTCGTAGTTTGTTCCGAGCACTCGTTTGGCTATCGCTCGGAAGGGGATCGCCGGCGCCGACTGCCTAGTAAGATTTTTTATAGCCAGCTTCATTCAAAAGGCCGAGTTTGCGTAGCCGTTCGACGGCGGTGCGGCGCGCCAACCGCTTCAAGGCCTGCTGCTTCTTTTTATAGGGCGAGAGGGGTCGTTCAGTGTAGCGGCCGGCTTTAGCGCGCCGCAGGACGCCCGCGCCCTGAAGGCGTCGGCTGAAACGTTTGATCAAACTCAAATTTGATTCAGTGGCTGATTCCTTTTGCACCGTGACGGTATTGATCATGGCCGGTATGCTAGTATAAATTCATTATTTCGTAAACCGAAAGGTGGAGAGAATTAAATCAAGCAAATTACCTTTCTCGTTTTGCCAGATTGTTATTGTTCCTTTGGGACCCTGGACCACAAAAGCTTTGTATGGCGGATTTAAGTTGCCAACCTTGCCTGAAATTTCATCAGCTTTGTATCCGGCAAAGGTGGTGGGTTTCTGATTCGAAGTTTCTAAACCAACAGGTTCTCCTGCGATAATTGAAAGAAGAATTGGTCCGTCCCCACCAAATATTTTTTTCTCATCCTCAGCTATTATTACCTTCTCGCTTTGCATATCGGCCGAGATTAATCTTTTATTCTGACCTAAAGCTGAAAAAACAGTATGACTTGCTGGATACTTAAATTCAAACCAATATTTCTCGTTGCGATAAGTTTTCCAAGAGTTAATCTCGTTCACTTGTTCGTCAGTATAGATAACCAGCGGAGGAGTTTTATTATTCTCCTTTTTCCACACCCAATACCCGCCGCCGAGGATTAAAACGACGATGACAATTAAAGCGATACTCGAGAAACCATTCTTGTTTGGGTTCATATTTTTAAAGTTGTTTTATAAATTGCCCTCGTGTTATACCGGTCTGTTTAATAATGTTATGTAAGGTACCTGGCGGCACATCACGACCATCATGAATGGGCACAACTACTCGTTGTCTATCTTTTACTAACACCAGATGACTACCCTTCTTTCTTTTGGGGAAGAAACCGAGTTTCAATAGAATCCTGACTAATTTGTCGGTGGTTAATACCGGTAATTTACCTTGCGACATTGACTGGACGTATTAACTGTTCGAAACCAGCACGAACTTGATAATCAATGCCAACGGTAATCTCCTCAGATCGGACTTCTCGTGGCAAACGAACCTTTCTGTCTTTTGGAATCGGTGCGTTATCATCAACCAATGATTCTAAATACAATTCAATCGCCTCCCTGATATTATAGTGAGCTTCCGCCAGACTGCCGCCAAAAGAAAAACAGCCAGGCAAGGCCGGCACAAAAACAGTGTAATAATCACTAAATCTAGTGTCTTTCTCTGGTTTAAAAACCGCGGTGAATTTATAAACCTTCATAATCTATATGCTAGCACTTTTCCAGATATTCCGCCAGCTTGTTGAGTTTGACGGTGGCCTGCGAGCGGGTGTTCATGTCGCGGACAATCACCGTGCCGTCAATTACTTCTTTCTGGCCGAGGATGATCGTGTAAGGGATTTTCATTTTCTCGGCGATGGCCAGTTGGGCCGAAAGGGAATCTTTGGACAGCGAATGGGAGAGGGGCACGCGCGCTCGGCGGAGAATCTCGATCACCTGCAAACTGTGCATTTTCGCTTCCAAACTTAATTGAATGAAGAAGACTCTCGGTTTTTTAAGCAGACGCGGGGTCAAACGGGCGAATTTCGGCGACTGGATGACGCGCTCTAGACCGATGGCGGCGCCGACAGCCGGCGCCGCTTTCTTGGCGCCCAAGGCGCGCGCCAGGTAATCGTAGCGCCCGCCGCCGGCTAAAGATAGGGACAGGCCACTCGCCCCGTCACCTATTGGCTCACTAACTTCAAAGACTGTCCGGGTGTAATAATCTAAACCGCGAACCAGATTGTTGTTGATCGTGTAGCTGATTTCCATCGCTTCCAGATACTCCAGTACTTCTTTAAGGTGCTGTTTACAGGCATGACAGAGGAAGCTGATGGCGCTGGGCGCTCCGGCCTTCACTTCTTGACACTTGGGATTTTTGCAATCAAGGAGACGCAAGGGATTAGTTTTGAGACGTTCGCGACAGTCGGTGCAGATATGACGAGCTTGTTTCTTATAGTAATTAGCCAGTTCGCGCCGGAAAATCGGGCGGCAGTCGCGATCACCGAGGCTGTTTATTTCGACCGCGAGCTGATTCAACCCCGCTTCTTTTAAAATGATTAAGACCAGGCGGATTACCAGAGCATCGGCGATGCTCTTCCCGGTGCCGATGATCTCGAGATCAAACTGGTGGAATTCTCGAAAGCGGCCGCGCTGGGGGCTGTCGTGACGGAAGAACGGCCCGGCGGTATAGAACATCACTGGCTGGGGTTCGGCCTGGAGACCGTGTTCAAAGTAAGCGCGCATGATTGGCGCGGTGGCTTCGGGCCGCAGAGCCAACCGGTCGCCGCCGCGGGTCCTCAAGGTATAGAGTTCTTTTTCGACAATGTCGGTGTATTGGCCTACGCCTTGACGGAAAAGTCTCTCATCTTCAAGGATGGGCGTGGCGATCGGCCGAAAACCGTAGTAAATGGCCACCTCCGAGGCCTTCTCGACCAGGCCCTGGAGAAGATAGTAGTCATCGCCGATGAGATCCCGCAGGCCTTTGGCGGTTTGCAGTTTGAAATCGTTTTTTTTTCGATTGTCACTCGGGTTCATTTTGGCTATTGGCAGTGGGCAGGAAAGCGAGGCGATTGAACGGAAAAAGCCGGAGGAAGACGCGTCCCCTGATTAATTGTTCCGGCACTGGTCCCCAGGCGCGGGAGTCCAGACTCTGGTTGCGATTATCACCCAGAACAAAGTATTCGTCAGCTTTCAGTTGATAGGCGCGGTCTTGAATTGAGACGGTCTCGCCCGGCAGATTGATCACCCGCTTGATGAAAAATTTTGAGGGATCTTTGGGGTAGCGGAAAACGATCACCTCGCCGCGCTGGGGCGGACGGAAAAGATAAGACAGTTCATCAATGATCAAGTACTCCCCGTCGTCGAAAGACGGAGTCATTGACAGACCGGAAACGATGAAGGGTTGAGCGACATAGGTGCGGATGGGCACAACGATGAGCAAAGTCACCAAAACAAAACGGATAATCTCCCACCAGGTGTTTTTCCGCCTTGGCTTTTCTGCCATATCGGTTTAGTGTAGTATAAATAACTGAATGACTCAAGTTTTGAAACCGTGGTAATATAAAGGCATATGAAAAATAAACAAGGTTTCTCGACTTTAGTTCTCATTATTATTTTAGCGGCTCTGGCCCTCGGCGGCGAGTATGCCGCCTGGAAAAATCGATCCTCGACGCCAATTGGGGGAAGTCCGACTTCCCCAGATGTTGACTCTTTTACCACCGCCCCTGCCCCGACTACCGACCTCGACACCACTGGCTGGAAAACTTATCGTGACGATAGTTTCGGGTTTGAAGTAGAATATCCGTCAGATTGGGATAGTACAACTTATCCTCCGAGTAATGAGAATTATACGACATATTTACATGATGCAAATTATACCGGATTTAGAATAACTGCGGCAAAAGTTTCTGGTACACAGACTATGGAACAGATGTTGGCTAATGGGGATAGAATGATCGGTAGTCAAAATCCGCCATCCAAGAAAGTTTTAAGTACTAAGAAAATTCAAGTCGCAGGATTATCGGCTATTCAACGAGTGGAAGAATCATATGCTTTTGGTTTTACGACGATAGCCACTTATTTTATCAAGGATAAAATTGCTTATTCCCTTTCTTTACATAAACCTAACTCCTCCGGCCGTTATACAGAAAAAGAACAAAGGATCTATGGCTTAATCCTCCCCACCTTTCGGTTTACGAAGTGATGTCTAAAATAGTAATTTTCGGTCTGGGCAATCCGGGCGCGGAGTATGAAAAGACGCGGCATAATATTGGCGCGCGGGTACTCGCGGCGTTCCGGCAGAAAACGAAAAATCGGCAGTTAATTTTTCTCGCGCCGGCCACTTATATGAATAAATCAGGCGAGGTGGCGGCGAAAGTTATTAAGACTAAGAAAGCGGCGGCCAATTCGATTGTTATCCATGACGATTTGGATTTGCCGCTGGGCAAATTCAAAATCTCTTTCGGCCGTGGGTCCGGCGGTCACCGCGGTGTGGAGTCAATCATCAAGAAATTGAAAACTAAAGATTTTGTCCGTTTGCGAGTCGGCATCGCGCCGTCCACGCCGTCCGGTAAATTAAAGAAACCAGCCGGGGAAAAAGCAGTCGTGGATTTTATCTTGGGTAAATTTACGCCGAGAGAAGAACTCAAACTCAAAAAACTGACGCCAAAATTGCTCGAAGCGCTGGAGGTCTTAACGCACGCCGGCCGCGACGCGGCTATGAGCCGGTTCAATTGAGCGGCAAATTGTCCTCCAATTTCAACAAAAAAATCGGCCAAGTGGATAAACGCGCTTTGGCCGAAATTCGCAAACTGGCTCGCCGGCTCATTGGTTAAAAAAGAAAAAGCTCCGAAAAATTAGTTCCATATAAGGAACTACCGTACTATCATATATGATAGTGATGCTGATATTGTAAAAAAGAAAAAAGCCCCGTTTGTTCGCCGTTCGCCGGTTGGCGAAGCGCGCGGGGCTTTGGGGTAGACCTGTCAATACCGAGTGTTGACAGTTGGCCGCGTCAACACTGCTCAAAAATCGCGAGAAATTCCTCAAGAAGAGAGATGTAGTCTTCGACCCCATCAGGCACTGTGAGGTCCCCTTTAAATGGGCTGTTGCTCACCTGTTCCGTAAGGTGATTTATCACCACGTCAGCGATGCTGGTAAATTCGTTACGGTGACCAAGCGTTGCATTTTCCTGTGCATCCTCTAGACCATCACTGAATATGCGGTCTTCTTCCTGAAGCTTTTTCAGTTTGTTAAGCAAGGCACGCGTGTAGCCATAACAAAAATGACTCATCACGGCGCGTTGTTCAATGAGCAGCGCTTGAACCTGTTCCGGTTTGCATTCCATCAGTTTTTTTCCTTTCAAATCAAGGAGCCGAATTTTGTCCAATTTCTCCGCCACCGAGGCGGAAACCTACTGCCGTTATGCTAGCACGGCGGGTAGTTGATTGTCAAATTACTTTGACAAGTGGAGATGGAAATTTGTAAAATTGAGCCCTGTCAAGGCTGTCAAGGTGTCGCCTTGACATTAATCTTCCGCAAATAAAAAAGGGGATTTCGAATGTGCGGCAGTCGGTCCCCACCGGCCACGCATTGCGAAACCCCCAAGAGCTAGATTAAATCTAGCATGGCCGCTTTCACTTGGCAAGCCCCCGTACAGTTAACCTTATGAGGTGACATTTCTGCTAGATTGGGGTAACAAAGGT
>CAZLZS010000022.1:0-6056 GCA_964564105.1 uncultured Candidatus Saccharibacteria bacterium
CCTTTAGTTATGCGGCTAAAACCTTAAAGCCTGTTCCATTTGCTTAAGATTGCCCAACCGTCCTTACTTGGTTGACCAAAATTACGCCGGAAGTTTTTTCGCCCGCAACCGTAATTTCAAACGGACCGCCTCGCACGCGCGAGGTAATCGGACAGATGATCGCCGTGCCGGTTTTCGTATTGAATTCATCGCGGGAAATCACCAATGCCGGCCTAACGCCTTTTTGTTCACGACCGCGCGTGGGGTTTAAATCAACAGTTATGATATCGCCCCGCCGTGGAGTCATCTCCAGAATACCTATTCAACGATCTCCTTACCGACATCCGATCCCCAGTCAACCAAAAGATGGGTGTTCTGTGGGGTCATTTTTTTTAAGAGGTCGTTCAGAGTTTCTCGCCGAACTACCGGCTCTACCCAAACGCCTCGGCTGCTGGAACGAATAGTCACTTTTACACCCTCGCGCAGTTTAAGCGATTGAATAGTTGCTTTGGGCAATCGAACTGCCAAACTATTACCCCATTTTTGAACTTTAGTCACCATGCTTTAAGTATACATCGCGTAGCAAAACCGTCAAAAATGAAACCGATTCTAGTGATCACGGCGGCTGACCGCTAACCCGCCAGGCGGCCAGGGCGGCGCCCATGAGCACCCGCTCCAAAATCGGGCCGCGGAGCAGATTCTCCGCCCGGTCAGCAAAGGTTACTCGCCCCTGTTCCAGAACATACGCCCGATGGGCAACCTCAAGCAGTGATTTAATATTATGCTCCACCACGATGATAGACGTCCGACGGCGCTCATTGATTTCGCGAATGAGTTTGAATATTTCTTTCACCAGAAGCGGCGCCAGGCCAAGCGTCGGCTCGTCAAGCAAAAGGACTTTCGGATCAGTCATGAGGCCGCGCGCGATGGCGAGCATTTGCTGGCCGCCGCCCGAGAGCAAGCCGGCCTTAGTGGTAAGACAGGTTTTCAGAAGCGGGAAAAGTTCTAAGGCCTCGCCAATCCGTTCTTTAATGATCCGAGGGTCACGAACGACAAATCCGCCCACTTCCAGATTCTCCCGTACCGTCAAATGACTAAACACGCGCCGGCCCTGGGGCACAAAGGTAATGCCCCGCCGCGCCATGTCCTCTGGCCGCGAAACAATGACCTCACCATGCCAGTGAACAGCGCCATGATCAAGAGGTACGAGGCCGAAAATCGCTTTGAGCACGGTGGATTTGCCAGCGCCGTTCGGCCCCAACACCGCCACGATCTCTCCCTCGTCAATCTCGACCGAGACCTCATCAAGCGCCCGAACCCCGCCGAAATGAACGCTGGCATCATTAAGTTGCAGTAGAATTTCTTTCATTCCCCTAAATACGCTTCCACCACCTGGCGACTGTTCAAAACTGCCGCCGGCTTGCCTTCGGCTAAGAGCTCGCCCGAGTCCAGCACCATCACTCGGTCAGACAACCCGCGAATCAAATTCATATTGTGCTCGACCAAAATCACGGTTTTGCCGGCCTGACGCAACGCCTGGAGAATTTTCGCCACGGTTTTGGCCATCTCGGGAAACAGACCGGCAAACGGTTCATCGAAAAAATAAACTTCGGCGTTCATCGCCAGGGCCCGGGCAATCTCCAGAAGCTTGCGCTGGCCGTAAGATAGAGTACTGGCCAAGGCCTGCCGCTTTTCCCAAAGGCCGACACGGCGCAACACTCGCTCGGCCTCGGCCAAATGGAATGACTGATGTCGTTCGAGCAACGCTGGCCAGACACCGCGCTCGGTAAGCATTAAAAGAATATTGTCGAGCGCCGGCAATTGTTCAAACAGCCGCACTTCCTGAAAAGTTCGCGTCAGACCGTAATCGGCCGCCTCGTAAGGCGCGAGCTGGCGCAGGGTGGTATGTCCGTCAACGAGCACCGCGCCGGCGGTCCAAGGCAGAACGCCGGTCAAAAGATTAATGAGCGTAGACTTGCCCGAGCCGTTCGGGCCGATCAATCCGGTGATCTGGCCCGGTCGAAACTCGACCGATAACTTCTCCACCGCCGCCACGCCGTCAAAATGCTTGGTCAGCCCCGTTAGAGACAGAGAGCCGTTGCGAGCCCTCGCGGTCTCTAACGGGGTCAGATTTTTGGTTTGGAGGGCGGGGGGCATTTAATTAATTAGAACTGATTGGCCGTCTTTTAAAATCTCGAGGATCGATAATTTGTTTTCTGGATAATTATTGTCAGTAAGTGTAATGAATCCCGACGCTCCTTGATAATCACTGATCATTTTTAATCCTAAACGAATTGATTCTGCTTCTATTCGATCAGAATATTCGATAGATTTCTTTATTAAGTACACCGCATCATAGGCTGTATCTGAATACTGGCCGGGGAAACGATTGTAGAAATCTTGAAAATTTCTAGTGAAAGAAAAACTGGGGTCGGCAAAACGGAAAATAACGACATCGTTTAACATATCGGCGCTCAATTGACCATTATTGTACATTTCAATAACTTTTTGCTCGATGAGCACCTTAACCGGCAACTTCAACTCGATTCTTCTTTTTAATAAATTGGCGGTATCAGAAAAATTGGACGCTACCAGTATGGCATCGGGATGAAGCAATTTAACTCTGGTCAGTTCTCCTTGAATATCGTTGTTGTCCGCTTTCGGTAGCACTATCTCTTTAACGATTAGGTTACCTGTCTTTTCCACCGCTTGCTTAAAAACTCGTTGATGAGCCAAACCCCACGGATTATCTTGAGCAATAGTTACTATGCGTCCATTGCTGAATTGAGACAAGAATTTTTCCACTGACACCGAATGAACGGCTACCGGTGAATGGACGGAAAAAATATAGTCGTTTGGTTTTTCGATGGTATCAGGCAAGGCAGAAGGGGTAATAAGAATTTTTTTCTCTTTCTCTATCACCGGTGCGGCGGCATTAATTAAGAAATCCCAAGTGCCACCGATAATAGTTTCCACCTTGTCAACAGTGATCAGTTTAGTTATGGCGTTGACCGTCTGGGCCGGATTAGTCCCATCGTCTTCGTAAATTACCTCGAGAAATTTTCCCCGCACGCCCCCTGATTCATTTATTTCCTTGACCGCCAAATCAATACCCATTTTCTCATTCTCACCATGTGGGGCGGCAGGACCAGTCAGCGATAAAACGGCACCAATCTTAATTACTTCACCGCCTCTCGTCCCCGCCGATTTCTTCCCATCCAACCACCAAACGCCGCCGAGGATTAAAATAACGACTACCCAAATGATGATTTTGTTGCTCATAATCGCAACTTTCTAAATTTTAATAATCCCGCCTAAAAGCTAACAGCTGAAAGCTAATTGTATTCTACCCCCCCTCTTTATCTGTAAAGCTCGCCATGCGTACCAATGAGCAGAAAGACGACTCGGTCGCTCTCTTGCCTGAAGATTGCCCGGTAATCGCCGGTTACATTGATACTTCGGCAGTTGGGGAAAGCCTTGTTAACCGAGTGATTGTTGAGAAGCGGATAAAATGGCTCGTGAGAAAATAGAAAGAGGCGTTCAGATAATTTCTTTTGTATCGGCCCGGGTAATTTATCTCTCTGTTTGGAAAAACGTTTGGAAAAATGAACTCGCATTTTCCTAGTCGTTTCGTTCCAGCCATTTAACAGCATCCTCCATATTGTCAAAGGCCGGAGAGAGATTCTTGCCCTGCTCCACATCGCCGAGGGCAGCCCGAAGTTCCCGCGCGGTTTTGGCGTTGAAACGTTCAACGGGATTAAGGCCTACGGAGAATCTACCCTCGGCAAAGGCCCTGGTCGCCAGTTTAAGGACCGAGGCAAAAGGCACGCCTTCCTGCCGGGCGCGCTCCATCGCCCGCGCCTTAATTTTCGGGTCAATCTTGAATACAACTTGAGTGGTCATAATATATACCCTATCACAACTTATACTCCCCGACCAAACCCTGCGGGCGATATAACATCAAGATTACCAAAATCAAACCATAAACCACCTGGCGCATTTGGGCGGCGATCTCGGACGGGAAACCGACAAAGCGCAAAAACTCTGGTAGGAGAACGAGCACCAGAGCGCCGAGCAGTGAGCCGCGCAAGTTAGCCAAGCCGCCGAGAATAACGATCGCCAAAATAAAAATTGACTCGGGCAGATTAAAAGTTGAAGGATCAATAAAAGTGATGTAGGAGCCGTAAAGCGCGCCAGCGAGCGCCGCCAGGCCAGCGGCCGCCACGAAAATCAGCAGTTTGTAATGCGCCGCGCGATAACCAAAGACCTGGATGGCTCCCTCGTCATCGCGAATGGCTTTCAACACCCGGCCAAAAGACGAGCGCGTGAGCCAACGGCAGAAAAGATAAGTTAAAAAGCCAAGGGCCAGGGTCAAGAGTAAAAAAGATAGATTAGAGGAAACCGGTCGCGGAATCCCCGGGATGCCCAGCGGGCCGCGCGTCACGGATTGCAGATTGAGAAACAAACTGAAAACAATCACATTAAAGCCGAGTGAAGCCAGCACATAATAGTCGGCACGGAAACGGCTCAAGGCCAGACCGATCAAGAGGCTCGCGAGCATCGCCAAGAGCAGCGCCGTCGGCCAAGCCAGCCAAAAACTCCAGCCCGCTTCCACCATAAGCAGGGCCGCGCCGTAGGCGCCGAGGCCGTAAAAAGCGGCGTGGGTGACGGAAATGAGACCGGTGAAGCCGACTAAGAGATTGAGCGACAAACCGAGAATGCCGTAGATGCCGACGAGAATGCTTAAATGAATCAAGTAATCCATTATTAAATTCGAAATTCTAATATCGAAATTAGAAACAAATTCAAAATTTTAAATTCTAAACCAGACATGCTTACTCTGATTTACGCATAATGGCGCTCATAATCATCATCAACTCGGTCGCTTCTTTCAACAAGCCCAGCCGCACTTCGTTATCTACACCACAATCAATAAGTTCTAACCAATATCGCGTCTCCTTCGCCTCTTTGCGGGCAATGCGGACATGCATTAAAAAGTCCTTCTTAGCTAAAGATTCGTTTGCCTCGATATAATTGGCACCGATGGAGCCAGACGATCGGATTAACTGCTTAGAATCCTCCAGATTAGATAACGACCTCGGTAACCTTTTTACAAATTCTCTAACCATTTTAGCGAATTTCAAAGTGCGTTCCTCTAAGTCGTACTGTTTAGAATTTTGTGCTTTCATGTTTGTTTCGTATTTCGAATTTCGTACTTCGTACTTCGTATTTATCGACGCAAAATTCCCTGCGGGCGGAAAATGAGGAAGACGATTAAAAGGGCAAACGCGATCGCGTCCTTCCATTCACCAGAAATCTGCCAGATGCCGAAATTCTCCACCGCACCTAAGAGAAACCCGCCGAGCACGGCGCCCGAGGCCGTGCCGAGACCGCCAATAATGGCCGCGATCACGCCCTTGAGAAGTAGTGCCAGACCTATGGTTGGCTCAAGACCAGTGTCAAAACCAACGAGAATGCCGGCGAGTCCAGCGATGGCGCCAGCGACCAGAACCACCGCGCTCGTAATCCGCTCAACATTCAAACCGGTTATTCGCGCCACCTCGGCGTCATCGGCCACGGCCTCGATTGATTTGCCGAGCCGCGTTCGTTTAAGCAGGTAAAACGCCGCGAGCGCGAGGAGCGCCGCGGCCAAAATAACGAGTTGGGTGACGGTGTAGACGCCGCCGGCGATCTCCACCACGGTCGAGGCGCCGGCGGCAAGCGGCCGGAACTGGCTGGAAAAGAGAATGGCCAGGACCGCCTGCAAAACCGTCATCACTCCGAGCGCGGCCACAAGCATTACCAGATTGGAGGCCCGGCGCGCCCGGAGCGGCCGGTAAATTAAGAGGTTAATCAGCCAGGCCAGTCCGGCGGCAATCGCAATACCAAGCGGAATCGTCAACCACAACTTCAGACCGGCAAAATGGGTGAGGGCGTAAACCGCGTAGCCACCGCCGGCGGCAATCGTGCCGTAACTTAAATCAAAAAACTTGACTGCCCGATAGAGAAAATTAAAACCGAGCGCGAGGAGCGCATACAACGCGCCGGCAATGACGCTGTTCGCGACAAGCTGAGGA
>CAZLZS010000023.1:0-5722 GCA_964564105.1 uncultured Candidatus Saccharibacteria bacterium
AAAAGTGGCAGCAATATTTATCAACAGTGTCACCCCTTGAGGTTAACTAAAGGCTATATTGACAGACAAACTATAATATACATATGATATAGCAGGTCTTTGTTAAAGTTAAACGTCGCGATAGCGACCCCTCAACTCACGGGTAGTGAGAAATTTCTCGGCTAAGAGCCGAAGAAAGGACTGTGTCTTATGGCTAAATATTCCAGAACTCTAGGTCGGATCGAGGATGACGTCAGCTATCTCAGCGTTACGTCCGACGGCACGACCGGCGAGGACTGGATCAAGCGTCTGGAAGGCAACGGTTTCCGCGTCGGAGACTATGCCAAACAGGTGCTCCGTTCGCCGGACTTCAAGCCGACGAGTGGCGTGACGACCGAAGTCGCCGTTCTCCGGGGCTGTCTCTTCGAGGATAACGACCGGATCACAAAGAAGATTCGCGCCGAGGCCGACAAGCGCAAGCTGACCAAGCCGAACGCCGAACTGGCCTGCCTCATCCGCGAGAAGTTCACGGACAAGGAGATCGATCGGAGCGGGGCTAATTTTTGCATAAAAATAAGATATACTAGATATGTGTCGGTGTTCGACAGTTAGACGTCCAACAATTCACCCACCGCCGCGGCGCGCCACCCCGGATTTTTGTGTTAAAATCTATGAGTGGAAAGTAGATATCAATCCGGCCAGAGTATTTTAGAAGTGATTTTAGCCTTGGCGATTTTCGCGCTCTTCGCCGCCACAATGGTCTCGTTGATTCTCGGGAGTTTTGAATCGCTTGGCCGCGGTAGCGATTACCTCGCCGCCGCGGCGTTGGCCGACGAGGCGCTGGAGGCGGCGCGTTCCATCCGCGACGGCGCCTGGAACGAACTAGTTTTTAATCAGAGCGCGGCCACGAGCACGAGCGGCGAGTGGCAGTTTGTGGCTGAGGGCACAGACGAACAGATTGGCAAATTCCATCGAGTCTTAACTTTTTCTCCGGTTTGCCGGGACGGCAGTCTGAATTTAACAGTTTGCCCAGCCGGCGCGACTGACCTCTATTCTCGAGCCGCCAAGGCCGTGGTTGATTGGACGACTCCGGCCGGCACTGCGGCCGCGGTCGAACGGCAGACTTTGTTTACCGACTGGGATTCGCGTGATTGGTTGCAGACCGATTGGTCCGGCGGCTCGGGGCAGTCGGTTTGGTCAGACGCGACCCGTTACGAGAGCGACGATAGCCGGGTTGACGTTTCTACTATCGGTGAATTGAAGTTGCGTGAGATTCCACCAGTCTGGTCCCTTTTTGTTGATACCGGCGTTGAAACTTGGAATGATCTTACTTGCCCCTCGGCCTCAAATTGCTGGGCCGGCGGCAATTCCGGAGCCCTAGCCAGTTACAATGGCTCGAGCTGGTCAGAATCCACGATTCCATCAAGTGCCAACGTTCTCGCGATTTATGCTCTGTCGGCCTCTGATATTTGGGCCGTTGGTGCCACCGGTCGTTTATGGCATTACAACGGCTCGAGCTGGTCTCTGTTCACCGACACCGGCAATCAAACCTGGAATGGTGTCTGGATGTTATCAGCGACCGATGGTTTCGTCGTTGGTTCCGGTGGCCAGATTCGCCGTTTGGTCAGCGGTAGTTGGAGTTCGGTACCTTCCGGCACCGGTCAAAATCTGAACGCCATTTATTGTTTGTCTGCCAGTGATTGTTGGGCCGTGGGCGCTTCTGGAGTAATCGTGCGTTGGAACGGCTCGAGCTGGTCGGTTTATTCGTCCTCACCGAGCAGTCAAAATTTGAACGGTCTGTTTATTTTGTCGCCCGCCGACGGTTGGGCTGTCGGCGGTTCAGGCAACATTCTTCGTTTAGCCGGCGGCGGGTATGAGATGAACGGCGAATTAGTTTCATCGGCGTTTGATCTTGGCGATCCGTCGCCGGTGCAGATTATCGAGTGGGACGAGCAGATACCGGCTTGCTCTCCGGTTTGTAGCATCAAGTTTCAAATCCGAGTCGCCGCTAGTCAGGCGGCTCTCGCCGGCACGCCCTGGTCGCCAGATTTTACGGTCAGTCAGGGCACACTGGTTAATCAGAGTTATAATGGTCAGCAATGGCTTCAGTACCGAATTCAGTTAGTCGGCGACGGTAACGCCACGCCCAGGCTCGAAGAAGTGCGGCTTAACTATAAATGAAACAGGGTTTTACCTTGGTCGAGTTTCTGATTTACATCGCGCTGGTCAGCGCGGTGGTAACGAGTTTGATTCTCTGGATCCTCAATCTGTCAGCCGTGCGGAATAAGAATTATGCCGCGGTCGAGGTGGCGGCGAACAATCAATTTATTATCTCAGAACTCACGCGCGAGATTAAACAGGCCGTGGCGATTATCGCGCCGGCCGCCGGTGCCGCCGGAGCGGCACTTGAGCTTGATCGGCCCGGTCTCTTGCCCAATGCTATTTTCCGCGCGGTGAACGGTACGCTCTACTTTGAGGTGACTGGTAATCCAGCGCTTGCCCTTTCCAGTCGACCGGTGGAAATCGTGGATTTGGTCTTTAGCAATCTCACTGGTGCCTTTGACGATCGCGCCAATGTGGCCGTGCAAGCGGTCATCCGTTTCCGCGATCCGGCCTCAGCCGATTTTACCTCTCGGCGCGAACTTAGAATCGCGGCCGGCAATCGTTTATGATTAAATCAGACCAGCGCGGTTTTATGGCCTTGGTTACTGTCGTTATTATCGCCGCCACGGCCTTGATCATGTCGCTTAATTCCTCTTTGCTCGGATTGGGCGCGCTCGAACTCGGAACTCTCGCCGCTGGCGGAGGCGAGGCCGTGGGGCTCGCCGACGGCTGTGTGGAAGAAGCCCTTCGGCATTTGCGGGTTAACCCGAGCTATAACGGCGACCCCGGTCTCTCGATCATCGGCGGCTCGTGTATAATAGAAGTGGTTGATCTTGGCGGCGGTGAGCGGCAAGTGACGGTGACCGCGGCTGCCGGCGACTTTACTAAGCGAGTTAGCGTCAATGCGTCTTTGAGCACTCAGTCTTTAACCGTCAGCCAGTGGCAGGAACTTTAATTATAACGATGATATCAAGATTAAATTTTTTTCAGCGACCGGCGGTGGGACTCGATATTGCCGATCGGAGCATCGAGGCGGCGGAACTGGTGCGCCGCGGGCGCAAATTAGTCGTGGTGGCGCTCGGCCGGCAGTCGCTCCCGGCCGGCGTGGTCGAACGTGGTGAAATTAAGGATGAAGCTAAATTAGCCGGCGCTCTACGTTTGGTTCTCAATCTCGCCAAACCTCAAGCCATCGCCCCGAAGCAGATCTATTTTGGCCTGCCGGAATCGCAAGTTTATTTGCACTCGTTTTCGGTGACTATTCCGCCGGGCAGTCGGCCGGCGCTCGAACCCATCATCCTTAAGGAGGCGCGCGAGCATGTGCCGCTCGAGGCCAAGGATTTGGTCTTCGGTTATAAATTTCTCGGGGTCGGGCCGGAGGGAGAACACTATCTTCTCGCCGCCGCCAGCTGGCGGGTGCTCAATCAATGGCAGGCTTTCTTTCACTCGCTTGGTTATGCGGTGGAGTTTGACCTGGAGCCGCTCGCCTTGTTCCGGAGTCTCGGGACGCTCACCATGGTGCCCGCGGCCGTCGCTGATATTGGCGCGATCACGACCAATGTTGCGGTCTTTGATGCCCGCGGCCTCCGTTACACGCGGACTCTCAATTTTGGTGCCGAAGCCTTGACCAACAATCTGGTTAAAAGTCTTAAGCTTAGGCCGGACGAAGTCGAAAAGCAGAAACGGGAAGTGGGCCTGGTTGATCCGGATAGCAAAATTTTCACCATACTCTTGAAAGGTTTGGTGCCCCTGCGCGATGAGCTTAAGATCACCCTTGATTACTACGAGCGTTGGTCTGGTGAAAAGGTGCGGGCGCTTTACCTCGCCGGCGGCGGCAGCGAGTTCAAGGGTTTGACTGATTATTTGCAGTCTAATTTGGAAATTGCCACGACGGTCGCCCGGTCTGTTTTTTTGAATCAGCCGCTCGTCTATCTCGAAGCGTTGGGTTTGGCGCTCAAGGCCTTTATCAGTCGGCGAGAGCGCGAGGAATTGGCCTTACGGTTTAGCCCGGAAGAGAAGGTGAGTCCTTGGAGAAAAAAGGACTCACCCTGGAAATGGTTGGTTGCTACCGGCCTCTTGGTTGTGGGCGCGTTGATTATCACTGGCTTTTACTATTATCAGCAGACAGCGAAGCAGGTCGAGCGCGACCGTCCCCAGCGGCCAATCGAGTCTTTGCCGGTTGTCTCGCCGGAATTGATTTTTCCGGAGTCGCCGGCAACTTCCACCGCCGCCACTTCTACTTTGGCCACCGTCACTGTTCAAGAAACGCCGATCGGCTGGCTCAATGTGCGCTCTGGTCCAGGCACCAATTTTGAAGCGATCAGCAAGGTTTATCCGGGAACCAATTATCCACTCTTGGCCGAGGCGGGTGAATGGGTTAAAATCAAAATAGTTTTAGAAGTCGAAGAAATCGAGGGTTGGGTCAATAAGCAGTATATTATTATTAAAAATTAACGAGAATAATTTTATGACCAAGGGTTTTACTTTAATCGAGCTGTTAATTGTTATTGCCATCATCGCCATTTTGGCCGGGGTCGTGTTCGTTTCTCTGAATCCGTTGCAGCGGTTTCAGGACGCGCGCAATGCCGCGCGCTGGACCGATGTCACGGCGGTTCTGTCGGCGATCAAGGTGGATCAAGTTGATAACGGCGGCGGTTATCTCTCAAATATTACTAGCCTGACAGCCGGTACTAATTATATGATTGGTACCGCTGCGAGCGGTTGTAACCCGGCGGCTTGCACCCAAGTTACGGCTAGTGCTAATTGTGTTGATCTGACTGGTTTGGCGACCGAGGGTTATCTGGCCAAAATTCCCGTTAGTCCAGCCGGGGCCGGTACCTGGACCGATAGTTTGACTGGTTACTATTTATCACGAAACACCAACGGTTCGATCACCATCGGCGCCTGCGACGCCGAAGGCGGAGAAACAGTCACAGTTAATCGTTAATGCTCTATACCCGTAAGGGTGACGGCGGCACAACCAAGACTCTCCACTCTGACCAGGGCCGCGTTGCCAAAAGTTCGGCTGTGGCCGAGGCGCTCGGCGCGATGGATGAGCTGAATTCCCTGCTTGGCTTCGTTAAAACCTTTTGTGGAAATCAGATTTCCGGAGGAAATCTGATTTCCACAACCAGCGAAACTATTGACAAAATCCAGCATAATCTTTTTATCGTTCAGGCCGAACTCGCCGGCGCCGCCGGTAAAATTATCGTGGCCGAGAAAGTTGCAGCTTTGGAAAAAATCATTGACGCTATTGAAAAAGAACTGCCGCCGATCAAAACCTTTTTCGTTCCGGGCGGCACCACGCTGGCAGCTTTGTTCGATTGCGCCCGCACGGTAGCCCGGCGCGCCGAACGGCGCGCCGTCGCCTACGGTAAACTTTCTGCGTCCTCGCTGGCTTATCTTAATCGCCTCTCGTCTTTCTTGTATGCCCTCGCTAGACTGGTTAATCATCGGTCTGGTATAAAAGAGGAGGCTCCGCACTACGAGTAGCGGATGGAGGTATTAGTGTAATAGTAACACTACAGCCTGTGGAGCTGTCATTGCGGGTGCGAATCCCGCATACCTCCCTAATATCCACAGGGGGTGACCTTTAGTTAACCTCAAGGGGTGACACTGTTGATAAATATTGCTGCCACTTTTC
>CAZLZS010000024.1:0-4606 GCA_964564105.1 uncultured Candidatus Saccharibacteria bacterium
GCCGACCAATGGGTTTTTTTAAATTTCTTAAATTAGAAGAAGAACTTTCCGAAAATTTTGATCTTCAGGTTGATTTGGTAACCGAGAATTCATTGAGTCCTTATTTTAGAAAGGAAGTTTTGGATGAGCTTGATGTGATTTATGAAAAGAGATGAGGTTTATCTAAAGCATATTCTCGATGCGATTAAAAGTATCGAGCAGTATCTTGATTTGATCAAAAACCACGACCAATTCTTATCAAAAGAAAATAAAATGATTCGTGACGCGGTGGTTCGTCAGCTAGAGATTATTGGCGAAGCGGCAAAAAATCTTTCGGAAAAGATTAAAGAGAAAGAAAATACCTTACCATGGAAAGAAATTGCTGGCATGAGAGATAAACTCATTCACGAGTATTTTGAGGTTGATTTAGAAATAGTTTGGAGTACAGTTAAAGATGATTTGCCGCCGCTTAAGAATTTTATCGAAAAAATGTTGAACGGCCAGCAGAATTTATCAAGCTAATTAATAATTTTTCATCATGACCTACATAATTTTAGCGATCGTGGCGGTAATCGTGCTCTGGTTTATTGGTACTTACAACGGCTTCATTAGACTTGTGACGCGGACCAAGGAGGCCTGGGCTGATATTGATGTCCAGTTGAAACGGCGGTATGACCTGATTCCGAATTTGATCGAAACGGTCAAGGGTTACGCGGCGCACGAGTCCCAGGCATTTGAGAAAGTGACGCAGGCCCGCGCGGCCGCGATGGGCGCCGGCACGATGGCTGATCACGCCAAAGCCGAGAATATGTTGACCGGCGCATTAAAGTCCCTTTTTGCCGTGTCCGAGGCCTATCCTGATCTCAAGGCCAACCAAAACTTTTTGGAACTCCAGCGCGAGCTTTCTGATACGGAAAATAAAATTCAGTCAGCTCGGCGCTTCTACAACGCCAACGCTCGCGACTTGAAGATTAAAATTGAATCTTTCCCCTCCAACATTATTGCCGGCGCTTTCAGTTTCAAACCTGAAGAATTCTTTGATCTTGACGAGACGCCGGTGATGCGCGAGCCGGTGGCGGTTAAATTCTAACCATGCAAAATTTTCTTAAAGTCATCGTTATTCTGGCCGTTATCGGTATTGTGATTCTTTCCACCCTGTTTGTGCTCGATGTTGCCGTGGCCGCGGAGGTAAAAGATACCCTCCAAAAGACCCTTCTGGTTTTGGCCATTGTAGCGCTCGGCGGTTTGGCGGTGGGTTTGATTTCGCGGACGCGGTAGAATATTTCCATGCCCCTAACCCCCGAACTCTTAGACGGCATCAAGAAAGCTCTCGCGGCCGGCCAGACCCCGGCCGAAATTGAACAGGAAGTATTGGCGCAGGGCTGGACCCGGGCCGACTCAGCCGAGGCGTTTCGGCAATTAGACGTTTTTTCAACAGCGTCACCGAGTCCGGCCCCGGTGGTTGGCGGGCAAACTCCGCCACCTCCTCCGCCGTTTTCTGCCACTCCAGTCGCTACCGCCACTGCCGCAGGCGGTGTCAGGCGCTCGCGCTGGGTGCTGGTCCTCTTTATTGTAATTTTAATTATCGTTGTTTTTACCGTGCTGGGTATCGTGTATATATTTCGGTTTAATTCTGACAGTGCGGCTTTACTCAAAGCTCAAAAGAGTGGTGATGTCACCTTATGTACCAAAGTATCAAAAGATAATTTGGAACAGTGTATTGCCAATGTGGCGATTGAAACTAATGATTCTTCTTTATGTCAACGATTATCAAATACTTCTACGGCCGATCTCGGATCTTTAGTCACCGGACAAGAAGAACGGAATGTTTTGGATGATTTCCCGTTGAGAAGCGTTTGTTTCAGTGCCATTGCAGAGAGAACAAAAAATGTCTCACTTTGTGAAAAGATAACAACGGATGTATCGCGCGACCAATGCTTCTTCAAACTAGCAGTTTTATTAAGAGATGGCGCTATCTGTAGTTTTGTAAAATCCACCGAACGCGATTTGTATGGTATTACCTCCAGAGAAGAATGTGAAAAGTGGGTTCGATCACTTGATCCTTCATATTGCAAAAGTCTGGGAGTTCAGACTGAGCGCAATAGATGTTTTGCTAGAGCTGGTGGGGAGCTTCGTGACCTATCTGTTTGTTCAGAAATAGTTGGCGATGAACGCACATTATACAGTTGCCAGAGAGCTGCTTGCGAAGATCAGGATTTATCTTGTTGTTCAAAGTTATCGCGAGAAAGTGACAGAATAAGTTGTGTATCACATTATGCGGCTAACGCTGGGAATAAAGAGGTTTGCAAAATGTTGAGTCCCGCTTATCAAACTCAATGTATAGAACTTGTGAATATAAGCAACCCATAGTTATCAGCAGGTTTTTTAATCCTTCATGTATTCATGAAAACCTCGCGGGCAATTTCGTCAATCTGGCACTTTTCCGCGATCGGCGTTTGTTTGGGATTGATATTATGGGTAATCCTTCTTGCTTTTGAGTTAAACTCGCTTGAGTATGGTTGGTTTCAAAATTTATCCGTTGGTGGAAAAATTGCCGAAGGAGTTCTACTTTTCTCCATAATTGTTGGTTTTGGTCGTATCGCTTACGGTCAATTTCGTTTAGCTACGAGCGGAACCTTGTCTTTGAAAGTTTTAGTCGGCCGCAGAGTCAGACTTTTCTATTGGTGTTTTTTGTCGTTCGTTCTGACTTTTAGTTTAATCAACATGTCGCTCCCCTTGGGATTTTTTAGAGAATCAGAAAGACAGCGAATTATGATTGAAAAAATAGGACAACAACAGATAGAAATTTTGAAACGAGAATATCAAGAAGGTAGGTTGCTTCATGATCCAGAAAGAAGTCAGCAACGCACCTTGGAACAGCTGGGCATACCGGAACAATTTCGTTAGCCCGTTGGTGGCTCTCCAGGTCACGATTCTAGCTAAAACGTGTTTTTAATGCTACTATAATTCTCATGGTAGCCGTTTCCCCGAAAATTAAACAAGATGTCGCCGCTTTGGCCGAGAAGTACGGTTTGACTTTGGTGGTGCTTTTTGGCTCACAGGTTAGCGGTCTTACGCATAAGGAAAGCGATGTGGATGTGGCTTACCGCGCGGACAAAAAATTGTCATTTGACGACGAGGTGTTATTGAACTTCGACTTGACCGAGGTTTTCAAGAATGACAAGGTGTCTTTGGTTAATTTCAAAACCGCCCCGCCGCTTTTACTGAAACAGATTGTGACTAACGTCATTGTGTTGTACGAGCGAACGCCGCATCTTTTTACCGAAACTCTTCTCCGTTCCCTGCGTGCCTACGATGATGCCATGGGTATTTTTGAATTAACAGCCAAATATGTTTCGCGAAGAGTAGATGAATATCGTCATGCTGGATAAAACTTTTATCAAAAATAAGATAAGAATGCTGTCAGAGAATGTGAACATTTTGGAGCAAATCCTGAAGGACGATGTTGAAAATATAAAGGCGGATATTTTAAAGCTCCCGGCCGTAGAACGTTATTTCCAGCGCGCCGTGGATTTGATGGTAGATATGAATACGCATATCATCAATGAGGGGGATTTCGGCACCGTTGACGACTTACAAAGCACCTTCAAATTACTCGGTGATTTTAATATCCTTGAAGAATCTTTTGCCCGGAAAGTATCCCCCATCGTTGGCGTTAGAAACATGCTGGTTCATAGATATGAAAAGCTGGACAAAGATATGTTTTTAAACAATCTCAAACGCAATTTCGGCGATTTTAAAACTTATCTGATTCAGATTGATGATTACCTAAAGAAAAATTAAAATTATTAAAATCCCAACTTCTGCATTCAGAATTTACTACCATTTATGGTAGTGGCGGTGAAGATTAGAAAAAAAATTAGAGAAAGAAAAAAGCCCCGAACCGCGGTGGGTTGGGGGCGGGGGCTGTCAAAGATCAGAACGTCAGCCGTCCGGTTTCTGACTGCTTCAGGTTCTTCCGCCGATGGTCAGGCACGAGATAGTCAGGTAGGACTCGGGTGCCTCCGGACGGGTTTTGTCGAGCAGTTCCGTCGCGGAAAGGGTGATGCTCACATTGGCCGGCAGTCCCGTCCAATCTTTGTAGAATGGGTGGCTTGAGTGGACTACCAGGCCGGCGGTTGCCGGTTGGGGCGAGATCTCCACCAAGTAGACCCAGACCGAATCCGTATCCGTCCGGTAAAAGATCGCTTGGACATGCCAATAGCGCGGCGGCGCGCCGGCCAGTTTTTTGGCTCGCTCACGCGCCAGATTGGATGTTATGTCTTGGTCCACCTGCGCCGGAGTTTGCCCCATCGGCGACCAGACAGAAGCACTTGGGATTTCCGTTTGTTCAACCGGGATGAATTGCCAAAGTAAAATCCCGACAAAAACAACCACAACAATATACACCACATTGTCACCCCACCTGTAATTGTCCATCACACACCTCCTGTCCGCCCGAGGCGGACTAAATCAAGGTCCAAGTTCGTTCAATTTCTCCGCCACTAAGGCGGAAAACCACTGCCGTTATGCTAGCACAGCGCGCGCGGGGTTGTCAAGCACGCGTATTTGGGGCAATCTTAAGCAAATGGAACAGGCTTTAAGGTTTTAGCCGCATAACTAAAGG
>CAZLZS010000025.1:0-4445 GCA_964564105.1 uncultured Candidatus Saccharibacteria bacterium
TCACCCCCTTGCCCACGCCAGACATCACTCCGCCAATGACGAAAATGTATTTGTGTTTTTTCACGATCGGGCGCTAAACCTTAAGGTATTTGCGCACCGCCCAACTGCTGGCGATCACGCTCAAAATCAGGCTAAAACCGAGGATTAGAAAAAAGAGAGTGGAAAAATGATTGAGGTAGTAACTCACCAGATCAAAACGATCAGGGAAAGCGGCCGTGGCCTGCCGCACCCAGATCGTTGCCGGATAAAGAAGCATCACTGCCAGGAGCGAAGCCAAGAGGCCGGCGATCGCTCCCTCAATAATGAACGGGCCGCGGATATAGCGGTTGTCCGCTCCCACGAGACGCATAACTGCGATCTCTTCGCGCGAGACATGGATGGCGAGCGAGACCGTGCTGAAAACGGCGAGAACGGCAATGAGAATCAAAACTAGAGCGATGGCTGAACCGATCCTTCTAACAGCGGCCATGAAAGCAATGAAAAGATCAATGTCTAATTTTCGATAATTAATATCATAGATAAATTTATCTTCCCCGGTAGCGCTTAATGCATTATCGGTTTTCAAAAAACTGGCGATATTTTCGTAATGACTCGGGTCAATGGCTTTAATGTTTAACCTAGCGCCTAAAGGATTGGGTATTTCCTCCAATGACTGCATAATGACCGAGATATCGGCATTGCGTTCCCTAAAATCGATTATTTCTTCCTCGCGCGAACTATAGCTGACCTCTTTAATGCCCGATAAAGATTCGATTTGTTTTTTAAAAACCAAAACTTCAGATTCAGCAACATCGGGGTAAAAAGAGACGCTAATATCCACTTTCTCTTTTAGGGTCTCGAGTGAAGAATTAAGCAGAGCCTGGCCCAAATAAAGACCGCCGATCACAAACAAAGTGACGGTCAAGACCACTACTGACGAGAGCGCCACCACGCCGCTCCGCCAGAAATTAATGAAGCCGGACTTGATAATTCTTTTAGTGTTTATGAGCATGGTCTTTAGATTATAGGTATTTATTATAGCACAAGTATTGTGGATAAATAACTTGACTTCTTACTAGACCCTTGATAGCCTTGAGATACAAACGGCTTCGGCCTGCCCTCGCCCTAAAAAGCGGGGGAAAATTATTTGTTATTTGTTCCTGTCAGGGAAACAGACCTCAATGATTTGGGCTGTTAACTTTTGAAAAGTAGACTCATTAAGCGTAGCGATTTTCTTAGCCAGTCGCTTGCGATCAATAAAACGAATCTGGGAGAGGACCGCCACGGCATCGCGGCCGGTTATATTTCCGACTGGAAAGTAATACTTGCCTTTCTTTAATCGAGCCGTGAGCGGAACAACCAGGCAAACATCAAGATTGAATTTCGTGAGGATCAACACTGGTCGAGTAAATAACTCGCCGCTGCCATCCTGCTCAAAACCAACATTCGCTCCCAGTGCACACCACCAGATCTCTCGTTCTTGGAATAACGCTTGCCCCGACTTTTCATGAAGATCAGATTTTAATTGGTGCCACCTCTGAAAATCCTTTTTCATAAATGCCGTCGTGGTAATACCCTGAAGATCATCATTTCACGAACCGAAAGGTGGAGAGGATTTGGTCTTTAGTAACACTGGTCTCTCCATCAGTGCTATAAGACATCCACAGTAATTTACCGTTTTTTAAGAATACGAGACTACTGTGATCACAACCAGCATCGCAACCACCAGCTAGCACAAATTCTGCGTCACCGATCTGCTTTTTAACCACGGGTAGCCCGAATTCGGTTCGCTCATTGTCCAAGTATGTTTTTAATTGATTAGCGTTTGTTACACCTTTGAAAAAATCATTTGCTAAAAACAATTCTAATTTATCTGGACCCGCTACATCATTTTGGAGGTTAGGGGAATCTTTAACACATAGAAAATTTTTGGGATAAACTCCCACACACTGAACCCAATCATTTGGATACTTAAACTCAAACCCGTATTCCTCATTCCGATAAGTTTTCCAACCAGCAGTGTCGAGGTTTGTAACCTGGGCAGGCGCGGTGGTAAAAGAGTCAACATCTGGGGAAGTCGGACCTGCCTCGCCGGCAGGCGGGCTTCCATTAGTCGGCGGCGAAACTGGAGCAATGGCTTGATTTTTCCAAACAGCATAGCCGCCGAGGGCTAGAACAGCGAGGATAATAATGATTACTACAGCCGAGAAACCTTGATTTTTTTGCATAGTTATTGTTTTCTTATTTTAGTAGACCACATCTTACTAAATTATAAAGCATATCGTCCCTGTTTGTCATCCCGCGTCAGACGGCCATTTTCGAGCGTGATCACCCGGCGGCCGATAGAATCAACCACCGCCTTGTTATGGGTGGTCAAAATCACCGTCGTACCCAAATCATTGATTTTTTTGAAAATCTGCACGACCTCTAAGGTGTTCAGCGGGTCTAAATTGCCGGTCGGCTCGTCGGCGATCAAGATGTCCGGCTGATTAACGATCGCCCGGGCAATGGCCACGCGCTGTTTCTCTCCGCCCGAAAGCTCGCGAGGGAAATTCCAGAGCTTGTCCATGAGTCCCACCAGCTCCAGCACATGCGGCACATCAGAACCAATGTCCGCGTCGTCGCGGCCGGCGGCCTCCATGGTGAAAGCGATATTCTCAAACACCGTCTTGTTCGGGAGTAGCCGGTAGTCTTGAAAGACCGAGCCGATTTTTCGCCGCAGGCGATGGAGATGCTGACGGCCGAGCGCCTGAAGATCGGTAGAGTCAAGATAGACCGCGCCCGAGGTCGGCCGTTCCTCGACCAAGATCATTTTGAGCACGGTTGTCTTGCCGGCGCCGGAATGACCGACCACAGACAAAAATTCGCCCCGATCGACCGAGAAAGTTATCTGGTCAAGCGCCAGCGACCGATCTGGATAAATTTTAGTCACCCGGTCAAAAAAAATCATTTTAAATTCTTTTCCGCCTCAATAAAATCATCGAGGTCGCCAGCCAATACCTCATCAACCCGACTGGTTTCCACACCGGTCCGGTGATCCTTCACTAATTTGTAAGGATGGGAGACATAAGAACGGATCTGACTACCCCACTCGATTTCCGTTGTCTTGCTCGCCGCCAGACCAGCGGCCCTGACTTCTCGTTCGGCCTCCTGCCGTTTGTAAAGCTTGCCCTTCAAGATCGCAATCGCCCGCTCCTTATTCCGCTCCTGCGACCGCTCGGACTCGGCGTGGGCGGCCAACCCGGTCGGCAGATGGACGACGCGCACGGCCGTTTCGCGCTTGTTGACATTCTGACCGCCTGGGCCCGAGGCGCGCGAAAATTCAATCTTCAAATCAACCGGGTTGATCATGATGGTCTGATTTTTCTCCAATTTGGGAATGACCTCGACGAGCGAGAACGAGGTATGCCGAAGTTTTTTCGCCGAGAACGGCGAAATCCGAACGAGTCGGTGCACGCCCGACTCGTTTTTTAATATACCATAGCTGCCCGAGCCGCGCACCTCAAAAGTGAGATTGCGGAAACCGCCATGATTATTCTCGTTTTGGTGGATCAAAAAAACATTTAACTGACGCCGGGCGGCAAACTTGAGGTACATTTCGTATAAGATGCGCGACCAGTCCTCAGCGTCATCGCCGCCGGCGCCGGAAAAAATGGTGATGATGGCGTCGCCAGCGTCGTACTCGGTCGCCGGCCCGCCGGCCAAAAGAGTCTTCGACCGTTTATGTTCTTCAACAATCGCTTGCGCCCGGGTCTTATCCGACCAAAAATCCGGCGCCTGCATTTGACGCTCCAACGCGGCAATCTTTTGTTCAAACTCTACACTCATAGTTCAAAAGCCAGCGGTCGGGATTGAACCGACGGCCTGCGGTTTACGATACCGCCGCTCTACCAACTGAGCTACGCTGGCGCCGAAAGCCGATGGGCGGGATTGAACCGCCGACCTCGCGCTTACCATGCGCGTGCTCTACCAACTGAGCTACATCGGCACATCTACACAATTTAACACGATAACTAAGACTAGACAAAAAACTTGACAAAAATAACTATATATGCTAACCTGTAATAGAGGTTGGCTTTGTCGGTTGGTGGTCAACCGGTAAGGCCAGCCAAGACCCTCAAAATGGAGGAAAAGTCATGATTCTGTCAGGGCCATTCGGGGACTGCACGGTTGAAGACCTCATTTGGGGCGGACCGCGCGCCGAGCTCTATCTCGAAGAGCTCTTCGGAGAGAGTTCCAGCGACTGAGATCAGCCAGGACGGAGAAAGAAGTAATAAGGGCGGCACCATACGGTGCCGCCTCTTTGCGTATTTTTTGATCTTCTGGCACAATAAATAAATAGATTGCGGGGTAGAGCAGTGGTAGCTCGTCGGGCTCATAACCCGGAGGTCGTTGGTTCGAATCCAACCCCCGCTACCACGAAAAGCGGCTTCGCCGCCTCGTGGCGAGCCGGTTTCGGATCGTCA
>CAZLZS010000026.1:0-3717 GCA_964564105.1 uncultured Candidatus Saccharibacteria bacterium
AACCTTTGTTACCCCAATCTAGCAGAAATGTCACCTCATAAGGTTAACTGTACGCCTACTGGCAGTTTTTTTCTTTTCAGGTTATAAATTAGGGCAGATGATTCAACCGCCGCGGGCAAAAAAGATTAACGGTGACTACGCTTGGCTTCGGGAAAAAGATAATCCCGAAGTTTTGGCCTATCTGAAACAGGAAAATGCTTATACCGAGGCGGTCATGGCGGATACGGTCGAGCTGCAGAAAAAATTGTTTGAGGAAATGCGCGGCCGGATTAAAGAAACGGATTCGACGGTGCCGGCCAAGCTCGATGATTATTATTATTACTCGCGGACTGAGGCCGGTAAGCAGTACGAAATTCACTGCCGCAAGAAAGGCGGTCTGGCCGCGCCCGAAGAAATTCTGCTCGATCTTAATGTTCTGTCGGCCAGTCATAATTATTTGAAGCTCGGCGTTTTCTCAATCAGTCCTGATCACCGTTACCTCGCGTATTCTTTGGATACCGACGGCAGTGAAAGTTTTCTCTTGCGGGTCAAAGATGTGAAGTCCGGCCAACTTTTGCCAGACGAGATCCGCGGCACTTATTACACTTTGGCTTGGGCCAATGACAGTCAAACTTTTTTCTACACGGTTTTTGACGCGGCCCATCGGCCGCATCGGGTATTCAAGCATCGTTTGGGCGCGCCGCCGGAAACCGACCTGCTGGTTTATGAAGAAACCGAGCCGGGTTTTAATGTTTGGTTGCGCCGGACCAGGAGCCGCCGACTGATTTTTATTGATATTGAGAACAAAAATACGGCGGAGAGTTGGTGGTTGGATGCTGACGAGCCGTCTGCGCCGCCGCGGCTGGTCGAGCCGCGGCGGACAAACATTGAATATTATCCTGACCATCATCCAGACGGCGACACCTTGTTTGTTCTCACCAATGACGGCGCACCGGATTTTCGTCTGATGCGGGCGTCAACCAACGCCACCGGGCGGAACCGCTGGCAAGAGGTCATACCCGCCCGCCCTGGCGTAACGTTGAAAAATTTTGAGGTGTTCAAGACCCATCTGGCGCTCGAACTTTTGGAAAATACCCAGCCGCAATTTGAGATAATCAACCTTACCACTTGGCAGCGCGAGCGCCTCCGTTTTAACGAACCGGTTTACGCGCTGGCACCTGATTTAAATTTGGATTTTTCGGCTGATTGCTTTCGCTTCGTCTACTCCTCGTTTGTCACGCCGGAGTCGATTTATGATTACCATTTTCAAACCGGTGAACAGATTCTGCGTAAGCGCCGAGAGATTCCGTCTGGTTATGACGCCAAACAGTATGTGAGTGAGCGGCGCTGGACCGAGGCGGCAGACGGCGCGCGCATTCCCATTTCAATTATTTACCGTCAGCCGCTCGCGCGCGACGGTTCACGCCCCTTGTTGCTTTACGGTTACGGCGCCTATGAAGAGGTGATCGAGGCGGGCTTTTCCGCGGCGCGGTTGAGCTTGCTTGATCGGGGAGTGATTTTCGTCATCGCTCACGTCCGCGGCGGCGGCGAGCTGGGGCACGGCTGGTACGAAGGCGGTAAATTTTTGAAAAAGAAAAATACCTTCACTGATTTTATCACCGCCGCGGAATTTTTAATCCAGTCTGGATACACCAAGGTCGAACGCTTGGTGGCTCTGGGCCGGAGCGCTGGCGGTCTTTTGATGGGCGCGGTGGCTAATCTGCGGCCGGAGCTTTTTCGCGCTATTGTGGCCGATGTGCCGTTCGTGGATACCTTAAATACCATGCTTGATCCATCGTTACCATTGACCGAACTAGAGTATGGCGAGTGGGGTGATCCGCGTCAGCCAGAATTTTACGACTATATCCAATCCTACTCGCCGTACGATAATGTGCGGGTGCAGAATTATCCTCATCTTCTAGTCACGGCCGGTTGGAACGATCCGCGCGTGTCATACTGGGAACCGGCCAAGTGGGTGGCGAAATTGCGCGAATTGAAAACTGATGATCATTTGCTCCTGTTGAAAACCAATCTCGGGCTGGGTCACAGCGGTCCGGCTGGCCGCTACGACGCTCTCCGCGATCTCGCCTTTGAGTACGGGTTTATTCTGAAAACTCTCGATTTGCCATAGTTTTTAGTTTATGCTATAGTCATTTTGGATCGCCGAATGGGGGTTTCAGATGGCTAGATTGCAAAAGGAATGGCCGATGGGGTATCTGGCAAGAGATTTGGTTTATGTGAGAATCGGTGATGGGAAAGAACGGATGGGTGAAGTGGTGGCTTGTGCCTCGGAAACCGTGCCCGCTGGCTGCGTGCCGTTGATCTTTTTCGGCCCGCCCTTTAGTAATTGGGGAATCGTTATGGTTCCGGCCGATGATCTGGAACCGTTGACGGTATCGTTGACGGGTTAGCTGGGCGAGAGCCAGAACGTCTTTGCGTTTCTGGCTCTTATTTTGTTAAAATAAGCTTATGAACGAAAAAACAAAAAATTATTTAGGTTGGGCAATTATTATTGCGGTCTTGATCAGCGCCGGCGCTGTTTGGCGGCTGGCCAGTACTTACGCTAAATCACTGGCGCCTGGCACCTATCGGAGTTTTGCGGTTTCGGCCGAGGGCAAGGCCGTGGGTGTGCCGGATGTCGCGCAGTTCTCTTTCAGTGTGATCACTGAGGGCGGCAAAGATATCACCGCGCTCCAGCGTGATAACACTGCCCGCATCAATCAGGCGGTTGAGTTTTTGAAATCAAATGGTCTGGCCAAAGAAGATATCAAGACCGAGGGGTATAATCTGGAACCGCGATATCAGAATACTTATTGCGGCCCGATTCCTCGAGACGGAACGAATCAAGTTTGTCCGCCGCCGGCAATCGTCGGCTACACCGTGCGCGTGACGGTGTCGGTGAAAGTGCGGCAGGATAATTTTGACGCCTTAGGCGAAGTTTTGTCCGGCGTGATTGAGCGCGGCGCTAATGATGTATCACAGCTCTTTTTTGCCGTTGCTGATCCGGTCAAATTGGAAAATGCAGCGCGGGCCGAGGCGATGGCTAAGGCCAAAGCCAAAGCTAAATCAACTGCCGCGGCCGGTGGCTTTCGTTTGGGCCGCTTGCTTAACATTGATGAGGGCGGTCCCGGGCCGATTTTTGAGAAATACGGCCGCGGTGGCGATACCGCCTATGCGACAGCCGCGGCTTTACCGGCGCCAACCATTGAACCCGGGTCGCAGGAAGTCTTCGTGAGTCTAACACTTCGCTACGAGATAGATTAAAGCTTCATTATTAAGCCTTTTTCTTTGTTTTGACATTAAAATCAGGATATGCATATAATATAGATAGCAGGTCTTTGATAGCTACGACAGCAATGTGCTGTCCTCTAGCCTAAGGGTGTTGGCGAAAACCGAAAGGAGAAAACGCCATGGATAAGCAGACTGGAAAACTTATTGCTCGTATCGCAGAGAATCTGCCAAACATGGATGGTACTGTCATGCAAGGATGGATTGATAATCCCAAAGGACTCCAAGAGTTCCTTCGGGACCTGTGTCCGCCAGAAGAGGAGAGTAGCCAGAAGGCGGTCGAGAAGTCCACCGTCCGCCCCGCCTACAAACTGGTCGTCAATTACGACCAGACCCTCGCCGAGATGATCGCCGCCGGACGATATGACTCGGTGAACTCCAACATCACCGCCGAACACTTCCCGATTAGCGGCACCGGTTGCCAGGAGGTCGAAGTGGAACTTTTCTGTT
>CAZLZS010000027.1:0-2754 GCA_964564105.1 uncultured Candidatus Saccharibacteria bacterium
CTTTGTTACCCCAATCTAGCAGAAATGTCACCTCATAAGGTTAACTGTACGCGGATTTGACAAGGTAATCGTGCGGGTGTATAATTAGAAAAGAATAGGATATTCAGCACGTTGCTGTCTATCGCTATTGAACCTTGCCACCAAGAAAGGAAGGATGACGACATGGGACAGACCATGACCGCATCTACCGAGTCGAAGATGATCACGGATGGACAAATCGATAATGTGGTCAATAAACTCCGCGACGCCTTGCGGAAGCATCGAGCAGAATTTGAGTTGGCTTCAGTCCAGCAAGTATTGGGGGTAGACAACCTTGGAATGGAATTACTTACTCCATTCCGCAAACGCGTTGAAGCGATCAGCAGCCTCATCGTTCGCCGCGTGAAGGTGAACCGCAGCCTTACTCCGCAGGAAGCGCTCGACGCCACCGATCGCAAGCAGTACACCGACCGCAAGGTTGTGGCTACCATGCCACAAGGCGAAGGCGATGAGGTTGATATGTATTTCTTCAAACCTTCACCCGAAGCATATCAGAACGGAGTGATCAGTGATGACCGACTCGCCAAGGAATTTGATCTCCGTAACCTGAAACCCGATCCGCTGGCTCAGGCCGCCGTCAACGCCGCCGATCCGACTTTCGCCGATGACCGACCTAATGGTACTCATTGGAAGAACCAGGAAGGTAAGTGGTGCTTTGCCGCGTTCAACCGTTGGTTCGGCGACGAGCGCAGCGTGCGCGTCGACCGCCGCGGCAGCGACTGGAGTGACTACTGGTGGTTCGCGGGGCTTCGCAAGTAGGACTCGACGCTTAGGGTTTAAGACCTTTGGCCTTAGAACCTTTGAACTTTGTCCTCTGACGACTTTCGTCAAACGTATTCCAAAACGTAAACAATGGAAAACACATCGCCAGGTGTGTTTTTTCTTACCTTTTGCTAAAATACTTTTGGTAGTAGGTGAATATGTGGGTGATTATGTTCGCTACGGCGAATGGGTTGCCCGCTACCGAATCCAGTGTCCATAAGTTGAGAGCGTCTTCGTTTACTTTTCACCAGTTGGCGAAAGCGGATTAAGACGGAGGACTTATGTGGGTACTTCAAAAAATGAAGTTACTTGGTATAGAGGGCTAGGGTATTGAAGATGCCGAATACGATACAGCTTCAAGCTTCCGTTTATTAAATGGATTCAAGGGGCAGTGGTAAGGGAGGTTCTTTATACAATATTGCCGCGTTCAACCGTTGGAACGACGACAAGCGCAACGTGAACGTCAACCGCAACGACAACGACTGGAATGACAACTGGTGGTTCGCGGGGCTTCGCAACTCACTTCATTTCTCCCTCAATCTTAATGGTTGGGGGAGTTTTGTTTTGTCAGTTGCCCGTGCCAACCGCCGAGCATCCGACCAATCGTTTCCAACTTCTCCGACAAGCTGATGTATTTTTTATCCTCCAATGAATCAGTTTCCCACAGAATCATTAATAAGATTTTAACTGTATCAATTTTTCTGATGGCTAAGCGAACGAATGGCAATTTTTCTGATGGGCCAAGGAAAGACGCCGTGGCGGTCGCTTCAATGGTCTCGATTAGAATAGAATCAATCCTCTGTCCCAAAGTATGGCGATGGGTTTTCGGTAAAGTCTGATAGTATTGGAACCAAATTAAATAAACATTCTTTAATTCCTGCAACAATGGCAAAAGTTTTCTCCAATTTCCGTCGGGGGGGGGGCTTAAAAGGATGACCAGAAAAATTTTTCATTTATCTTACGATTATATCATATCCGTCGAAAACTTGCTCGGCGCGTGGCGGGAGTTTATCCGCGGTAAGCGCTACAAGCCCGATGTACAAGAATTTCAATTTCGCTTGATGGATAACATTCTAGATTTACACCACGACTTATCTGTCAAAACTTACCACCATGGCGGTTACCAACATTTCCGGATCCATGACCCGAAACCGCGCGACATCCACAAGGCCAGCGTCCGCGACCGATTAGTCCACCACGCCATTTACCGCGTTCTCTACTGGTTCTATCATCAAGTTTTCCTTCCCGATTCCTTCTCTTGCCGACTAGGCAAAGGCACACACCGAGCCATCAATCGCTTCCGCGACTTAGCTTACGAAGTCAGTCAAAATCACACCCGTACCTGCTGGATTCTGAAGTGTGACATCAAGAAATTCTTTGCCAGTATTAATCACGAGATTCTTTTGGCTATTCTGCGGGAACAGATACCGGACGAGAAAATTATCTGGTTGCTACAACAGATCATCACTAGCTTCTCGGTCGGTCTTCCGCTCGGCAATCTAACCTCCCAACTACTTGTCAATATTTATATGAACGAGTTTGATTACTTTGTAAAACACGAGCTAAAAGTCAAACATTACATCCGTTATGCGGATGATTTTGTTGTTCTTTCTCCTGACAGAACCCGGCTGGCAGAAACACTATCATATATGGGAGTATTTTTGCACGAGCGGTTGGGGTTGGTTTTTCATCCCGATAAGGTTTCTATAAAAACTTTGGCCTCGGGCGTCGATTTTCTCGGTTGGGTGCATTTCCCGGATCATCGGGTGTTGCGTCGGGTGACACGGCGGCGGATGGTGCTGCGATTAACGGCGCGGTCGATCGAGGCGGCCATTAATTCTTACCTGGGATTATTGCGTCATGGCAATAGTTACAAATTACAGCTCGAAATTGTCAGACCCTTTAGTTAACCTCAAGGGGTGACACTGTTGATAAATATTGCTGCCACTTTTC
>CAZLZS010000028.1:0-2648 GCA_964564105.1 uncultured Candidatus Saccharibacteria bacterium
CGGTACTTCTTCACCCGCCGCGGCTGATGGACCTGAAAATAAAAACAAACCGATGGCATAGATATTATTATAGCAGATAATAATAAAAAACAGCCGCGACAGACTCTAGAAAAATATGCTAGAATAATAAAGATGCTCCACCAAAAGATTAAAGGGGAAATAAAAAAGGCGATGCTGGGGAAAAATCCGCTGAGGTTGAATGTCATACGCGGACTCGTCGCCGCCTTTACTAATGAACTTGTGGTCAAAAGGCGGAAACCAAACGAGACACTGGCGGATGAAGAAACACTCGTCGTCATCCGGCGCGAGGCCAAGAAACGGCAGGATTCCATTGAGCAATTCGCGGCCGGCGGACGGCCAGATCTCGTTGATCAAGAAACGGCCGAGCTGGAAATCTTAAAAACTTACCTGCCACCCTCGATGACCGAGGTCGAGATTGAAAAATTGGCCAGAGAAAAAATCGCCGCGGGCGGCGTAAACACCAAACAAGATATCGGTAAAGTTATCGGCGCGCTAATGAAAGAATTATCCGGCCGCGCCAAGGGAGAAATCGTCAAAACGATCGTGGAGAAACTCTTAACCTAAACTACTCAGCCACAAACGGCACAAAGGCGAAACCGGGGAAGATTTCGCGCTCAAATTTGTCCGGCGCAATCTTACAGACTAAAATAATCGTTGAATCAACCGGCGCCACGAGCCGTCCGCCGACTTTCAACTGTTCCAGCCAGACCGAGGGGATATCAGGTGCCGCTGCGGCCGAAATGATCCGGTCAAATGGCGACGCGGGCGGAAACCCCCTAGCGGCATTCAAGCAATGGAGTTCCACGATGTCTCGTCTGATAAAACTATAGCGGGCGATATTCTTGACGCTCTGCTGATGAAGTTCCGGGATTAGCTCTAGGCCGATAACTTTACCTGTCTGACCAACAAGGTGAGCCAAGAGCGCTGTCTGCCAACCCGAACCCGAACCGATGTCTAAAATTTTCTGCCCGATTTGCACTTGTAACTTTTCCAGCATAAACGCCACGGTCCAGGGCTGAGAAATAGTCTGGCCAAAGCCAAGAGTTAAGGGTTCATTAATGTACGCTTGTCCTAACTCTGATACGGGTAAAAAATCCGCCCGATCAATCACCTCAAAAGCGGTGATGATCTCCGACGTTTTCAAAACGCCGCTCTCGATTAAATCAGTGACTAATTGCCGGTGGCTAGCTTTCAATGGCTATTATTGTATCAAACTTCGTAATTTATAGGTATTTCCGTGACCGATCAATCCCAAATAAGACGCGACTGACCTTTCTCTTTCTCTCCCTTCTTGTTGCTTGATATTTTTTAACATCCGCCACCTTGTCGCTGTCCTCAACACCCGATGATCCGGAAAATGTACCCAACCCAAGTAATCCACGCCCGAAGCCAGAGTTTTGAGAGAAACCTTGTCGGGATGAAGAACCAGTCTCAACTGCTCATGTAAAAATACTCCCATATATGATAGTGACTCAATCAGCTGACCTCGATCGGGCGATAATAGAACAAAATCATCGGCGTAGCGGAGATAATGTTTGACTTTCAAACGATGTTTAACAAACTGATCAAATTCGTTCAGGTAGAGGTTAACGAGCAATTGCGAGGTGAGATTGCCGAGGGGAAGACCGACGCCGGGACGAGTGGAATGAAAACTGGAAACGATTTCAATAAGTAGCCAAACGATTTTTTCATCAGTTATCCTCTCTCGCAAAATAGACAGAAGAATCTCGTGGTCAATGCTGGCGAAGAATTTCTTGATGTCGCCCCTCAGAACCCAGACAGTGCTGGTGTGATTCTGGCTCGCGCGGTAGGCCAAGGCGCGGAAACGATTGAGCGCTCGATGTGTACCCTTGCCCAAACGACAGGAAAAAGAATCAGCGATGAAAATTTGATGGTAGAACCAGTAAAGAACGCGGTGGGTGGCGTGATGGACAAGCCGATCGCGCACTGTCGCCTTATGGATGTCACGCGGTTTGGGGTCGTTGATGCGAAAATGCTGATACGGGCCGTGGCGGTAGGTTTGAGTTTGCAGGTCGCGGTGAAGTGCGAGAATGTTATCCATCAGATGAAAAGCAAACGTCTGAACATCGGGTTTATGCCGCTTGCCGCGGACAAATTCCCGCCAAGCGCCGAGCAGGTTCTCCGGCGATATGATATCCTCATAGCGATGCAACAATTGCCGTTTCATAATAAAAACTCGCCCTTGAGTACCCCCCCCCGCACGAACTTTACCGATTATTGAACGGTTGATGACGGCGTATAAATTATGGCATGGATTTCAAGTTCACATGCCGAAAGTTCCTCGTTACAGTTTGGGGATAAAAATTGACGGGTTGTTTATAGAAATAATCGAATTAGTTTTCAGAGCTTTACAGATTGTCCGTGATAAAACACCCCTGCTTGAGCTCGCCTCGTGTAAATTAGACGCACTAAAATTTATGCTGCAGATCACTTGGGAAATTCAAGCGGTGGATGATAAAAAGTACATCAATTTATCAAAAGAGCTGAACGAGGTCGGCCGGCAATTGGGCGGCTGGTTGAGAAAAGTCCAGAAAGAAAACTCCGCCCGGTAAGAGGCGGAGAAATGAAGAGAATTTCGGACAGCGAGGAAGCGATAATGCTCATTC